>JAFSQI010000106.1 GCA_017446685.1 Butyrivibrio sp.
AGTCTCATACACAAATCCTCCACTTCTATTATACCATACCATGGTGTACCGTGTAAACATAAATTTGAGAATTGACAAAAAATAAAGACCATTACTGGCCTTGCATGGTCTATTATGTAATTAGCTGTCAAACTACCGAGTTTTTTTGCAAAAGAATTCGTTTAATATAATCTTGACTTTTTTTATTCTGAATCATAAAATCATTTATATGTAAAAAGCGATGATCGGACTAAGTAAGAGTTGATTTCTGGCTACAGAGAATTGCCGGTTGGTGAGAGGCGTAAGTTAAGAGCGATGATGAATACTTCCGTGAGCTGCATGGCTGAACATTTTTAAATATATAGTAGGCTGTGACGGGACTGACCGTTATATCAGACGAGTATCATTTGCGGTAATATTATTTTTAGTGGTTGCTGCGGATTGTACTTACTAAGGCTTCTAGTGCGAACTATAAGCGAATGAAGGTGGTACCACGATTATTTCGTCCTTCGTAACTGATAACAGTTGCGGAGGCTTTTTTATTTCAAAAATCCCTTCGCAAAAAATGGAGGTGCTTTATGCAGATTTATGAAGAATTGAAGGCAAGAGGACTCATTGCCCAGGTAACAGATGAAGAGCAGATCAGAGAACTTGTAAATACAGGAAAGGCTACGTTTTATATTGGCTTTGACTGTACTGCTGATTCACTTACAGCAGGACATTTTATGGCTCTTACACTCATGAAGAGATTGCAGGAGGCTGGTAATAAGCCAATTGCTCTTATTGGTGGCGGTACAACAATGATCGGTGATCCTTCAGGAAGAACCGATATGAGAAAGATGCTCACAAGAGAAGATATTGACCATAATGCTGAGTGTTTTAAGAAACAGATGGAGAGATTTATTGATTTTTCAGATGGAAAAGCTATGATGGTTAACAATGCTGATTGGCTTCTTAATCTGAATTATATTGAACTTCTTCGTGAAGTAGGAGCCTGCTTCTCAGTTAATAATATGCTTAGAGCTGAGTGCTACAAGCAGCGTATGGAAAAGGGACTTAGCTTCCTTGAATTCAACTACATGATCATGCAGTCCTACGATTTTTATTACATGTTCCAGAAATATAATTGTAATCTTGAATTTGGTGGAGATGATCAGTGGAGCAATATGCTTGGCGGTACTGAACTTATTCGTAGAAAACTTGGTCAGGATGCACATGCTATGACAATTACTCTTCTTACTGATTCTCAGGGTAAAAAGATGGGTAAGACTGCTGGAAATGCTGTATGGCTTGATCCAAACAAGACATCACCTTTTGATTTTTACCAATACTGGAGAAACGTTGATGATGCTGATGTTGATAAGTGCATCAAGATGCTTACATTCATTCCTATAGAAGAAATTCTCGAAATGGAAAAATGGGACAGCTCCAGAATCAATGAAAAGAAAGAGATTCTTGCTTTCGAACTTACAAGCCTTGTTCATGGTGAAGAGGAAGCTAAGAAGGCTCAGGATGGAGCAAGAGCACTTTTTGCCGGTGGCGGTGATATGGCTAATGTTCCTGCAGTCGCACTTAAAGAGGAAGATTTTAGAGACGGAAAGGTAGATATCCTTCAGGTTCTCGTTTCAGCGGGTCTTTGTGCAACAAGAAGTGAAGCAAGACGAGCTGTTGAGCAGGGCGGTGTAACCTTTAATGAAGAGAAGGTTACAGATGTTAAGACACTTTATACAAAAGAGTCCTTTGGTGAAGGTGTAATGGTTAGAAAAGGTAAGAAATCTTTTAAGAAGGTTACTTGCTGATATTTAAGTGGATTTTTTATGATAGAGGCATCATTTCATTTTGGGAATGGTGCCTTTTTAGCTTCAAAAGGGCAAAATCTTTTATCCTGTACTCACACTTGGGACTCATAAAAAACAAGACTCAAAAACGGGACTTATCTTCGGGATAGGTCTCGTTTTGCTTATACCTCAGATTTTTACATTACTTATACTGAAGAATAAATTTTGAAGTTTATAATTTGTTTATGGATTTATTAATAATTTGCTATATATTTGCATCTCCAAAGGGGATATAATTGCATTTACAGATATTTAATAACCTTAAATAGTATATAGAGAGGTATGTATATGAAAAGTGTTTTAAAAAGAGCAATGACTGTAATTCTTTCATTAGCACTTGGATTAACAGTGTTTTTGGGACTTCCATTAAGTGGGAAAGTAGCTTATGCAGCTAACGAAGTTACCATTATTGGAACTGTCCAAAACACACGCTCATATTACAATGTGGATGGCCCAGTAAGTGCGTACTGCTTTTTCCCTTCAACACTAACTACTTATACTGTTGGAAAAAAACAGGTCGAAATAACCGAATTTTCCGCAGGAGTAAATCCTGATGTTCTTGGAACCAATGACCTTAGTTCTTATGTTGGTGTTACAAAGGCTTATACTGGAGTAATAGCTGCCTCATCATCAGCTCCGTTTAATTATACTTTTGTAATTTCATCAGTTGCTGATGCTCCGATTCCAACGATGAATGAGATGGATACATATTTGAAAGGCCTGGGATTTGGCACAACACCTTCTGATTCTGGGAATGGAGAATATTACATTGGCTGCTTAGGCTGGAATAATACAGTAGCATTTTCATATCACACAACTGGTAGCTGCGTAGGGGAAATTACAGCCTACATTCTCCACGAGGACTTTTCACCAGACTTTGGCATTGATACATTTAGAATTGTTAGTAATGCAAAGGCTATGCAGGCTGCAAAAAAGATGGCTCAATATGGTAATGGCGAAATAACCAGAGACCAGCTTTCAAAGTACCTTAATTCACTGTAAGAGGATTTATGTGAAGACACTGAGGATAAAACTTCATATGAACTGGTGTTCTTATTGTGCCGAATCAACTTGACAACAGGCTTGGGATTACATAGTATGATTATAGAAGGGGCTCCATTAACCTTCGGGGTTGGGTTCGTAAAGAGATGAGCTTTAATGAGTGGGAAGCTTTTTGCTTCCCATTTTTTGTGAAGAAAAGGACAGTTTTCATTTACTGGAAGGATCTTCTTTTATTGCTGGAAGTTGATAAATTAAATCTTCAATATGACCTGAAGCATTAAGAAAAGGGGAATTAATTCAGAAACTGACATAAGCTTCCATATTCCTTTATTTTCAATTCGAAGCTAATGTATATAAGGCAGAAATGGTGATATATGCTTTAAGTATTGGAGAACGAAGGAACAAATTATAGGTGCTCTGGAGCGTGGTGTGATATAATGTCTCAAAGGGATGAAGAAATAAATGATAACCTCTTATACAGAGTTATTGTACCATACAAGACTTTAGTAGAAATTGGAGAAGTGATATGTTGAAAAATAAAGGAACCAAGCTGGTAGCTAGTGCTGTTACAATTTTATTGACTATAGGAATGATTGGATGTGGGAATGTAGAATCTTCTCAAGAAGTAAATCTTGATTCAACTATCACTGAGGTAACAGAAGCTTCAGTAGGCAATACTACTATCGAAGAAGAGACTGAAAAGGCATCAGAAGCTATTTCTGAAGCAACAGTAGAAGCTTCAACCGATGCAAGTTCTGAAGAAGTAGTAGAAGCCGTAGCCGAGACATCAGCTTCAAAGGAAACTACTGAAACTATTACTGTTGAAGCTGTAGCTAACGCTTCAACCAATACAGAAACAGTTAAGACTTCAACTTCTGGAACCCTTACTGGTGAAACTGGACCTAATGGTTGGCCAATTATTGAGTATAATGGTTCAGCTGATGGTAAGGGACCTGGTCTTGCTTGGGTTAAAGGTTATGATTACCTTGCTAATGAAAATATTATGGGTGGTACTTATGATGGTGTAGTTGCTTTCACAGCATCTAACGGTGTAACTATTAAGGCTGTTCTTTATCATTCTCCTGATGGACAAGAAGGGTATGTCCCAATCCGTGGGGATGCAAAAGGTAAAGACCTTGAGCCAAATTCTCCTTGGATGGTTGCAGTTAAGGAAGCACAGGCTACATCTTGGGCAGCTGAAGACCTTTCTGCAAACGTAAATGCAACTCTTCCAAATACTTCTTACAAGAGAAATTCTATTGACCCTAACGATGCATCAGTTGTTGCCTATAAGCAAGCTTATGATTATAAGAGAGCTACTGTTCGTGGTGGTACTTATTATCAGCCAAATGCATCTAATGTTATTAACGACTCAATTTTCTTCTTTACAGATGGTGTTGGTGAGTATGATTCAAAGGGAAATCCTCTCTGGGAATTCAGAAATAATGGTTCATATTGGTCACTTGTTATCTATCAGAATCCAGCTGAATATCAGTGGAGTGGCATTAAGGAAGTTCTTGAGTATTTGAGTCCTGATGGAGCAGCACTTTATAATGTTATTTATACTGATTGCTACACAGGAAGTGAAGTTATTCAGGAATGGGATGCTTGGTGGCCTGTAGGCGGTTCGCAAATTTACCAACCAAATCCTGATGCTGTAAACCGCATTTTGACTTATTACTTTAACTAAGTTTGACAAAAAAACTGAATATGAGTAACAATTTTTAGATTTTTTAGCTTTACTATAACCCTTAATTTTTGATTCCGTACTATAAATACAGAAAGTGATTTGTATTTACATATAAGAACGTAACGTCTCCTAATGCAAATTACTAATTCATAATATTCTTTTACTCATTGATACATACATAGTCAGACTTCGGGATGACTCCTAATGACAAACGCTTGCTGAGCGTTTTTAATTTGTTTATGATTTGATAAATTGACACAATAAGCTGTCCACTGCAGGAGTACAGACCAGCTTATGAACGATATAAGACTCTATATACTTATAATATGCTATAAAAAAGTTGTGCACACCTCTGAAAAGGCATCAGAAGCTATTTCTGAAGCTTCAATAGAAGCTTCTACCGAGGCAAGTTCTGAGAAAGTAGTAGAAGCTGTAGCCGAGACATCAGCTTCAAAGGAAACTACTGAAACTATTACTGTTGAGGCTGTAGCTAACGCTTCAACCAATACAGAAACAGTTCAGACTTCAACTTCTGGAACACTTACAGGGCAGACAGGACCTAATGGTTGGCCTGTTATTGAATATAATGAATCAGTTTCTAATGTAATGGATCTTGTCTTGCGTGGCGTTCAGATATTAATTATCTTGAGAAATTTCCAGATATGAAGAATCACAATGTGTAAGACGAATTAGTACGTCTTATTTTTTTACTTTTCTTTACGTCTTACATAAGAAGGGCTATGATAATTCAGTTGGTAAAATGATGAGAACAGAGTATGAACTTGGGAATATAAAATCCGATATAGATTTTGAGGAGGTGCTTAAAAATGTGTTATCTCGTAGCTAAAGATATTAATAAAAGAGGCTGTGTAGCTTTTAAGACTAAACACGGGCCAGAGCTTGTTGCTTTAAAGAAAGAATTGATTTCTAAGGTTGGTTTGGACAGAATACAACTTGTAACTATCAGCAGACCTTCTGCATATGGGGAATATGAACCATATAGCTTTGTAAAGACTGAATCAGAACTTAAGGAAGCAGTCTTGAATATGTAAATTAAAAGAGCTCCCAGCAAAGAATGCTGAGAGCTCAGTTTTTGTAATTTTCCAAAGACAGATAAACATATATTGACAAAAGGAATTACTGAGTATATATTAAACATATGAACATTTATTCATATGTTTAATAATTAAGATAAAGGAGAAAAATATGGCGTTAGCAGATGTGGAACACTGTGATGAGCAACATGAAGTTCATATGGACATAGTTAACCGGATAAACCAGGATATGCCATCAGAGGACGAACTTTATGATCTTGCTGAACTTTTTAAGGTATTTGGTGATTCTACCAGGATTAAGATATTATTTGCTTTATTTGAGTCGGAAATGTGTGTGTGTGATATTGCAGAGGCTCTTAGTATGACGCAGTCAGCTATTTCACATCAGCTTCGTATTCTTAAGCAGAGCAAGCTGGTAAGTAACCGTAGAGAAGGTAAATCTATGATTTATTATCTTGCAGATGAACATGTGAGAACAATAATTGATCAGGGAATCAACCACATCGAAGAGTGATTTACCGATTAATTTATTAAATTATTATATGTAAAAGAAAGGGGATTATTGATATGAAAAAGACATTTAAATGTGAAGTTGATTGTGCTAATTGTGCAGCTAAGATGGAGGATGCGATTAAGAAAATTGAGGGCGTTGTAAATGCCAGAGTAAATTTTATGACTCAAAAATTAATACTCGAAGCTGAGGATGATATGTTTGATGAGATCTTAGATAAGGCAATTAAGGCATGCAAAAAGGTTGAGCCTGATTGTGAAATTGAAGCATAATATTTTTTGACAGAAATAAGAGGGAATAAGTATGACTAAGAAACAGAAAAAAACACGCAACAGAATAGTATGTGTTCTAATTATATTTTTTATTTTATTAGTTCTTGATAAAACCGGAGTATTTGAGGCATTACCTTTACTTGTCAGGTTTATTATTTATCTTATTCCCTATCTTATTATTGGCTATGATGTAATCAAGAAGGCGGCAATAAATATATCTCATGGTCAGGTTTTTGATGAAAACTTTTTGATGATGATTGCTACTTTTGGAGCATTTGGAATAGGAGAATATTCTGAAGCACTTGCAGTAATGCTATTTTATCAGGTGGGTGAATTGTTCCAAAGCTATGCTGTAGGAAAATCAAGACAATCAATTACAGAACTTATGAGTATTGCTCCGGAAACTGCGAATATAGTTTCAGATGATGGCAGCATAAATGAAGCTGATCCTGAGGAAGTAAGTGTGGGTGATATACTGCTTGTAAGGGCTGGTGAGAAGATTCCTGTTGATGGTACAGTAATAGATGGTGAATCATTTCTTGATACAGCAGCGCTTACTGGTGAATCTGTTCCTAGAAAAGCTTCTATTGGTGACGATGTGATCAGTGGATGTATAAATGGAGAGGGAGTTCTTAAAATAAAGGCAACTAAGGCTTATGAAGATTCAACAGTTTCGAAGATTCTTGAACTTGTTGAAAATGCCAGCAATAAGAAGTCCAGAATGGAAAATTTTATCACAAGATTTGCAAGATATTATACTCCGGTTGTCACAATCGGTGCTTTATTACTTGCAGTAGTCCCTCCGATCATAGGTCAGATTGCATTAGCTGACAGCATAAGAAGAGCTTGTATCTTCCTGATAGTTTCCTGTCCATGTGCATTGGTGATTTCAGTTCCGCTTGGATTTTTTGGTGGAATTGGTGCAGCCAGTAAGATTGGTGTTCTTGTTAAGGGAAGTAACTATCTTGAGTCTGTTTCAGGAGTTGATACTGTTGTTTTTGATAAGACCGGCACTCTTACAAAAGGCGAATTTAAAGTATCTGAAGTAATTCTTTCTAAAGACGCGGATATTTCCAAAGAGGAACTTTTATGTATGGCAGCACATGGTGAAGCGCTTTCCAATCATCCTATTGCGAAGTCTATCATTTCCGCATATACAGAAGGATATTTTGTTGATAGTGGAAAGAATGAAAAGAGAGAAATTGATTTTGGGAAAATTAGTGAGTCATCTGTAAAAGAAATATCAGGCCATGGAATATCTGCTACATACAATGATAAGAATATTCTTTTAGGTAATGCAAAGCTTATGAAAGAAAATAATATTTCTTTTGACGAGGTAGAATCCGCAGGAACAGTTGTATATGTAGCAATGTCCAACAAATATCTTGGCGCTGTTGTTATTTCAGATGTTATAAAGAGCGGAGCTGATAAAGCTATAAAACTAATGAAGGATGTTGGTGTTAAAAAGACAGTTATGCTTACAGGTGACAGAAAAAGTGCTGCAGAAGATGTTGCCAAAAAACTTGGAATTGACGAAACTATTTCAGAACTGTTGCCTGCTGATAAAGTTGACAGGGTTGAAAAATTGCTTTCTTCATTAGATAATGGTAGTAAACTTGCATTTGTAGGTGATGGTGTTAATGATGCGCCGGTGCTTATGAGAGCAGATGTGGGTATAGCTATGGGGTCACTTGGAAGTGACGCAGCGATAGAAGCCGCAGATGTTGTAATAATGGATGATGATATATCAAAGATTTCATCTATTATCAAGATTTCACGCAAGACCATGAGAATTGTAAAGGAAAATATTGTATTTGCTCTTGCAGTAAAATTCATTATTCTTGTTTTGGGTGCTCTTGGCTTAACCACTATGTGGCTTGCGGTATTTGGAGATGTTGGAGTAGCAGTTATAGCTATACTTAATTCAATGCGAGCTTTGGAATACAAAAAATAAAATATTGAAATGGATTAGGATCAAAAGCTTTTATACTTTTGGTCCTTGCATTTTAAGAGGAGTTAAATGGCAAAAGCTGGAGTTGATATTGGGGAACTACTTCTTAAACTTATAGCCCGTGAAACCGGGGAAATCAGTAAGGTTGATTATAAACCGCAAAAACCTGAGTTTAATCATGAGCATGTTATTGGGGAGACATTTCTTGAAAGAAGGTCTCCTGAGTCTCAGGGTGTAAGCTCTGAATTTTTTGTGGATTTAATCAGAAAACTGTCAGAGAATAAAGATTGTAACGTTCATAAGCTGATGTTTTTAAGGCATGGCTATGTAATTGCGGAATGTGCTTTTGAACCGTATGATCCGGATATGTGGCATGTGTCCTATTCTATGTGTAAGAGCATAGTCGGGATGGCAATAGGCATTCTGGTAGATGAGGGAAAACTAAATATTGATGATAAAATATCTGATATTTTCAGCGCAAGATTAAGTCCTTTTGGATTTTTGAGAAAACCTCTTACTGTTAAAAATCTTCTTAGTATGAGCAGTGGCGTGGAATTTAGTGAAGCCGGTGCAATAAGCGGCAATGACTGGAGAAAAAGTTTTTTGGATTCTTCTTTTAAGTTTGAGCCCGGAACGGAATTTGAATATAACAGCATGAATACGTATATGCTGTCTGCAATTATCACAGAGATAACAGGGCTTTCATGCTTTGATTTTTGTCGGAAAAGAATTTTTGAACCGCTGGGTATACAAAGAGTTTTCTGGGAGAGTTGCCCACAGAGTATCACAAAGGGTGGCTGGGGACTTTTTATCAGAATTGAAGACATGGCTAAACTTGGACAGCTTTATCTGCAAAAGGGGAAGTGGGATGGTAAGCAAATCGTTTCTGAAGAATGGGTAGAAGCTTCAACTTCCTGGCAGATAGAAACAGGAAAAGAAGATAATGGCCATTATGGCTATCAACTATGGATTAATGATGACAGACCAGGTTCATTTGCTTATAACGGAATGCTGGGCCAAAATGTATTTGTTTATCCTGATATAGATATGGTGGTCGTTACAAATGCCGGTAATTCAGATATTTTTCAGACTAGCAGGATGGCTGTATTAATAAGAGACAGTATGAAATCCAAAATAGAAACTTTTGATGAGCCGTTACCTGAAAATTTTGCCGCATTGAGTGATCTTAAAGCTATTTGTAAACATGTGAGCGGAAGAACTTCTGTTTTTCCCACAATTGCAGGTGGTGGTTGGAAGACCAGTTATTCATCCATGACTTGTGGTAGTACAAAGTTAAGTAAACATTTTTATAACAATAAGAGAGCTGATTTTAAGTCTGTTTTATACCAGTATAATGTAAAAAATGAGAATCAGCTTATTTCTTCATGGCTAAATAAGCTGAATGGAAAAATTTATGAACTTGAAGAATCGGGAGTTGGAATTTTTCCTCTTATGATGCAGGTTATTCATAATAATTTTACTGATGGTATGCACAAAATCGGTTTTAGACTTTGTGATAATAATTCTTTTTATATTGACATATATGAGGGAATTGAAGTTTATAGCTTGAGATGCGGCTTTGGCGGAAAAAGATATATCAGCAGAATCAATATGCATGGTGAAAGCTATGAAGTTTCGCTGGTTTCACGCTGTAAAACAGATGAGTATAACAGGCTTGTTATCAGAAATGAAATAAATTTCCTGGAGGAAGCGTGCCTTAGGACATTTAACATATATTTTGAGGATGATCCGGTAGACAGGGAAGATCAAAATGGAACATTTATTTATCCATCTGTTCCTTCTAAAATTGAAATTAGACTTTTTGAAACTCCCGGAAGTAATATGCTTTTGAGCACGATGAAAACAATGGCACCCGAAGGCTTTGGCGGTGTTCAGGGTAAGCTTGTCAGCAGATTTTTAAAAGGCGGAATGAAGGAAGTTTTTGAAAATGCTGTGAAGAACACCATACAACCGGTGATTCATGGTATAATTAGTGAAGGTTCATTACTTGAAGAAAATGAGGTGTAAAATATGAGTAATCCGGTTTATGAGAAATTACAGGCTTGTGTAAAGGCTGTAAGAGAAAAGACAGATTTTGTTCCAGATGTGGCTTTGGTATTGGGGTCAGGACTTGGTAATTATGCAGAAAATATTAAAATTGAAACTGAAATAAATTATAGTGATATTCCCGGTTTTCCTGTTTCTACAGTTCCGGGACATGCCGGAAAATTTATTTTCGGATATCTTGACGATGTAAAAGTTGTTTGCATGAAGGGAAGAGTTCATTTCTACGAAGGTTATGATGTTACTGATGCAGTACTTCCTGCAAGGCTTATGAAGCTTCTTGGAGCTAAGATTTTATTCCTTACCAATGCTGCCGGAGGACTTGGCGAAGGCTTTAAGGCCGGAGATCTTATGCTTATAACTGATCATGTATCTATTTTTGCTCCGAATCCGCTTATTGGTCCAAATATTGATGAATTGGGACCACGATTTGCTGATATGTCAAATGTTTATGATAAAGACCTTTCAGATGTTATCAGAAAAGTTGCAAAGGAACAGAATATAGATATTAAGGAAGGCGTATATTGTCAGCTTACAGGTCCTTCTTTCGAGTCACCTGCTGAGATCAGGCTTCTTGGTAAGTTAGGAGTTTCTGCTGTTGGAATGAGTACCGTCATTGAGGCAATTGCTGCTAATCATATGGGAATGCGTATATGTGGAATTTCCTGCATCAGTAATCTTGCAGCCGGTATAAGTGAAAAGCCTCTTTGCCATGAAGAAGTTCAGGAAGCTGCTGATAAGACAGCACCGCTATTTACTAAGCTTGTTACTGAATCAATTAAGGCTTTTGAGCTTTAAATTTTATAGCCAGGGATAACATAAATTCCCTGGCTATAATTTTGAATAGAATATAATTTATAATATTATGCAAAATAAGTTCATATGCGCAGGCTTGTGGAACTTGTTGGGAGATGGAAATGAGAATACGTTTTTATAATGCAAGGGTTCTTACTATGGAACCCGGCAGGGAGATATTTTTGGGGGAAGTCTGGGTTGTTGAAGACAGGATTGCCTTTGTAGGAACTGATGAGGAAGGTCGACAATTTTGTGAAAAACATCCTGAGAAAATATTGATTTGGGATAGAGAGATAGATTGTAAAAAGAATCTTTTAATGCCGGGATTTAAAAATGCACATACACATTCTGCAATGACGCTGATGAGATCTAAGGCTGATGATCTTCCGCTTCAAGAATGGTTAAATGAGCAGATTTTTCCTGTTGAAGCAAAACTTACAGGGGAAGATATTTATCATTTATCAAAGCTTGCTGTTCTTGAATACCTTACCAGTGGAATAACAGCATGTTTTGAAATGTATTTAACCCCCTTTACAGTTGCCGATGCAATGGCTGATACCGGTATGAGATGTGTTCAAACAAGCTGTGTTAATAATTTCAGCCAGTCTGTTGAACTTCTTGAGGAGTATTACAATAAGATTAATGGAAGGGATCCTTACAATTCATTTATTTTAGGAGTACATGCTGAATATACTTGTTCAAAAGAACTTTTGGAAAAATGTGCTATTCTTACCGAGAAATATAAGGCTCCGTTTTGGGCACATATTCAGGAGACAGAATCAGAAACTAAGGAATGCCTGGAAAGATATGGCATGACGCCTATTGAATTTATGGATAGTCTTGGGCTATTTAATTACGGTGGTGGCGGTTATCATGTTGTCTGGACTAATGAAAAAGACCGTGAAATAATGAAAAAACGTGGTCTTTATGTTGTAACAAATCCGGGTTCAAATACTAAGCTTGCCAGCGGAATTGCTCCGATTTCAGAGTATTTAAAAGCAGGAATTCCGGTAGCTATCGGAACAGATGGCCCTGCAAGCAACAACTGTCTGGATATGTTTAGAGAAATGTTCCTTGTTACGGGGCTTTCCAAGCTAAAAAATATGGATGCAAGCAGTGTTGATGCCAAAGAAGTTCTAAAAATGGCAACTGTTAACGGTGCAAGAGCTATGGGACTAAATGATTGTGATTATCTTGCAGAGGGTAAACTTGCTGATATTATCATGATAGATTTAGATAAGCCCAATATGCAGCCAATCAACAACATTGTCAAGAATCTTGTCTACAGCGGAAGTAAGTCAAATGTGTTGATGACAATGATTGGTGGAATAATTCGTTATGAAAATGGCGAATATAATATTGGAGTCGATCCACATGAAGTATATAAAAAAGTAGAAAAAATCGGGAAAAGGATATACGGATAATAACATATGGAAGTCATAATATTTTTAGGCATACTTGTATTAATATGTTTTTTGGCTTATTTACTCGGATTAAGAGATGAAAAAAATTTCGAAAAAAAGCTTTTGGCAAAATTGAAAAGGGATTATGGGAAAGCTCCCGGAAGAAAATACAAGGAGGATGACCTTGATCATTTAAATGGTTATTTTCTAAAACATCCAAATGAGTTTCAGATTGATGATACAACCTGGAATGATCTAAATATGGATGGAGTATTTGCAAGACTTAACTATTGTCTTAGCGCAACAGGTGAAGAGTATCTTTATCATATGCTCAGAACTCCCAGTCAAAGTGGAGATATGGAAGATCTTGAAAGGCATATAGAATTTTTCAGAAACAATGATGATGCGAGATATTCTTTTCAGCTTATCTTTGCTAAAATTGGCAGGAAAATAAGATATTCTATTTATGATTATATTGCATATCTTGATGATATGCCGGATCTTAGTAACCGTAAGCATTTTATGATGCTTGGACTTATGGCTATAGCAGTTGCGACATGCTTTATTAATTTTACAACAGGCTTTACAGCCCTTGTTATATTGATGGTTGCCAACATAATTATGTATTTTGCAAAAAAAGGAGAGATTGAGCCATATCTTGCAACATACGGATATATAATGAAGGTTGTCAAATCTGTGGAATTATTTGAAAAAATAAAGTATCCGGAAGTTGAGAAGGATATAGAAAATCTTGTAGATGCGGCAAAAGCCTTTAAATCTTTTGAAAGAGGCTCCTATATATTGATGTCACCAAGCCGTATGAATTCGGGTGGTAATCCTATTGAAATTCTTCTTGATTACATCAGAATGTCTACTCATATTGATATTATCAAGTTCAATCAGATGTATAAAGAGATTATTGCTCATAAAGACGAGCTTGACAGGATACTTACCATAACCGGTAAGCTTGAAGCTCAGATTTCTATTGCTTGTTACAGAGAATCGGTAAAAGAGCAGTTTACCAGACCTGTTTTTGTAAAAAACGGGGCATATTCAGCGCAGGATCTTATACATCCGCTTATTGAAAAGTGTGTGGCAAATAGTGTAAATACTCAAAATGGTATGCTTATAACCGGTTCAAATGCATCCGGAAAATCCACATTTTTAAAGAGCTGTGCTGTAAATGCTATTCTTGCTCAGTCTCTTAATACAGTTTTAGCAAAGAGCTACAGTGCTCCGGTATTTAGAGTATATTCTTCCATGGCTCTAAAGGATGATATTTTTGGTGGAGACAGTTACTATATTGTAGAAATAAAATCAATTAAGAGAATAATTGATGCTGCCAAGGAGAATGGAGCAAAGGTACTTTGTTTTGTTGATGAGGTTTTAAGAGGAACAAATACTATTGAGAGAATTGCTGCTTCTACTCAGATTTTGAAGAGTTTTTCTGAGGCGGGTGTTCTTTGCTTTGCTGCAACACATGATATTGAATTAACATCTTTGTTAAAGAACATTTTTGATATTTATCACTTTGAAGGTATAGTAACTGATAATGATGTTCACTTTGATTATTCAATAAAAGAAGGCCCTGCTACAAACAGAAATGCTATTAAACTTTTGGGCGTTTTGGGATATGATGAAAAAATAGTTGATGATGCGCAGCAGCTTGCAGAGCATTTTCTTTCAACCGGTGTTTGGACTTAAACTTTGCTAAGTATTTTGTGAGAAATTGATTTAAGAGGAAAAAGATGAGAGTAGAAATTTATTCTGATGGTTCAGCAAGAGGTAATCCAGACGGACCTGGAGGCTATGGAACTATATTAAGATATGTTGATGCCAAGGGCGAGGTTCATGAAAAAGAATTAAGCGCCGGATATGACAAGACAACCAATAACAGAATGGAACTTATGGGTGCGATTGTCGGGCTTGAAGCATTAAACAGACCTTGCGATGTAGAAATGTTTTCCGATTCACAATATGTTATAAAAGCTTTTAATGACAAATGGATAGAAGGCTGGATAAAAAAAGGATGGAAAACAGCCGGAAATAAGCCGGTTAAGAATGTGGAGCTCTGGAAGAGGTTGCTTAAAGCTGCAGAGCCACATGGAATTAGATGGAATTGGGTAAAGGGACATGCAGGTCATGAAGAAAATGAAAGATGTGATACTTTGGCAACCAGGGCTGCAGATCGTCCTGCTTCAGAGCTTCTTCATGATGATGGCGGTGATTTGAGGTAAGTAATTGATATATTATATTTCAGATTGTCATTTTTTTCACAGTGCATTAAATGATCGTATGGATAAGCGTGGTTTTGACAGCTGTGAGTCTATGAATGAATATATGATTTCCAAATGGAATGCTAAAGTGACAAATGGTGACACAGTTATTATTTTAGGAGATCTTTCTTTGGGAAATGCGGAGCAGACCAATGAACTTTTAAGAAAGCTTAAAGGTAAGCTTTGCCTTATCAAAGGAAATCATGATAAGTTTTTAAATAAGCCTGATTTTGATTGTTCAAGATTTGAGTGGATAGATAATTATCGTGAAATTACTGATTCACAAAAGAAAGTAATCTGTTGTCATTATCCGATGCCGTTTTATGACGGGCAGTACAGACTTAAGCATTCCGGCGAACCTAAAACCTATATGCTTTATGGTCATGTTCATGAAAGCAGGGATGAAGTTTTGATGAGGCAGATAATTGCGATGATTCGTGGAACAAGCTTTAAGCCTATTGGAGGTGAAAATGACCATAATATTCCATGTAACATGATTAACTGTTTTTGTATGAAATCTGATTACACACCGCTATCATTGTCAGAATGGATAGCACTTGAGAAAAACAAATATTAAAAAAGATATCCCCTAAAGTAGACACTGTTTATATAGTCTACTTTAGGGGATAGTTTTAAGCTGTTTTTGTTATTGGTTCTTTGGTTTTATTTTCTGTTTTTTTCGGATGAAGTATCAGTGAGTGAAGCTTTTTTAACAGAATTGCAGATGGAATACCAAGCGCAAATACTACCAGAACATAAACAATTACATACTTGATATGGTGTGGAGATCTTACACCTCCGTCAAACTGCCATCCAAACAGCTCAACAAATAATCCATGGATAAGGTAAAATTCAAGAGTTATTGTTCCCATGAAATCCAGGAATTTGTTTCCAATTTTAACCTTCATTCCAAGTAATATTGTACAGAATACAAAATCTGTAGTTACAAATGTCTGGGATAAGAGTGACATCCTTTTTCTAAATACTGCGTCAGGTGCTCCCCAGTTATCCCCGTAGTAGCCAAATACATTACACATGTAGCTTTGATAAATATAAAGCGGATAAAGTGCTAAAAGAGCAATAATAAGATAAATCCAATAATATTTTTTTAGATGGGGTATTATTTTATTTTCATATTTTGCAAAGATGATTCCTATCGGGAAAAGATGTACACAGTTATACCACCATTCACCTCTTATCCAATAGTCATTGTGATTGATCCTTGTTCCCAAAAGCATGTATAACACAACAAATGCAGTTGTCGCAAGGGTTGCAAGATGATCATTTTTAATAAATTTAAAGGACAGGTAAAATGCCAGATAGAAGAATGGCAGTACAATCACATACCAGGTATTAGGATTGCAGAGCTTGATACTTGTGAGATAGAAAAATACCTGCTTTGCATCCATTTTTTCTCCTATAAGCAGTCTTGCAATAAAGAAAATTACAGTTGTAGAGTACAGCGCAAGCACAACCGGTAGAATTCTTCTTTTTATATAGCCTTTTAGATAATCCTTTTTGGTGTGAAAGCTCTTGTAAACTCCATATCCATTGTAAAAAAGAAATACAGATACAAATATGTATCCAAGTGGAACAAAGAAATCAAGGCCATGCACTATACGGCTCTTGGGCTGTATCCATGATGCGGCTGTTTTTTGACCGATATGATGCAGCATGATACATATGGCTAAAAAACCTTGAAATGCCTTGGTCTGCCTGATTGAAAGGAATTCTTCATTGTATTTCTTTCCTCCTGCATATTTTGCTCCCCAAAGCAGAATAACAGGCAGAATGAAATAGACTGAGTAGATTAATTGTTTCATACGTAACCTCCATATTTACCCCATAAACAAATAGTAGTATTTATTAATGCACTATTCTACACATATGTTTCTATTTTATGCTTACTTTTTGCGAAAAAAAAGCTCACGCCGATTTGACGTGAGCTTTTACAGATAATTTTATTTTAAATTATTCACCGAATACAGCAAGGTAATCCTTCTGGAACTTCTCAATACCCTGGTCTGTGAGAGGGTGGTGAGTCATCTGCTCAATTACCTTGTAAGGAACAGTTGCGATATCTGCACCTGCAAGAGCACAATCTGTAACGTGCATAGGATGACGAATACTAGCTGCGATAATTTCTGTCTCGATGTTGTGAAGTCTGAAGATTTCAGCAACTTCTGAGATAAGATCTGTTCCTCTTACACTGATATCATCAAGTCTTCCAAGAAATGGGCTGACAAATGCAGCGCCTGATCTTGCAGCAAGAAGAGCCTGGTTTGCTGTGAAGATAAGAGTCATGTTAACCTTGATGCCTTCCTTTGAAAGTACGTGGCAAGCCTTTAAGCCTTCAACAGTCATAGGAATCTTAACAACCATGTTAGGGTGAAGCTTAGCAATCTCACGACCTTCAGCAATCATACCTTCTGCATCTGTTGTTGTAGCCTTAACTTCTCCGCTGATTGGTCCGTCAACGATTGAAGCGATTTCCTTTACAACTTCATATACATCTCTACCTTCTTTAGCGATAAGTGAAGGGTTTGTTGTAACACCACAAATAACCCCCATATCGTTAGCTTTTCTGATTTCTTCAATGTTAGCTGTGTCAATAAAGAACTTCATAATACCTACTCCTTTTCATATACCTTTAATTTATTACCGATTTAAACTAAACTCTATATTATAGTAAAAAATAAAATAATTCAATATATTCTATAATATATTTTAATTTTTTTGGTAATTCTTTGAACAACAGTTATATTAGCACGAATTAAAAATGATTTATTGTCTATTCTTGCTTTTTATTCCCCATTTTGTGTGAATTATTATATTTGAAGGACTTTTTGTTTGAATAATGTTATATAATTAAACTGTATAATGATAATAAAACCGAGACTATACTGATAAATTTGTTTCTGTGGAGGAGAATAATATGATTTTTTTTAGCGATTTCTACCAAATATTTGGCTATGTTACTTCTACCATAGGTTTTTTTATGATTTTTAAAAAATGTGATGTTAAATGGTGGTATTCATTTATTCCTGTTGTAAGGGAATATCAAATTGCTCTTTGTTCTGACAAGGAGAAAGAGGGGCAGACTTATGCCATAATCAACTTTCTTGCCTATGCTGTAGGTTTTATGACTTTCTTTTATGAAGAAGGTTCTACATATATTCTTATTCCTTTTTTTATCTTACTTGCTCTTATATTTGCACTGATTATCTACAAAATAAGGATTTATGTTGGCTTTGTAAAAAACTTCGGATTATCAAAAAAATGGATAGTTTTTTTCTTGTTTTTTGAAGGTATAGCCTGCCTTGTAGTTGGCTTAAATAAAAACATTCAGCCTGTTAAAAAGGTAGTAAATTATAAGCTCCTTGATGAAACAAAAATAGGTGGAATCAAGGCAGATTCTATTGATGATGGGCTTACTGTAAATATTACAGACAGATCTATTTTAGATTTTTTCAGAAAGAAATATTTGCTAAAAGACATACATCTTACAATTCCTAAAGGTCATATGGTACTTCTTCTTGGAGGTTCTGGTGCAGGGAAAACTACATTTGTAAATGCAGTAACGGGGTATGAAAAAGCAAACGCGACAATTGAGCTATCAAAACATGATGTATATAAAGAATATGGCAAAATGATGTACGACATCGGTTTTGTACCCCAGCAGGATCTTATAAGAGGAAATGATACTGTTTTGCTTACACTTACTGATGCAGCTTCGTTAAGACTTCCTTCTGATATATCTTTTGCAGATAAAAGAAAAAGAGTTGCTGATGTTCTTGAGTTATTCGGACTTTCAGCGGTAAAAAATAATCTGGTTGATAAATTGTCAGGAGGTCAGAGAAAGAGATTATCTATTGCAATGGAGTTTATTTCTGATCCGACGCTTTTTATTCTTGATGAGCCGGATTCAGGCCTGGACGGTGTTGTTGCAAGGAGCTTGTTTAAACAACTAAGGGCAATTGCTGATGAGGGGAAAATCGTTATTGTAATCACACATACGCCTGATAGAGTAATTGATTTATTTGATGATGTAATAGTTCTTGCTAAAGATCAAAGAAGAACCGGAAGGCTTGCATTTTACGGGGCAATAAAAGATGCTTATGAGTTTTTTGGAAAATCCTCCATGGAAGAAATACTTCTTTCAATCAACCAAAAAGAAGAAGGTGGGGAAGGTCGTGCAGAAGAGTTTGTCGGAAAATATGTTGAAAAAGTACAAGTGGAGGCGAATGTTTAATGAAAGAGAAGACAATCAGACATACCGGAAGGTTACCTCAGACGTTTATTTATTTGGGTAAACTTTTTAGAATGTTTATTTTTCAAAATGACTGGAAAGTGTTGCCAATGTCAGCTATAATTGCCGGTTTGGTTTCTTTTGCTGTTGGAAGAAATCTTTTTAAGACTATGGAGGGAACTTTAACCGGAACGTTTGCACTTTCCTGTATTTGCATCTGGAATGGCTTTTTTAATTCAATTCAGGTAATTTGCAGAGAAAGGGCTATTATTAAAAGAGAGCACAGGTCTGGACTTCATATTTCGTCTTATGTTTTGGCCCATATGATTTATCAGGCTTTTATCTGTATTTGTCAGGTAATAATAACAATTGTTATTTGCTTAGCCACTAATATCGTATTTCCTAAGGAAACACTTCTTTTTAGTATTCCATATATTGATTTTGGTATTACAATGTTTTTGATTACATATTGCGCTGATATGCTTGCACTCATGATTTCTGCTATAGCAAAGACAACCACTACAGCAATGACTGTAATGCCGTTTCTTCTTATTGTGCAGCTTGTTTTTTCAGGCGGCTTTTTTTCACTTCCGGATGCGGCGGAGCCACTTACCGATTTTACAATTGCAAAGTGGGGACTAATATCTTTGTGTGCTCAGGGAAATTATAATTCTCTTCCTATGGTTACGGTCTGGAACAGTGCTGTTAAAATGAAAGACATTGAGATAGAGGGACAAAAGCCTCTAAAGATTGTACTTCAGAGCATTGAAGAAAAAGGACAAAGAGAAGAGATTTTAAAACAGTCAGGACTTCAAAATCAGAACCCAAAATATAATTTTGATCTAAAAATTGTTTTAAAGTGCTGGAAAGCATTACTTTTTTGGATAGTGATTTATGTTGCTGTAGCAACATTGTTTCTTGAGTACATTGATAAGGATAAACGTTAAAATACTTGACCTATCTGCTTTAAAGCATTAAAGTGATAATAAAATATGAAAGAGTAGGTGCTTTTATGATAAGAAGAGCTAATCAGGATGACATCGAAGGTCTTAACAGGCTTCTTAAGCAGGTACTTAATGTACATCATTTTGGAAGACCGGATATTTTTAAGGCTAATGCAACTAAGTATACCAATGATGAGTTAAAAGAAATTCTTTTAGATGAGAAAAGACCGATTTTTGTTTCTGTCGATGAGAATAATTATGTGGAAGGGTATGCTTTTTGTATTGTGCAGCAGCATATTGATGACAATATTTTGACAGATATAAGGACTCTTTATATCGATGATTTATGTGTGGATGAGAATATAAGAGGAAAACATATAGGTAAAAAAATATATGAATTTGTCAAAGACTATGCAAAAAAAGAAGGATTTTATAATCTTACACTTAATGTATGGGCGCTAAATGAATCTGCTTTGAAGTTTTACGAGGCAATGGGGTTAAAGCCACAAAAAATTGGTATGGAAACAATTTTATAAGATCGTGAAAAAGGGCTTTCGCTTTTTGGATTAACTAAAGCGAAAGCCCCATAATTTTATATGGATTCAATATCTTCTTGAGTAAGAATTTTAACGCCTGTGCCGATTAGCTTGGATTCAGCAGCTTTTGTATCTGATACTCTGAAAATCATGTATGCATGGTCAGAGCACTTTCCGCCTGTGAAAGCATACATATATTCAATATTTACCTGGGCATTGTCAAAACTTTCAAGAATTTTGTCAAGTCCGCCTGCCTCATCGGGTATCTCAATAGCGAGAACAGGAGTGAGACTTGCCACAAAATTATTGTCTTTAAGAGTATTGACTGCGGAGAGTGCATCATCAACAACAAGTCTGGCTATACCAAAATCTTTAGTTTCTGCAAGAGAAGTGGCACGCATATTGATGTTGTTTTCTGCAAGAACTCCGGTCATTTTTTTTAATGTGCCGGGCTTATTTTCCAGGAAAACAGAAATTTGCATTACGCTCATAATTTTTTCTCCTTAGATTTTTCTCTTATCAATTACTCTGACAGCTTTACCTTCGCTTCTGGCAATGGACTTTGGTGTCATAAGTGAAACTTTTGCTTTAATACCAAGCATTGACTTGAGGTCATCTACAAGTTTCTTTTGACGTTCCTCAATTTCACCTACATTATCAGTGAACATTTCAGGTGTCATTTCTACCTGAACATCCAGAGTATCGGTATTGTTTTTACGATCAACTACAATCTGATAATTAGCCGCATATCCATTATTTAAAAGAACTGTCTCAATCTGGCTCGGGAATACATTTACACCTCGGATAATGAGCATGTCGTCACTTCTTCCCATAGGCTTTGCCATTTTTACATGAGTTCTTCCGCAGGAGCATTTTTCTCTGGTAAGTTTACATATATCTCTTGTACGATATCTTATCATTGGAAAGGCTTCTTTGTCGATAGCGGTAAATACAAGCTCGCCCTGCTCGCCTTCAGGGAGTACTTCCTCAGTCTCCGGATCGATTATTTCAGCAATAAAGTGATCTTCATTGATATGCATACCATCCTGGGCAGAGCATTCAAAAGCAACACCTGGACCTGATAATTCTGTAAGACCGTAGATATCATATGCCTTTATTCCAAGAGTGTTCTGAATATCCTGACGCATTTCCTCGCTCCATGCCTCAGCACCAAAAATTCCGGCTTTAAGGGTGATATCATCAGGACCATAGCCTAGTTCCTTAAAGCGCTCTGAAAGATATGCTGCATAACTTGGTGTACAGCATAGGATAGTAGCGGACAGATCATTTATGAACATGATTTGTCTGTCTGTGTTACCTGAACTTGCCGGTACAGTCAGACAACCAACCTTGTGTGAACCGCCGTTAAGTCCGGCACCACCTGTAAATAATCCATAACCATATGCAATTTGACAAACATCCTCATCTGTTCCGCCTGCTGCCATAATTGCTCTTGCGCAACAGTCTTCCCAAAGATCAATATCGTGCTGCGTATAGAATGCGACAACTCTTTTTCCGGTAGTTCCAGATGTTGAGTGCATTCTTACGCATTCCTTCAGAGGTTTCCCCAATAGTCCGTAGGGATAAGCATCTCTTAAATCTTTTTTGGATAAAAAAGGGAGTTTATGCAGATCATCTACAGATTTGATATCATCAGGTGTAATGCCTTTTTCTTCCATTTTTTTTCTGTAGTAAGGCACATTTTCCCAGACATGTTTTACCTGCTTTACCAGTTTTTCATTTTGAATACTGCGAATCTCCTCCTGTGAGGCGCATTCTATTTCTTTTTGAAAATAATGCTCCATATTTTTTCTCCCCGATTATTCTTCACAATTTTTTCCAAGTTCAAATGCCTTTTTATTCATTTCAAGGAACTTTGAAGGCACGTTTGCCTCAAGTGACTTCATCCATGCTTCCTTAGGAAGATCAAAATAGTGAGATAACCTTCCAAGCAAAACTATGTTTACGGCTTTTGATGAGCCGGCTTTTTCAGCAAGTGAAAGGTAGTCAAGAGCATCTACCTTAGCGCCTGTAGATTTTAATTTATTGACAAGATCTTCCGGATATTCAGCAGCTCCCGTTATAACGGGCATTGGATCAATCTGCTGTGTGTTTGTAACGATTTGTCCGTCCTTTTTTAGATAAGGAAGCCATCTTGCGGCTTCAAGAAGCTCAAAGGATACTATAAAATCAGCTTCGCCTTTATCAATAACGGGAGAGTAGACTTTGTCTCCAAATCTTACGTAAGTTACAACGCTTCCGCCACGTTGTGACATTCCGTGAACTTCAGATACTTTTACATCATATCCCTGTGTTAAAAGTAAATGTCCAAGGAGCTTGCTTGCAAGAAGAGATCCTTGTCCGCCAACTCCGACAATCATAATGTTTTTTGTTTCCATATAAAAAAGCCTCCTTAATTGTTTGCTTAGAAACCGCAGTAAAGTATTTTTTATAACCCGTTTATGCCTGATAGTCTTGTTATTTTAGCTTTCCAATGCACCTACAGGGCATAGCTGGCTGCATACCTTACAGCCTACACAAAGTGTATTGTCTATTGAAGCTTTTCCGTTTTTCATGGAAATAGCAGGACAGCCAATCTTCATACATGATTTACAGCCTACGCATTTTTCTTTATTTACTTTTAAAGGAGCTTCGTGTTTTACATATTTGAGCAGAGCACAAGGGCGTCTTGAAATAATTACAGACGGTGCATCTGCTGCAAGTTCTTCTTTTAAGACCTTATCGCATTCATCAAGATTGTATGGATCTACAACTCTTACTCTATTAAATCCCATTGCACGGCAAAGAGCTTCAAGATCAATTTTACCGGCTGGATCGCCTTTGATATTGTAACCTGTCGTCGGGTTCTGCTGATGACCGGTCATGCCGGTAATTGAATTGTCGACGATGATGATTGTTGAATTTGACTGATTGTATGCAACATTTGCAAGTCCGGTCATTCCTGAATGCATAAAGGTTGAATCACCTATAACTGCTACAGTCTTGTGCTCACTTTCTGCGCCGCGGACTTTATTGAAACCATGAAGTGCACCGATAGAAGCACCCATGCAAAGTGTCATCTCTATTGCTCCGAGCGGAGGAACGGCTCCAAGTGTATAACATCCTATATCACCAAGAACTGTGCAATTATTTTTCTTCAAAGTATAAAATAATCCTCTGTGAGGGCAGCCTGCGCACATTACAGGAGGTCTGTTTGGAATAGAATCTTCAAGGGCAAATGATTTTTCTTTTTCAATTCCAAATTTTTCAGCAATAAGATTTTGTGAAAATTCATCAATTATAGGAAGAAGTTCCTTACCAGTAACTGATATTCCAAGGGCTTTAACATGATTTTCAATGATTGGATCAAGTTCTTCTACAACGAAGAGTTTATCAACCCTGGAAGCAAAATCTTTTATGAGTTTTTCTGGAAGAGGATTGGTCATTCCTAGTTTAAGCACACTGACTTTATCACCAAAAACTTCCTTTACATACTGATAGGAAGTTGAGCAGGTTATGATACCTGTCTTTGTATCGCCTATTTCTACACGGTTCAGAGGACAGTTTTCTGCATATTCGATAAGATCTTTTGTGCGCTGTTCAACGAATGGATGACGTTTCTTGGCATTTCCCGGCATCATAACATATTTTGCAATATTTTTTTCATATGGTTTATCTGGAACTATGCGCTCGCCTGTCTCAACAACAGACTGTGAATGTGCGACTCTGGTGCACATTTTCAAAAGAACCGGAGTATCAAATTTTTCTGAAATCTCAAATGCAAGTTTTGTGTATTCCAGTGCTTCTTTTGAATCTGATGGTTCTATCATCGGAACTTTGGCTGCTATTGCATGATGTCTGGAATCCTGCTCGTTCTGTGATGAGTGCATTCCGGCATCATCGGATACATCAATTACGAGACCTGCATTTACACCGGTATAAGACATGGTATAAAGCGGATCTGCAGCGACGTTCAGACCAACATGCTTTTGTGCGCAAAAAGAACGGCGTCCTGCAAGAGATGCACCAAAAGCTGATTCCATAGCTACCTTCTCGTTTGGAGCCCACTCGCAGTATATTTCATCATATTTGGCAGCTTCTTCGGTAACCTCTGTACTTGGTGTACCCGGATAACTGGAAATAAAGCACACACCTGCTTCATAAAGACCACGTGCAACCGCTTTATTTCCCAACATAAGTTGCCTGCCATTGTTTTCGTTCATTAGTATAACCTCCTACATTTTTGCCATAAGTCAATTTCACTTTATTATTCTAAAAAACATATTTATGATTTAAAGCGATAAAGTGACTCTAAATATTAGGATAATAAAATTAACAGTATAAATCAAGGGAAAAATTAAGATTGGATTTGACCTTTGCAGTTATAGATTGTATACTTACTTTAGTGCTTTAAAGTGCACAAGAAGGGGATTACATTATGCCAATTACAGATTTACTTGAAAGAAACAGCAAATTATATGGGGAAGAAGTTGCTCTTGTTGAGATTAATCCGGAGATAAGGGAAGAACAAAGAGTTACTTGGAAAGAATATGAACTTATTCAGCCTACAAGTACATCATATTATCGCAGGCAGATAACATGGTCTGTTTTTGATGAGAAGGCAAATCGCGTAGCAAATATGCTGATGGAAAGAGGTGTGAAAAAGGGACAGAAATGTGCAGTTCTTTTGATGAATTGTCTGGAATGGTTACCTATTTATTTTGGTATTTTAAAATCAGGTGCTGTTGCTGTTCCGCTTAATTTCAGATTTACATCCGAAGAAATTGATTATTGTCTTAAAGCGTCTGATTCGGATGTACTTTTTTATGGACCTGAATTTATTGGACGAATCGAAGATATTGCTGAAAAATTAAAGAAGAATATGCTTCTTTACTATGTTGGAGATCAGTGTCCTTCATATGCTGAAGATTATTACAAGCAGGTTTCCAACAGTTCTTCCGTTGCGCCGAGGGTTCTTGTTGAGGATTCTGATGATGCCGCTATTTATTTTTCATCAGGTACAACCGGATTTCCAAAGGCTATTTTACATATTCATACAGCACTCATGCAGTCTGCAAAGATGGAGGCTATGCACCACGAAACAACTCATGAAGATAATTTTTTATGCATTCCGCCTCTTTACCATACCGGAGCAAAGATGCACTGGTTTGGTTCGCTTTATACAGGTAGCAGAGCGGTTCTTTTAAAAGGAAATTCTCCTGAAGCTATATTCAGAGCTGTGTCGGAAGAACATTGTACGATTGTCTGGCTTCTGGTTCCATGGGCGCAGGATATTCTTGCAGCTTTGGACTTGGGAAAAATAAAGATTGAGGACTATAAACTTTCACAGTGGAGACTTATGCATATTGGTGCACAGCCTATTCCGCCATCACTTGTAAGGCACTGGCTTGAATATTTTCCTCATCATAAGTATGATACGAACTATGGTCTGTCTGAATCTACAGGTCCTGGTTGTGTTCATCTTGGAATGGAAAATGTTCATAAGGTAGGTGCAATCGGTGTTCCGGGTTATGGATGGAAGACAAAGATTGTTGATGAAGAAGGAAATGCCGTTGCAAAGGGTGAAATTGGTGAGCTTTGCGTAAAGGGACCCGGAGTAATGGTTGAATATTACAAAAATCCGGAGGCAACTGCTGAAATATTAAAGGATGGATGGCTGTTTACCGGAGATATGGCAAGACAGGATGAAGACGGATTTATTTTCCTGGTAGACAGGAAAAAAGATGTTATCATTTCAGGAGGAGAAAATCTTTATCCGGTACAGATTGAAAGCTTCCTGATGAAAAATAACAAGATTCATGATGCTGCAGTCATCGGACTTCCTGATTCAAGACTTGGAGAAATTGCAGCAGCGATTATTCAGGTCAAAGAAGGCATGGAACTATCAGAAGAAGAGGTAGAGGCTTTTTGCATTGACCTTCCCAGATACAAGAGACCTCGAAAAATAATATTTGATACGGTTATCAGAAATGCAACCGGAAAAATAGATAAGCCGAAACTTCGCGAAAAATATTGCGGTGATCATCTGGTAGAAAAGCAAAATCAGGGTTAATATCAATCATCTCGCTCATTATAAGGTATTAGTAACAATACCTTATGATGAGCTATTTTTATTTCATTTTTTATTTATAAAGGATTTGCAAAATACCAAATGGGGTATATTATTACGTGGCAAGACTAATTTTGCTAAATTGGTATATTATATATGAAAGAAAGGAAAAAATATGACAAAGACAATTAAAATCAAGTATTTCAATGATAAGATTGAAAAGCTTAAATATATTGACGGCAAATCCGACTGGATTGATCTTAGAAGTGCTGAAGATATCGATTTAAAACAGGGAGAATTTCATTTGGTTCCGCTTGGAATTGCAATGGAAATTCCTGAAGGTTATGAAGCGCATGTTGTGCCAAGAAGTTCTACATTTAAAAACTTTGGGGTTATACAGGCAAATAGTATGGGAATAATCGATCATTCTTATTGCGGAGACAATGACCAGTGGTTTATGCCTGTTATTGCCATGAGAGATACGCATATAAGTTTCAATGATCGTATATGCCAGTTCAGAATAATGGAAAACCAGCCTCAAATTGAATTTTGTGAATGTGAGCATCTTGAAAGTGCAGACCGTGGTGGTTTTGGTTCAACAGGCAAAAATTAAAAGATTAAATACAATGTTTTTTGACACTGTTTGTTTATTGTGCTATAAAGTATATTGCACTATTAGTGGAAAAAAACATATGATTAACTTAAAGGATGGAGCACGAGATGAAGATTCGTACAAGATATGCACCCAGCCCGACAGGACGTATGCATGTAGGTAATTTGAGAACAGCTCTTTATGCTTACCTTATTTCTAAGCATGAGGGCGGTGACTATATTCTTAGAATAGAGGATACTGATCAGGAACGTTATGTGGAAGGAGCAACAGAGATTATCTACAAGACGCTCAAGGATACCGGACTTATTCATGATGAAGGTCCCGATATCGGAGGCCCTGTAGGACCTTACGTTCAAAGTGAGAGACAAAAATCCGGAATATACATGCAGTATGCCAAGGAACTTATTGATAAGGGCGAGGCATATTATTGCTTCTGTGATGAGGAAAGACTTGCTACACTTGTTCAGGAAATTGATGATGGAAACGGCGGCAAGAAACAGATAAGTGTTTATGATAAACATTGTCTGCATCTTTCAAAAGAGGAAGTTGAGAAGAATCTTGCAGAGGGCAAGCCTTTTGTTATTAGACAGAATAACCCAACTGAGGGTACAACAACATTCCATGATGAGCTTTACGGAGATGTAAGTGTAGATAATAAGGAACTTGATGATATGATCCTTATCAAGTCAGACGGATATCCTACTTACAATTTTGCTAACGTTGTAGATGACCATCTTATGGGAATCACACATGTAGTTAGAGGAAATGAGTATATTTCATCTTCTCCGAAGTATAACAGATTATATGATGCATTCGGTTGGGAAGTTCCTAAATATATTCATTGTCCGCTTATTACTGATGAAGAGCATCATAAGCTTTCAAAGAGATCAGGTCATTCTTCTTTCGAGGATCTTATTGAGCAGGGATTCCTTGCAGAGGCAGTTGTTAACTTTGTTGCACTTTTGGGATGGTCACCGGATGACAACAATGAAATCATGAGCCTTAAGGATCTTGTTGAAAAATTTGATTATACAAGGATCAACAAGTCTCCTGCAGTATTTGATTATACTAAGCTTAAGTGGATGAATGGCGAGTACTTAAAGGCTATGGATGAGGACAGATTCTTTGAGATGGCTAAACCTTATCTTGATAAGGCAATTACCAACGAAGCCCTTAAGTCTGATGAGAATAAACTCCGCAAGATTGCATCTATGGTAAAGACAAGAATTGAGATTTTCCCTGACATTGAAGGAATGGTTGATTTCTTTAATGCTTTACCGGAGTATGATACAGCTATTTTTGCACACAAAAAGATGAAGACAAATGAGGAGACATCACTTGCAGTACTCAAGGAAGTTCTTCCTATTCTTGAGGCACATGATGATTACACAAATGATGCTCTTTATGCACTTCTTTCTGACTATATTAAGTCTCATGAATACAAGAACGGATACGTTCTTTGGCCTGTCAGAATTGCTGTTTCCGGAAAAGAGATGACTCCATGTGGAGCAACTGAGCTTATGGAAGTTATTGGCAAGGAAGAGACAATAGCAAGAATTAAGAAGAGTATTTCAATGCTTGAGAAATAAAAGGAAGTATAAATTTGAATAATAAACCACTATCAGAAAGTAATTCTCTAAGTGGTAATGCTGCTCAGATGAAGGCAATTCATCATTATGAGGGTCCTGCGATGGTACTTGCGGGACCCGGAAGCGGCAAAACTTTTGTAATAGTGGAGCGACTAAGATTTCTTATAGAAGAGAAAAAAGTTGATCCGGGTACTATTTTGGTAATTACTTTCACAAAGGCTGCAGCGATAGAGATGCAGCATCGTTTTATGAAAATCACGGATAGTTCTTATCCGGAAGTCTGTTTTGGGACTTTTCATTCTGTTTTTTATCAGATTATTCGTCAGTCGATTCCCAATAATAAAGAATTGAAGATAGCAACAGAAAGTACAAAATATAAAATTGTAAAAGATATAATTTTAAAACTTAAGTCTAATAAAATTATAGAAGAAGACGAGGCTTCTGATGCATTGTCTTTAATTAGGGAAATTGTATCTGAAATATCCAAAATAAAGAATATTGGTATATCACCCTTTGATTGCGCGGATACAGTGCCATTAAAAAATAATTTCAGCCGAATTTTTGATGAGTATAATTGTTCTTTGAAAGAATATGGTTTTATAGATTTTGATGACATGATATCAGAGTGTTATGAACTATTAAAAAATAATTCACAACTACTTAATTCCTGGGCTGATAGATTCCGATTTGTTATGATTGATGAATATCAGGATATTAATGCAATGCAGTTTAACGTTATTAATCTTATTACTAAAAGAAAAAATCTTTTTGTAGTAGGTGATGACGATCAGTCAATTTATGGTTTTAGAGGATCGGATCCCGGTATAATGCAGAATTTTCCGCAGATATATAAAAACGATAGGCCGGAAATTATAAATCTTAATTTAAATTACAGATGTGGAAGGTCTATACTTCGGGAAGCACTTCTTTTGATCAAAGAGAATAAAATCAGATTTGATAAAGATTTAAAAGCTGCAGATACAAATCCTTTAGGCTATGTAGTTGCCAGAAGGTATATAAATAAAAATCAGCAGAACAATGCAATAATAAGCTTTCTTAATGGGCATAAAGAGCAGCTGGATAAAATAGCTTTTATTTTCAGGACAAACAGTGAAGCATATTCAATGGCGAGTTGTTTTAATATGGCAGGAATAAAAACTAATCTTGATAATGAAGCAAAATGCTTTGCAGACAGTCCGGCAGTAATTTTATGTGAACAATACTTAAGCTTTGCCTGCCTTGGTAAAAAAAGAGAATATTTTTATAAAATCATGAATAAGCCTATGCGCTACATTTCCAGAGACTGCGTTGATGATGAAATTGTAAATGAAACTAAAATCATGAATTTCTATAAAGGAAATGCTTCAAAAGAAAAAGAGATACAGAAGTTATTTAGACAGGTAAATATGATTTCGCATATGAGACCAACACTTTCTGTCCGTTTTTTGCGAAGAGAAGTTGGAATTGATAAACTTTTTCAAAATGAAATTGATGCACTTAATGATTTATCATTACTTGCATCTGAAATTCCAGATAATAAATTATTACTAAAAAAGCTTGCTGAATTAAGAGAAAAAAATAGTGATAATAGCGGAGAAAAAAAGAAAAAAACAGTCGGAAACTGTGTGAAACTGCTAACCATGCACGGCTCAAAAGGACTGGAATTTGATATAGTGTGGCTCCCGAATTTAAATGAAGGAATTATTCCGTCAAGGAGTTCTGTAACCCCCGGGCAAATAGAAGAAGAGCGCCGTATGCTCTACGTCGCTATGACAAGAGCAAAAACAGCGCTTATAATGTCTTATCTTACAGGAGATGAGAATAATCCCATGTTACCCAGCAGATTTTTAAGACCAATAAAACATTTGTGGGAAAAGAATCAGTTTTCTTCTTCGCCGTCCAAGCCTTCTTCAGGAAGTTCAACAAGCTCATCAAATTCTACATCATCAAGATAAAGATTGAATGCTTCTGCAACTGCTTCATATTCTGCATCATCACTGATATAACCGAGTTCAGGTTCTGAATCTTCACCATGATAAATGAATTCATAGAACCAGACATTTCCGTCATTATTCTGACCATTTTTATCAAGCGGAAGTAAAACTATATAATCTTTTTTGTTTACTGTTAGTACAATTATGATGGCGCAAGTGATTGTTTCGCCGTTTTCAAGCTCGACATCTACAGTCATCTGCTCATCATTTTCTATTTTTGTGTTCATATCGGTTGCAATTTTGGAAAATTCCATTTCAGTCCTCCTGGAAACAGGCAAAATCAGCCTCTAAATTTATTTGAATTATTCTTTCTTTCAGATTATAGCATAGTTTGAGTGCATATAAAGCAATTATGTGTTAAAATATTACGGCGCATAAATTTTTGATGGTTTAAAAAGCATTTTGTTTTACTGACAGATGGAGATATAATGCAGGAAAAGTACAAGATTTTAAATGAAAAACCATACCCGCTTGGGTGTTACATTGACTATGATAAGAGTCTTGTTGTTAGGGCTGTTTTTTCAGATTGTAAAAGGTGTGGAATAACATTATACCCGGCTTCTGATGATAAAGAAGTAAAGCCCTTGCAGATTCAGTTCCCTAAGACACTTAAAAAGGGTGCAATCTATTCTGCCAGAGTCAAAGATATAGAAAATATTGATAAATATATTTCTTACAATTATTTTAAGGAAGATGCTTTTTTTTGTGACCCGTATGCAAAACATGTTTTAGGACTAGAGGTCTTTGGTAAAGATGTACCGGATAGTGAAATAAGGGCAAAACTAGACAACAAATCGATGCATCATGCTTCTGAGCATGAATTTGACTGGAAAAATGATAAATCCTGCTTTGTTCCTTATGAGAAGAGTTTTGTATATCTTTTGCATGTCAGAGGTTTTACAAAAAGTTCAGGAAGCGGTATTTCTATTTCAAAAAGAGGGACATTCAGTGGAATAATAGAGAAAATCCCTTATTTAAAGGAACTTGGAGTTACAACTTTGGAGCTTATGCCTGTTTATGAAATGAACGAGGTGGAAAATCCGGTTGCGACGAGAAAAAATATACAAAACGAGACTCTGATTTATTCAAAAGATGGAAGTCTCATTGATGAAAAAAATATTACAAAAAGAATAAATTTCTGGGGATATAAAAAAGGTTATTACTTTGCACCAAGGACTTCATACTGTGAACATCCTGATGATGCTGAGAATGAATTCAAAAATTTTGTCAAAACATTACATGAAAACGGACTTGAACTTATTTTGCAGTTTTTCTTTGAGGAAAATGAAAATGAGAGTATCATCATGGACGCACTTAGGTTTTGGCGTTGTACATATCATGTTGATGGTTTTCATTTAAAGGGAGTGAGGCTTCCAATAAGACAGATTGTAAGAGAACCGCTTTTTACCGATGTAAAAATCTGGTATGACTGGTTTGATATAGGTGATATTTTTAATGGAAATCTGCCTAAAAAGAGATTTCTTGCCACTTATAATAATGCATTCATGTATGCAACCCGAAGGTTCTTAAAAAGTGATAATAACACCGTTAATGATTTTTTGAGAGCAATGGTCAATAATAGCTCAGAGAATGGTGTAATTAATTATATAGCCGATTATGAAGGCTTCAGACTTGCTGATATGGTCTCGTATGAACACAAGCACAATGAGGAAAACGGCGAAAATAATAAGGATGGAACTGATAATAATCTTACGTGGAACTGTGGAATAGAAGGCAGAACTAGAAAACACAATATCCTGCAGCTTAGAAAAAAGCAGATAATGAATATTCTAACTATGTTGTTTATGGCGCAGGGCACTCCAATGATCTACAGCGGAGATGAATTTGCATTTTCTCAAGGTGGAAATAATAATCCTTATTGTCAGGATAATGAAATAAGCTGGATTGACTGGAGACTTCTTGAAAAAAACAGGGAAATCTTTGATTACGTGAAATTTTTGGCTAATTTGAGAAAAACCTACAGCTTTTTACATAATCCTTCCCCATTCAAGATGATGGATTATATTTCCTGCGGATATCCTGATTTATCCTGCCATGGCAAAGAGGCGTGGAGACCTGATCTTTCAGGAAACAGTCATGTTCTTGGAATGCTTTATTGTGGCTTATATGACAAAACTTCAGATAATAAGGATTTTATTTATATCTGCTACAATATGCATTGGCAGAACATGGATTTTGCACTTCCAAAGCTTCCTGATGGTCTCAAATGGAAATTACTTAAGAGCTCGGATGTGCAGCCGGAGAAGACTGTAGAAACTGACGGCAAGGACTTAAAGTTACAATCAGAGCGGTCAGTTTGTATTTATATAAGTGAAATAGATAAAAATTTCAAAAAGAAGAAAGACAGGACTAAAAAAAATGGAAAAAATTGATGTAATTGAAAAATTTTTAAGATATGTGAAGGTTGATACCCAGTCTGACGATACTACCGGTACTTCACCATCTACTATGAAACAGCATGATCTTGCCAGAATGCTCTACAAAGAACTTTGTGATATGGGTGCTTCTGATGTTTTTTATGATGAAGAACACTGCTATGTTTATGCGTCAATTCCTTCTAATTTAAAGGATAAAAATGATGCTCCTGCTATAGGATTTGTTTCACATATGGATACGTCTGATGAAGTTAGCGGCAAAGATGTAAAGCCAAGAATCGTGGAAAAATATGACGGAAAAGATATAACACTTAGCAGTGATGGAAAAGTTGTTCTTTCACCAAAGGATTTCCCTGAACTTTTAAATCATATTGGAGAAGATTTGATTGTTACTGATGGAACAACTCTTCTTGGAGCTGATGATAAGGCTGGCGTATCGGAAATTATGACTATGGCTCAGACTCTTTTAACAGATTCCTCTATTCCACACGGGGATATTAAGATTGCATTTACTCCGGACGAGGAAATTGGTGCCGGTACAGCTTATTTTGACCTTGAAAAATTCGGTGCCAGATATGCATACACTGTTGATGGTGGTAAGCTTGGAGAACTTGAGTATGAGAATTTTAATGCAGCTGAGGGTATTATAAGTGTAAATGGCAGAAGTGTTCATCCCGGTGATGCCAAGAACAAAATGATAAATGCTGCACTTATTTGTTATGAATTTCATTCTCTTTTACCAGTATTCCAGAATCCTATGTACACCGAGAAAAGAGAAGGATTTTTCCATCTTACAGAAGTAAATGGTGGAACAGAAAAGGCTACAGCATCTTATATTATCAGAGATCATGATGAGAAGCTTTTTGAACAGAAAAAAGAGCTTTTCCTGGCTGCAGCAGCTTTTCTTAACAAAAAATATGGCGAAGGAACGGTTGAAGTTACGGTAAGAGATCAGTATTATAACATGATCGGTAAAATTCGCCCTCATATGCATCTTGTTGATAACGCAAAGAAAGTTATGGAGGAGCTTGGTATTACTCCGATAGATTCTCCGATAAGAGGTGGTACAGATGGCGCTGCGCTTTCTTATAAAGGACTTCCTTGCCCTAATCTTTGCACCGGTGGTTACAATTATCACGGTAAATATGAGTATGCTTCAATACAGGAAATGAAAAAAGTGGTTGATATTTTGCTTGGAATAGTATCAAAATACGCCTAATGTAAACAATCAGATTTAAATTTAGAAAGAGTTTTTATAATGTCAAAAGAAATAAATATTTTAAATAGTAATAAAGAAGATATTAAGGATGCAGAGAGTTTAAAACAGCTTGAATTTATCAATAAAGCCAAAGAATATGTAAGCAGCATGGAAAAAGAGCTTGGAAGAAAGCTTACAGCCTGTGTTGTTACTTTTGGATGCCAGATGAATGCAAGAGATTCTGAAAAGCTTGTTGCTATCTTGAAACTTGCAGGTTATGAAGAATCTGATTCTGAAAATGCGGATTTTGTTATCTACAATACCTGTACTGTAAGAGACAATGCTGATCAGAGAGTGCTTGGAAGACTTGGTCAGTGCGGAAGTTACAAGAAAAAGAATCCGCACATGAAAATTGCAATTTGTGGCTGCATGATGCAGGAACAGTCTTCAGTTGAAAAAATTCAAAAAAGTTATCGCTTTGTTGATCTTATTTTTGGTACTCATAATATTTACAAATTTGCTGAACTTTTATGTACATGTCTTGAATCAGACAGAATGATAATCGATATCTGGAAAGATACTGATAAGATAGTTGAAGATCTTCCGGTTCTTAGAAAGTATCCTTTCAAATCCGGTGTAAATATAATGTTCGGTTGTAATAATTTCTGTACATATTGTATCGTGCCTTATGTAAGAGGTCGTGAGCGTTCCCGTTCTCCTAAGGAGATTATAAGAGAGTGTGAAAAGCTCGTAGCTGACGGAGTTAAAGAGGTTATGCTGCTTGGACAAAATGTTAACTCCTATGGAAACGATTTTAAAGAGGATGATCCTAACAGGATTACATTTCCTCAGCTGATAGAAGAAGTGTGCAAAGTTGATGGTCTTGAAAGAGTAAGATTTATGACTCCTCATCCAAAGGATTTTTCTGATGAACTTTTGGACGTTATAGCCAGAAACTCTAAGATTGCAAGACATATTCATTTGCCGCTGCAGTCTGGAAATACCGAAATACTCAGACGAATGAACAGAAAGTATACAAAGGATGATTATTTGAATCTTGTGTATAAGATAAGAGAAAAACTTCCTGAAGTAGCAATAACAACAGATATCATTGTAGGTTTTCCCGGGGAAACAGCTGCAGATGTTGATGATACTATAGATGTTGTAAAAAAGGCTCAGTTTGACAATGCCTTTACATTTATATATTCAAAAAGAACAGGCACTCCTGCTGCCGGATTTGATAATCAGGTTCCTGAAAATGAAGTGAAAGAAAACTTTGACAGACTGTTAAAGGTAGTTCAGGAGACCGCAAGAAGTCAGTCTGAAAAGCTTAGCGGAAAGACGGAATCAGTTCTTGTTGAAGGCGTTAATGAGCACGATACAACATTGCTGACTGGCCGTTTATCCAATAATACACTGGTTCATTTTGCGGGAGATGAATCACTTATTGGAAATATTATCGATGTGACTTTAGATGAATGTCACGGATTTTACTTTATGGGGCATAGAGCCTAAAAGTAATATAGATATTGTTATTAGTTAGGGGAGTTTTATTTTGGATAATTCAATGACATTTGACAGCGTTGACATAAATAAAGTATCGCCGATGATGCAACACTATCTCCAGACAAAAAAGGAAAACAAGGATTGTATTCTTTTTTACAGATTGGGGGATTTTTACGAGATATTTTTTGATGATGCTATTATTGCTTCAAAAGAACTTGAACTAACGCTTACAGGAAAAGCCTGTGGCTTGGAAGAAAGGGCTCCAATGTGTGGAGTCCCTTATCATGCGGTAGATTCCTATCTTACAAAGATGGTTTCAAGAGGGTATAAGGTTGCTATTTGTGAGCAAATGGAAGACCCAAAGCTTGCAAAAGGAATAGTAAAAAGAGAAGTTACCAGAATTGTAACTCCCGGAACCAATCTTAATATGCAGTCTCTGGAAGAGACAAAAAACAATTATATAATGAGTATCCTTTACAGCCCTGATAAGATTGGTATATCCATAGCTGATGTTACTACAGGTGATTATTATCTGACTGAAGTAGATTCTATCCGTGAAGCTTTGGATGAGATAGGGAAATATGCTCCATCAGAAATAATTTGTAATGAGGCTTTTAGTGTAAGCGGAGTGGATACCTCTGATTTACACAACAGAATGAATATCTTCATCAATCCTCTTGATTCAAGATACTTTGATGAAGAAAGCAGTCAAAAGCTTCTCACTAAGCATTTTAAAGTATCTTCTTTAATTGGACTTGGCGTTGATGATTTTCCTAACGGAGTCGTGGCTGCCGGAGCTCTTTTGCAGTATCTTATTGATATGCAGAAGTCGGATATATCAAATATCACTCATATTTATCCATATCTTGCTTCGAAATATATGCTTCTTGATTCATCGACAAGGCGTAATCTGGAGCTTGTTGAAACCATGCGAGATAAGCAGAAAAGAGGAACGCTTCTTTGGGTTCTTGATAAGACCAAGACTGCTATGGGAGCCAGAAATTTAAGAAGTTTTATTGAACAGCCGCTTATTGATAAGGAAGTACTTTTATTGAGACAGGGTGCTGTCGATGCACTTTTTAAAAATGTTGTTGCAAGAGAAGAAGTCAGAGAATATCTTGGACCTATTTATGATCTTGAAAGATTGATGTCAAAGATTGTTTTTAAAACTGCAAATCCGCGAGATCTTTTGGCATTTAGAAATTCAATCAAGATGATTCCTGCTATTAAAACAGCACTTCTTGATGTTACAGAAGATGCAGAAATTAAGACGATATATGATCATCTTGATACTCTTAATGATATATATGAGCTTATTGATAAATCTATTGTAGAAGAACCCCCGCTTGCCATTAAGGAAAGTGGAATTATCAAGGATGGCTTTGACGCTGATATAGATCATTTTAGAGAAGCCGGCACTAAAGGTAAATCCTGGCTTGCTCAGATGGAAGAGGATCAGAGAGAAAAGACAGGAATTAAGAATCTTAGAATTAAGTATAGTAATGTATTTGGATATTCTTTTGAAGTAACCAATTCTTTTAAGGATAAAGTTCCGGATTATTTCATCAGAAAACAGACACTTACCAATTGCGAAAGATATACCACTACTGAGTTAAAAGAGCTTGAAGATACTATTTTAAATGCTCAGGATAAGCTTAACAATCTTGAATATGAGATGTTTTGTAAAATTCGTGATTCGATTGCTCTTGAAATTGACAGAATTCAATCAACAGCCAAGGCAATAGCCCTTTTGGATACATATGCTTCCCTGGCTTATGTGGCTGAAAAGAATCATTATGTTAAGCCACAGATAAACGATAAGGGAATCATAAATATCAAAGGCGGAAGACATCCTGTTGTTGAAAATATGCTTGATAGTTCGGATATGTTTATTTCTAATGATACATATCTTGATAATAAAAAACACTGTATTTCAATTATTACAGGCCCAAATATGGCAGGTAAATCAACGTATATGCGTCAATCTGCGCTGATAGTGCTTATGGCACAGATTGGAAGCTTTGTTCCTGCTGAAAAAGCTGATATATGCATAGTTGACAGAATTTTTACGAGGGTTGGCGCTTCCGATGATCTTGGAAGCGGGCAGTCGACATTTATGGTTGAGATGAATGAGGTTGCGAATATTTTAAGAAATGCTACTTCTGATTCTTTGCTTATTCTTGACGAAATAGGAAGAGGAACGTCTACTTATGACGGACTTGCTATAGCCTGGGCTGTGATTGAACATATCAGTAATCGAAAAATTCTTGGTGCCAAGACTCTTTTTGCAACTCATTATCATGAGCTTACTGAGCTTGAGGGTAAGATGGATAATGTCAATAATTATTGTATTGCAGTTAAAGAGAACGGTGATGATATTGTCTTTTTGAGAAAGATAATAAAAGGCGGAGCCGATAAGAGCTATGGTATTCAGGTTGCAAAGCTTGCCGGTGTACCTGACATGGTAATCGATAGAGCAAAAGAAATTGTTTCAGAGCTTACAGATAACGATATTACTGAAAAAGTTCAGAATATTGCAAGGGAAAATAAAAACGACAAAAAAGTAAAAGTAAAACATTATGATGATGTAGATATCGACCAGATGTCTTTGTTTGATACAGTTACAGATGAAGAGGTTTTGAGAAGGTTGCAGGAGATTGATATTACAACTCTTACACCCATGGATGCACTTAATACACTTTACAAACTACAAAGTGACTTAAAGAACAGGTGGAAAAGCTGATGGCCTTTATTAATGAACTGGATAAAAACACCATAGATCAGATTGCAGCCGGTGAAGTTGTTGAAAGACCGGCTAGTGTTGTAAAGGAACTTGTTGAAAATGCTATTGATTCCGGAGCAACTGCTGTTACAGTTGAAATCAAAGGCGGCGGAATTGATATGATAAGAGTTACGGATAATGGCTCCGGAATAGAAAAGAGCCAGATCCGTAAGGCGTTTAAGAGACATGCTACAAGTAAGCTAAAGACTATTGATGATCTTTTCAGTATTCATTCTCTGGGCTTTAGAGGAGAGGCTCTTTCAAGTATTTCCTCTGTAGCTCAGGTTGAAATGATTACAAAAACTGTGGATGATCTTACCGGAACAAAGTATACAATAAATGGTGGAACAGAGGAAGGATTTGAAGAGATTGGTGCGCCCGAAGGGACTACATTGATAATCAGAAATCTCTTTTACAATACGCCTGCAAGAAAAAAATTCCTAAAAACACCGCAGACTGAAGGTAGCTATATCGGGGATGTAATGGAGCATCTTGCTCTAGATAATCCTACAATTTCTTTTCATTATATCAATAATAAAGAGGACAAGTTTTCAACCTCAGGAAATGGTGATTTAAAGGAGCTTATTTACAGAATTTACGGCCGTGATGTTTCTGTAAGTGTCAGACCAATCAATGTTTCACAAGATGGCATGATATTGGAAGGTTATCTTGGTGAACCTTCTCTTAACCGTTCAAATAGGAATTTTGAGATATTTTTTGTTAACGGTCGATTTGTTAAAGATAAGGTTATGTCTAAGGCTCTCGAAGAAGGTTATAAGCAATATCTTATGATGCATAAGTTTCCATTTGCGGTATTGCATCTAAGAGTCGATCCGGCAACAGTTGATGTTAATGTTCATCCTGCTAAACTTGAAGTCAGATTTAATAATCAGCCTCAGCTTTATGAATTTATCCGTACAAGCGTAGAAAATGTTCTAAAAAATAATGAAATGATTCCTGATGCTCTTTTGGATGACAAAGAAGATAAAAAAGAACAAAAGGAAAAAATGCTTAGGGAAATGGCAAAGCCCGAGCTTAAAAATGTTTCTTATGTAATGCCTGAGGAGATAAAACAGCTTAATAACACTAATAAGACCGCACCGGAACCATTTGAAAAGCTTCGTTTTGAAGAAAATAGGGTAAACGAAAGTGAGCCTGTTTACGCCAAGGGAGTAAAAGCAGAGCCTATTAAAATCGAAGATATTAATAAATCAGCTGTTTGGACAAGAGTTTTTGGCGACCTTGATGGTAAAAATGCTGAAAAAAAGGATCGTCCTTCTCCAATCATTAAACAACAGGATGCAATAGTTGTAGAAAAGGCTTCACAGCTTAATCTTTTTGATGAAAAGGTTCTGTCTAAAGATAATGTAAAAGAATATGAGATTCTCGGACAGATTTTTGGAACCTACTGGATAATAGGTTTTAAGGATAAAATGTTCATGGTTGATCAGCATGCTGCTCATGAAAAGGTTAACTATGAGAGGATGATGAAGAGATATAAGTCAGGAGATTTGCTTTCACAGATGGTTAATCCACCCGTTATAGTCACTTTATCGTCTGCAGAAGAAGAAATGTTTCAACACTATCGTCAATACTTTGAGAGACTTGGTTTTAATATAGAAAATTTCGGCGGACACGAATATGCCATGAGAGCCATTCCTGTAGATCTTTTTGGATGTGATAATGAAAAAGAAATGTTTCTTGAGATTCTTGATGAATTGTCACACGAAACAAATCTCGACAGGACTCCTGATGTAATAAACTATAAAATCGCCAGCATGGCATGCAAAGCTTCTGTAAAAGGAAATACAAGGATGACAAGGCAGGAAATGGAAGCACTTTTAGATGAATTATTGACTCTTGACAATCCGTATAACTGCCCACATGGGAGACCTACAATTATCTCAATGAGTAAGTATGAGATTGATAAAAAGTTTAAGAGAGTAGTTGAATAATATGCAAAAACTCATTGTATTAACAGGACCTACTGCGGTTGGAAAATCTAAATTATCAATTGAACTTGCAAAAAGAATTGGCGGAGAGATTATCTCCGCTGATTCTATGCAGGTATATAAATATATGGATATCGGAACGGACAAGATAACCAAGGAAAAAATGGATGGTGTTCCACATCATCTTATCGATTTTTTGGAGCCGACTGAAGACTTTAACGTCTTTATGTTTCAGAAGCTTGTTAAAGAGGCTATTAATGATATTGCTTCGAGAGGAAAAGTTCCGATTATTGTTGGAGGAACGGGATTTTATATTCAGGCAGTTCTGTATGATATTGATTTTACAGAGACAGATGAAGATGAAACCTATAGGCATGAGCTTGAACAATTAGCCGAAAAAGAAGGTGTACATGTACTTCATGAGATGCTACAAGAAATAGATCCTGAATCAGCATTAGCTATACATGAGAATAATTCCAAACGTGTAATTAGAGCACTTGAATATTATAAAAAGACAGGGAAACCTATTTCAGAACATAATAAAGAGCAACATGAACGTACTTCTCCCTATGATTTCAGATATTTTGTATTGACAGATGAACGAAAAACGTTATACTCACGCATAGATAAAAGAGTAGATCAAATGATGGAAGAAGGTCTTCTTGAGGAAGTAAAAGAACTCAGGAAACTGAATATTCCAAAGACAGCAACATCGATGCAAAGCCTTGGGTACAGAGAAATAATGGGATATCTTGATGGCGAATATGATCTTGAAAGAGCAGTTTATCTTATAAAGCTAAATACAAGACATTTTGCCAAGAGGCAGCTTACCTGGTTTAGAAGAGAACGCGATGTTATCTGGATTGATAAAAATAATTTTGATCACAATGATGATTTAATTTTGAAAGAGATGATAAGAATTTATGAACAAGGAAATGTATGAAGCACTTGGTATTTCAGAGGCAGTCTATAATTTTGGACAGGAAATACTGGTAGATTTGAAAGAAAGATTTACAAGAATTGATGAAAATGCTGAATATAATCAGCTCAAAGTATTAAAGGCAATGCAGGACAATAAAGTTAGTGAGGCGTGTCTTTTGGGAACAACCGGATATGGTTACAATGATATCGGACGTGAGAAGCTTGAAGCTGTATATGCATCTGTTTTCCATGCTGAAGATGCACTTGTAAGACCTCAGATAACTTGTGGTACTCATGCACTTGCACTTGCTCTTATGAGCAATCTAAGACCTGGAGATATGTTGTTTTCTCCTGTAGGGAAGCCCTATGATACGCTTGAGGAGGTTATTGGAATAAGACCTTCCAGGGGTTCCTTAAAAGAATATGGTATTGAATATACACAGGTTGATCTTTTGCCTGATGGAGAATTTGATTTTGATAATATTAAAAAAGCTCTTTTGGAACATGACAATATTAAACTTGTAACTATCCAAAGATCAAAGGGTTATCAAACAAGGCCTACACTTTCTGTTGGAAGAATAGGTGAACTAATAAGCTTTATAAAGAACATCAAAAAAGATGTTATTTGTATGGTTGACAACTGTTACGGTGAATTTGTTGAGAGAATTGAGCCCACGGATGTTGGGGCAGATATGGTTGTAGGCTCACTTATTAAGAATCCTGGTGGCGGACTTGCTCCTATAGGTGGATACATTGCCGGCAAAAAAGAGTGTGTTGAGAACGCTGCCTTCCGTCTTACTTCACCCGGACTTGGAAAAGAGGTTGGAGCTTCACTTGGAATACTTCCACAGTTTTATCAGGGATTTTTCCTAGCGCCTACTGTTACAGCTTCTGCATTAAAGGGAGCGATTTTTGCTGCAAATATATACGAAAAACTAGGCTTTGATGTTTGTCCTAACGCTACAGAAGAAAGACATGACATCATTCAGGCTGTTACTTTTGGAAAACCTGAAGGTGTTATTGCATTCTGTGAAGGCGTACAGGCGGCTGCTCCGGTTGATTCTTTTGTTACTCCCGAGCCTTGGGATATGCCCGGTTATGATGCACAGGTAATTATGGCTGCCGGCGCTTTTGTTTCAGGTTCTTCTATTGAACTTTCAGCGGATGGTCCAATTAAAGAGCCTTATTCTGTGTTTTTCCAGGGAGGACTTACCTGGCCTCATGCTAAACTAGGAATATTAAAGACTTTACAGAGTCTTGTTAATGCCGGAATTGTTAAACTATAAAAGAAAATGTCTGAACGTTGTTTCAACAAGAGATTTCTTGTGTTATAATACAAATTGGTCTTTTCTGATTGTTTGGAGTTTTTCAGAAGGAGATCAATGAAATCATATAATTCTATGATTGCAGAAAACAGTTTGGATAAGGACGGTCTTCCATATGAGAGATTTTTGACATATGGCGCGGCCAATCTGACAGATGCTGAATTGCTTGCAATCATTATCAGAACAGGTTCTAAGGTCAGTTCGCCTGTTGATATTGCAAGGCAGGTAATGAGTCTTGGACAGGGGAAAAATAAAGGACTTAATTCTTTGTTTAATCTGACCGTGGATGAACTTATGAATATTCACGGAATTGGACAAATTAAAGCAATAAAGCTTTTGTGTATAGCTGAGCTTGCAAAGCGGATGTCATATCAGAAGGCTTCAGCGACAATTGAGTTCAATGAACCGGAAACTGTTGCTGAATACTACATGGAAAAGTTAAGACATGAAGATCGTGAACATATAATACTTTTATGTCTTGATAATAGACTTAAGCTTATTCAGGAAAGTACGTTATCAATCGGAACAGTTAATTCTGCTTTGATTTCTCCGAGAGATGTTTTTATGCAGGCACTTAAATGCGGAGCATCTAATTTGATACTTTTGCATAATCATCCTGCGGGCGACCCTACTCCAAGCAGAGCAGATATCGCCATTACAAACAAGATTATAGAATCGGGAAAATTTCTCGATATTATTCTTAGAGATCACATTATTATCGGAGATATGACTTATTGCAGCCTGAAGGAATCAGGACTTTTGTGGCAATAAAAATATTAGATAAACAAGTGTTATAGAGGAGGCTATTTTGGGTAATATTTTCGGAATCGATCTTGGTACAAGTAACATCAAGATCTACAATAAGGATGAAGATTCACTTACAGTAGAAAAAAATATGATTGCCATCGAAAACAAGGTCAATGTTTTTGCTTATGGTAATTCTGCATATGAAATGTATGAAAAAGCACCTGACAAGATTAGAATTTCATATCCGCTTAATAGTGGAGTAATTGCTGATATTGAACACATGGAAACTTTAGTCAAGCTCTTTTTGACTGATCAGATGAAGGGTTCTGTTAAGCCATGCGAAGTTTATATCGCTGTTCCCAAGGATGTAACAGAGGTTGAAAGAAGAGCGTTTCATGATCTTATTAATGATGCAGGAATCAAAGCAAAAAAGATTCTTATGGTCAAGAAACCACTGGCTGATGGTCTTGGAATGAACGTAGATGTTATGAATTCACAGGGTGTTTTAGTTGTTAATGTTGGATATGACACTACTGAGATTTCTATTCTATCTCTTAGAGGTATTGTAGTAAGTAAGCTTATTAAAGTCGGCGGCAAGAAGTTTGATGAATCTATTCGAAATGTTATCAGAAAAGAGTTTGGACTTCTTATTGGTGAGAAAACATCCGAGAGTGTTAAGATTGCACTTAAAGAGCTTGAAAAAGAGGGCAAGGAAGCAGTAGTTTATGGTAGAGACATTGTGACAGGTCTTCCGGTAGAGAGAAAGATTCCGACAGATCTTTTAAATCAGGCTTTAATTGAAAGCTTTGATATTATTCTTGATAATATCAAGGCTGCTCTTGAAAAGACTCCTCCGGAGCTTGCAGCAGATATCTTTAAGCATGGACTTTATCTTACAGGTGGAGCATCTCAGGTTTGCCATCTTGCTCAGAGACTCAGCAACGGTGTCGGACTTAATGTCAACCTTGCTGAGAATCCTATCGGTTCTTGTGCTCTTGGACTTGCCAAGATTATCAAAGAAGACCAGTTCAAGGCTCTTGCATATGGTATTGAAGAGGATAAATAATGAGTCCCATTATTAAAAGAAGAGGAGAAGATTTTACATTACCAAGTAAATATCTTCTCTTTATTTTAACAGTACTGTGTACTGCAATGATAATAATTACGTTTAATACTAATTTGTTTACAGGCCCGCTCAATTCTGTGGCAGGTGTTTTTGTTGTACCATTTCAAAAAGGAATAACAACAGTTGGCACATATTTAAAGGATACTGCAGATAAACTTTCTTCCATTACTAAGCTGTTGGAAGAAAATGAGCAGTTGAAAAATCAGATTGATGAGCTTACGGTTCAAAATACTACACTTGAACAGGAAAAGTATGAACTTACTGAACTGAGAAATCTGTATGAGCTGGATTCTCCTTATGAGAATTATGAGAAAGTCGGTGCAAGGATTATCGGTAAAGATGCCGGAAACTGGTATCATTCTTTTGTAATTGATAAGGGAGCGGATGATGGACTCTCTATTGATATGAATGTTATTGCCGACGGAGCATTGGTAGGAAGAATTATTGATATCGGTCCTGATTGGGCAAAGGTACAGTCTATAATTGCTGATAATGCATCAGTTAGTGGTATGGTATTATCTTCTTCAGATAATCTTATTGTTACCGGTGATCTTGAATTATACAATCAGGGATTTATTACTTTTTCAAAGCTTGTGGATGACGTTGACAGAGTAAGTGTCGGCGATAAGATTGTTACATCAAACATTAGTGATAAATATCTTCCGGGCATACTTATTGGTTATATCTCTACTATAGATGATGATTCCAATAATCTGACCAAGTCAGGCACAATTACACCTGCTGTTGATTTTGAACACATGAATGTTGTGCTTGTTATCTTGGAATTAAAGAAAAATGCAGATTGATGAAGGAAAGTAAATGAACGTAAGACGGGTTGTTGCAAATTTTATTTTCGTACTTGTTTCTTTTATTTTACAGACTACCGTTTTCAGAACATTTGATTTTGGTGGCATTGCACCAAATCTTATGATGATTGTAACGGCATCACATGGATTTATTAAAGGTGATAAAACAGGTCTTTTGACAGGTTTTTTCAGTGGATTACTTATTGATATTTTTTTTGGTACATATATTGGCTTTTATGCTCTGATTTATATGTACATTGGTTTTATTGTTGGGAAGTTTCATGAAATTTTCTTTTCTCAAAATATAATTATTCCAATTTTATTTATTTCTGCATCAGATTTTTTATATGGTTTTATTTGTTATGTTCTAATGTTTTTGTTCAGAACAAAATTTGATATAGGTTATTACATGCTTAATGTAATAATACCTGAAGTGGTTTATACATCTATTGTTTCTATTTTGTATTATCCTGTGATTCTGTTTGTGCATACAAAAATAGACAAGCGAGAGCAAAGGAGCGCAAAAAAATTTGTTTAATGATATTAAAGAAGCATTTGTTAAGTTTATTACCTCCAGAGCTGTAGTTGTCTGCGGCGTACTGATATGTCTTGCCGGGATATTGGTCTATAGGCTTTTTTATCTGCAGATAATAAATGGCGAGTATTATCTTGACACCTTCAAATTAAGGATCAAAAAGGAAAAAAGTATTGCAGCTACAAGAGGAAATATTTATGACAGAAATGGTAATCTTTTGGCATACAATGAGCTTGCTAATTCTGTGACAATTGAAGATGTCTATAAAACCGGAAAAGGGAAAAATAAGTCCATTAATGATACTCTAAATAAGCTTATTGATATCATTGAGGACAATGGTGATTCTGTAGATCAGGATTTTAAGATTGTTATAAATGAAGATGGAGACTATGAATTTACTATTGAAGGTAATACGTTACTTCGTTTCCTTGCGGATGTTTACGGTCGTACTTCCATAAGTGATCTTAAGTATGAAGAAAAGATAAAAACAGCTACTGAAGTTGTGGACGATCTCTGTAAAACATTTGGAATCGGTGATTATGAAGTTGAAGGAGATTCTTCAACTTTTGTATCGAGGCTTGGATATACAAATGACAGAGCGCTCAAGGTTCTTACAGTCAGATATAACATGAATACAAACAGTTATCAGAAGTATATTGATACAACTGTTGCTTCAGATGTCAGCGATCAGACTGTTGCAGATGTTATGGAAAATGCAGATACACTTGATGGTGTTTCCATTGAAGAAAGTACTGCCAGAAAATACGTTGATTCATATTATTTTTCACAGATATTGGGATATACAGGTAAAGTGTCGGAAGATGAGCTTGCATCTTTACAACAGTTGAATTCTGCATATGGTATTAATGATACTGTAGGTAAATCCGGTATTGAACAGGCTATGGAAAGCGTATTGCAGGGAACCAAAGGATCTGAAACTGTATATGTTGATAATACAGGTCAGGTAATTGAAACTAGTAATTATGTAGATTCAGTTGCAGGTAATGATGTTTATCTTACTATTGATAAGGATCTAACAGAGGCGTGTTATAACATTATCGAGCAGTCGCTGGCGGGTATTCTTGTTTCAAAGATACAGAATGTAAAGACCTATACTTATACCGAAACATCAAGCTCCAGTAATATCGTCATTCCTATATATGATGTTTATTATGCTCTATTTGACAATAATGTAATAGATATAAGCCATTTGGCATCTGCTGATGCAAAAGAAAATGAGCAGGCTGTATATCAGGCTTTTTTAGCTAAGAATGAAGCTGTGATTGCTGAGATAAAATCAGAGCTTACAGAAAAAATGACAAGTTATGATAATCTCAGTACAGAGTATCAATGGTATATGAGTCATATTGCATCTGATCTTTATAGTGACGGAATTCTTGACTCATCCAAAGTGGATAAGGAGGATCCTTATTATATTGCATGGACTTCAGATGAGACAATTTCTTTGACTGAATATTTAAGATATGCAATCTCAATGAATTGGATAGATGTTTCAAAGCTTAATATTGATAATCAGTATGCTGATTCAGAAGAAATATTCGGCCAGGTTGTTGACAGTGTAATCACTGAGCTTGAGACTGATGCGGATTTTAGGACAAGACTTTATAAATATTTACTTCTTGATGGTTATATTTCTGGTAGTCAGGTATGTAACATTTTGCTTGAACAAGAAGCCTTTGATATGGATGCTGAGGAGTTATCCATTTGGAATAGAGGCGGAGAGAGTTCATATACATTTATGCTAAACAGAATATCCAATCTTGATATCACACCGGCTCAGCTCGCACTTAACCCATGTACAGGCTCAATGGTTATTACTGATGTAAACACAGGAGATGTACTTGCGCTGGTTTCTTATCCGGGTTATGACAACAATAAGATGGCAAATGGTGTAGACGCAGAATATTATGCTAAATTAAGAAGTGATAATTCTAATCCTTTATACAATTATGCTACACAACAAAAAACTGCACCCGGTTCAACTTTTAAGATGGTTTCTTCTACAGCCGCACTTATGGAAGGCGTGATTACTACTGATTCAACAATTTATTGCGGAGGTATTTTTGATAAGACTGATAATCCACCTAGATGTTGGGTATATCCAAGAGGACATGGAAATCTTAATGTCACTGGAGGTATCAGAAATTCCTGTAATGTTTTCTTTTATGAAGTAGGTTACAGACTTGGAATGGACGGAGATACTTATTCATCGGATGTTGGTCTTGAGAAGCTTGCAAAGTATGCTGATTTATACGGTTTATCTGAAAAAACCGGTATAGAAATAGCAGAGTCTGAACCACAGGTATCTGATATGGACTCAGTCCGTTCAGCTATTGGTCAGGGTACAAACTCATATACTACAGTAGGACTTGCGAGATATATAACAGCTGTTGCTAACAGTGGTACATGTTATAATCTTACACTTATTGATAAGACTACTGACTCTAATGGAAATCTGCTTGAAGAATATAATGCAGAGATTCGGAATGTGATCGATATGCCTTTGTCTTACTGGAATGCTATTCATTTAGGAATGCGACAGGTTGTTGAGGATAAGAGTTATTATGCAAATTTGGGTGTGCAGGTTGCCGGTAAGACAGGAACTGCACAGGAATCAAAGAGTAAGCCTAACCATTCACTGTTTGTATGCTATGCTCCATATGAAAAGCCTGAAATTGCAGTGGCAACAAGAATCGCTAATGGTTACACTTCAAGTTATGCAGCTCAGATAACCAAAGAAGCGCTTGCTTATTATTTTGATCTTCGTGATGAAGATGATATTATTTCAGGTACAGCGCAGGAACTTCAGGACGGTGCAACAAATGCTGACTGATAAATGGGGAAAATAAATGATTAAGAAGTATAAGATAATTGACTATGATTTTATTTTGGTTTTCATGGTCATAGCTTTATCAATAGTTGGAATAATGGCAATTAATTCCGCTGATCCATCTTCAAGCAATAAGCAGATAGCCGGACTTATTTTTGGCGTTGTAATGATGGTGTTTATTTCATTACTTGATTATGTTTACATAATAAAACTGTATATATTGTTCTATATTTTAAATGCTGTTTTACTTGCGCTTGTTTTATCACCACTTGGAAGCAGTACTAATGGAGCGCAGCGATGGGTTAGTCTTTTTGGCATTACATTTCAGCCTTCAGAATCGGCTAAAATATTATTGATTTTATTTTATGCGCAGTTTATTATGAAATATAAAGACAGAATAAAATCATTTGGTTTTATTTTAATTTGTCTTGCATTGTTGGCATTGCCACTTGGACTGATTGCCGGGCAACCGGATTTGTCTACTTGTATCATGCTTATGGCAATTTTTTCAACTATTGTATTCGTTGCGGGTATCAGTTGGAAAATTGTTATTGCGGTACTTTCAGTTTCTATTCCTTCTGTTCTGTTTGTGATTTACAATGCAGTTCAGGGTGAGAGCAGTATTCTTCATGATTATCAACAGAGACGTATTTTGGCTTGGTTACATCCGGAAGATTATGCCAATTCTGAAGCTTATCAGACTCTGAATTCTATGATGGCTATCGGTTCAGGACAACTTTATGGAAAAGGCTATAATACTAATGAAATTAGTTCTGTTTTAAATGGTGGATTTATATCTGAATCGCCAACAGACTTTATTTTTACAGTTATTGGTGAGGAACTTGGATTTATCGGAGCCTGCATAGTTATTGGTCTTGTCCTTGCAATATCCTTAGATTGCTTTCTGATTTCAATGAGAGCCAAAGATAAAGCGGGTGAAATAATTGCTGCAGGTGTTGGAGCCTGGATTGGTTTTCAAGGTTTTATAAATATCGGTGTTGCAACCGGTGTTATACCTAATACAGGTATTCCATTACCCTTCGTTAGTTATGGACTTACATCTTTATTGAGTTCATTTATGGGTATTGGTTTTGTATTAAATGTAAGACTTCAAAGTAATAAATATATATTTGGGAGGGTATAAGTCAAATGAACATCGCACTTATAGCACATGACGCAAAGAAAAAATTAATGCAGAATTTTTGTATTGCTTATAGAGGAATTCTTAGTAAGAATGATCTTTTTGCGACAGGTACAACAGGAAGACTTATTGAGGAAGTAACTAATTTATCTGTTCATAAATATCTTGCAGGACACCTTGGCGGAGCACAGCAGCTAGGTGCTGCTATAGAACATAATGAAATTGACCTTGTAATTTTCTTAAGAGATCCACTTACAGTTAAGTCACATGAACCTGATGTAAATAATGTTATGACTCTTTGTGATATGCATAATATTCCGGTTGCAACCAATCTTGCATCAGCAGAGCTGTTGATCAAATCACTTGACAGAGGAGATCTTGAGTGGCGTGAAATGTACAAATAAGTACCTTAAGCTTTTTTCCATAGTTCTGTTAACTACATCAATTCTAACGGGATGTTCCGGCTTTCCATATGGAGCTAAATATTCCGTTAGCTCTTTTGTGTCTGATTCAAACACTCAGTTTAATTATCCGACTTTTGCTTCAGAGCTTTGCGTGGTTAATTCCGATGTAAATATTTCAGCACTGACTTTAGGAGAAAATGTAAGCGCGGGTCTTTTTGACCTAACGAATAAGGAAACTTTGTATGCACAAAATGTAAATGCAAGGGTTATGCCTGCAAGTCTTACCAAAGTTATGACAGCTTTAGTGGCATTAAAATATGGTTCTCTTGACCAGGTTTTAGTCGCTGGGGCAGATGTATATGTCAATGAATCAGGAGCTCAAAAGATTGGCCTTAAAGAAGGAGACAGGATGACGCTTGATCAGGCGCTTAGAATATTGCTTATATATTCTGCTAATGATGTAGCTAATCTTATTGCGTCTAATATTGGAGGCTCAATTTCCGGATTTGTGGATATGATGAATCAGGAGGCAAAGGCTATAGGAGCTACTAATTCTCATTTTGAGAATCCGCACGGACTTACAAGTGATGAGCATTATGTTTCTGCTTACGATATGTATCTTATATTCAATGCTGCTATGCAGTATGATACGTTTTCTGAAATTATTAATATGAATCAATATACAACCACATATCTTGATTCCACAGGTGCAACTAAGGATGTGGATATAAAAAGTACCAATGCATTTATTAATGGTAATAAATCGCAGCCTTCAGGTATTACTGTAATTGGTGGTAAAACAGGAACTACTACAGCAGCCGGTCATTGTTTGATACTTCTTGCAAGAGATACAGTCGGTAATCCGTATATTGCTGTTATTATGCGGGATACGGACAGCGGAACTTTATATGATGATATGACGGATTTGTTGATGCTTGCCACATCATGACTGATTTTTGTCACAAGTTTTTGTGAGTTTTTCATAATTTATAAAATTGATTGTATTATTTTTATGTTTATTTTCAATTAAGGTTGTCTTTTATTATTTGATAACTTATAATTAATACATCAATTAAATTCCTACTTGCAGGAGGGTATGCCGATGGTTCAGTTAATTGTTGGGAAAAAAGGAAAAGGAAAGACCAAATGCTTATTGGACAAGGTTAATACCGAGGTAAAGAATGTTCTCGGAAGTGTAGCCTTTCTCGATAAGAATACAAAGCACATGTATGAATTAAACAATAAGATTCGACTTATTGTAGTTTCAGATTTTATGATCTCCAATGCCGATGAGTTCATCGGATTCGTCAGTGGTATTATTTCTCAGGACCATGATCTTCAGCAAATGTATTTTGATAGTTTTCTTAAAATTTCTTGCCTTGAGGGCCAGGATATTACTGAGACTGTGGGCAAACTCGAAAAGCTTAGCGAAAAGTTTGGCATCGACTTTATACTCAGTCTTTCTATGGATGAGTCTGAGCTTCCGGAAGCGGTTAAGTCAAAAATTATTGTTTCGCTTTGATATTTCATGTATTATAATAAATACCATGATAAGCCGCGGACATCCGCGGCTTATCTTTTGAGCTATTTTTAAAATTATTTAAGGTTGGGAAAAATGGCAGGTAATAACAAACGCCGAAAAGTAACTAAATATCCTCAAAATATTAATAATCTGAATATAGGCATGGTTTTTTTCGGAGTCATTGCCATTTATGTAATTATTAGTGTTGTTACTTATTTCAGAAGAGAACATATTGTTGGTTATGAGGTAAAAGAAGGATCTCTTTCAACAAATAACATTTATGAAGCTATATGTATAAGAGATGAGAAAATTGTTGAGAGTGATTCAGCAGGATATGTTAATTATTTTGCAACAGAGGGAAATCGTGTTGCAGTTGGTAATCTTGTATATACTGTAGATGAATCCGGACAGCTCTTGGATTACCTGAAGTCTCAGGGTTCTGATGAGGTTTCTTTAAGCGATGATGATTTATCTGAACTGAGGTCTCAAATAGTTGATTTTAGTTCTTCTTTTGATCCGCAAAGCTATTATACTGTTTATGATTTTAAGGTAAGTCTTGATGGAACTGTTCAAAAATTATCCAATAACAGTATTTTGCAGAATATTAATTCGTTAAATTCAAACAGTTCTACTCTTGCTGCGATAAATTACAAATACGCAGATGATACAGGAATTGTAATATATTCAATAGATGGTTTTGAAAGTTTAAGTCCGCAGGATATTACTGCTGCCGATTTTGAAAATAGTGTTTCTTATTCAAAAAACCAGCTTATAAATAATGCATTGGTTAATGCCGGTGATCCTGTTTATAAGCTATGTACAAGTGAAGAATGGTCTATTGTCATACAGGAAAATGATCCTGATAAATTACAGCAGATAACTGATCTTGGTTACGTTAAAGTCAGATTTATCAAAAATCAGGATGAATCATGGGGCAAAGTTTCGAGCTTTACAAGTGTTGATGGTGATACATTTTTAGTGCTGACATTTACTAATTCTATGATTACTTTTTGCCGCGACAGATATCTTAATGTCGAACTAATTACGGAGGATGAGTCCGGACTTAAGATTCCTAATTCTGCGATAGTAAATAAAAGTTTTTATCTTATTCCTAAGGAATATATTATAAAAAATAATGATAATACTACCGGAGTTTTGCGTAATCGATATGATGAGCAGGGAAATGAAACTTCTGAATTTATAAAGGTATCATTGTACAGTGAAACGGAAACAGAATATTATGTTGATACTACAGAACTTAGATCCGGAGATCTTTTGATAAAACCTGACTCAACTGAGCGTTATACTGTCAGTAAGCAGGACACTCTGGTAGGAGTTTATAACATAAATAAAGGTTATGCTGATTTTAGGCAGATTACAATTTTATATCAAAATGATGAATATTCAATAGTACGTTCCAATACAACCTATGGTTTGAGCGTATATGACTATATTGTTCTGGATTCCAGTGCTGTAGATGGTAAATCAGATGATGATGATGAAAATGCTTCTTCATATGTGCAGGAAAATAATAGATCATATGGGGAAGATAGTTCTGCTACTGCGCAATCAGAGGAAATTACTTCAGAATCAGATGAAAGCAGTTCAGATATTTCGTCACAAGATGTTTCTAATGACGAAGTAGAAATATCATCTGATGAAGGCGCAGAGGGACAATCTGAGGATTCTGCTATAGAAGCATCTTCAGGTTGAAAAGCAATTAGATTATTTAGTAATGAATGCGTAAATTAGTTACTGGAGCGAGGAAACAGTAAAATGTAAATTATTTACTTTTGGCTATAACATTGACAGATTATGTAATATTACGCTAATATAATATGTGGTTTTCTATGTAACAATATAATTATTTGTTACAATTTGTTGGGATTAACGAGTGAGGAGTACAAGAAATATGAGCGTTATGGATAAGTTTTTAAAAGCAATTCAGCTTAACGGGGATGATGAGAATGGCTATTATGATTCAGATGATGGATATTATGATAGCGGTTCCAAGATTGAATCAATCAATAATTCTGCTCCTATCGGAAAAGACGATCCAAGTATAGAAATTTCTGAAGATAAGACAAAGAAATCAGCACCAAAAACTACACCTTCACGAAACAGAAAAGCTTTGAGTGCAGCCGGAATGGAAGTTTGTGTTATAAAGCCTACATCAGTTGAGGATGCAAGGGAGATTACAGAGACTCTTCTTGCTAATCGCACTGTTGTACTTAATCTTGAAGGACTTGATGTAGATATAGCACAGAGAATTATCGATTTTACCTCCGGATCAACATTTGCTATATCTGGTAATCTTCAAAAAATATCTAGATATATATTTATAATTACACCTGCTTCAGTTGATATTTCAGGTGATTTCCAGACAATGATAAATGGAGCCTTCGGTAGTGGAATATCTGATGGCCCTCAGCAAATTGACTAACTTATCGGTAAATATATGCTGTTGACTGTTTAAGTAAATAGTCAGCAGCTTTTTTGAATATATAAATAATGGAGATGGAAGTTTTATATGAGCGATAGAATTACAGTTAATTATGAAAAAAAACCATGCTATGACATAATTTTTGATATAAGCTTTGATGGTTTAAAAAATGAAATAGAGGCTCTTGGATTTAATAACAGAAAAATTGCGATTATTACCGATTCTAATGTAGAGAAGCTTTATTCTGATGAAGTTAAAGACTGCTTAAAAGAAGTTTCTGATAAAATAATTGTTTATGCGATTCCTGCAGGTGAAGAAAATAAAAATCTTAATGAAATAAATAAGATTTACAGGGTTCTTATAGAAAACCATTTTGACAGGCATGATCTGATAGTAGCATTGGGTGGTGGTGTTGTTGGTGATATGTCTGGTTTTGTAGCAGCTACGTATCTTAGAGGAATAGCATATATTCAAATACCTACAACACTTTTAGCTCAAACAGATAGTAGTATTGGTGGTAAAACAGGTGTTGATTATGAAGGCTACAAAAATATGGTTGGCGCATTTTATATGCCCAGACTTGTATATATGAATTTATCAACTCTTAAATCTCTCGATGCAAGGCAGTATGCATCAGGTTTTGCGGAAGTAATGAAACATGGACTGATAAAAGATGCTTCTTTTTATACCTGGCTAATAGAGAATATGTATGAGATCAATGATAGAGATTTAACAGTTGTTGAAGAAATGGTAAAAAGAAGCTGCGAAATAAAAAAAGCAGTTGTTGAAAAAGACCCTACTGAAAAAGGCGATAGAATGCTTTTGAATTTTGGCCACACTCTTGGTCATGCCATTGAGAAAGCTAAAGATTTTTCGATGCTTCATGGTGAGTGTGTAGCTCTTGGCTGTATTGCAGCAGCATTTATTTCATGGAAAAAAGAAATGATATCAATGGAAGAATATTATGAAATAAGAGATATGTTTGTTCCTTTTGAACTTCCTATATCAATTGAAGATATTGAGGCTGAAAAAGTAATCTCTCTTGCAAAATCTGATAAAAAAGCTGATTCAGACAAAATAAGATTTATACTGCTTAAAAGTATAGGAAAGGCAGTTGTTAATCTGGATGTTACCGATGAAGAGATGAAAGCAGCACTTGAAGAGATAATCTATATAGAGAATAATGATTAAATAATTTAAGAGGTTTTTATGACACAGATTTCCAAAAAGAAAAAGATAATTCTTGTACTTGATGCTTTAGCTATTATATTACTTGTGGTTTTAGACCAGTTTACCAAGCATCTTGCAGTTACATATTTACAGGATAAGCCGGCTTACAAAATTATTGATGGAGTTCTTGAACTTAATTTTCTTAAGAATAGTGGGGCTGCTTTTGGAATGCTGCAAAATCAAAAAGTATTTTTTGTTTCTGTGGCTGTACTTATCTTATTTATTATTGCATATGTATTGTTTAGATTGCCGGATGAAAAAAAATACAATATAATGCATGTTTTATTGGTTATGATTTCTGCTGGTGCAGCCGGAAATATGATTGATAGAATACAAAATAATTATGTTGTTGATTTCATATATTTTGTTATAATCAATTTCCCAATTTTTAATGTTGCTGATATATATGTAACTGTGGCAACTTTTGTCTTTATTTTTCTGTTTCTTTTTTATTACAAGGAAAGCGATTTTAACTTTTTAAGCTTTAGACAACATAATAAATTTCGTGAGTTTAATACAAAAAAATGATTTCTTGAATTAAAATCATGATAAAAATTTTTAGATTGTTATTGGTGGAAGAATGGAACAAAAAAACGACATTTTTGAGTTTGTTGTTACAGATGAATACGAGGGAATGAGAATCGATAAGCTTATCAGTGAGCTTGTTGATTCTCTTTCACGTACTTATATAAAAAAACTGATTGATGATAAAAAAGTTTTTTGTAATGGTAAAAATGTTAAGCCAAGTACTTCTGTGTCTGAAAATGATCGTATTTATCTTGAAATACCTCCATTAGAAGTACCTGAAATTCTTCCTCAGGATATACCGCTTGATATTCTTTACGAAGATGAAGACGTTCTGGTCGTTAACAAACCTAAAAATATGGTTGTTCATCCTGCGGCAGGTCATTATAAAGACACATTGGTTAATGCAATTATGTTTCACTGCAAGGACAATCTTTCTGGGATAAATGGTGTCATGAGACCTGGAATTGTGCATCGAATCGATAAGGATACTACAGGCTCAGTAATAATCTGTAAAAATGACAAAGCACATCAAAGTATTGCGGAACAATTAAAAGACCACTCTATAAATCGTGTTTATCATGCAATTGTATATGGAATTATTAAGGAAGAGGAAGGTGATGTAACTGCTCCTATTGGAAGAAGTGCTAATGATAGGAAAAAGATGGCAGTGGTAAATGGGGGTAAATATGCTTCGACCCATTACAAAGTTTTAAAAAGATTTCCTGAGGATGGGTTTACTTACATAGAATGCAAATTAAAGACTGGAAGAACTCATCAGATAAGAGTGCATATGTCCCATATAGGGCATCCTCTTTTAGGGGATGAAGTATATGCGGCAGGCAGGAAGAGTAGATTCAAATTAAACGGTCAGTGCTTGCATGCAAAAATATTGGGATTTATTCATCCTTCAACAGGGGATTATATAGAAACAGATGCACCGCTTCCGGAATATTTTTCGCATTTGCTAGAGGTGCTCAAATAATGTAAAATAATGTTAGAATTATATGTTTACAATAAGCATAAAGGGGTGATGGTATGAATACAATAATAACAATTGGTCGTCAATTTGGTTCCGGTGGAAGAGAGATTGGAGAACTTGTTGCTAAAAAGTATGGGGTTAAGTGTTATGATAAGGAACTTCTAAGCAGAGCTGCTAAAGAAAGCGGTTTTTGTGAGGAAATGATTCAGAATCATGATGAGCGCCCTACCAATTCGTTCCTTTATAACCTTGTTATGGATACCTACTCATTTGGATATAATGCGTCAAGCTTTGTTGATATGCCTATTAGCCATAAGGTATTCCTTGCTCAGTTTGACACAATAAAAAAGATAGCAGAGGAAGGTCCATGCGTTATAGTAGGTAGATGTGCTGATTATGCTTTGAGTGATTACAGCAATGTCCTTAATATCTTTATTCATGCTGATGAAGAATTTAAGATTGCAAATATTAAAAAGCGTTTTGCCGATGTAAAAACAGATGAGCAGGCAAGAGAGATGATGAATAAAAAGGATAAGCAGCGTCAAAGCTATTATAACTATTATTCATCAAAAAAATGGGGAAGAGCTGACAGCTATGATCTTTCTATAAATAGTGGAATACTTGGAATTGAAGGTACAGTTAAGTTTATAACGCAGTACATTGAAGATTTCGAAGAATCAAGAAAAAAGTAAATACATAATTTTTTATTGAAATATTTTATTATATATAAACATTTAAATTTCATATTGCTTAGGCAATATGAAATTTTTTTGCTATAAATATTTAATTTAATATGGATTTAATTGTTTTTTTTTATAACACTTGTTACTCTGAGGATGGAAATATGTATTTTTTGCCCGGAAAGGATTCCCGGCACATTTATTCAAGGAGGAAAAGCTATGGCAGGTAATGTTAACGGTAATATCAATCAGCTGTTTCGTGGCATTAACTCAAGCTCAAAGAGTAACATGGTTAATAGCAAACCACGTGGCCCATCACAAAAAAAGTCTTCCGGAAAGGATGATATTTCTTTAGCAGATAGATTCGGACAAAGTGCTAAAGTGGAGTTTTCACCGGAAGTTGAAATGTATGGGAAGGTTGTAGATCTTTTGCAAAAAAAATATGATAATGCTGATATATTCGTTGCTGGTCCGGATGATGACCTTTCTCAGATAGGCGGAGAAATGGAATACAGTATTATTCTTTCTGAGGATGAAATGAAACTACTATCTTCTGAGGATCCAAAGGATAAAGATGCAAAAGATAAGCTTCTTGGACAGATTGATGAAGCAATGACATCTATAAAAACAATGAGTGAAAAAATTGCTGAAAATACGGGCGAAGAAGATGACATTTCAAATTTTGGTATAAGGATGGATAAGTCAGGAAAATTAAGTTTCTTTGCTGATATAAACGGAAAATCTTTCCAAGATAATTCAATGGATTCTTTAATTCAGTCTTTGTTTTCAAAAAATGAATAGACTCAGTGGCTAAATTAACATAGATAAAAATATTATAAAATTTTAAGGTTTTGAAAGACTTTTTAGTTTTTCAAAACCTTTTGTTTTATACAAAATTAAGAATAATAATTTTTAATTATAGGTATAATTACTGTAGGATAATATAGGATTTTGCCGTAATTCTTCAGGATAGAACTGCTATTGATTATTCTACCCAGGATGGCTGGATTGCTAAATTAACCAAGAAAGGTGTAGACTACGCAAACATAGAAAAGAGAGAACAGCTTAAAGAGGAGCTGATTCGTGCAGAAGGTATGGATAAAGACTTTATGCGTGATCTTGCACTCACTGTTACTCCTGAACAGTTCCAGAAGGCTGCAGAGACAATGTTTAGTTTCCAGCTTAGAGATGATATAAACTTGTACGGAAAGAGTGTATGTGTTTCTGATTTTAAGAAGGGAGCTTTAGATAGAAATACTGCTGTAGACTGGGATATGCTTCATGAAGCCTTTAATCTTCTTGAAGAGATAGAATCACAAAATCTCAAGATACAGGCATGCAGAGAGACTGTAAAGCATACAGGCGATCCTGAGATGGCGAATAAAAATGCAAGAAATGCCTATAAGAAGCTTGAAAAATATGTAAAAGAAGAAAATGGTACAACGGATCTTGGCTATTTTGATACCAAGGATGTAAACAGCGTAAAGACGTATGCAGATCTTGTAAAAGATAATGTCGGAACAACAAGATTTGTCAGAAGAGATACGGCTGTTGACTGGACATTGTTTGCCAATGCTCTTAAATTCGTTAAAAGAACAGAGACAGAAAGACAGATATTTATTGGAAACAAAGAATTGTACAGATCTCAGGGGGAACTGTCAAAATACGAAAGATTCCAATATAACTACAAATATTTACGTCAGAATATGTACAGCTCAGGTAACCGATTTACAAGATTCCTTGGACGAAGACTAAAAGATGAGATCATGGATGCTATCCCATTCAGCGGACCTGCTCAGAATATACTAATGGGAATACTTAGTCAGGAAAACAGAAACAAGATGCTGGAGATGGGAATAGTAGATAATGATTCAAAGGAAAAGGATAAATTCACCACATATGCCGGATACGGTGCTATGGCAGGAGAAAAAATCAATATGCTTGGAGAAAACAAGACTATTTCTTCTGTGCTAAAAATGAGTGATAATGTAGCTAAGGGCTTTTCTATAGCCGGAGAAGCTATTGCCGATTATAGTAAGATCATGTCAGGTATTTGGAATATCGGAAATAAATTTGGTGAATTATCTGATATCAAGAGTGCTTCTGAGAGATCTGAAAAGTATGAAGAAAGAGACAGAAAGCGAACCGAAAGAGCAAAAGCTATTCAGAGTCAATCTCAACAGGAAATTACTCAAAAGATTATAGACAGGAATAAGCATATTCTTAAAGATGTTGCATCAGGTGTAGCTCAAGAGGCAAAGAGAGAAGACATCATGGATACCGTTTCAGAATATGTTGAGACTTTGAGTGGAACCGGTGTTGGAGAACAATTTATTGAAAACTATTTGTTTGATAAAATTACAAATGTTGTAAATGAAGCTCTTAAGGTAACACAGTTTATTATGAGACTCTTTGTCGACAAAAATATGCTTAAGCACTACTATGATGATGACGGTCCACTTGCTGATGAAGCAAATAAGCTTCGTACTGAAGGTCTTAAGTTAAGACTACAAGAGCAGGAGAAGAGAAGAAATAGTAAAAAATCCATATTAAAGGATAGTGAACTTACTGCTGAAGATTTAAAGATTCTTGAAAATAAGAGTAATGTAGAAATTATGCAGCAAGCGTATGGCTTTTGTGATTTTAGTGAACATGCTGCATATGTTGGATGGAATATTGTTCAGACATTGATCTTTACAGCAAGTCCATATAACAGTAATCTTCAGACGAAGTTTCAATCATTTATTATTATGACAGCTCTGGGGCTAAAAGATTTGATTGGAAAGCAGGATAATGACACTGCTTCTAAAGTATTTTAAAAATTTATGAATAAAGATTTACGATAATTTTTTTCAAATATTTTATGCCATATCCAGAGTTTTCTTCGTATAAATAAATAGAATTAAGGAGCATAATAAAGTTTTGGAGGTAGCAAAAATGATAACAGTATTTGATAAAGAGAAAAACAGATTATCTGATGAAATAATTGAGAAGGTGACAGCCGGTGCTTCAACTAATATTAAAAATCCGGGAAATGAAGATATGTTCCGAGCTGCTGAGCATAAGTATGCAAAGAAGTAATAAACCCAAAAATAAAAAAACATTGAGGAGGATGGCGCTTTATGCCATCCTCCTTGGTGCGTTTGTTATTTTGTTTTTTTCTGTAATAGTTGAAGCTGTTCTTTTTGTTTTTCCCACTCTCCAAAACTATAAGAGGGAAATGAACCACGAAGGCGAATTTGCAATTGAACTTATCGGCAAAGATTATTTGGAAGATTTCTTTTCAGAGATTAAAGAAGTATATTATTCTATTCCTGAAGAAGATAAGCAGGATTGTTTTTCGTCAAAGTATAAAGATTATTACAATTACATTGAATTATTCGATGAAGATTTCGTTAATGCCAGAGATATTTTGAAAGCATGCAGAAAAAACACCGAGATGTCCAATTTCTATTTGTCTTTTTATGATGAGGAACATTGCCGTCTTGTTTATGTTATTGACGGAAATGAAGATAATCATGCTTTTTTGCCGGGACAGTGGATTTCAAATGATAACGGAACGGTGGATTCTATATCAAAAATAAATAAAGTTTTAAAGTCTGACTGGTATATACCGGTTACTTATGGCAAGGCTTATGGTTTTGAGGCTACCGATTATGAAGAAATCTATGATAAAGACGGAAATATCATAGGATTTATGTCTATAAATGTTTCTGTAAATGCTATCGCCAATCAAATCGTTGTATTCCTTGCTGTCTATATTCCTGTAATGCTTGTAATTCTTCTTGTTATTGCGTTGTACATTGCAAGAGCGATGGATAAAAGAGTTCTTTTACCTGTAAATATGCTTGCAGAGGCTGCAAATAAATACACTGAAATGAGTAATGGAGAATCTGCAGTACAAAGGCATATATTTAAAGATTTGAATATTACTACAAACGATGAAATCGAGGATCTTTGGAAGACTGTTGTAAACATGGAAGATGCTGTGTTTGCTGCACTTCGACAGATAAAAGAAGTTACTGCCAAGCAGGAACGAATAGCTACAGAGCTTGATTTGGCTAAAAATATTCAATTGGCTGCCCTGCCTAAGAAATTAATTACAAATGATTTAAAAGAAAAAATTGATATTTATGCTGAGATGACTCCGGCAAAGGAGGTTGGAGGAGATTTTTACGATTATTTTATGATTGATGAAAATCATCTGGCCATTGTTATAGCAGATGTATCAGGGAAAGGTGTTCCGGCAGCTCTCTTTATGATGATAAGTAAGATGCTTATAAAACATACTGCTTTAAACGGAGGTAATCCTTCGGAAATACTAATGACAGTTAATAACAGATTGTGCGAAGAAAACAGCCTTGATATGTTTGTTACAGTATGGCTTGGAATTCTTAATATTTCAACCGGTGAAGTAATAGCTGCAAGTGCCGGCCATGAATATCCGTTTATTACAAATGCTGAAGGAAATTATGAACTTTTAAAAGATTCCCATGGTCTTGTCCTTGGAGTAATGGAAAATATGATATATGAAGATTATAATTTCACTCTTCAAAAAAACGGAAAATTATTTGTATATACGGATGGTGTTGCAGAAGCTCAAAACGAAAAAGAGGAAATGTTTGGACTTGATCGTTTAAAGAATTCGCTTAATTTACATAAAGTATTTAATGCTGAGGAACTCGTTGATATAATAAAAAGAGAAATTAACATTTTTTCGAGTAAAACAGATCAGTTTGATGATATCACAATGTTGAATTTGTGGTATAAGGGATGAGGGACGGCGGATCCATTTTTTGTGATTCATACCATCAATGGGATTATGAATTTTGCCGTTAAGAGATAATATCTTCCAGTTATATTTACGACAACAATCCGAGTTTTAAGGAGCACGGAGAAAATGATTGAGATCACATACTTTCAACTTTTTCTATTTATAACAATAATATGGATAATAACTAGATGTATCATAGCGATGAAATCGAAGACATTTTCAGTAAAGCATGAATGTCGACAGCTTTTGGTTTATGTGTGCATTGTTGTTATTTGCAGATTTGTATACTTCGGATTCCATCTTGAGAATGGAAAGATACCGACATTAAAAGTAGGCTTTGGAGATGATATCCGTGATATGATCAGTTTCATTCCATTTTATTTTCTTGTAGACCGGTATGATGGTTGGAAGATGAACATTATTGGGAATATTACAATGTTCATACCGGTTGGGATTGTATGGCCGATTTGTTTTAGCAGACTTGATACGATTAGAAAAACCATATTTGCAGGTGCTGGGTTTACTCTACTTATCGAAGTGACTCAGCTCTTTTGTCTCAGAAGACATACGGATGTTGATGACTTGATCTTAAACACAATCGGTGTAGCAATTGGCGCATATATTGTATTCTTGATTCGGAGAAAGCAGAAGAAAGAATACCAAAGGTCAGTGAACTGAATATAGAATTCCAGAAATTACTATCCAGGAAGAGGAAGCTATATCCTGAGTACCGCGATGTGAAAGAGAAGATGACAAAGTATCAGATTGCTAAGTATGACATCGACAGACTTCTTGATATAGGTGAGGGTAAGGAGCCGGATCAGGATAAAAAGAAAGAACGCGATAAGTCGCGTTGATCTCATGGGGCGCTGTATCAAGTCGGCGCCCCCTCTTTTCTTATGCCATTGTCTTGGCAAAAAAACATTTCAGCTCTCGAAGAGAGCGTAGCCAGTTTGTAAAACTGTTCAAAGGGGATTGGGGATTTCCCCAACAAGCTGCCTCAGTGGATGCTGAGGCCCTGCTTGCGAGCTAGGTAGCCGGGGTACCGGGGATGGGGCAGATGATGCTTTGCAAAGGGGGGATAAAATGAAAACAGAAACAGCGAGGGCTAAACCCTCGCCGGACCAATCAGCAACTCCTTTATTTGATTTTGTCTAAGATTTTAATGAGCTTATTATTTCACAGCCCCTTCTTTCTTTTTATAGTTCTATTAATCCTGCAGCATTACCTGTGAAACGGTGTATGCGTCAAAATATTCACATGAATATATTGTTCCGTCATTTGTCATGAGGCAAGGGATATCACCTGCCATAAAGAAGTATGCTTCCCATGTTCCTTCAACAGTATACTTTTCAGCCGCACCAATATCTTTCAAAGTTGTCTGTGTTTGCTTATATGATGTATAAACATGAGTCATTCCATCGTAAATGTATGCGATGTTATCGCCATTCTTTTTATATAAAGCAAATACTATCTCCTGGCCATCATTGGACTCTCCGTGAAGGGCAACTTCAAAATTAGCACCCGCAATGTACTTGGTCGCGTCATTGGATGCATGTACCTGTGTTGAAGCAAAGCTTCCTGTCAGAATCATTGTTGCTGCCATAACAGTTGCTGTAATCATTTTAATAAATTTTTTCATAACAATTTACCATCCTTTTTTGTTTTTTGATTTACACATATTGATACGAGATGAAAATCGACTCTGGCAATAATTTTTGTCAAGAAATTTTATTTAATACTTTTTTTAGATTTATAATTACAATCATCGGTTAAATTACAAATGCTGAAGGAAATTATGAACTTTTAAAAGATCCCCATGGTCTTGTCCTTGGAGTAATGGAAAATATGATATATGAAGATTATAATTTCACTCTTCAAAAAAACGGGAAATTATTTGTATATACGGATGGTGTAACAGAAGCTCAAAACGAAAAAGAGGAAATGTTTGGACTTGATTGTTTAAAGAATTCGCTTAATTTACATAAAGTATTTAATGCTGAGGAACTCGTTGATATAATAAAAAGAGATATTAACATTTTTTCGAGCAAAACAGATCAGTTTGATGATATCACAATGTTGAATTTGTGGTATAAAGGATGAAAGCTATGACATTGAAAGCAATGTTAAAAAAGAAACCACGTATATCAATTGGCATTAAAGCTTCTTTAATGATCATTATTCTCACTGTGATACTTAGTTATGTTACTGTTAAAGCTGCTATTTTTGCTGATAAATTAATTAGTGCCCATAATATAATTTCCAACATGTATAGTGTTGGCAGAACTGTAGCACAGCTTGTAGATCAGGATGAAGCGCTTGATTTTTTTGAAATGGTTTCAAATGAATATGATGCGCTTCCTGATTCATCTAAAAATTCTTTAAAAAACGGTCAGAATATATTTGAAGCCAGTTCTAAAGCGATTCCTATGCCCGGTAATCTTGCTCATGAGCTTGAAAAGGTTAAAATCACAAATAATTTCTCAGAAGTAAGTTTTGTTATTATAGATAAAGATAACGATAAATCATATGTTATAGTACAAAGTTCTGAAGAGAACTTGAATATTGGTAATGTCATAATATTGGATAATGTAATGGAGATTAAAGAAAATCAGTATTATCCGGATATGCGTTATGCTAATGATAGTATTTTGGCTGATACTGATGAGTTGCTTAATTTTTATATTTTTGTACCATATTATTATACAGAAGAACATGATACAGTTGCAGGTTATGTTTATTTAGTTAAGAATCTTGATGAATATAAAATCAATTATTCCGTTTTTTTACTTATTTTTGTTATTATATTAGTTGTAATAATGTTTTTCTTTTGGCTGATTGCATCGTTAATTATGAAAGCTTTTTTGATCAGTCCGATAAAAAGATTGGCTAAAGCTTCTCGTAGCTATGCAACGCAGGAAGATAAATTATCTGAAACAAAATTTTTTCAAAATATTAATTTTCGTGGAAATGATGAACTAACTGACCTTAGAGATGCTATGGTGGGGATGGAATCAGAGCTATACAAGTATATGGTTCATTTAAAAGATATAACTGCTGAGAAAGAAAGAGTAGAAACTGAGCTTGAGGTTGCATCTAAAATTCAAATGGATATGCTTCCTTATAAGGAAACATACAATGATAAATTCAGGATTAGTTCTTTTATAAAACCTGCAAAAGAAGTGGGTGGCGATTTTTATGACTATTTCCAAATCGATGATGACAAGGTTGCGATTGTAGCAGCAGATGTTTCAGGAAAAGGTGTTCCGGCAGCACTTTTTATGGCGGTTTCTAAATCAATAATTAAGAGTTGTATTATAGATAATTGTAACAATCTTTCTTTGGCTATCTCAAAAGCAAATACTATTTTGAGTGAAAGAAATGAAGAAATGATGTTTGTTACTGTTTTTGCTGGTATTTATTCGATAAAGGAAAGTACTTTCAAATATATTAATGCCGGGCATGAAAATCCTATAGTATATAAAAAAGATAAATCTAAATATGAATTTATTATTGAAGAGCATGACACAATGCTTGGTATTAATCCCAATTTAAGTTTTAATGTACATTCAATCAGTGTGGATAGCGGAGATAAGGTTTTTATTTATACCGACGGTGTTACGGATGCAATAAATAAAGATGATGAAATGTTCGGGACTGATGGAATTATAAACACTCTTAATAATTCCACTACGCTCTCGGGAGATAGTATTATTTCTATGGTTTGGCAAGCTGCATCTGAGTTTCAATTGGGCTGTGATCAATTTGATGATATGACAATGCTATTACTTGAAATACTATAAAAAATACTTATTTTGGAGGTAAAATATGGTTCCACCTAAAGGAGTAATTGAAAAATCAAAGGTTGATAATATATCTGATTTTTCCCCCGAAGAGTTATACATTGAGGGAATTGATGAGCTTGAAGATTATGATAATGAAATAAATCCCAACATATCAGGAACGACTACAAATGCTATTGCTCTCAATAGACCAAGGAGAAAAGCAGCAGTAAGTCAAAACAATAAAAATCAAATTAAAAAAAATGAGGATAATAAATCTAATTGGAATCTGAAAGAAAACCTTGCTGATTATGTAACAGATTACAAAATAGAAGAAAGTTTTTTACGTGAATATGAAAAAGATTATGTCGAACCTATAAATACTCCGCCTGTATTTGAGACTAATTCCTTTTTCAGAGGGCTTACAGATTTACATAGCTATATGGGGCTAAGATATACAAGAAAAGACAGTGACGATGGCAGACTTCACAGGAAGCGTATAGCGGTAGGATTTGGAAGCCAAAAGGGTACATTGTCGGGCGTTGGTAAGTTAATGAATGAAAATGGAAATAAAACAGATGCTTCTTCTGAAACGCCAATAACAGTAGATAATCTTAACAGAACATTTAATGCTATTCAAAATACGAATGATAATATAGTAGAAACGAAAAAAAAGAATTTTATTAAATGGCTTTTTACTAGTGGAAAACGTAAGAATACGGAGTTTAGCGGAAATTATAATGTTTTAACAAATAATTGTAATGACTTTGTAATAGCTATGGCAAAAGCTGCAGGAGTAACTGTACCTGAGAAGCTCCATGATTCTATTTGGGGACCTTTTGTAGTTTATAAACATCTTAGAGAAGCTGCAGAAAAGGGAGTGATGGAAGGCGGAACCAGAATCTTTTTTTCAAATGCTATTGATCCTGATTCTACCGGCAAACCTAATTTGCAGGTTCAACAAACATTATTAAATGACTTTATTTCCAGAGCTAGATTTGGAGCTTCCAAAGATGGCATAAATCTTGAGGATGAAAAGGAATTCATGTCACTTCTTACACAAGTTGATTTGGATGCTAAACAAATACAAAAATATCTTGAAGCTCAAAACAGTGATGATCCTAATCCGGAAATTTTACCCAATAATATGACTGAGGAAGTTATCCGGATTTCCAATAATGTTCGAAAAGCTGTCGAATTTAAGACTAAAAGAAAGCATCAGAAAATCACCAGGTATCTTCTTAAAGTGGAGGCTCTTGCCAAAACATTGATTACTAATGATACAAGAGCTATCGAATCTTTAACTGATGAAGAAATAGAATATGCAACAACTGAATTGACAAATGCTGAAAAATTTGCAAAACAAAAAAATGAAACTGTAACAGTGAAAAGCCTGCTAAATGGAGAAAATATTTATGTAGGACCTAATTTGGCTATTGGTGAGCTTATGCTTACGGCAATTGGATTACCGGATCATATCAGAACTAGTGAAAATGGAAACATAATGTCTGATTATAATGTTTCCACAGAACTAGATAAGATTATTGGGGCTGTCAGGTCTGATGTGTTTAATAGATTTGATGAATATTTGCTCAAATTTATTGGTGCAAGAAATTCTTTGTCAAATTCTACAATCAGTAAGTATATTGCAGTAGGTGTTGCAAATGGTTTGGGATTAGCAAATCTTAGAAGTACCATGGCTTTACATTGGTCAATTCAAGAATCAGACCCGGACTTTGAAAATAAGATAAAAAGAACATCAAGATCTTATACAACTGTTATGAATTTGAATAATACTGATCCGCAATCAATTCAGCAAAGAACTAATCATATACAGAAGATGATTGAACTTGAAACACTTATTCGCGCAAAAGTCGAGTCTCTTCGGGAAAAAGCAGAAGAACAGTCTAATGCAGAAGAAATAAAACGGGAGAATTCTGAGAATGTATGAAAAAAGATATAATGTCTAATGGGGTTAGAATTTTAGCAGAACTGGGAGCACTTAGATTATCCAGAGCACTTTACGGTGTTCTGGATGAATCTTTATATGAGAAATTTAAGTTTATGTTGCTTCCCAATATAAATGAAGAGCTGATTGATGAACAAGAGTACAGTTCACTAATTGAAAATGCAGATTTGAATCTTGGCTTTTTTACTGCTCATTGCATGAGCGAAATAACACTTGCATTAATTGAACTTATAATGTTAAAAACTATCGAGCCATCAACTGTGGAATTAATGAATGAATTGAATGATGGAAATGATGATGGTGTAACGCTACTTACAGCTGCAAGAGTATGCGGATATAGTGATTCAATTGATGAAGCTATTATTCCTATGAGAGAAGCCTTGAAATCGGTTGAATTTCTTTTAACTTGCAAAAATTCTCAGAATAATGAATTTTATTTAAAACCATGGAATGTTGATACTTATCTATTAACATATCTTGCTGGAGAAGTGTCGGGTGAAAATGTTTATGAAGAGTTTTCTGAAAGATATGATGCAGGAAAAAAAGAAATAACTGTTTTCGGGCTTGATGATGAGATAAAAAGATACTCAGAGGAACTTCAAAAACTTCTTGATAATGATGTATCATTTAGCATATTTGTAGAAGGAGAAAAAGAAACAGGCAGATATACACTTATTAAGAGTGTGGCTGATAAAATCGGGATTAAGCTTTTGACTGTGGATTTTGATTTATTAAGAAAAAGCCATAATCCCAAGGAACATGTACACTTAATTATAAGATGCTGCGCATTGGAAAACAGAGCGTTATGTATAAGAAATATTCACGAAGATAAAGAAAATATTTTCCTGATCAATAAAATTATTGAATTTTATAGAGAACATTCACCGTTACCTCTGTTTTTTATTATAGATCCAAATGTAAAGTTGATTCCAACTGTAAACGAACAGTTTATTTCAATTAAAATTCCTGATACAAAAGCGTTTACTTTTGCACTTTGGAATGGATATTTGCCGGATGAATACAAAAAATATGCTTCATCCCTTTCTTCTAAAATGAGGCTTAAGGCAGGTCAGATCAATAGAGTGTGCAATTGTCTTAATGCGCAGATTGGAGCAGATAATAAACTTGATGAAAGGGCTATTTGTAAGATTTGTTATCAGGTTTTGGATGATGGAAGGTATGAAAATGTTAAGTGGGTTTCCCCAGGCTTTAATATGGATGAATTAAAAATTGATGATCAGAACAGAAGTATTCTTGAAGATATTTGTAATCAGGTAGAGCTTAGAGGAAAAGTATATGATGAGTGGAATTTAAAGAGTCGTTATGCCTATGGAAAATGTGTTTCTGCTATTTTTGCAGGTCCGCCCGGAACAGGTAAAACAATGGCAGTCCATGCTTTGGCATCAAAGCTTTCACTTGAACTTTATAAAGTTGATCTTTCTCAAATCGCAGATAAGTATATAGGAGAAACGGAAAAACGTCTTGAAGAGGTCTTTTCAAAAGCTGAAAAAAGCAATATGATTTTGTTTTTTGATGAGGCTGATGCTATCATGGCAAAACGAAGTGATGTAAAGGATTCACATGATAAGTACGCTAATACCGAGATTTCTTTTATACTTCAGAGAATAGAGGAGTTTGATGGAATTGTTATACTTGCAACAAATAATCTCCAAAATATTGATGCTGCGTTTATGCGCCGGATCAGATATGTTGTAAACTTTAGACGTCCTGATTCATCTACCAGAAAAGAAATCTGGATGGATGCCTTTGGAGATTTGGTTCCACTTGATGAAGATATAGATTTTGATTATCTTGCCGAGACATTTGATTTTTCCGGAGGTGAAATAAAAAACATTATTTTAAATGCAGTATTTTACGGAGCTGCGCAGTCCGGAAAAGTCTCAATGAAACATATTATGAAAGCTGTAGGAAGAGAACTTACAAAGGGGAAGAATTTAACTATTTCCGGAAATTATGGCAAGTATTCTTATATGCTTAGAGAATAAAAAAAGTTTTGATTTATTATTTCAAAAAATTGCCTCAAATTATAAAAAAAAAATTAAATATTTCAAAACACTGAATTGTCAGATAATTCAATAACTTTTTTGTGGTATTATGAATATAACGCTTCTTGAACAGAAGCACTATGGATATATGTTCAAGAATCAAATTGCATTATAATTTTAGGGGGTAATTAAATAAAATGGCAAGCAATCAGATATATCCATTCGAGCGAAATCGTTATTATCCGGGCAAAATGCTTACCACTGCAGATTTTCAAGCTGAACAGAGCTATCATATCAACAAGCTTAGATTTATTAACAGCCTTATGTATGGTGCTGGAATTGTATGTGGATGCAGCGTGGTTAATCTGGATGATCTTTCAATACTTGTTGAAAGCGGTGTCGTTATTGACGGTGATGGAAGAGAAATCATAATTGATTCATCTCTTGTACAGAAATTGTCTGCCATTGAAGGATTTGATGACCTCACTTCAAATAAAGTTAGTCTGTGTGTTCGTTATAAAGAAAAAGATATACATTCTGTATATGCTGTTTCTCACAAGGAATCGGATCAGGAATATGAGTATAATCGCATAAGCGAGGGATACGAAATATTCCTGGTAGATAGTGATGAATTTGATGAAGGCTTCGAAATGGAATCTGAGTTTTTGCAGAAAGAAACTCTTTTCTCGGGGCCAAATTACGAAGGCTCTCTTATTATGCCTGCTATAGTCTGCAAGGATAATAATGTTAAGGCTAAAGTTGAAATCAGAAAACTTACAGATGCAGATGTAAAGCTTACGTATAATGCAATTTTGGATATTCCAAATTTTACTTCAGCAGATGGTCTTCAGCAGATTGATATAAATATAGATGATATTGAGCTGTCAAAAGATGGTGTTTATAACCTTGATTTATGGATGAAAGTTCAGAATCAGGCCGGAATAGAAGGTAATGTCATCTTAAGAAGTGGTTCTGCTACTGCATTTGAAAATGATAAGGCAATATCTGTAGAAAACAGTTTTGCTATGAAGGTTAGACTTGCAGATGAAACTCCATATTCTCTTATTAGAAGAGAACTTGGAAAGCTTTCTCTTGAAATGAGGAGAGTTGTTGATGCTTCTGCAATAAAACTCGCCGAAATTGATCTGATGAGGACTGAAAGTGCTTATGTTATTGAAAACATAAGAGAAGTTAAGAAAAATCAGTATATTGAGCTTCCCGGGCAGGTGGCTTTAAAGAATCGTTATCTTGAATTTTTTGAAAAGCATGTTGATATATTTGCTGATAAAAATTCAAATTCTATGGAACAAACTGCTACTGTACCTGTCGCAAGGGATTACAGAGCATCGGAGCTAAAAAACGTAGCTACCGGAATTCTTGAAATACCTTTAGGAAGAGATGCCAGAGCCGGTGACATCAGATATTCCGGAGAAATCACTCATGGACTTGGAGCTGGGAACGTATATGTTTCTATTGGCTATGAATATCTTTCCCAGGATCAGGCACTTGGAGCAAATGCAAAGAGTACGGTTTATGGTAATCCTGAGCTCTTCTCAAGACAGAATCATCAACTTGTAGATGCTGAGACAGCAGTAAGAGTTCTGAATGATAAAGGTAGTTTTGTTGTTGCCGCAAAGCTTTTAAGAGATGTTGATTATCTTGTTTTAACGTATAGATGGGTCGCTATAAAATTCCCGACAGGAGAAGAACTTGAAGCTGCTGATTATTATGGGAAGACAATTACAGCCAAGACTCCTACAGTTGTAATGAGGCCCAGAGAGAGTTATTACTTTGGTGTTGAATTTAATAATATGGAACCGTGTAGTATCACTTATGAGCTTACAGCTCCTGGTAGCGGAGAGGTTACAACTGATGGTGTATATACGGCACCTGCCAAAGAAGGTGTATATGAAGTGCGCATATATTGTTCTGATATGCCTATGGTTTGCACATATGCCTATGCAATTGTCAAAGCAACTGCTACAGCCGATGATGCAGGCAGCATAGAAGAACAGGAGAAGGAACCTATTGTAAAGATTCCGGATATTAACTTATAAGAGGACTACGCATGATATACGAATCCGGTAAAATGCGGCTTTTGCCTGTTGCTACTAAAAGTATTGGAAAAGTAAATGACTGCTACATATGCAGAGACCTTGCTTCTTCCGGGGGAATACTTTATACCGTGATTGTTGTCCATGAACACGAAATTGTCAGGAAGATACTTGAGCTGTTTCAGCTTTCGGGCAGAAGTGGAAAAGATGTTCTTGTTGACAATTTTGCTGTTGCAGACAAACATGTTCTGGTTTTTCCGTATCACAACGAAAGGCCGCTTTTTGATTTTTATGTGGGGGAGACTCTGTCTTTATCTAAATGTGAAGATATTTGTATCAGTACGATTCTTGCATGTATTACATGTGATCTCCCATATCCAATTTTATATCTGCTTCTAAAAAACGAGAAACTGAATTTATCCAGTGATGGTTCGGTTTATTTAAGTTATGATATGAGCCTTGATGAACTTGATGAGACTATTGCTGAACGTGAGTGCACTGATATTTGTGCAAGGCTGCTATTACGAATTCTTGAGCCTAAATCTGGTCAGAAAGCAACAAGTTATTACTTGCTTGATAAGAAAGTTGCAAATGGAAGTTATCAGAAATTTCCTGATCTTTATAGAGATGTAACGATTGCGGCGGTATCTAAGAAAAAAATCACTCCGTTTTTCATTATCAGATTATGGTTTAAAAGAAATGCAGATACACTTATAGGAATATTGTTTTGGTTAAGCTTTTTGCTTGGATTATTTGCACTTAGTATTTTACTGTCAAGCATATTTTTAGGTGGAAATTCCTGGCTCAGATTATTATTTAATACATTTAAGAAAATTGGTACAGAAAGTTTGCTGCAATAATTTTGGACGATTACAGAGGATTGGTGCATGACTCAGATGAGTTTAAAAAGAAGAATAATTGTAATTCTATATATTATAAGTTTTACAATTTCATTGTTTATTTTTTCCTTCGCAATGGATAGGGTATCGATAGACATTGAGTGTACTTCTTATTCTTCCTATGATGTAAATGGAAGCGATATTTATTTTGCACAGAATATAAAAGGGACTGGCATAATTTTAAAGACCAATCCCAAAGGAAATGTTTTAAAAACATTTTTGTCTAAGTCTCTTAAAAGTGAACGGGTATTGGGCATTTCTGTATATAACGGAAACGTTTATGCTGTTTTGTCTAAATTTATAGAAAAAGATGATGCAGACAATCAGGACGCTTTTGATTCCGATGAGGCTTATCAGATTATATGTCTTGATAATAAGCTTGGATTATTAACTCTTACACCTAAATTTACCATTGATGATGACAGTGTTATGTGCGGATTTACTGCGGAGGAAAAAGGAATTTACATGACAATGCTTGCAAAAGACGGCATGAATGTAAAAGTTCTTTGTATAAATCCTACAGATCTTAAGACTATGGATGAGCTGTCTGACAATAATATATCTATTGAAGCAATTCGTTCAAAGAATGCAACAAATGGAAGATTTTTTTCAGATGCAGTTTACAAACAGGGACAGCTTTATGTTCGTACAGATGCAGATGAAGCAACAGGTGTATTTGCAAGTGATGAATTTATAAAAGAAGTTGTTTCAAATTTAAAACTTACTATTGGACAGCTTTTTTCTCTCTATTCTGTTTATTTTATATGGTATGTTACTGCATTACTGGCATGGTTTATTGTTCTCTATCTGATTGTCAGAGTTGTGCTTAATAGAAACAGATCATTTTATTATATTCTTATTGCTGAAGGTGTTTTGTTTATTATAGCGGCAGTTGGTGTTTATGCAGTTGTTTCCAACTATCAGGATGCCAGAACAATTGAGCATTCAAGATTTGCTGTTACTTCATTAATAGGAATCGCAGAAGACGCCGGATTAAATGAAAACATAGATTATAGTGATGCATCCATATATAACACTGAAAGATATCAGGAGATAAAAAACACATTATGCGAGTTTGTAAAAAGAGACGGTAATTCTGCCATTTTCTATGATGTATTCGTATATAGACTTGACGATAATGTAGTATGTGCCAGTGGAAGCGGTAGAAACAGGCAACGGCTAACAGATATTTTTGGACAGGACCTTGCTTCTTTATCTGAAAATATTTACAAAGGTAATTCTTATACTGCTGAAGATATTACAGTTGACGGGCAAAATTACAGAGCTGTTGCGGTTGAAGTTGACCAGGCAACACCTAAATATGCGCTTGTTGGAATTATCAATGTCAACAGTTTAAATGCAAGTGTATTTGTAAATAATAGCACATATTTAATTTTGTTTTTGATTGTATTTGCAATTGGAAGTGCATTGGTTGTTCTTATTTGGATGCTCCACATGAGAGATTTAGAACGACTTGAGATTGCTCTTTCATACACTGCTACAGGTAGCAGCCTGCCACCACGACCTATAACTATTGGTCGCGATGTAAAAGATATGTTTGATTCTCTTTCAGAAATTTCCAAGAGAATTGATCAGATTGAATATACTAAACTTCGTATACTTGAAGCTTATTTTCGTTTTGCGCCTAAGAATGTTGAAAAGGCACTTGGACGTAATTCAATTCTGGAAGTTAGTAACGGCGAGAAAATTAGTACTTACGGAACCTACTGTAAAATACATCTTAGTGTAACAGGAGAAAAAAGACTTGCAAAACTTGAAAAAATAATTGGAATTATCGGTGATTATCAAAAAGAACATAACTGTATTATAGTTGGTAAAGCTTCAGATATGTCATCCTGTTCCATACTGTTTATGGATAATGAGACTAATACGGTTGATTTTCTTACAGAGTTATACAGTTATGTAACTAAAGGAGATGCTGCAGTATCGCTTTCCTCATCTCTTGTTTTTGGACATGGTAAATTTGGCGTTATAGGTAGTGATGTTGAAGCTACAACTTATCTTGATCTGGAAGAAAAAGAGCTTGCCAGGCTGATTACCTCTTTTGCCTATAATCTAAAACTTGGAATTATCATTACAGAAAATATAAAGGAAAGAGAAAAAATAAGCGCTCCAATGAGATTTATCGGGTGTGTGGAAGATGAGGTTAGCAAAAAAGCAGTAAAGTTATATGAAATTCTTGATGCATATCCTACAAATACAAGATTGAAAATGATTTCAGTTCTTGAAAGATTTGAAGACGCTATTGATTCTTATTATGAGAAAGACTTCTATATCGCAAGAAATAAATTTTCTGAAATATTAAAATTCACACCGGATGATGAACTTGTCAGATGGTATGTCTTTGAAAGTGATAAGTATTTAAATGAATATGTTGATGATGAAAGATTTAAATATATTCATATTTAATAGATTTTAGAGGAGCATGTAAATGGGCAGTGGTAATGGTCTTCTTGGTATTCTGATACAGACGCTCAAGTCCAAAATGACCGGACTTGTTACCAAGTTCAAACTTTATACTAACTGGAATTTCATAAGGACCAAGATTATTGCAAAGATTAGAGATTTCTTTGCAAACCTTTTAGGTGTAAAGCCTAGAAATAAGGATGACTATTATACCATCGGAAGATGGATGTTTTCCAAAAGGCTTATGTATGCTCTGGTCATTGGAATTGGAGTTTTAAGTATCTGGTACATAACTACAGAAACTATGATTTTTAAGAATTTTTCTGACGAAGGTTTAAAAACATATAAGTATAACTCGTTAAGGCTTCGAACTGCTAAAGGGCATGTAAGGATAACAGGAAAGAGTGGGTATCTAGCCTATGATGGTAATGTGGAAAAAGGGTATGTTGAGGGCGATGGTACATTATACAATCCTGCAGGAAATATTGTTTATTCAGGAAGCTTTTCAAGAAATAAATACGAGGGAAATGGAACATTAAACTATGATAGCGGAAATCTATGTTATAAAGGTCAATTTCACGAAAATCTTTTCGAAGGAAGCGGTACTTTATACAGAGTAGATGGAACTAGAGAATATGTCGGTGAATTTTCACAGGGCAAGAAAAATGGAGCCGGAGTTTTATATGACAGTGGTGAAAATGAACTTTATTCCGGAACTTTTGCAAGTGATGAAATAGTTTTTAGCGAACTATTGGGAAAAAGTGTTACTGAAGTCGGTGAATGCTACAAAGGGCATAGAGAACTCTATACAACTGACAGTGAATCAGTTGCTGTTATGTCAGGTATTGGTGCACTTTACCATGCGACACTTGACAGCGAGGCACTGGATGATGAAGAAATTGTAGACTCAGTTTATGTACTTTCTGATTATTATTCATATTCCGGTGAGGAGCTTGAGACCATAAGTGAACTTGAAGAAGTTTTTGGAGAAGAGGTATACGACGGTAATTCTAATGTAATTTTACCTGAAGCTATAGCAATAAACAGAATAAATGAGAAATCCAATATTATTTCAGGAAATGTTGATATGGATATAAATCAGATTTACTCGGATGTTGCTGAAGTAAATGGATTTGATCATGATTACGTTGTTTATATTCATTCATTCAGACGTGGAGATATCATGTATTCCTTTGTTGGGAACGGACAGGATGGAACTTTTGATTTTTATTACATAACAGGGGCAGAGGATGACGCATAGAAACAATGCAAAACTGAATAGGGTATCAAAATGCGTTGTGTCTTTATTACTTACATTTAGCATTTTTTTGAGCATTTTACCTGTAAGAGTTGATGCTGCAGTACCTGTTAAGAAAACACTAACACTGAAGGCGTGTGTTGCACTTGCAATTCAAAATTCTTCTGCAATTGAAAGTGTTGAAGATTCTATTGAATCAAAAAAAGCTGCTTATGATAGTGCAGTTAAGGCTATAAATTTAAAGCAAATATCAATGAGCCAGTTCAGATGGTCACCTCTTTTAAACTTTAAATTTCCAACAAGTCCTAATTTTGCTGAAGCATCAGAATTTCAATATAAGCCGGTATCGATTCAATATGAGATTAATGTAGCACAACACCTTCTTCAGGATAAAAACTTTGAAGTAGCTGAAAAGGTTAATAATCTCTATGTTGAGATTGTTGTTCTTCAGGAGACAATATCTTTTAACGAAAACAGACTTGAAACACTAAAAGAAGGTCTTGTAAAGAATGAAGCCAGGCTACGTTTAGGTGAGGCAAATAAGAGCGATGTAGATAAAATATCAAAAAAAGTTGAGACATTAAATAATAAAGTTGCATCTGACAGAAGATCACTTGAAGCTGATTTAAAAAAGCTTGGGAAAATGATTGGCGCAGATGTTTCCACCGGATATTCCTTTGAAAAGCCATTTGTTGAAGCAGAAATAGAAAGATCAAGTCTTCCTGCACTTATTCAATATACAGAAGACAGAGATCAGACTTATTATGAAGCCTGCATTAATGAGACTACTGCAAAAGCTGAACTTACTACAAATCAATCACTTATGCGCAATAAATTTGGCGGTGATTACAATATGATTTCTTCATATGTTACAACAGCTCTCAATGGTGGAGAAGTCAATAAAAAAGCTTTTAAGAGTGCATATAAATCATTTTTGGCACAAATTGACAGCTACTGGAATGGTAAGAAACGTATTCTTTTTATAAAAATTCCAAGGCTCTGGTTCAAGGGCGATATGGATGGAACCAGATATATTGATGATGATCCGTATGTTCTTTATCAGAATGTTCTGGACTATTCCGGTGCATATAACGATAAACTTGCTGCAAAAGATGAACTTGATCAGAATGTTACAGATACCTTTAATAATTACATTTCCGTTCGTAATTCGTATAAACAATATATAAAAGATGTTGATGCTGCTAAAGAGAGTTTAAATAAGTCATCTCTTTTGAACAGATCGGGACAGCTTACGTTCGAAGAATATGATTCTGAGATGGAGAGCTATGAAGAACTGCAAAACAGTATGCTCGATGCAATGAAGCTATATACCACAACTCTCTATTCATTTGATAGACTAACCTGCGGCGGAATAAGCGCATTACTTTCAGGAACTGATGCAGATCTTCATACAGCAGTTGTAGGTGAAAGTTATGTCGAAAAAAATACAGCTGAAGGTGCTTATTATACTATTAAATCGATAATTCAGAATCAGGAATTTGAATTATCTGTTTATATTCCTGATGATTTTGAAATTAGCATATCTGATTATGAACTTTGGGTTGATAATCAGCTTATTGGGGAAAGAAAAGCTATAGACCAGAAATTAAGGCATCTTTCTCTTGTAATGGATGCTGTAAATGAAGTAAAGATAAGGCTTTATGACGGAGATAAATTTATTGATGACTGCATAATTGATCCTTCTTCAGAATCCGGACCATTAACTATTACAACAGGATTTGATATTAAAAAAGTAGAGGCAAATCAGATTGGAACATATCTCGTCACACCAAATGAAACAACTGGTCTGGTTGAAATATCCTTTACTATGGATGATGCCAATATCAAATCATTTAAGATACTAACTGATGATGGCAAAGCACTTGGTAGTGACACTGCTATTGAAATTACAAAATCACTTACTTATATTTCAGTTATAAATGATTCATTGTCTGAGCTTACTATTGAGTTCTATGACGAGACAGAATCTTTATTATATACTGCAAGATTTGACACTGCAAATGCAGCAGTTCTAAAAAAGGAAGAGGAATAAATGAAGAATAAACTGTTTTCTTCCAAGTTAATAAGAAGGGTACTTTCAATAGTACTTGTTGCTGGCCTTTTAGTAGCGGCATTTAGCAGGAACTTTGTTTCGGAAGCTATATTTGATCCTGATAGAGCCATAAATTATCAGCAATTTGCTGCAAGTACCAATGTTGATAATTCAGTTCTTTTTATAGGAACATACATTGTTCATAAGGATGCGTTAAATGATCAGATATATGATAAAGCGAAAAATTCTGCTTCTGAGTCTGGACAAAGTGATATTTATTACAAATCTGAAATATCTGACGGACAGTGGTTTAACATCGGTGATATTGAAAATGGTGTAAAAGGTATATCTACTCAGGGAAAACCGGAGAATATAGAGACTATTAATCCTTTGTATGTTACCTATTATGTCGGAGCAGATGGAATTATGAAGGATGCAAAAACGCTTGCTTCGGTTAATCCTTTTGATGTTCCCGATCCTTATGATCTTTCAACACTTGAAGAACTTAGCCCTATAAGAAATCAGTATACGATGTCGCAATCGGCAACAAGTATCTCCCAGGAAGATTTTTTAAGTGGAAAAGGTTCAAAAGATAATGGGCATCTAAGAAGCGATGTTTATTATTATCAGATTCTAAGCACTTTCTTTTCACTTAACCTTAGAGATTCACAGACAGACTGGTGTGATCAGAAGCTTCAGAGTCTTAATAATTCATATATTGCTCTTAAGGCTGCAGGTCAGGAGGATGAAGCAAAACTTGTATATGATCTTATGGAAAAGATTGATGCAAGCAGAAGAGCACTCATATTTGAAAGACTTTCAGAACTTGATGAAAATCTTTTAAATACATTAGAAACACTGGCAAGTGGAAGTTATTATACAACTTCAGGTAATTTTAAAGATTCATCAGCGCAAAGTAATGCGTCCTCACAGCCTAAATATGTTGTTGAGCTTGAGGACTCGCTTAAACATAATTTTACAGGAACAAATAGTGCTTCATCTTTTATACTTTCTTTTCTAAATAAACTTGGAATTTCTTCTGGCGGATCCGGATGGTGGTCTGTACTTGGAGAAGCAGATTCTGAAAAAAGAAAGAAAAGTGAAGAAGCAAATAAAGACAATGATGATTATTGGTATGATGAAACTCCTGAAGATTCGTCTTTTACTCCTGATTCAAGCATATTAGAAGCTATAGGCGACTCAATGTCTAAATGTGGAGATAGTTATACTACATATGTGTCAAAGGCACTTGTTGATTCAAACGAAATACTTGACCATGTGATTTATGATTACAGCAATCAGGTAATTGAACAGACTTCAGGAACGACTGTAGGAGGTCCGGTAACATACCTTAAATATGCAACGAATATTAAGGATAATGTTATAAATGACAAGGAAGGTGAGCTTCAACTTCTAAAGAGCAGTCTTATAGATTTGGCGGGAAGTAAGTACTACAGCTCAGCTACAAACGGTGTTAATTCTGATTATGCCGTTCTCACAAGTGAAGGTGCAAAAAGCAGTTCATTAGAAGAACAAAAAACAGATCAGGAAACTGACAGATCTACGCTTCAGTTTTTGATTGATGCATTAAGACAAAGAGATACGGCTCAGAATGCTCTTGAATATGTTTATGAGAGAATTTCCTGGAGTGAAGGACTTTTATCTAATATTCCTGAAGATGATTATCAAAAATATTCAACATCATCTGTTCAGGCACATATTGTCTGGTTAAAGGAAGAAGCTCAAAAAATAATAGATTCAGACGAATCTTTGAAATCTAAACTGGACGAACTTCAGGAAAAGAAGGAGCAGCTTCAGGAAAAAAGAGACAGCGCTCTTGATAATAATGATCTGGCTGGTGCCGCAGCCTACGACGCAAAGATTGCTGCTGTAGATAATGATATAAATGCTGAACTTGCAAACTTGTCTGCAAAAAATAATAGTGGTACTTCTTCTGGAAGTGGACAAGGTACTGGTTCGGAAACTGGTGACAGCACTGGAAACAATACGGGAACCGGAACAGGCAGTGGAAGTGGTTCAGGAACTGGCTCTGGAACTGGAACAGGTAGCGGAAATGGATCAGGTAGTGGTTCCGGAACCGGAACAGGTAGCGGAACTGGATCAGGTAGTGGTTCCGGAACAGGTTCAGATAGTGGTTCAAGTTCAGGAAGCGGTTCAGGAACTGGCACTGGAGATAATGGAAGCGGAGCGGGAACCGGAGATGCCCTGGCCTCATTAAAAGATAATCTGGTAGATAAAGCACTTGCAAAACTTGCTGATAATGCAGACGCTGATTTATCCGGAATCGCAGATGCTCTGGCAGGTCTTGGAGCTGAAGAAGAACTCGATGCGCTTCTAAAAAAAGCAGAAGCAAGCGGTGCTTCAGCAAATGCACTTGCAGGAGTAAAAGATGCAAAGGATTCACTTAAAGAAAATAAATCAAATGTAGACTCGGATGCACTTCTTGCACAACTTGAAGCTTTATTTGGAAAGAGCATTGATGATATGAATGAGGATGAGCTTGCTATAGCAGGAGCTACAGCTTCAAGATTATCTCAAATGGGAATTACACCTGCACAGGATCTTGTGAAAAATATTGTCAATAAAATGATTAGTAAAAATAATAAATTTATCTATAGGCAATATTCAAGTGACAGATCAAAAGAATACATTAGTATGAATACTTTGTCTGATTGTACTTCATTTAGATATTTTTATGATGACAATAAAGCAACGGCAACTATGACAAAAGGCTCCGTTATTTATATTTTTAAACGCGGAAGCAATGAAATGTACAAGCAAAGTACTTCAAATGATCCGGAAATACTTACGGAAAAGATTGTATACAGTGGGCAGATTTACATAGCAGAAGATGATGCTCAAAATTATTTTAACTGCCTTGCAGAATATCTGTTTAACACACAATATGCAGTATGCCTTACCGGTTCAAAGCAGTCAAAGGTTGACGAATATACACAGGCTTTGCAGGAATTTTATAACAATAACTAGTAGACGGTAAAAAAAATGGCTGATTATCCTATTATTTCAGATGTAAGTTCATATATTGTGAAGATCCTCAGGGAAAAAATGTGTCCTGAGCCAATTCCTTCACCTAATAACATTGAGATTTCATCCCCGCTTTCTCAGGATGTTGACTATCTTGTAGGTTTATACCTTTATGACATCAGAGAGGAGATGGATGTAACACAGCCCAGATATATTCAAAAGGGCAGAACACAAATAGCAAGACCGCCAAGACCATATGCATTATATTACATGGTCTTTATAAACGGATCCGGCCAGATGGGGCTTAAGGATCCTGATATGCAAAAAATCGTGGGGAAAATAGCGCAGATAGTGAATGATAACAGTTCAGTCCTTCCCAACGAACTCCAATCCTGGCTCGACACACAGGAACCTCCGATTGTACTGTCTCAAGCGAAGATAAGTCTGGAGGAAAAGGTAAGGGTATGGCAGGCTATAAGCAAACCTTATCAGCTTAGCCTGTTCTATAGGGCGGCTCCCGTTTACCTGTCCAGTGGAGAATCCATCGATACACCTCGTGTAACCGATGCGAGCTTTGAACTTGGAATTACCGGCGAAGAAAGGAGGAAAAACTAAAAAGTGACTACAGTGATTACAGCAAAACTTTCACTGGCGGTAAGACTTCTTGATACCACTACAGGTAAAGAAATTACCGATAGCAACATTCATTTTACCATCGATGACAATCCTTTTAATCCATTAAGAAAGGGAGATGGTACTTACGTATTTGTAAATATTGGCAAAGAAGAATTTCTTATGCAGATAAATGCTTACGGATACGAAAAAATGTGCATGAAAGTGAATAGTAAAGAGCTGGATCCCAAGCTTCCTATGATCGATTTTTTCCTGATGCCACAAGAGAAAAACCGGATAGGGGGAGAAGTACTTGAAGTAAGAGGATGCCTTTCCAAGCTGGAATATATCGAAGCGATTAATCTTGATCGTCCGATATGTCTATTTCACAGCAGCAATTACAAGAAAGAAGTATATAAATTAAATCTTCTTTCGATGACTGCAGGAGGCGGTGTAATTCTTGACAATCTTAAGTACGCAGTACTTGATGAAGCAAATATGCGCTATGACTGCTTCACTGTCAATCAACAGGATTCACCTTCAAGTGTCGTTATAAAAGAGCCCATGATAAATGAGCACAAGTTAAACGACAAAATATATCGAATCATTTATGGAAGAGCGAGTCCATCCGGAGCTTTTATTTTACGAGTCAGAGATGATGCAGGTTCATTACCGTACCTGATACATTTTAAAGCTGATGATAAGGAATATTTCAGAAAACTTGATTTTCATCTTGACCACGGAATAGTTGATCTTTTAGATGGAGCAACTTTAGTAAATGATTTAGAAGATACCGTAGAAACAAAGGAAGAGGAAGAAAAGGAAAATGAGTGAACTTGTTACTGCAACAGGAAGCTGTGTTTGTTCAATGGGAACATCACCTGCACCGCTAAAAGTATCCAGTCAGGCTAAGGTTTTGGCAGGAGGAAAGCCTTGCGGAACAATTGCAGATGCTTCTCCACTTACAAATGTTGGACCTTTTGGAATGTGTACTTCACTTGCAAATCCACAGGTTGCAGCAGCTACCGCAGCAGCACTTGGTGTCCTCACTCCACAGCCTTGTGTTCCGGCTCCGGCTGGAACCTGGATTCCAACCAAACCTAAGGTTTTGATAGGAGGAAAGCCTTGTCTTTCAAATGACTGCAAAATGATGTGCGCATATGCAGGTCAGATTTCCATTGTTAATCCGGCACAAACTAAAGCATTAGCACAGTAAATTCAAAGAAAAGAGGTAAAGTATATGGCAGAGTATTTATCACCGGGCGTATACGTTGAGGAATATGATAATTCTCCCAGAAGTATCGAAGGCGTTGGTACCAGTACAGCTGGCTTTATCGGACTTGCGGAGAAAGGCCCTGTAGAAGGAGCCCCGGTTCTTGTAACAGATATGAGAAGTTTTAAACAGCAGTTTGGAGGATTCTTATCTGAATTTGCTTATGGCGAGTATCGTTTCCTTGCAAACAGCGTAGAACAGTTCTTTGATAATGGCGGAACAAGATGTTTCGTTATGCGTGTAGCTCCAAGTGATGCCAAGAAGGCTACAGCCAAAAAAGGTATTCTTGGAATAGAAGCTACAAGCCCCGGAGCATGGGGAAACAAAATTCAGATCATGCTTGCAACAAACAAAAAGAGAAAAATGCAGATTGTCAAAAAGACTGATGCAGGTTTTGTTGCTAAGAGTGTTGATGGCTTTAGAGAAGGGGATCTTGTTGAATTCGAAGGAACATATACAAGAATCAAAACAATCTTTGATAATACTGTAAACTTTGAAGATGATCTTCCTGATACTGTAGTTGATACAGAGATTATTCCAAAGTCACTTATTTATCTTGTTAGTATTGATGTAAGTATCAGATATGGTGATGATGTAGAAAATTACGCTGAACTTTCTTTGAATCCTCAATCTCCAAGATTTATCGCTTCAAGACTTTCCGAGAGCGAACTTATTAAAGTTGAAGTTGAGCCAATGGAAAAAGCAGGTAATCCGGTTGCAGAGATTCTTGGAGAAGATGTTACTGATGGAGTATTCTTCCTTGATAATGGTTTTGATGGATCTGTTTCTAAAATTGATGCAGGAACATTTATCGGTGAAGACAATGGCCCTGGCAAGCGTACAGGTATTCAGTCATTCCTCGAAAATACAGTTGTCAGCATGATGGCAATTCCTGGAATTACTATTCCGGAAGTAGTTGTTGCTCTTGTTGCACACTGTGAGAATACAAGAAGTCGCTTTGCAGTTCTTGATATGCCTAAGGAAAAATATAAGACTGCTGACCTTATTGCTTACAGACAGATGATTGATTCAACATATGCTGCTATGTATCACCCTTGGATACAGGTATTTGACAGATCATCAAACAAGGCTGATTTCATTCCACCTTCAGGTGCAGTCTGCGGTGTATATTCAAGAACTGATATTACAAGAGGCGTACACAAAGCTCCTGCTAATGAAGTTGTTTTCTGTACAGGACTTTCTGTAAACTACACCAAGAATGAACAGGATATTCTTAATCCTGAAGGAATCAACCTTATTAGAAATCTTCCGGGACAGGGAGTACGCATTTGGGGTGCAAGAACTGCTTCAAGCAATAGCGCATTCAAGTATGTCAATGTACGAAGACTCTTCATTTTTGTTGAAGAGAGTATTAAAGCTAATACCAACTGGGTTGTATTTGAACCTAACGATCCAACCCTTTGGCAGAGAGTTAATCTTACAATTTCCAATTTCCTTAACGGACTTTGGAGAAACGGAATGCTTGCCGGAGAATCTTCAGGTGAAAGCTATTTCGTAGAGATTGGACCTTCCACAATGACTAAAGATGACATTATGAATGGAAGACTCATCTGTAACATTGGTATAGCACCTTCTCGTCCGGCTGAATTTGTAATCTTCAGAGTGACACAGCATACATCTGAAGCAGCAGGCGGAGAGGAATAAAAAAATAAGAAAGGAGTCATAGAATATGGCTACTGGAGCATACGATAATGGTAAGGGTTCTGCATATCCATTAACCAAAATGAACTTCCTTGTGACAGTTGATACTATCTCAGGAACTGCAGCATTCTCGGAGGTTACGGGTATTGAATCCACAGTTGATGTAATTGAATTTCGTCAGGGTAATTCAGGTTCTCTTGCACCTGTAAAGCTTCCCGGACTTGTTAAACATGGAAATGTTACTCTTAAGATGGGCTATATTATTTCAAGTCCATTTAAGACATGGGTAATGGAGTGTGTAAGTGAGACTCGTGGTCAGATTCCTAGACAGAATGTTACTATCGAGCTTATTGATATAAACTCCGGAGCTCCCACAACTGCAGTTACTTCATCTGTTGGAGCACGTCAGTGGACATTAACAAATGCATGGGTAACCAAGTATACTGCACCTGATCTTGATGCTAAAAACAGTGATGTCGCAATTGAGACTGTAGAAATAGCATATGAGGAACTTGTAATACCTAACTAATGCTAAAAAAATGATATACTAATAGTATATATACATTTTTCGGAAGAAGGAGCTTATGCTCCTTCTTCCTATAAAGCGTATATATGGCTTATGTATTTTTTTAAGGAGAGAGAAAGTGTATGGAAACTGTATATGATTTTACTTTACCTAAGGGTTTTTTGGATTCACATGGGGAACTTCACAGAAGAGGAAGAATGAGACTGGCAACAGCCGGAGACGAAATTTCTGCAACAAGAGACCCAAGAGTTTTAGCAAATCCTTCTTTTCTTACGATTGTTCTTTTAAGTAAAGTTATTACGGAACTTGAAGGCCTTGATGCTGTTACAGCAACTACAATAGAGCAGCTCTTTACTGCGGATCTTGCATTTTTACAGGATATGTATCAAAAAATAAATGATATAGAACCACCTGTAATGCAATGTGTTTGTCCCGATTGCGGCAGAACTTTTGAGGTTCCGATAAATTTTACACAGGAGGGCTAAGGCTCTATCCAAAGGATGATCTCTATAGAGAGATGAGCTTTATTTCATACTATTTCCATTGGAGCCAGGATGAAGTGATGAAGCTTGAACATGCCGAAAGAAGGAAATGGTGTGAAGAGATTTCCGGAATAAACAAGAGCCTTAATCCCTCAAAGAAGAATAAAGAAAAAAGTATTCTTGATATGAAACCCAGCAGGTAGATGAGGAAGAGTAAATGCCAAGAAGTTATCTAAGTTTAGAAAATGGAAAAACTAAAATTACAAAGGGATCTGATAATGCCTATAGCAAGACAGAAAGTTTTATGTTAGGCAATACAGATTTTGATGCAATTTACAATCCTATAACAGCTTTTAACTTTGTACTTGAAGTTGAAGGTGTATATTTTCTGCCTCTAAAAAGTATCAGAACATTTACTAAAGAAAACGAATATGAATATATACGTGAAGGTGGTGTAAACGATTATGTTCATATGAAAAGAAAGCCCATATCCAAGCCGTTTACATTTCAGGTTGAAAAATATATAGGAACAGAAAGATTTCTAGATCCTCTGGCGAATGGAACGGAGCTTGTTTTACCACTTGTTCTTTATATTTACAGGCATAAATCCAGGCAGGGAATTTCTGAGTCTGCTCCTGCTTTTCCGGCACGTATATATATCTTTACCGGTTGCACTGTAATGAGTAAGGAATATGGAGAATTAAACGCTGAAAAGAGCGGGCTTTTGACAGAAGTGACCACAATAGCCTATAGGGAGTTGATTGTTATTCCTAATCCAAAACAGTCTGGCTCTGAACTTACAGAATGGGGATTTGATGAAAAGAATTTAACCAAAAATAAATATGCAATACCTTCTCCTTTAGACCAGGATTCAGAAACTAACAGATATAAAGCCGTACCTGCTAAACAGGGACTGCCAAAGGTTTCTGCAAAAGAAAAATTTGATACATTGGTAAAACCCGCATGGAATGGTAATAATGGTGCTGCTCGCAAATATGCTTATCAAATTTTGAATAATAAAAATTTAGAAGACAAAGATAATGAAAATGTCTATATCTATCCTGATGATAAAGACTATGAACTGGATAAATCCGGTAAATTGCCAAGTTGGAAAAAGACAAGTACTGCCAGTTTAAACAGACCTGCGTGGGATGGAAATTATGGTGTTAAACCAAGAAATGCTGAAAGATCCGAACCCGATATAGCTGATAAAACGTATAAGGTAAATGAAGGCGTACTTCCAAGAGTAACCAGACAAGAGAATTCGTATCTTTATAAACAGCCCTGGAGTGGTAAAGACGGAGCAGTTCCCAAACATGCTTTAAGTGCTGCACCAGATGCTGCGGACAATACCTATTCTGTTAGAGAGGGAGCATATCCAAGGGTTACAAGAAAAGATACCTCAAAGTTAAATAAGCCATCATGGATAGGGACAGACGGTGCTGTTACAAGATATGCCATAGATAATTCAAAAGGCAAACCAAAAACAACACCTGTAAAATGGCCGCCAACAGAGCGTGCCTTAAAAGCTAATTCATTAAAAAAATGACAGGACAATAAATAAATGCTAACTATTTCCTCACCAATTGAGATAAAAGCAAAAACCGCATATATAAATGACCCAGAAGCCTTTTATCAAAGGATAGTGGGAAATTATTCTTTAATTGAAACCAGAATTGATGAAGAAGATCTTCTTCATATTGCTACAACGCCTCCTGAAATATATGTAACAGAAGGTGAAGGTATGAGTAGTCTTCTGGTCCAGAATCAAAGAAATGAAAATAATATCCAGAAGGTCAATATTATTAATAACGTTTTAAATAGAATTGTTGCTTCTGCCAATGTTGAATTATCATATCAGGACAGAGTCTTTATAAGCGATGCGCTATATAAACTCGGAATAAAAGATGACAGAAAATTCATGAACGCTTTTTATAAAATGGCCGAAGAAACTAATAATGTTAGTTCTCTCATAAGTCTTTATTTTGAAAAGGGTGAAGGCATCAAGGAGCTAATGTCTGAATTGGAAATCCGTAGCAGGAGAGATACAATCACGGAGAATAGTGAAATAATTCGTGAAAGAGAGAATGTTCTTTACTCAAGAGTTATGGACAGGTTACATACTGGTGAGATATATCAGATAGTTTCAAACTATAATAGGACAACTGAAGAAAATGAAATTGATGCAAGAGAATATTCAATCTCAAACCAGACGTATACTGCTCAACACATGCTTTTGTCTCTTCTTAGGGAAAGTGCCGGAGTTGCTGACACAGATGAAATTTATCTTGATAATAGTTTATATGAAGAAAATATCGATACAGAAAATAATACCGATATCAATGTAAAAAATGATATTACAAGAGCATTACTCTTTGATATGTTAAAAAATCTTTATCATACCGGAATAGATAAATTTATAAACAAAAATGATATTTATTATAACTTTACGGATACATTTTACGGTTCATCCAATGAAACTTTTTTAAGACTGGTTAATAACAGTATTATTCACAAATTCAGTCCCGAGGAAAGATATTATTCAGGATATGAAAATAACTTTTTAAACAGAACAGAAATAAGTCTTTTGCAGAAGATGGGAACTGATGATGATTATGAAACTGAGCTGATTGAACTGACTAAAGTTCTTAGTGATCTAAATGTTAATAATGCAAAAAAATATGAAAATTATAATTTCTTTTTGGAAAACAGAACTGAAAACCGATTAGCAAACATGTTTTTACAAAGCCCGGATAAGCTTACACGAGAAAAAATAGATTTATTACTTCCATATGAATCTGAGGAATATTCCGGTATAGATAATGAAAAAGCCAATAATACTACAATAAATAATCAGTTTGATATAAATACAAATGAATACAGTATTTTATTAGACAGACTTACAAGCCGACTACATGACCGTGTTATAGAAAAAGAAATGAATCAGAAAGCTAAGGAAATTTCTGACAGGCAACAGGCTGATTTGTTGGTTTTCCTTGAAAGTAAAGGAGTAATAATTAATGATCAGGTTGTAGATAAAACTTCTGAGCTGATTAATTATATAAATAATCAATACTCTTCAGAGGAAAAGCTTGCAAATAATACTACAAAGGTTAAGGAATTCCTTAATACATTTAGTAGTATTCAATCTGATAATTTTACAGAGTATGAAAAAGAAATTGAGAAGATTATTGAAAGAAATGATGCTACGCTTATTAATAACATTGGCAAATTAAGTGAAGATTTTAAAGAACCTGAAATTATTGCTGAAGAAAAAAATGAACTATCAGATGAAGATGTTAAGAAAATCACTGAGTCGGTAAATGCAATAAACATTCAGAATGAGCAAAGACGGATAGAATATATCAAGACTTTGGAAACTCTTCAAAAAAGAGAACAGGCTCAATCTGTAGGAAATGGTCTCAAACAGACAAGGAAGGATGCAATTTTAGCACTTAATAATCCTGAAAAATTAAAAGAAGAGTTAGCAGAAAGACAGGAAAACAGAAACAGGAAGCAGGCTCAGATAATTCAGCAGATGCAGCAGATTTTCCCAAATCAGACGGCCGAAATATATCAGCTTATAAATGAATATTATGGTGGTAATTTTGATCTTATTCAAAATAATATCATGCGTCCGGCTGAAACCGGAGAACTTCTTTATGATATAAATGAAGCAGAGAGAATGTCATCTTCTTTTGAAAATAAGAAGAGTCAGGAAGAAAGGGAAACTGCTGAATTTTTGCAAAGAATTAAAGAAGAAAAGAATTCTCAGCGACAGAGAAGAAAGACAGAATCATTTAATGTACCTGTAGAAACTGTCCATAGGACTACAGAGACACTTACTACAGAGGAATTAAATGATCAGATATCTCAGTTACAAAACAGTATTTCCAGACAAATCAATAAAGAAATAAGAACTGAGCAGATAACTGAAAATAATATAATAAATCAAAACGTTACCACATCTAATGAAACTATAAAAAAACAGATAAGTAGTTACGATATTGAAAAAATGATTGAAAATGGTGTGAAGCAGCAAATGAACACAATTAGCAATCAGGTTATAGGAAAATTGGAACGTCAGATGCGAAATGAAAAAGCAAGGCGTGGTTATACTTGATAGTGGAGGTGCTATATGCCCGGAGCACTTGATAATTTCGGTTCGAGTCTAAAAGGATTGATTGCAGACGGAGCCGGTGAAAAGGCAATATTATATATTTATATGGCAGATATTAGTACTACTGATGATGATGAACAGGAATTTCAAGACCTAAAGAACTTAGAAGCAAGTTTAATAAAGAAAACACAAAAAAAGCTTGGAATAAGTGATTCATGGAAAAACTCATTTTCAAATGCAGGTTCAAGCATTTCTTCATCATTTAAATCTACCTTTTCTAATGGTGGAAAAAACAGCGATACTATTGCAGAAGTAGATAAAGAATACAAAAATTTTGTTAAATTTACTGTTCAGTATAATCCTGAAACCATTTCAATTACTACTTTAAAAGGATGGCAGGAAAAAAAGATAAAAAACGAAGGCGGAGATGGTCTTGATAATCTGCGAGGATATGACGTAAAAGGAAAAACAAAATTATCATTTGATCTTGTTTTTGATGATGTTGATAATATGAATGCTTTTTTGCTCAATGATATTGTTAATATGAATGTTACAAATGCTGCTAAAAAAGGGCTTCATGCTTTACAACACGGAAAATCAGATTATAGTGTCCGCAAACGCATGGATGCAATTATGTCACTTCTTTGTTCAACTGATACACAACATGTTATTTTTTTCTGGTCAAAAATGTGTTTTAGAGGAATGATTACTGAAGTAAGAAATACTTACACTATGTTTAATCCTAAGGGCAATCCTATAAGAGGAAATATGCATATTGAAATCACACAGGATTCTGATAAGAGCACAGACTTTGGTTATACTGAAAATTACTGGAATAATGCTTTTGATAAATGTTTTAAAAATAGTAAAGAGAATTTTAATGGTAATCATGAATATAACAATCAGTATACAAATAACAGTTTTCTTAATTTTAGTATATGATTATGTGTTAAAAGAGGAATTTTATGGGTATTTTAGATTCACTTAAAGCCGCAGCAGGTGTTGTTGAGAAAGCAGTTATCATAATAGGTGATACTTCTGAAGTTGCAATTAATGAGACGGCAGCAACTAATCCCAGTGCCGGCTCCGGCTTTGGTGCAGTTCCAGGGATTGGTTCTAATTTAGACAAATTAAAAGAATATACTGAAGAAGCCATTGTTGGAAGTATGCTTACCAGTGACCAAAAAAAATCTGATCATAAATTTGAAATGATTGGTAAGGTAAAAAAATACAGATTTGAAGTTCAGTTTAATCCTGCGGAAGTTACAATTTCAGGATATGGTGGTGAAATGCTTCCAATGCAGAATTATATACAACATGGCTCAAATAATAAGCAAAATAATCAAAACAACAATGTAAATTCTAACAATAATTTAGATCCTAAGAAAAAGCGAAAAGCTATTGGGTCGAGAATGGCGGCATCTGATATCAGAATAACTATGAACTTTAAACTTATTTTTGATAAAGTTGATCCGCAGGATGCTTTTTATTCAGATAAATTTACACTAGGGACAACAAGTATAGCACAGGGAGCTGGTAAAGCAATAGCAAAAGCAGTTAAGAAGGATAATTCTGTTCAAAATGAAGTTGAGGCTCTTCACGCTATAGCAAGGAGTTCCCAAAAAAGACTGGCATTATTTATATGGGGCGATATGGTTTATGAAGGTGTCATAAATTCTGTGAGTTCTAATTATGTTATGTTTAATGTCAATGGAGAACCGATTAGGGCATACGTTAACATGGGTATGGTTCTTTATTCGGAGAATGACCTTGGAAAGAACATATCTCGTTGGAGAGGTGAATATAACAGATCTATTTATTCTATGAAGAGTGATATATCTAATACTCTTAATGCAGGTATAGGAAGTTGATGGGAGGAAAATAAAGCCATATGGCAGCATTGGATTTGGAGCAGTTATACAAGAAATATGAGGGCTTTTATTATCCTATAGCCAGAGTTTATATAGGCGGTTCAAATCCTGAAGAGGACAAAAAACTTAAAATTCAGGTAATTGATTATGTGGTTGAAATTACCAGCGATTTAAAAGCAGGTATAGCATCTTTTTCGCTTACTAACGTTTATAATTCAGGTTCTGGTTCTTTTAAAGTAAAAGATTTAAAAAAATATATTTCTCTTGGTCTTGACGTAAAGATTTTAATGGGACATGGATCAAGTATAACAGAAGTATTTAAAGGATACATAGCCAGAGTGGATTTTGAATATAATAATGAAATTACGGCTGGGGCATATATAAGAATAACCGCAATGGACATAAAAGGAATTATGATGGCGAATAATAATTCCAAACGACTAAAAGCAAATTATTACTGCGATGCTGTCAAAGAAATACTTGATAAGAGTACATATCAGGCTCTTAAAAATGCTAACATTGTTGATAGTATATCTATTTCCAATACTCCTGATAAGCCAGAGGGTGGAGGTGCCGGACAAACCCCTGATATTAGAATTGAAATGGTTGCGGAAAGCGACTATGAATTTGTAGTAAAAGCAGCAAAAAAATTCAATTTTGAATTTTTTACCATTGGAGGAAACATTGCTTTTAGGAAAGCGAAGGCAAATACACAGGAACTTGCTGAAATAACACCTTCAGATATGATCATTACTTATAATATCGGATATGATATTACTGGTCTGGTCGGTGAAGTAAAGGTTAGAACTCTTGATATTGGTAAAGCCTCTAAAATAGAAGTAAAAAAGAAAAATACCGGAAAATTTTCTTTGGGTTCAAAGGCAAAACCGCTTATATCAGGACAGTCCTATGTATATATAGATTCGTCAATTGAAACTCAGGCTGAGGCAGAAAAACGAGCAGAATATATTCTTGAAGATATTTCCTACAGACTCGGTTCACTTTCAATGACATTAAAAGGAATGCCAGAATTTGTTCCCGGCAGATTTATAAAATTAAAGGGATTTGGTGATGGTATTTCAAACACATATTACATTACCGATGTTATTCATGAATTTGATAATGGTGGAAAATATGTGACTACAATACTTGGAAAAGCTTCAACGCTCTAGGAGGTTTTTGATGCCGTTTTTTGACATTGTTGATGATGTTGCTAAGCATCAGCTTGAAAAAAATGATATGGGGGACAACCGTATAAACGGAGCACTTGTTTGTACTGTTGTAAAAAATTATGACAAAGAGAAACAGGGATTTGTCCAGGTAAATATTACTACAAGAGATTATGAAGAAAATAAACTTGTCTGGGCAAGAATGGCTCTTAATTATGGTGGTGATAAATGGGGAGAATACTTTATTCCTGAAGTTGGAGATCAGGTAATTGTTGTTTTTGAGCAGGGCAACATTGAAAGAGCCTTTGTTATTGGGGCTATTCCTAAATCCAATTCGAGTTTTATGTCGGGAGCTTTTGATGAAAACAATAAGATAAAAAGAATTAAGTCTAAAAACGGAAACACCATAGATATAATTGATAATAAGGAAGGCGAAGGTGATAATGACAAAATCACTGTTACAACCTCGAAGGGACTACATAAAGTTGAAATAGACAATGAAAAGAAAAAAATACTAATTTCTGATAAAGATGGCAATAATAAGATTGAAATGAAAACAGAAAATGGTCAGATGGAGATAATTGCAAAACAAAAGCTGACCATAAAAGTTGGTGATAATATAAAGCTTATTATGAACGGAAGTAATGGAACAGTTACACTTGAATCCAATAAGCTCAAGATTTCTACAAACGATACTTCAGAAATAAAATCCAATAACAGGGTAACCGTAGAAGGCGGAAATGTTTCTGTAAGTGGAAATTCCATGTTAAAGCTAAAAAGCAGTGGTCCTGTATCTGTAGAAGGTACGCCTATAAAGCTTGGATAAATATTTTACCGGAGGATATTATGGAACAATCCTTTTTGGGAACTGGCGTTGCCTTCCCACCGCAAATTGATCCTGCAACTGGCAGGTTTAAAATGAGCAGCGGCTCTCAGAGCGTCAAGGAATCAATTTATCTTATTTTGATGACGCAGGTAACAGAGAGACTTACCAGACCGGATTTTGGTACAGAAACTGCATCTTACGTTTTTATGGATGTAAATCTTACTGAGTTGACTATTATGAAAAGAGATTTGACAGAATCAATATTAAGACAGGAACCTCGTGTGGTTGATGTTGATATTGATACTCAGATGGAGCCTAATTCAGGATATATACTTATTAGTATTGATTATGTACTAGCTGAGAATAATCAGCGCGATAATCTGGTATTTCCTTTCTATCTCAATGCTGAACCTGAGATAGATGATACTGAGGAATACTATGAACCTGATATTATTGAAACATAAAATTATACAAAAGCAGGAATATTAACATGAAAAGTGCATTCAAGCCTCAAAGTACTGAGGATATTGAAAATAGAATAGAAGAACTCAGAAAATCCTATGCGCCGGAATGGAAATTTGACAAAAACAATCCGGATGCAGGTAGTGTAATTGCTCAGATTTTTGCCAGGCAGACTGAAGAAAACAATAGGCTAATGAGTCAAATGCCTGAGCGCTATCACATGGAATTCGTAAACATGCTTGATTCCACACTTAAGCCTGCTCAGCCCTCATCCAGCATGGTTGTTTTTAATATGAACGGCCATACTGTAAACGGAACACAGGTTCCTAAGGGAACCAGGCTTTCTGCTGAATCTGAAAAGACAGAATCCGGCTTTGTGCTTTTTGAGACCGAGCGAAGCTTATATGTGACTGATGCTGAAATAACAGCTTCTTTTATGACAGATGCAGAAAGAGGAACTTTATCTCCTATATACGGAACTTTTCCTGAAGTCGAAATAGTTTCAGGTGAACCTTCAATTATAAAAAATGAAGATGAAATTCCTTCTGAAGAATTAATAACTGACGCTTCAGTAGAAAATGAAGATAGCTTGAATAACGAAATAAGCCCATTTACCTTGTTTGGAGAAAAAAAGACTATTGGACGAAGCATCTTTATTATTTATGAGGAAAAACTCTTTGATGGAGTCAATGAGCATATTTATATCAGGCTGGAAGACGCAGAAGAACTTATAAAGAAAATTGTAGAGGGAAAACTGGTATTTAAATATTTTACCAATGAAGGTTTTTCTTTATTTGATACTACAAAGCTTCTTGAAGATAATAAAACATTCTTGCTGATTAAGAGTAAAGAGTGCAGAAAGACAGCAATTGGAGAAAAAAATTATTCAGTTGTGATTCTCATGGCTGAGGAGGTAATGACAGAATCTCTCGATATCAGCAGCATTACTTTGTCAGCCGGAAGTGACTCAAATGAACCTGAATATGTAGGTGATGGTTCATTAGAATTGGAAAAGAAAAAATTTAACATTTTTTCTGATGAACTGGCTAATTTCAATGAATGTTATATCGGGCACGATTCATGTTTTTCAAAAAGTGGAGCAAAAATACGACTTGATTTTAATGTTTCCTATAATGAAAATCATCTCCGAATTACTCCTGAGCAGGAAGAGGCAGAACTTGCAATAATAAAAAGAAAGCCCAAGAAAAATCCTTTTGATACACCAATTCAGTGTAAAGCGGATGAGATAATAATTGAGTATTTTAACGGCGTCGGCTATAAGAAAATACAGTGTGATACAGAATATTCTGGATTATTTGAATCCTGTGAACCAGGTAAATACAGCTTATCATTTACTTGTCCTGATGACTGGGTTTCTACAGAATCCGGACCTTACAGAGGAAAAAGTCTTAGAATAAGACTTGTTAAGTCTATTAATTGCTATATGAGACCGGCTATTCATGTATATCCAACTTTGGAAGATATGAAAATTTCCTATAGCTATGAAGGAAAATTTACTCTTCCGAAGAGGATAGAAAAGATATCCGGTACAAAAAAGGAAGACATTACAAATTGCCTTAATCTTGGTATGCCATTTACCGTTATAGCTGGAATTGATTATCATGAAGATGCCCTATATATAGGACTTAACAAAAAGCTTGAGGATGGGCCAATTAGTATATATTTCCAACTTTCAGACAATAATAATCAAAATGGTGTAAAATGCAAGCTGCAATATATGGGTACCAATGGTTTTCAGGATATGAGAATTACTGATCTTACAGAAAATTTTACCAGGTCAGGAACTCTTATGTTCATGCCACCCGCTGATTTACAGGATTATATTTTTGAGGGAAACAGATTATATTGGCTAAGACTTGTCAGAGCCAGAGCTCAGAAAAATGAGTCTTCAGATTCTTTTTTACCAAGAATTGACAGATTATGCCTTAATGCAGTGGCAGTTACCAATGTGCAGACTTCTGATGAAAGAGATTACTATATAGAAGAGGTACTTCCGAATAATTCGGTTCCTCTTGGAGCTGATAATATTCTTGATGCTTTTGTATGGGTTAATGAAAAAGGATTTACCAGAAAAGAAGAGATGGATTATCTTCTTGAGAATTTTCCTGAAAGAGTCAGGGCAGAATATGATTTTCTTGGTAGAATTTCAGCCTTTTATGTTCTTTGGAATGAAGTTGACAACTTTATTGCTGCAAAAGATAAACGAAGCTATCGCATTGACAGAATGACCGGAAATATTATCTTTTCGGATGGAAATCTTTGTGATATGCCAAGAGTTACCGATGATATTGCTTTTAAGGCAAGAATCCGTTCAACAGATGGAGAAAACGGTAATCTTAAAGTTGGTGAAATAACCGGATTTATGGGTTCTGCACCGTACATTGACACCGTCTATAATCCTATAAGATCACATGGTGGAAGCAATCTTGAGACAATTGACCATGCACTTGAAAGATGTGCAGGAATTATGCATTCAAGATACAGACTTGTATCAGAGAATGATTATATCAGATTCTGTATGGAATATTCAGATAGCATAGATAAGGTAAGGATTGTGACTGGGCAGACAATTGACGGAGAAAATAATCCTGCTGATATTTCAATTGTGCTTCTTATGAAAGATTATCAGGACGGAGCATTTTCTTTTCACAGAGTAGCTGGTGCTCTTGCAAGGGATATACTTGAAAATTGTGAAATTACAGTTTCGGAAAAAAATTTACATATAGTTGAGCCTATTTTTGTAGATATTTCTATAGGTGTATGGGCTCTTGTAATGGATATGGACGATGCTTTTGAAGTTCAAAATGATATAAAAAATGTTCTTTCAGAATATCTTGATCCTGTAAGTAATTCTATAGGTGATGGATGGAATATGGGAACATTACCCAAGGAATCACAAATTCTAATGAGACTTGGCTTTTTGAAAAGCAAGGCTATTATCCAGAGAATAACCATGATTGGAAAATACAGAGATGCTACCGGAGACCATGAGATGGATGTTAGAAATATTGATATCAGTCCGTTTATGGTGACCAGAAGTGGCGAACATAAAGTATTTATAACTAATAAGTAAGGAAGCTTTTGAGAATGCTTAGAGTAGATGATTTAAAAGCAAGAACATATGAAGAAAGAATGGTTGATGTGCTTAGAGAGCTTCCAATCAGATCTTCTGAATGGACTAACTACAATGCCTCTGATCCTGGAATTACCATTTTAGAAAACCTCACTGCTTTTTCTGCGCTTCAGGGAGCAGAAATAGTTACTTTATCATACAGAGCAAAGATGGCACTTCTTAAAATGGCAGGGTTTGTTCCTATGAGGGGGAAATGTTCCAAGGTTCTTTTGTCTGCTGATCATATAAGTTCACCTGTTATTTTAAATTCCGGTGAACGCTTCCATCTTGGAAACATGACTTTTGAGACAAACAGAGAAACTCTTATTGGTGTTTCCAGGATTATCGGTGTTTTTTCCCATGACAACAATGGCTACAGAGATTTGAGCTTTCTTCTTGATAAAGAGATTAATGTTCCTGCTAAAATCTTTACTGAAACGCCAAAAGCCGGAAACAGTCTGTATTTTATGATTGATAACAATCCAGCCAAATATAAAGAAATAATTTTTTATATAAAAGCCATGGAAAGTATTCACAGAAATAAAACCAATGACAGAACGGAGCACATTTTTGCTGATATTAAGTGGGAGTGCTTCACAAATACCGGTTTTAAGGAAATAAATGCCCGTGATTATACATCTGCATTTATTAACAGCGGAGAAATAAAATTGTCTTTTCCTGAAGATGAACTTGCTGTATATAATGAAACTCCCGTTTCGGGTTATTGCATCAGAGCTACGCTTACCCGTGCTCAATATGACATAGTTCCTAAAGTAAATAACATATTCGGATTTTTATTTGAAGTATGGCAGAAAGATACAAAAGCATATAGTCAGACTTATTCCAAAAACGATAAATTAGATGTTTTTTCTCCTATTGGCAAAGATGTCTATTATCTTGTTTTTGGAAAAGAAAAGAAGGGCTCATCCTACAGAAGATATGAATTATCAACAACACTCGACAGAACAGGCAGATTCTGTAGCTTTACTGATAATAAAGATGGTTCTGTAACGTTTTCTTTTTCGGAAGAAAAATGTGGATACGCTCCTATGAAGGCAAAAGAATGTGTCAGAGTTATCATTTACAGTGAAGAAATCATGCGCAGGTACAGCGTAGGAAAAGTAATAGGGTATGATGACCAGGAAATGAAAATTCCATGTGAAAATATTGTAATTGATAACTTCTTTCTTATAGCAAGAAGGAAAGATGAGGAAGGATATTATTATGATTTTGTAAGGCCGGAAAAGAAGGTTGATGGAGCTTTATATTATCATCTTCTTGAAGGAGAAGGCAAGATCATTATTGAAGATCCTGGTGACTTTATTGACGCTGACTTGTTTATGGGTAGTGTTTCTACTACTGAAGGAGAAAAAGGAAATATCAGCGCTGGTAATACTGTACTGATTGATAATCCCAACATTCCTTCTGGATTTTATAATCCGGGAGCTGGGATTGGCGGATGCTTTAGAGAAAATCTTGATAAGGTTAAAGATCGTTTTTTGAAGGATATGAGAACTCCATATAGAGCTGTAACTGCTTCCGATTACGAGTATATAGTAAAGACTACTCCGGGACTTTGCATAAGAAAAGCAAAGGCATTTATGGACGCAGGCAGTAATACTGTAAAAGTTACAGTTTTGCCAGAGTCAGAGGAGAAGTTTCCAAAGCTCTCCGGAATATATCTTAATAAGATAAATGACAGGCTGAAAGAACGAAGACTTCTTACAAGTCAGTTTAGTATAGTGAAACCTAATTATGTGGCTATTTCAGTAAAATGTACTGCATATGTAAAAAGACATTTCAATGATTGTAAGAATCAGATTGAAGAAAGAATAAAGTCTAAAATTGACTATATTAATTCAGAACACAATTTTGGTGACAGGCTGTTGTTTGAGGATGTTTTTCATGCGATTGAAGAGCTGCCTTGTGTAGAGTATGTATATGACCTTTCTCTTCATTCAGAAAATAATAAACTTGCTCAGATGAAAGAGTATGATATTTATCCAAGATTTGACTGTCTGTGTTATCCGGGAGAAATAACTGTAGAAATTGTTACAGCAGAATAATTAAATTTTTATAAAAAAACGAGAGGTTAAACATGGCAAACGATATCTGGTATACCATTAAAAATAACAGATTAAAGCAGGGATATGTGGAAGGCTTTGAACTACAAGGCAGTGATACTCTCGTTTTGGACAAAAAAGCTACAAATCATTTTGCTTTTTTAAAGCCTGTAGATGGCGTAGATGACGCTTCTTTGTGGGGAAGGCTTTCTTGCAGACTGCTTTTGTCAGAAGAAATTGTATGTTATATTTATATTATAGCTTTCGATTCACCATATATAGTTACTCCAACTAATGAGCACATTAATATGGAAGACTATTTATATGATTCCGGAGTAGATTCTCATGATAAAATCCGTTTGTTAGCAGAGCTTGGAGCCAAAAGGGTCGTTAATACAAGTGATGTCCTTCTTTATGAGTTAAAGGGCAGATTTTTAGTAATGGCAATTGAAGTTCTGGGTTTTGGTGATGCATCTATAGGAAAAATCAGGATTGGTGCAAGAGGTGATAATTTTACAGGAGCATTTCCTGAAGTTTATCAGGAAAGAAACAGTTTTTTTCACAGATATATGTCTATTTTTTCCAGTATTTACAATGATATCAGTGAAGAAAATGAAAAGCTTTATGAAATGCTTGATCTTGATAAATGTACAAAAGATCAACTTGAAATGTATGGATCATGGTTTGGTATAGATTTAAAAGGTGGATTTTTGTCGGAAGAGGTGCTTAGAAAAATTGTAAAGGAAGCATATCAGCTCAATAGAATGAAAGGTACTAAGTGGGCTATTGAACGTATTCTGAATATTATGCTTGGTGAAGATGCCATTCTATTGGAAAACAGACTTCAGGATGGAAGAATATTTGATGTTACGATTATGATAAATCGAAAGATTTCTGAAGAATTACGACATCAGCTTACTTTTATTTTAGATCAGTTTAAACCTCTTAGAACCAGAATCAGGCTTCTTCAGATGGAAAAAGAGGCTATTATGGATGGCAATAGCTATCTCGATGTTAATGCTTCTATTCCCAAAGAAAAACATGTGGTATTGGATGAAGAATCAATTTATGATGGTGCTATTACATTGTTATAGAAACTGTCGTGTATAGAGGAGAATTATTTTAGTATGACAATTGATGAAGTTAGGAGTGATGAAAAACTCCAACTGAATATTCATGGCAAAGTAGATGCTTTGTCATCTAATGAACTTCAAAATGAGGTTTTAAAAGCTTTCCAGAAGAGCTCATACGTCATTTTGAATTTTGCTGATGTAAATTATATTTCCAGTGCAGGACTTAGGGCTCTTTTGATTGGACAAAAGACTGCCAGTTCCAAAAACGGAAAGTTTCTGATTATAAATACGAATGAAGCAGTTGCTGAAATTCTCAGAGTCACAGGACTTCAAAAGGTGTTAAGTATACAATGATCACGTTTAATCATGTATCAAAAGAATACAAAACAGAAGATAGTGTTTCTAAAGTCTACGAAGATTTCAATGAAGAAATAGAGGATGGGGAGTTTGTAGTGCTTACGGGGGAAAGCGGCAGCGGAAAAACTACCCTTATTAAGATGCTTTTAAAAGAAACAGAACCACAAAGCGGCTCTATAATTGTAGATGGTCAGGATATTTCTAAACTTCAGCGAAAACAGATTCCATATTACAGACGAGGAATTGGAGTTCTTTTTCAGGATTTCAGATTAATCCAGAATGAAAGTGTGTATGACAATCTTGTTAATACTATTCTTGCTACTGGTGGTTCAATAAAAGACGCCGAAAAGAAAATAGTAAATGTTCTTACTATGCTCGGAATTGACTATCTCCATAAACGTTATCCCAGAGAAATATCTGGTGGAGAACAGCAAAAAGTGTGTTTGGCACGTGCAATTATTAATAATCCGAAGCTTCTTTTGGTTGATGAGCCAACCGGAAATCTTGATCCTGATGCTTCAGAAGAAATAAACCGCTTGCTGGAAGTAATACATGACCAGGGAATTACGATAGTCATGGCAACACATGATCAGGATGCCGCTACAAGAAAAGGCAGACGACATATAGATTTAGACAATTTAAATAATTGAACAACAGGGGGATTGTATTAAATGTCTAAGGAACAAAAAACTTCTTTAATTGCGGCATGTATTTTTTATGTGCTTACAATAGTCGGATCTTTCTATTTTAGTCTAACTTTGATAATAATAGTATTTCTATTATTTACTCTTTCCATGTGCTATTTTTCATATCTATGCTATAAGAACCACAATGATTATACAGGTGCTGAGCATCTCCAACAGGAAATTGGACTTCTAAATGCAGAAAATGTCAAAATTTCAAGTGACTATGAAAAACTGATTAAAGCTAAAGATGAAGAACTTGAAAACAGGCAGAATAAAATTGAAATATTAGAAAAAAACTATGAAGAAATAAAAAAAGCAAAAGAAGACGTTGAATCAAAAATGTCTGAAATAAGTAATCAGCTTGGAAACGAACGAAATATATTTGAGAGCCTTCTTCCTTCGGATGAAGAAGATAGTGTAAATATTGATATAATAGAAGTTGCCAGGCAGGCAATTTCAGAATTTTCAGATGCTGCGGCTAAATCTGGTCTAAGAATTATGGTTTCAAGTGCTTCAGATAAAATTATGATCCGTGCATCTCAAAAAAGAATCCTTATCTTATTTAAAAATATTATTGATAATTCAATTAAATATATGCAGAAAGAGGGAACTCTTGTTATCACTATTTCTGTCATTGATAATGATATTTTTATTGTACTTAAAGACACCGGAAAGGGGCTTCCGGAAAGTGAGACAAAACATATATTTGAGCTCAATTATCAGGGGTCAAATCGTATAAGTGGCAATGGTCTTGGCTTAACTCAGGCAAAAGCTATTGTGGAGCACTATGGTGGAACCATATATGCAAGAAGCAATGCCGGGAACGGTATGGGAATATATATTCAGTTACCAAGTGTATAAATGGGGGATAATATGAGACGTAATCAGAGAATATTTATTTTTTTATTTACGTTTTTTTGTGTGGTTGCAATTGGTTCAATTTTGTTTTTAAACGGAAAAAGTTCTGTTTTTTATAGAAACAGAGATTCTTTTGGGGCTGAAACTGCTACGCTTACAGACACAGTTATTGGAAACACTGAATTAGCTTCAAATTTGGAAAAATCAGATGTTATAGATGCTTCAACTGAAAGCTCATCTTTGGAAGTAAAGGTTGAAGTGAAAGAAAATTCTGCAACAGAAGAATTTTCTAATGAACCTGAGGCAAATGCTGAGGCTTCTGTTGAGATTTCCATTGAAGAACCTGAATCAAATATAAAATATTACAAATTTAAGGTTGTTACTGAAAAATATAATTTAAGACTTCGTGAAGAACCATCAAGTTCTGCTCATATTTCTGAAATGATTAAAAAAGGTGAGACAGGATATGTATTAAAAACTGGCGATGTATGGACAAAAGTTTATACAGAATTGGGAAATATAGGGTATTGTTCTTCGGAATATCTTGAGCTTACAGAAGTTGAAAAATCAGATTATCCAACTGAAATTCAAGATTTAGTTGAAGCACCTGACGAAGCAGCTTCTTTAACAGATGAAACATCAGAAGCGGCAAGCAATTCATAAAAAGAGGAAAGCTTATGAATAATTATCTTGATGACAAACTTTATAAAAAAAATCAAGATGATGATACTAAGAAAAAATCTCCTGCTTATAACGATCCTGACGAAGAGGAGACCTATCTTTATGATATCCGTAAACCCATGGAATTTATAAACGAAGGCAAAAACGGAGTTTTTGATATAAAAAAACAAACGGGAATTAATACTGCTAAAAGCGTATTCGATAAAGGTTCTATATTTAAGACATAAAAAATGAGGGGCATTAAATGGGAAGCTTTGATAAGGATACAAATAATAAGCCGTTCAAAAGCTACAGTGAATACATGCAGTTTGTTTTTGACTGCGTAAACGGTTGTCTGGACGCATATATTTCAAAAATGAAAGTTACTTTTGCCAATGGTGAAGGTGGCTATAAAAACGTGCTATATCCTGATATTGAACTTGCGGGAGATGCCTGTAAAAACAGATTGGCTTCTTCTTATAAAGAAAGGTTTGGAAAAAACAAAACTTCATCAGATGATTCTGATTCAGACATTTCCTCTGAAAATGATGATTTCGATTTTGATTTTAATCCAAAATCTGATGAAGATGATTTTTTTGGTACAGGTCTAAGTGATTCAGATGAAGACGATAATAGTTTATCTGATGATGAAAGCGATATAGATGATGAGTTATTAAAGCTTCTTGGAAGTTTTGCTGCAGATAACGGTATTGAAGATGAAAATGATAGTGATAATGATGACGATGAAACAGCTATATCTGATGATTTATGGGATGAAATAGAGAAAGATTCCAAAATACCTGTTCTTGAAAGATTACAGATTATTGATGAAAGAGCTGAACTTACAATAAATGAAGGTATAGAGCTTCCATTCTATGAATTATGTAAAAGACTTAAATTTGAACCTTTTACCAAGTTCTGTTTTGCCTGTGGTATTCTTTCGTCCACTCAAACTGATTATGCTGGTGTTTTTCATATTATAAATGAGAATGGTTCACTTTCTGCTCCGACTATAGAATCTGCTGCAAAGGTTTTCTTTGGTTCGGAGTTTTCAATTACAAGGGCTTATGGTGATATGAGTGCTTGCCTTGAACAGCTTCTTCCTGTATTGCCTTTACAGGTAATGGGAAGCATGCCTTTTTCAACTGTAGTTTCTCCGGATAAGAGAATGATTGACTTTTTGTTTGGTAGAAATCCGCTGTTACTTGATGAAAATTACAGCAGATTCATATATATGCTTACAGATGATAAAGAGCTTGACCCTGTTATGGCGAATGATGGAAGGCTTGAGGCCATGAAAATTTCTTATCAGGATGGTGTCAGGATTTTCTATTATTATGGTGATGAAGGAAGCGGAAGAAGATTTTTCGTAAAACATTTTTGCAAAGATAACGGTTTAAAGGCTATAGCTATCAACTGTAAAAAGCTTTTTAACTATGATTATCAGTTTGTAGATAAAGCACTTTGGTCGGTTACAAGAGAATGTATTCTTGCCAAAGCCTGCTGCTGCCTTACTGAGCTTACTTATAGGGATGAAGAAAAAGAGAAGTTCTTTGGCTACATGGATCTTGCCTTTTCTAAGCTTACTGAAAAAGATGTTCTTGTTTTTGCCATGAGCAAGCTTTTTATTGATTTCAGAGAGGTAACAAAAAGTACATTTACTGACCTCGAATTGCCAACACCAAGTACCGGTGAACGCCAGGCATGTTGGGAATATTTTGCTAATGGATATGAACTTGCTGAAGAAGTTGATCTTTTGGAAATGTCTACTAAGTTCCTGTTTACTGCAGGAAAAATCCATGATGCACTTGTTAAGGCAAAATCTCTTTCAAATATGGATAAAGAGGAAAAAATTTCAAGAGCCAGTCTGTTTAAAGGCTGTTATGCCCAGATGAGTTCTGAGCTTTCTCAGAAAGCTACACGTGTTGAAGCCAAATTTGGCTTTGATGATATTGTAATGAACGAAACTCAGAGAGAAACTATTTTACATGCTATTGAGCAGATGACTTATAGAAAACAGGTATATGAATCCTGGAACTATACTCGAAAATATCCATATGGTCGTGGACTTACGGTTCTTCTATTCGGTGCTCCAGGTACAGGTAAATCCATGATGGCTCAGGTTATTGCCCATGAGCTTAATCTTGAACTTTATCGTGTTGATATATCAAAGGTTGTTGATAAGTATGTCGGTGAAACCGAGAAATCATTATCAATGATTTTTAGAGAAGCCAAAAAATGTAATGTCGTTTTGTTCTTTGATGAATGTGACACTATTTTTGCCAAGCGTTCAGATGACGGCGGATCAAACCAGGCATCAGCCAACAATAAAACCGCACTCTTGCTTCAGGAAATGGAAGCTTATGATGGAGTATGTGTACTTGCAACAAACTATAAGCACAATATAGACCCTGCGTTCTTTAGACGTATGAAATATATCGTAGAATTCCAGTTCCCGAATGTAGATACCAGAGAAATGCTTTGGAGAACTACAATTCCTAAAGATACACCGCTTGCTGATGATGTTGATATCAGATTTCTTGCTGAGAAATTTGAATTTGCAGGTGGTAATATCAAGAACTGTATTCTTAATGCTGCATTTCTTTCAGCAGCAGATCCGGATGCTGGTGGACAGGTTCATATGAGACATTACTTGAATGCTATAAAATATGAGTTTGTTAAAGTTGGTAAGGTATTTACAAAATCTGATTTTGAGCCATATGCAGAAGAAGTTGGACTTGCATAAATATATGTTGCCGTTTTGAACGGTTCAATCGTATAAAAGAACAAATATTTTTTATAAAAAAATACCATGGATTAATAAATAGAAAAATCCGAAATAAAATAAAGAACAAAATAATATAAAAGGATTGTTTTTTTGGAAAATTATGAGGGGAAAATTATGAAAATAAAAAAACAGTTCCGGAACCTGAAAACAGGAGCAAAAAGACTCTTTGTCGGTATGTTGATTCTTAGCCTTGTATGTACATGCACGGGAATAGGGTCTTTATTTGCATACGCAGAAGAGGAAGTTAAACCTTTATCTCACAATTTTGGCGGCTGGCAGTCTGATGGCGAAGGCGGTCATTTTCGTGTATGTACAGATGAGGGATGTTCGGAAACAGATGGAATTTACAGCCATAATTACAGTTGGGTAGATAACGGAGACGGTACAGAGTCTAATACATGCGTAGATTGTGGCTATGTTTCTGAAATACGAAATAATGAAAATAATAATGATCAGAATAATATTCCTGAAGATACTCTTCATGAGCATTCTTATTCATATACCACCAATAGTGATGGAACACATACTGTTACTTGTGAAAGCTGCGACTATTCAGAAACAGAAAGCTGTGATTTTGGCGAACCTGTTACAAATGAAGATGGGACAGCTACAAAAACATGCAGTAAATGCGGATATCAGATAACAGAAGCTTCTGATGATTCTGCATCAGAAGCTTCCAGCAGTATACATGTTCATGATTTTACATGGAAATATATAGACGAGGAAGGACATGCACTCGTCTGCTCAGTATGCAATGAGGTTGATAATTCTTCATATGCTGCTCATCACGTGGATCCTGATGCAAAATGGGAACCTGAATCAGAAACAGGTACAGGATATCATGTAAAAAAATGCGTTGAGTGTGGCGAAGTTGCAGCCCGCGAAGAATGCACTTTTAACGATGAAGGAATATGCACTGTTTGTGGTGGTACCAAACAGACCCCCATGTTGTTAAGAAGTACAGCTCATTCATTAAATGATGTAATATTTGATCCTATCAGTGGTACTGATTCGGTTGATACTGTTGATTTTTTGGATTCAGGTGATTCTTTTTCTGAAGCCTATACTTTGACATACAATGGTCAGACTCTCGAAAAAGATGTAGATTACACAGTAACTTATGATTCTGGAGCTGATGATGTTTCTTCTGCAGGTCAAAACTATACAATTACATACACCGGAATCGGATTATATTACGGTACAGTAACAAAAACTATTAATGTAAGAGAGCCCGGTCTTGTGTATGAAAAAATAGATGGTTCAAGAGTAACTACACTTGAATCCTATTTTGATGAAAAAGTAATTATTTCTTATGGAGATACCACACATCTTATAAAAAATGGAGAAAACGGAGAGTGGGTAAGTCAGATTACTGTTGATTCTATAGGAGATAACAGTTTAGATATTTATGTAAAAAATGCTAATCGCAATCATATCATAAAAAAATCAATATCATTTAAAATACTTGTTCCGCTTGATTCAACGCAAATGACATATACACTAAAGAACGGAATAGTTTTAGATGGTGATTCAATAAATTATGCAGCAAGTTCTCCTGGTGAGTATTCAATTTTTTCAAATCCTTTTACACTAAAATATAGGGGGAATGAACTTGTTGCAGGAGAAGATTATACTGTAGAAACTGACTTTCCTTCATCTAATCCAATCGCCGGTAAGAATTATACACTTACCTATAAGGGAAATGAATCAAAAGGTTACAGAGGAACTTTGTCTAAATACAGTATAAGTATTGATAATCCGGAAATTACGTTTACAGGTAATTATGCCGATGCATCTATTCATTCATATTATTTGACGGCTTCTTTACAAATTACAGATGGTTATTTCTTTAATCTTGGAACAACCGAATCTATGGAAGCTTCAAAGACATATACAGAGTTTAAAGAATATTCTGATATATGTTATGTAAAAAAAGAAAGCAATACATATTATTTTGTAAAAGAGATTCCAACATTTTCAATTGTTCGAAAGCCTATAAATGATGCATCAATATCTTTTGATAGAAACGAAAACGGATCTTTTACATACATTTCGAATGAAGATAACGGTTATGATGTTGATTATGCAAAATCCACCTCTACGGATTATGCATCAGCATTTATTCTTCATGACAATATCCAGACTGAATCTTCTAATATGCTGGTAAAAGATACAGATTATACTGTAGAAATTTCATCACTTCCTACTTATTCGGAATCCGGACTTGATTATAAAGTAGGAGATAAATATGAGATAAGATATACAGGAATCGGTAAATATACAGGTACAGCTACAAAGTATATAACTGTAAGTGATCCTGTAATCACTTATGATGGTGGCGAAAAAGCTGATTATTATACTGACAGAGTAGAAATAAAAGCAGATGGTTATAAACTGAAAATAAAAAGTGATCAGTCTGCTAGCTATACGGAATCAATTATTTATTCAGAGGAGGGTAAAAATTCTTTTGCTGTAAGTCTTTGTAATAAAGCTTCAAATAAGTATATATGGACAACTATTGAAAATCTTGCAATCGGAACAAGTCTTGCAAGTAGCGAAGTAACTGTTGAAATAGTTGATGAATATGCTATAAATGTTTCTCAAACAGAAAAGTATATTGATTTTTCAAAAGTAATAAAGTATGAAGATGCAATTAAAGTTTATTATAACGATAATGGAACAAAAAAAGAGCTTAAACAGGGTGAAGACGGTCATTATACTGTAATAGATCCGGGACTTTCTAATGTCGTAGAAGCTCCACAAAATGGTCAGGTTTATCCCCTTGTTTTAAATGCTACAGGTAAAGCTGTTGACGGAAAGTGCTTTATAGGTACACGAAATGTTAATATCAAAGTGAATCCGGTTTCTGTAGGATATGCAAATAAAGATGATAATACATACACAGACAGTCCTAAAAGCGTTTATGTAGATGGCATAACCCTTAAGTCAAATAATGATGACTATGAAATTGGTCGTTCAACAACCAATTTTAATTCTGATGTCGAATATAATGTGATAGGAAATAATCAGAATGTAGTAGTTTATTTTAAATATACGGGTAACGAAACAACACATATAATTAAGCAGACTTTAACAGGTATAAATATTATTACACCTGTAGTTATGTTTGACGGTAAGCCTACTATGAGTTCTTACTATTATTCTAATGTAGAACTTACTGTTCCCGGATTTAAAATTGTAAATATAAATCCTATAGGAAGTACGATTATTAATGAGAGCTGTTCTTCTTATTTATATGATGTAATAGGTAATAATCAATCTCTTACAATTAGTGTAAAAGAAGAATCCGGTATATATACAGAGACTTTAACACTTCCTGTTATTACAGGTTTAAATATAAAACAATATTTTGATATTCCTGTACAGTTTAATGGTAGTAATTGGAAAGAATGGTTTAAAGAAAATGTATCAATTACCGCAGAGGGGTATAGATTTTCTATATATGGTACCGATAATTACAAGGAAACATATACAGTTACAGCAGAAGGAGAAAATGTAGTATCTCTTGCAGCAAAAAAAATAAGTGATAATTCTGTTCCATCGGGCAGTCCATATGATTTTACAATAAACATTGATAAAACTGCTCCAACTGGCAAAATAGTCATTGATGGATTAGCTATTTCTGATTTTGCTGACAGCAGCAGTATTGTAAAAAAAGTTGATGAAGGTACAGAAATATCTATAACAGGAGAAGATACATTATCCGGTGTAGATCACATTATGTATTTTATCTCGGAAACCTTTTACAGTAATAAGAACACACTTTTAAGTGCTGTACCAATTAGTTCATCATCAAAATGGAGTATATATAACGATGCCAGTAAGCCAACTATCAAAGCTAATGACAAAAACTATATTTATGTAGCTATCTTTGATAAAGCAGGCAATGTAACTTATATTTCTTCCGGACTTATTGGTTGTGATCATATTGGCTCAACAGGACAGATAACTGTTGGAGACTATACCAGTACTGAATTTAAAACAGAAGAAGATGCAGGTAAATATTTAAGTTCTTCCAAGAAAGTAATAATTGGTGGTGCAAACACTGTTTGTGGAATAGCAAGGATAGACTATTATATTGGAGAAAAATATTATTCTTCTCCTGAGGCACTTGAGGCTGCTGTAAATAATTCCTGGATTAAATATTCTGCATCTTCAAATATTATGATAGAAAAAGATAAGGTGAGTTATGTCTATGCCAGAATTACTGACAATTTTGGTGGAACACTTTATCTTTCCACCGTGGCATTTATTTATGATTCAAAGGCTCCTGTAATTGATAACGTAAGCATACAGCCTAATTCAGCAAATAATGAAGCAGAAGTTACACTTACTGTTAAAGATACAGTAAGCGGCGTCAAAGACATAAAGATGTACTATGCAGTTAAATCTACATCTGTTTCAAAACTTACAAAATCAGATATCTTGGCGCAGGGCAAATCATTGAAATTTGAAGTTTCTGAAGAAGGCTTAGCGACAGCAAAAGGAACTGCAGTAAATCTTTTGACCGACAAGATTTATTCATTCTTCTTTGTAGCTGTAGATAAAACAGGTAATGTAAGTGAAATTACTTCCAAAGAGCTTGCAAATGGAATAACTGCTGCAGATGGAAAAATTGAAGTTGCAGATTATACAAGTACTACCTTTAAGACGACAGATAGTATTGAATTGTCTTTAAATACTCCTGAAAAAATAACTATTTCAGGTAATTCAAATACTGTAGGTGTAAAAAATATTGAGTATATTATTTCCGATTCATATTATGGTTCAACTTCTGAAATAGAACAGCTAAATGAAGGTAGTTCTACATGGAAAAAATATAATGACTCAAGCAAACCTGTTCTTATTCAAAATAAGAAAAATTATATTTATGCCAGAATAACAGATAATCTTGATACACAGACATATTTATCTACAGGGGCAATTATTTATGATACTTTGGCTCCTATTTTGGGAACCCCTGATATTACACCTACATCTGATTCAACAGGAGCTGTAATTACTGTTTCTGCAAATGATATGTTGAGTAAGGTGGATTTCTTTAAGACTATATACGTAGAAAAAACTACCGATATGGTTACGCCATCAGCTTCAGATGTCATGGTTTCCGGAACTGAAATAAAAGTTACCAGTGAATCAGAAGGAACCTCCGTAGGTTCGACTACACTTGAAGCTCTTACCAAAAATAAGATTTATGTTGTATACGTTATAGCAGTTGATAAAGCAGGTAATATCAGTGAAGTAGTCTCAAAAGAGTATGCACATGGTTTAACAGCAGCAACTGGCTCAATAACAATAGACGACTATAAAAGTACATCCTTCCAGACAACTGATACAGATGTTCTTTTTACCAATACTTCAAAGAAAGCAACCATCACAGCAGGAAACAGCGTAGCAGGTATTAAATCAATTGAATATTATGTCAGCGATACTTATTATGCAACTACAGAAGATTTAAATGTTGCAATCAAAGAAAAGAATTCAGCCTGGAAGACGTATTCTTCAAGTTTAAAACCTGAAACAGTAAAAGATAAAAAGAATTATATCTACGCAAAAATAACTGATAACTCCGGATCGATATCATATCTTTCAACCGGTGCAATTGTTTACGATACAGTATCTCCAAAGTTTACAACATTTACTGTTGGTGATGGCAATGAAGCTACAAGTAAAATTGTTGTATTTGGCGGAAAAGATACAATGAGTGGAGTCAATCGTTTCAAACTGATGTATAAAGAAAAGACTTCCGATAAAATGACACCTCCTGACAAAGAGGAGATTTTCAATAATGGTATTTATGTTGAAACAAAGTCTACATCTGGTGAGGAAGCTGCTTCAAGTTATACAATTACGGATCTTGAAAGTGGAAAAGCATATGTATTTTTCGGTGCTGCAGTAGACAGAGCCGGAAATATTAGTGAAATATCAAGCCAGGAAACAAGTGGAACAACAAGTTCCAGCTCAGGCTCCGGTTCATCATCTTCATCTACTGCCGGAAATAAGTCGGGTACTTCATCACTTACACCTGCGCCAAATGGAATTGCAGGTGGAGGAAACTCAGGAGGTGGCGCTAAGGGCGGAAATTCTTCTGAAGGTAATAAGTCATCGACCAAACAAACAACAACTGACAGAATTAATAATACCAAAATAAACAGAGAACCATATATTTCAAATGCTACAGGACACACAATGATTGGTGCAATCAATACAAGTGGATGGAACAAAATTACATCAGAAATAAAAAAAGCTGATAATGGTGCTGTTATTTCTGTAGAGATGGCCGGTTTGTCGAATGTTCCAGATACATTACTTGATAATTTACAATCAAGAGAAGATGTAGAAGTAAGATTGCAGATGGCAGATGATGTTGAATGGTCAATTCAGGGTTCTGATGTTAAAGCGGATGGAATTAAGAATGTTGATCTGGGAGTAACACTTGGAAGCAAGAATATTCCTCAGCAAATTTTGAATGATGTTGTAGGAACTTATCCACACGTAGAGTTTTCTATCAATTACGACGGCGAACTTGGTTTTACTGCTACAATTTCTGTTCCTGTTGGAATTAACAACGCAGGCATGAATGCAACGTTATATTATTACGATGCTGAGAAAAAGGAACTTCAACAGACTGGTACTTCAATTGTAGATAGTCTGGGATTTGCAAGATTTTCAATGACACACTGTTCTGATTACACTGTTGTATTAAGTACTGACAAGCTTATTACTGATTCAGGTTTGTACAGTTCAGAGATAACTGAAGCCACAACAGATGTATTTGAGGGAACAAAAATAAGAATTACTGATTTCTTTGGAATATCAGGAAGTGGAAGAATATGGCTATTTTCTATAGCTATTATAAGTGCAGTACTTAGCGGTTTCATTTTATTCCTGCCTTCATTCCAGAGAAAAGATGATTTTGATATTCTATAAATAATTCGGGATTCCTGCATTCTTCGTGGGAATCCCGGAAAATTGGGGGAAATAACTATATGGCATCAATTGCAGAAATTACTCCGGGAAATATAAAAGTATTTTATGACTTTATACCGGATGTTTTAAAAGCTGATGTTAGCAACAATAATTTACATTACTATGGAGTTGAAGAATCTGGTGAAGCCAGTGGTGTTATCATATTAAGACAAATAAATGACACTGCTGAGATAAAATATATTTATATTCTTCCGTATCTTAGGGGTACCGGACTTATAGATATCGCACTCAATTCTCTTTTTTTTAATCTAAAAGATGAAGGTTATAATTATCTATCTATGAGATTTTTGCCAAAGGAATATCCAATGCTGAACAGCATAGCCAAGAGATTTGATTTTGAAGTCAAATCTCTTGACTATGCTTATTTTAAATTTGGCAAACAAGATATCATGAAGAGCAAAGCCTCAAATTTTGAACCAAAGAATACTATCAGAATGAAATATCTTCCAAAAAATAAAAAAGATTCTCTTATGAAACTTATAAAAAAGAATATAAGCTTATATGGGAAAGATATAATAACAGGCAAAATGTATGAGGAATTCAGCATTGCATATATGGATGGTGATACACCTAAGGGTGCTCTGGTCGTAGAAAGTCCTTCACCATCAAATCTTCCGGCAGTAGAAGGTTTGAAGAGCTATCCAGAACCGGGAACATACGATATAACACTTTTTTTTGTCGGTTCTTCAAAGCTTCTTGCTCCAATGCACCTACTTGGAAGTTTATGCAAAATCTTACAAAAAGAACTTCCTGATAATGTTACAATGACCGGATATTTTCCGGAAGGGCATGTTGTCAGGCTAATTGAAGGCGTACTTGGAATAACCGGAAATCACGAAGTTATGGCTAAACTTGACTTGGGGGAATTATAAATGGATGGATTTATAAATAAACAAAAAGTAAAAATAGATCAAATTAAAAATCTGGCTGGTGATGACTATGTAGAAGTTAAAGAAAATGAGCAATTTAAATTATCTGATGACCAAAAGATAAATGTTGATCAAAAATTTGTTAATGAAGAATTATCTAATCAAAGAGCTTTTTATGACGAATATAAAAAGAAGTTTAAAAATAATTACGTAGGTGCAATTATATATGAATCTAACTACAAAGATCCCCAGGATCTGAAAATTCAAGATCACAACCAGGTTTATTTGAATCGTAAACAAAGAAAGCAAAAAGCAAGAAACAGCTTGAATAAATGGCAAAATCTTGTACCGTATGGCCTTACTTTAGATAAGAAAAATACAGGTATATATGCATTGGACCTAATGAAGGGAACAATCAAATATGCGACAATTGAAAATAAAAAAGATGAGATTATTGAAAACGCATTAAAAGATGCCGGATCAGAAAATGTTGACCTGTTTAAAGCATACATTAATCAGATTAAAGCTCTTGGACCAGATCTTGAAATTGAAGATGCTGAAAAAAACAAACTTGATGAAAAAATTGTTATATCTCAGAAATCTATTAATGAATATACAAAGTTTATAAAAGATGCAATCAATAATCCTGTTGAGACTATAAAAACAGCAATTAATGATGCGATTTTTTCATATGGAAAAATATCACCAAAGCTGTTAGAAAAACATGCTATCCCTCAAAAATTTGAAGTATTAAAGCAAATCAGGGATAAATATCGTGCTGCTCATGCAATTTTACAGTCACCTGAAATTGATCAAAGATTAGTTGAAATTGCAAGTGAAATAAAATCCAATAAATTAGCAAGAGATAATGTTACACTGGCAACAGAAATATACAGACGACTAGATACTGACTTATGCTATACTCTGGAACATTATGGAATACGATATACAGACAGAAAATTTTTAGACAAAGGTTCTGTAGAGACAATTGCCTATGAAAATAAAAGTGACGGAGAATTAACCCTTCATCTTCTTAATGCGCAAAGAAATAAAAGAGTCACTAAAAAAGAAAACATGGTAGATAATTACTGGGAAGAGCGTGTAAGAAGCAGTGTTCTAAGAAAAGAAGAACAAAAGGAAACGGAAAATAAAAACCAGGAAAATGAATCTGTAAACAAAGAAAATAAGAACGAAGAATTTAAAGATGAATTTGGAATTTACAGAACTGTTCAAAAAATTTCTGAATCCATGTCGGATGTGGATGCGCAGAAAAAAGAGCTTTTTGACAAAGCCGCTGATGGTACAAAGAAACTTGCGCTTGCAATAAGTGATATAGACAGAGAACTTAAAGCAGCTAAAGAAGCTGCAAAAAATGAGAAAAGTTCTTTGGATAAAAGTGTAAGAACAAGACTTAATTGGTTTATAAGACGTAAAGAGCAGCAACAACTTGATTTAATGCAAAGAGTTGCTGCTTATATGAATGCAATGAGATTTCTTGCTGGAAGAGACATGATCAACCCTAACGGAACTCAGATTTTAGATGAATTATCCGCACAAAACTTAAAATTAAAAGAAAATAAAGATAATAAGTTTATTGATGTATCAAATAACTTTAGCTTTACCAATGAAATCTCATATAAAAATGTAATGTTTCTAACTGATAATACCAGTTCTTTTAATGATTTTAAAAAAAGAATACTCGACAAATTTAAAAATCATCCAAGAATTAATATCTTAAAAAATATGTTGGACAATAAGAATGCATCAAAAAAGTATGATATTTTGATTTTGAAAAAAGAAAATCTTGAGGACTTAACAATTGAAGAAGTTGGAAGGCATTTTATTGAGCAAGAACTTTCAGATGTTGAATTGAAAAACCTAATCTCTGATTCAGTTAAAGACCTTATGTCTGATATAAACGTTTTATATCAAAAAACAAAAAATAAAAAAATTTTTCTTTCAACAGATAATGAGAAAACTAATTTAATTAAGGACTATTTGAATATTCAAAAGACTAATTATGCCATTAATAGATTACTTGCAACTAAAACTTCAAATCCAAATAACGACTTTGTTGCAAATTTGTTTGGAAAAACTGAGACTTTCAAGACTATCCTTGGGGATGATTTTGTAAATAAAAAGGAATGGAAATATGCAGGATTAAAGTTTAAATGCGTAAGTGATGAAATGGAATTATACAGACTAGCCTTTTTAAGCGACTACATTCACAATAAAAAATATTCCAATAACATGCTTCGTCCTAACGAGAAAGCTGAATTACTTAAATTAAATTCAAAAAGTAAATTTAATTCGAATATGCTCAATTTGCTTAATTTATTCATCGGAAAAATGAATCAGGCAGAATCTTTGCGCAATAGACATGATATAGAATTAAGAGAATTTAAGATAAGGAATCCTGAATTAGTAGATGAAATTGTTGATGAAGAAATCCATGAAGAGCAAATAGTTAATAAGAATGATAATGTTATAAAGAATGATGATGAAATAAAGAACGAAAATGAAATAAAGAATGATAATGTAATAAAGAACGAAAATGTTATAAAGAATGATAGCGAAATAAAGAATAAAAATATACATGAAGATCTTGAAAGAAAAAAGAAAGAAGATGAAGAACGACTAAAGCTAGAAAGAGAAGAAATTGAAAAAATAATAAGAGAAGAGGAGGAAAAAGAAAAAAGAGAAAAAGAAGAACGTAAGAGGAAATGGAAAAGTTTCACAAAATCAAATGTATTGAAAAATAAATACGCGATAGAAATCATAGATAAAAAAATCCCATATACTGCTATGGGGGATAAAGATCCAGGTACAGATACTTGGGCACATTCTTTAGCATCTTTAATTAATTACAATGCAGGAAAAGCTGTTGTAAGCGGAAAAGATATCTTGTTATCTGATAAAAAGAAAAACCTTACTGCAATTTTTGGCGATAACAGGTGTCTTGATGGCGATATCTATGAAATGGGAGATTTTGTTTTTGATTATCTTCCCAATACTGCTGTTGCAAAAACAAAATTTGATGACTATGAATTCAAAGAAAAAGATGAATTCCTGGCATTTATTAAAATGACAATAGAAAAAAATAGAGCTCCTGTTGTCATAAATAGAAAACAAGCATGTATGACTGTTTACGGAATAACCAAAAATAATCAGTTATTATGTAAACGATGTACAAATGATTTTGTTGATGATTTTTATACAGAAGATCCAGATGAAGTATTTGAGTATCATCAAAAATATGGTGATATTTCAATGTACTGGTTACAGAAAGTCAGTAATAATGAAAAGGAGTTTAATAAAGAGTATCCTGAATTTAAACTTGATAAAAATAAAACAAATGTAACTGCTGATAATCCTATAAATCTAAATAATCAAAATGATGGTATTGGTATCAGTAAAACAATTGAGCAAAAAATTAACGGTAAAACCACTAAACACGAAGTAAATATATATCTTCCCAGAACTTTAACAGATGCCAAAACAGCTGAAAAGAACGTTAATGATTTAAAGAAACTTGAAACCATTCTTACAGAACCACCTATTTTGAAATATGATGAGCATGTTAAGGTACTTGAAAAAGATAATGTACCTCAATATGAATATCAGCATAAGACAAATTATTGTTGGGCATGCGCTTTATCCGGACTAATTAATTATCATGCTAACCAAAAAATATCAAGTATGGATACAATCAAGAATTTTAAAATATCAATTCCTGAGCAAAAAGATACAAAAATACAATCAAAAAATGCTTATGACACTGTAAAAAATGGAATCGTCCGAATAAAAAATGGAATAGATGTTGGAAATCCAACAATCTATGGAGATTATCTTTTTACAAAGCTACCCAATACTGCCATAAGAACAGCTCAAATCAGTAAATATGAAGGTAAGATTGATATTTGTAAAAGAAGATTAAAAGAAATTCTAAGCGAACAGTTAAAAAATGGTCCTGTTGCAATTTATAGGAATGAACATTATGTCCTTTGCTACGAGCTTGATGGAGATAATATAAAAGTAAAAGATTCAAATCGAAGAGATGCTAATGAAATAAAAAATGACCTATACACAATAAACAATATTTTTAATAGTGTGCAGAATGATGGAGGACACATTGAATTAGTATGGCTTGAAAATATTAAAGGAAAAGAAAAGGAGCTGGAAGCAGAATTTGAAGATTTTACTTATGATGAAAAGGAAATGACATTTTCTAAAAAAGACAAAAATGCAGATTATAGACCATCAGGTACGGATACGATTCTTCATAAAAATGGTATAGAATCCGGTACAAAACAACCGAATGACGTTGTGCTTAATTACATTTATCTGCCTAAACAAATGAAAAATGAGTGATTACTCTTTTTTCAATTATTTCTTTTGATTGGTTAATTTTTTAAATTTGAGTACGAAAAGGCATAATATAATATGAAAATTAGTAAAAAAGCAATTTCATCAATCATAATTTTTACACTTCTTATGAATGCTTTGTTATGTCTAAGCGGAGCATTTTTGTTCGATAAAATTATAAAAAAGCTATATAATGAGCGTGGTTATGTGGTTGCCAATATCATTTCCGAGCAGATAGACCATGACAAGATCTCTGAGTATTCAAAAACCTGGAGAACTGACGATTACTATAAAAAAATGGAAATTTATCTAAAATCCATTCAGGAAAAGTCCAATGCTGCATATATCTATATTGGAGTACCATCTGATAATAAAACCATAAAATATATTTATGATTCCGGAAGTGAAATGGGCTATGTAGACCCAATTTCGGCTCCATTTGATGAAATATGGGCAGCATATACAAAAGGCATTATTCCAACTGGATATCTTGAACGGCGTTCACAATATGGTTTTCTTACCTCAAGTTGTCTTCCTATTATCGATAGTACAGGAAAAGTAGCAGCTTTATTATTTGTTGATACAAACATGGAGGTTATTCTGTCAACACTTAATAGATATGTTTTTAGAATGGTAATTATTTCAGTTATTCTTCTTGCAATATTCTGCTACCTGAATTGGCATTTTTTGAACAAAAATCTGATTAATCCTATTATGGTTATAAGAAAGAATGTCAGACATTTTGCAGAAAATAATGCGCAAAACGATCATTCACTTGAAAAAATAAAAACTAAAGATGAAATAGAAGAACTGGCAGTTTCTGTAAACAATATGGAAAACAGTATTATAGATTATATCGATAACATTCGTACTATAATGGCTGAGAAAGAACGTATAGGCGCTGAACTGAACATTGCTACACAAATTCAGGCTGATATGCTTCCAAGAATATTTCCTCCTTTCCCTGAAAGAAAAGAATTCGATATTTATGCAACAATGAGACCTGCCAAGGAAGTTGGGGGAGACTTTTATGATTTTTTCTTACTTGACAATGACCACATTGCGATGGTTATGGCAGATGTTTCAGGAAAAGGTGTTCCTGCAGCTCTTTTTATGGTGATTGCTAAGACACTTATTAAAAACAGGGCGCTTCTAGACAAAAAATTTTCACCTGCAGAAATCCTTACAGACGTAAATAATCAGCTTTGTGAAGGAAATGAAGTTGAATTATTCGTAACTGTTTGGTTAGGAATTTTGCAAATATCTACAGGAAAAGGAATAGCTGCCAATGCCGGACATGAACACCCTGCAATCAAACGCAAAAACGGAAGATATGAACTTATTAAATATAAGCATTCACCTGCACTTGCAACTATGCAAGGTATAAGAATTAAAGAACATGATTTTTATCTTAACCCTGGAGATTCGTTTTTTGTCTATACTGATGGTGTTACAGAAGCAACAAACAAAGATATAAAGATGTTTGGAACTGATAGAATGCTTGATGCTCTTAATAGTTTACCTAATCCAGACGCGAAGACTCTTCTTGAAAATGTCAGGAATGAAATTGACAAATTCGTTGAAGATGCTCCGCAATTTGACGATATAACAATGCTTGGTTTTAAATATTTTGGATAAAAAAGAAGTTAATCAATTTTAAGAAGACCGCTGAGGCGGTCTTCTTTTTACGTTTTAACATAATTAAAATTAACCGCTCGCAAACAATGTTTTTTTGTTTTCGGTTAATTTTAATCAAAAAAGCATTTACAAGCTAAAACGTTTAAGGTATTATATTAATGAATTAACTGACAATTCAATACAGTTTTAATCTTTTGAGTGTAAAATTTCGAAAATATAGAATTTTGTTTGTATTTTAAGGTATCCGGCGCGCAGATATCTTCATATAATTACATAATTCTAAGGAGGAAAGTGTTAAAATGCATAAAGTTACAAAGGCTTTTTGCAAAAAAGCATTGTTGGGTTCATTGTCAGTTCTTCTTGTGGGAACAAGTTGTCATTTTCCAAGCGTTACAGTAAACGCTGCCGGAAACTATAATTATGGAGATGCGCTGGCAAAATCTTTATTATTCTATCAGCTTCAGGAATCAGGTAAATTATCTGATGAAACACTATCAAGAACAAACTGGAGAGCAGATTCAGGTTTGAATGATGGTTCAGATAACAATTTGGACCTTACAGGTGGATGGTATGATGCAGGAGATAATGTTAAATTTAATCTTCCTATGGCATACTCATCAATGATTCTTGGATGGTCATATTTAAATAATCCTGATGCATATTCCAAGTCAGGTCAGGCTAAATGGATGCTTCATGACTTAAAATGGGCTAATGACTATTTTGTAAAATGTAATCCTGATTCAAGAACCTACTATTATCAGGTAGGCGATGGCGGAAAGGATCACGGATTCTGGGGAGCTCCGGAACTTGTAGAGCTTAAAATGGATCGACCTTCCTTCAAGGTTGATGATACTTCAGCAGGCGGCGGATCCTGTGTTACCGGTGAAGCAGCAGCTTCGCTTGCAGTTGCAGCTTTAGTTTTCAAGGATTCTGATCCTGCAAGAAGTGCAACATATCTTGAACACGCTAAAACTCTTTACGGAATGAGCGAAAGAGCTTTAAGTGATGCCGGATATACTGCAGCAAGTGGTTTCTATACTTCTTACAGCGGATTCTATGATGAACTTGCTCTTGCAGGCTGCTGGCTGTATAAAGCTACAGGCGATAAGACTTATCTTGAAAAAGCTGAAAAATACGCAGATTACTTTGGAACAGAATTCCAGGGCGGCGATGAAATTGCTTATTCATGGACAATGTCATGGGATGATACACATTTGGGAGCATGCCTTCTTCTTGCTGAATTGACCGGAAATGATAAGTACTACACACCAATCGAAAACAGCATTGACTGCTGGAATGGCAAAATTAAAGGCTCAAATAATATTTCAATTACTCCAGGCGGATTATCATTCCTTAGTGAATGGGGCTCAATGCGATATGCATGTAATCAGGCATTTATCGATTCAATCTATGTAGGTCTTGATAAGGCTGACAGCGCACATATTGCAGATGCAAATTCCTATATTGAAAGAACTATCAACTATGCTCTTGGAAGCTCAGGACAGAACTTCATGGTTGGCTATGATGCTAATTCACCAAAGAATCCTCATCACAGAGCAGCTCACGGATGCTGGTCCAACAATTTAAATGCTGAACCTGAAACTTCAAGACATACTCTTGTTGGCGCCATCGTAGGAGGACCAGGTGCAGCAAGTGACAGTTCTTATAAAGACGTAAGAAGCGATTATCAGGCTAATGAAGTGGCATGTGATTACAATGCCGGCTTCACAGGTGCATGTGCTTACCTCTATGAAAAGAACGGTTATGGTTCAGTTACTACTCCTAGTGCTATAGAAGAGACTGATGGAAAAGAATTTGTTTTAAAAGCAGGTATCAACTGCGAAGATAAGAACAACAAGATTAATTTTGTAGAACTTAAGACTGTTATTGAAAATCATACAGCATGGCCTGCAAGACTTACAGACAACCTGACACTTCGTATGTTCTTTGACCTAAGAGACGTTATTGCACAGGGCTACAGTGCATCTGATATGAAAGTATCAACAACATATGCACAGCACCCAGCAAGAATTTCAGAATTTAAAGAATCAGATCAGGCAGGAATCTATTACATTGATTTAGGTCTTGACGGAGCACAGATATATCCTGGCGGACAGAGCGAGTGTAAGTGCGAGCTTCAGATTAGAATTACAGCTCCAGGAAAATGGGATTACTCAAAGAGTCCATGCGTAGCCGGACTTGGTGGAACAAGCAACACTCAGATGAGCACTCCTGAGGGAATGCAGCTCTACGAAGGTTCTAAACTTGTACTTGGAGAAGGCGAAGTAAAGCCTCCTGTAGATGATCCTGAGCCTACTCCTGAACCTACACCAGATCCAGAGCCTACACCAACTCCTGATCCAGAACCCACACCGGAGCCGGAACCTACACCTACTCCTGATCCAACACCTACACCTGACCCAGAACCCACACCAGACCCTGAGCCTACACCTACACCAGAGCCGGAACCTACTGCTACAGAATTGAAGGCTGAATATACAATAAATAACTGGGGATCAGGTTACCAGGTTCTCATCAAGGTAAAAAATGATACAACTACAAAGGCTGATTCCTGGACACTTAAAGTTAACAAAAATGATGTAGGAATCGATACAAGCTGGAACGTAAATATTAAAGAAGATGGAGATTATTATGTAATTACTCCTGTATTTTGGAATTCACAGATAGAACCCGGCAACTCAGTTGAATTTGGTATTCAGGGCTCATCACACATAAGTGATTCTGTGGAAATCCTTGTAAAATAAAAAAATAGAGTAGATATTTTTTCAGGGCTATTGCATTTTTTAATGTATTAGCTCTGTTTTTTTTGCAATAAATGATAAAAAAAGCAATATTTGACTAGAATCTAAAGCTATAAATGTTAATCTATAGGTGGGGAAAAATATCAAATGCTATTGTCATTTACGATAACTTAAAAGGTGGGGATTACATATGCTGAAAGTGTTTTTGGCGGAGGATGAATTTGTTATTCGTGAAGGTATTAAAAACAACATAAACTGGTTTTCTAACGGCTACGAATTCTGTGGAGATGCAAGTGACGGGGAACTGGCATACTCTCAAATCTTAAAGCTGCAGCCGGACATTCTTATAACAGACATCAAGATGCCTTTCATGGACGGATTAACATTAAGCCGCATGATAAAGGCAAAATTTCCATGGATACAAATAATATTATTGACAGGCTACGAGGACTTTGAATATGCAAAAGAAGCAATAAAAATTGGAGTAGCTTCATACCTGTCCAAACCAATCAGCGGAGAAAAGCTTCTGACTGAAATAAATACAGTTGCAGAAAAAATCATGGAAAAGAAGCGTGAGCAGGAAATATCTTTAAAGTATCAACTGGATATGAAAGAAAAAACTGAACAAGAAAAACAGTTATTTTTCAGTGAACTGATCACAGGTTCTAGGCCTCTTTCTGAGATTCTTGATAAAGCATCAAAGCTTTCTTTAAATATTGACGGGCCAATATACAATCTGGTTCTTGTAAAGATATGGTCTTTGCAACATGAAGCAGATGAATACTCGCAGAGCGTAATAAATGTGGAAGATGAAATAAGAAAACTCCTTGAATACAAGGGGGTGCAGATATTCAGTCTGAATTTAGAAGGAATTGCACTTCTATTTATGGGTGACAATGAAGAGACTCTTAACGATGAAATCAGAAACACACTTAACGATATAAAAATCATCTTATCAGCTTACAGACATATCAGGTATTTTGGCGGAGTCGGTCAATGTGTAAAAAGAATAACCGATATTCCTGTTTCTTTTTCATGGGCAAGCAGAGCCTATGCGCATATGTATTTAAATAGTGAAAATGATTTTTTATTTGGCAAGGAAGAATTTCTAATCTCCAAAAATGAAAATGTAATTTTATCAGAAGTTGATCCTGGACATATTGACAGAAAACTGATAAAAGAATTTCTTCGAAGAGGCGAAGAAGCGGAGTCAGAATACTTTCTTCGGGAATTTCTTGGCGGAATGGGCAAAAATGCCATGAAATCCACTATGCTACGTCAATATATAGCAATGGATATTTATTTTTGTGTCTCAGAATATGTCTGCAAAGAACTAATGCTTCCAAAAGATGAACAAAAAGGTATAAGCCCTGCTACAGATTTTTTGTCAGATGAAAATAAAGTATTTAATTATCTGGTAACTATTGTAAAAAAAGCTATAGCATTAAGGAAAGCAACTTCACTTAGTCATTACACAGAAGTTGTTAATGAGGTACTTGAATATATTGAAGCACATTTTTGCGACGAAAATCTTTCTCTTAATCAGCTCGCAGCCTATGTAAATGTATCTCCAAATTATTTAAGCACGGTTTTTAGTCAACAGACAGGGCAGAGTTTTATAAAATATCTTACCGATTACAGAATGGATAAGGCAAAAGAGCTACTTGCAACCACCTCAAAAAAGAGTAATGAAATAGCATTTCTTGTCGGTTATAAAGATCCTCATTACTTTTCATTTTTATTCAAAAAGACTCAGGGAATCACTACATCTTTGTACAGAAGCAAATGTGCTTCGGAGGCTTAAATATGAGTCTTATTGAGCGAAAAAAAAATCAAACTAATAAATCTCGTCTGGCTAATCAGATACGTTTATCATACTTGATACTTCTTTTACCTAATATTATTTTTATGGCATATGCCTTTTATAACTTATGGCTCATTAACGAACGTTATAATGATATGCTCAATTCCGTGATAATTGCAAGCGAGTTCAGTCTGGATTTTAAAGAGGATTTTGATTACGAGACTTATCTTTTGATTGTAGGTAATGTAACGCCAGAGGATTCCAGGATTCCTGTTCTTTTATCTGATGCTGAAAAAATAATTGAGGGACTTGAAGAATACACAGATTCTAAAGAAAATTTGAAAAGACTTGAATATGTCACAAAGTATCTTAGTAATCTTGAAAATTATATAGAAATCATAACAAATAATCTTCAGTACGGAAACAAATACGAAAAGAACATTCAGATTTGGGAAAATGATGTTCAGATCGTAACATCACTTGTTCAGGAAACCGTTAATGAATATATTTACTATGAAAACAAGCAGCTGCAGACCACTCAGGCTGACAACAGACTTTTATTTCTAAATACAGCAAAGATTTCTTTTGCCATATTTATAATTATTCTTATAGCAATCATAGCAGTTTCTATTGCCGGACCAATCTGGATTACAAGACCTATAGAGGAACAGGTGAAAAAAGAGCAAAAACAGTTGCGAAAAGCGGAATTTGAACTTTTGCAGGCACAGATTAATCCTCATTTTCTTTACAATACGCTTGATGCAATTGTTTGGTCTGCCGAAGCCGGAAATCAAAAACAGGTTGTAAATATGGTCGGAAGTCTTTCTGATTTTTTCAGAAGTTCTCTTAATAAGGGGAAAGAGATTGTAAGCATAAAGGAAGAACTTGTTCATGTTAAAAGCTATCTTGAAATTCAGCAAATACGATATCAGGATATCTTATGTTATGAAATAAATGTTCCTGAAAGTTTAAATAAATATCAGATTCCCAAAATCACTATACAACCTATTGCAGAAAATGCCCTATATCATGGAATTAAAAACAAGCGCGGCGGTGGAAAAATCACTATAGAAGGCTATGAAAACGAAGATACAGTTATTATAGAAGTAAAAGATAATGGAATCGGAATAGACGAAAAACGCCTTTTTGAAATTAAAGAAAGCCTGGAAAGCAGCGATAACAATTCTAATACTATCTATGGAATCTACAATGTAAATGAACGAATAAGGCTCAACTACGGTGAACAGTATGGTTTAAAAATATGTAGTATTTACGGTGAAGGAACAACTGTAAAAATATTAATCCCAAAAATCTTAACCGAAATCGTAGAAAAATAAACCACAATGAAAAAATCATAAAAAAATTAACAAATATTCATTATTTAATCAATGGCTCTTTTTCTCCATATCTATAGAATAAAAGCATGTAAGAAATAGCTCTTACAAACAATTTCATTTTCAGGAGGGTTGATATGAAGAAAAAGGTATTGGCAACGATTATTGCATCTGTTATGGCACTTGGGCTTATGGCTTGCGGCAGCAGCGCACAGGCTGCAAAAAATACAACTGATTCAGGTTCAGACGGACTTATCAAAGTTGGTATTATAAATAATGATCCTAATGAATCCGGCTACAGAACAGCAAATGACGCTGACTTAAAGGCAAAGTTCACAGAAGCAAACGGATATGATGCTTCTTTTGCATATAGCCTTAAAAATGATGAACAGATTCAGTACGCTCAGAATTTCATTCAGGATGACGTAGACTATCTTCTTTTATCAGCAGCTGATACAGCAGGATGGGATTCTGTTCTTCAGGATGCAAAGACAGCAGGAGTAAAGGTAATTCTTTTTGACAGAACTATCGATGCAGATTCAAGTCTTTATGAAGCTTCTATTGTATCAGATATGGCAAAAGAAGGTCAGACAGCAGTTGACTGGCTCGCAGGACAGGGCCTTTCCGAGTACAACGTAATCCACATTCAGGGTGTTATGGGCTCTGCTGCACAGCAGGGAAGAAGCGGAGCACTTGATACAAAAGTAGCTGCTGAGAGCAACTGGAATATTGTTAAACAGCAGACTGCTGAGTGGAACGCAGAAAAAGCACAGCAGATTGTTCAGTCTGTAATTGATGCCGGAACATCATTTAATGTAATTTATGCAGAAAACGACGATATGGCAAAAGGCGCTGTAGCAGCACTTGACGCAGCAGGAATTTCACATGGTGTAGGAAAAGACGTAATAGTTATGGGCTTTGACTGCAATAAGTGGGCTCTTGAAGAATTACTTGCACAGAACTGGAACTATGACGGACAATGCAATCCTTTCCAGGCAAGCTACATAGATGATATCATCAAGACTCTTGAGAGCGGCGGAACACTTTCACAGAAAACAATAATTATGGATGAGAAGGGCTTTGACGCAACAACAATTACTCAGGAAGATGTTGACAATTACGGTATCTGATAATGAGACACTAAAGGCGCAGGTTCTGCCTGCGTCTTTTTTAAAGAAGAGGTGAAACAGTGAAAGATAATGTAGTGCTTCAGATGAAAGGCATAAGCAAATCTTTTCCCGGCGTCCGCGCATTACAAAAAGTGGATTTTTCACTTAACAAAGGTGAAATTCATGCTCTAATGGGGGAAAACGGCGCCGGAAAATCAACGCTTATAAAAGTTCTTACGGGTGTATATTCCAAGGATGAAGGCACAATTGAAATTGCAGGGAAAGGAGAAGTTTCAATACATTCTCCTCAGGATGCTCAAAATCTTGGAATCAGCACAGTATATCAGGAAATAACTCTTTGCCCGAATCTTACAGTGGCAGAAAATATGTTTATCGGCAGAACACAAGGTGCTTTTACCAATTGGAAAATAATGAATATAGAAGCTGATAAACTGCTAAAAAAGCTCGATATTCCTGCCAGTGCAACCATGCAATTGTCAAGCTGTTCAATAGCTGTACAACAAATGGTAGCTATTGCCAGAGCGATAGATATGGACTGTAAGGTTCTTATTTTGGACGAACCCACATCCTCACTCGATGATCAGGAAGTTCAAAAGCTATTTGGACTTATGAGAGATTTAAAGCAGATGGGTGTTGGAATTATATTTGTTACTCATTTTCTGGATCAGGTATATGAAGTCTGTGATAAAATCACAGTTCTAAGAGACGGAAAACTTGTCGGTGAATACGAAATAAAGGATCTTCCAAGAGTACAACTGGTTGCAAAAATGCTTGGAAAAGAAATGGATGATCTTTCGGATATAAAGGGAGAACATAAAGCTTACGAAGGAAAAAATGCCGGAGAAATAGTATTTGAAGCTAAAGACCTTCAAAGTAATGCCGGAATAAAGCCATTTGATTTCTTCATTAAAAAAGGTGAAATAAACGGTTTCACAGGACTTTTAGGTTCCGGAAGAAGTGAATGTGTAAGAGCAATCTTTGGTGCGGATACGATACTAGGCGGCACAGTAAAGATGCACGGTAAAAAGGTAAATATAAAACGCCCACTTGATGCCATGAAAAATGGTATTGCATATCTTCCTGAGGACAGAAAGCTTGACGGAATAGTCGGCGATCTGTCCGTAAGGGAGAATATAATATTGGCTTTGCAGGTTTTAAACGGATTTTTCAAGCCCTTTAGCAGAGCTAAAGCAGATGAATTTGCTCAGGAATACATAAAAAAATTAAATATCAAAACAGCTTCAGCAGATACACCGGTCAAGTCACTTTCAGGTGGTAATCAGCAAAAGGTTATTTTGGCGAGGTGGCTTTTGATGCATCCGGATTATCTTATTTTAGATGAACCCACAAGAGGTATTGATGTAGGAACTAAAGTAGATATCCAAAAACTTGTTTTACAGCTTGCTGAAGAAGGAATGAGCGTTACATTTATTTCTTCGGAAACTGACGAAATGCTAAGAACCTGCTCAAGACTTGTGGTTATGCGCGACAGAAAAGTTGTAGGCGAGCTTTTGGGGAATGATCTGACACAGAATAAGATAATGAGCACAATTGCAGGAGATGGCGATTCAGAAATTAAACAAGAAGCTGATCTAAAAGCTATTTAATGGGAGAAATAAGGTATGAATGATAATAAATTTAAAAAATTAATGTCAAATCAGCTGTTTATTCCTGTGATTGCGCTTGTAGTTCTTGCTCTGATAAATCTTATCAATGATCCTTCATTTTTTAAGGTTACTCTTGGTACAAACAATGCCGGAAATCCGGTACTGTCCGGATATTTAATAACTATCCTGGATTACGGCTCAGAGCTTGGTATTCTTGCAATTGGAATGACACTTGTAACAGCGGCTTCAGGAGGACAGGATATTTCAGTTGGTGCCACAATAGCTATAGCTGGCTCTGCAATGCTCAGGGTTTTATGTGGAGGCAATTCAAGACCCGAAACTATTCAGGCTCCTATTATTGTTGCCTTTCTGGTTGCATGTCTTGTTGGAATGTTGTGCGGAGCTTTTAATGGTCTTCTTGTATCTATTTTTAAGATACAGCCCATGATTGCAACACTTATCCTTTTTACTGCAGGACGTTCTATTGCAGCATGGATAAATAATAACGAACTTCCGATAGTACCTGACCCAAAATTTTCATATTTTGGCGGTTTCATTCCGGGTATTCCTATTCCAACAACAGTATTTATCGTTGCCATTTGCATAGTTATAATAGCGCTTGTTCTGAAATTTACAAACCTTGGACTTTATACTCAGGCAGTTGGAATAAACGAAAATTCATCAAGATTAAACGGAATCAATCCAACATTTATTAAATTTCTTTCTTTTGTAATTCTGGGACTTTGTGTAGCAGTTGCTGCACTTATAAAGGTCAGCCGCCTTTCAACTATCAACTACTCAGTTATTGCAAAAGACATAGAGATGGATGCAATTTTAGCTGTTGCCCTTGGAGGTAATGCGCTTTCAGGTGGAAAATTTAATATTTGGGCAAGTATATTGGGAGCATATGTAATACAGTTTTTAACAACTACTCTTTATAAATTTAATGTACAATCAGATGCACTTGCTGCATATAAAGCTGTAGTTGTAATCGTTCTTGTAATATTCTCAGCACCAAAGGTAAGAGAATATATGAAAGATGCAAGAAAAAAGATTATTAAAGTACAAAAGGAGGCTGCATAAATGGAAAAGAGTAAAAAGAACATCTTTAAAAAGATGAATGACAGTAACCTTCTTTTAACAATCACAGTTATAATATTTTTCCTTATGTACATCGGCGCTATAGTTTTCCAGGGCGGTGGATTTTCCAAGCCGCAAATGTTTTTTAACATATTAAATGCAAATGCAGCTTTGATCATCACAGCCTGCGGAATGAGCATAGTAATGATATCAGGAGGAATCGATATTTCAGTCGGCGGTGTGGTTGCGCTTGTTTCTATGTGCTGCGCTGTTTACCTTGATTATCACGACGGAAGTATTTTCGGCTCTATAATGATAGCATTGGGAATTGGCCTTCTCTACGGCCTGGTACAGGGGTTTCTTGTTGCGTATCTTGATATTCAGCCATTTATCGTTTCTCTTGCCGGTATGTTTTTTGCAAGAGGAATGACTACTATTGTAAATACAGCACCCTTTAATGTAGCTGATGAAGAATTTACTGCACTTAAACTTACCAGAATAAATGTACCATTCATGGGCTCAGTAAACAAAAAAGGTATTTACGTTCCTGCCTATGTAGAAATTGGTGTAATAGTAGCCCTTATCATTATGGTATTATTATTTGTGGTACTTAAATGGACAAAGCTTGGAAGAAGTTTTTATGCTGTTGGTGGTAATGCACAAAGTGCTCTGATGATGGGAATAAATGTCAGAAGAACAAAGTTTTTATCACATCTTTTATGCAGTATTCTTGCAGGTATCGGAGGATATGTCTATTTTCTTCATGTAGGTTCCGGCGCTGCAAGTCACGCAATGGGAATGGAGATGAATGCAATTGCTTCTTCAATAATAGGTGGAACAATGCTCACCGGTGGAGTAGGTAATATTATAGGCACACTGTTTGGAGTTCTTTCACTTAGCACAATCCAAAATATAGTAGCTTCAGCAGGACTTGATGATGCCTGGTGGACCGGAATAACAATTGCTGCAATGCTGTGCATTTTCCTACTTATTCAGAGCGTAGTTATGTCCAACAAAAAGAAATTAGTATTTAACAGATAAGGCATTTGATTTATGAAAAGATATTTTTTTCTTAAATGGTTCACAATACTAATATTGCCGCTTCTTGCCGTGATAATAAGTATTGCCGGATGTAGTAGCGTAAATAGGAAAACTGAAACTGAAATTACAGAGGATAGTTCAATGGCCGACAGTTACATAACTGTCGGCTTCTCTCAGTTGGGAGCTGAATCAGACTGGAGAAGTGCCAATACGGATTCAATGCTGGAAACCTTCACTGAAGAAAAAGGTTATAACCTTCTTTACAAAAACGGGCAACAAAAACAGGCAAATCAGATAACAGCAATAAGAATGTTCATACAGCAGGGAGTAGATTACATTGTTCTTGCACCTGCAACAGAAGATGGCTGGGATCTGGTTTTGGAAGAGGCAAAAAACGCAGATATTCCTGTAATATTAGTTGACAGAAGAGTAAATACATCAGATAAAACTCTATATTCCTGCTGGGTAGGTTCAGATTTTGAACTTGAAAGTAAAAAAATCACTTCATGGATAAAAGCATATACAGAAAATCAAAATATCGCCCCTTATGATCTTCATATAGTAAATATTCAAGGGAGTCTGGGTTCTACAGCGCAGCTTGGTCGAACAAGAGGACTTGCCAATGCTGCAAGAGAAAACGGTTGGGATCTTATGGCAGAGGTTTCAGGTGATTTTACTGAAACAAAAGGTCAGGAAGTAATGTCAGCTCTTTTAAAACGCTTTGATAATATCAATCTGGTATACTGCGAAAATGATAACGAAGCAATAGGAGCAATTACAGCTATTGAAAATTCCGGAAAGAAGGTAGGATCAGATATTCAAAATGGTGAAATAATGGTTGTTTCATTTGACGGTGTAAATGAAAAAGCTCTCGAATATGCAAGGGAAGGGAAAATATCATGCATAGCAGAATGCAATCCCTTACATGGTCCGAGAGTAGAAACACTGATTAAAATGCTAGGTAATGGTGAAACACCACAAAAATTTAATTATGTCGATGAAAAAATTTATAGCTCGCTTGAAGAAGTCCAAAGTATAACTGTTGATGGAGCTACATATGAAATCGAAAAACCGTAATGGACTAGACAATTAGTGTACTGTTATAGTATAACTATGCAAAGTAGTAGCATTTTCTTCAAGATGCTGTATAAGGTATTTTTCCGGAAGTTCTCCCTCAAAGCCTTCATTACTGCATCGTCCAATCCAAGGCTCAAGGCAGACATACCTGGCATCGGACATAGGTTTGGACCACAATCCAAAGCTAGGAAATCCCTTGCAATTTAATGTAATATATGGCTTTTTGTCAGGAGTACAAAGACTTACACTTTCAATCTGATAATCATCAAAAATAAGAGCATCCTTTTGGAAAAGTTCATCAGTAATTTGAATGTATCCATCTTCAAGTTGAAGATTTTGGGGATTCTTATAGTCAACTTCTCTTGTTTTCTGAATGATAAGAGAGTATTTAAGATCACTTCTGTTCATCTTTACCATGTAGTCGTTTCTGCTTTCGCCGGGATTAATCGGGCAATTAAATGCGGGGTGACCACCGATAGAATAGTACATGGGATCAGTAGCTGACAGATTCTTCACATCCCATATAACTTTAATTGTGTTACCTATAAGTTTATGTGTAATAACAAGCTCAAAATCAAAAGGATATTTTTCTTTTGTCTCATTATCAGCTCTTAAAACAAAACTTACAGCATCCCCGGTTTTTTCGAGAAATTCAAAATCCATATCTCTGGCAAATCCATGTGAAGACATGTGATAAGTCTTTCCACGATAAATGTACTCATCATTTTTTACATTTCCAACAAACGGGAAAAGAACAGGTGCATGTCTATTCCAAAACTTAGGATCAGCCTGCCACAAAAGCTCTCTGTTATTTCTTTTGTCATAAATACTGCTAAGTTCTGCGCCATGTTCGGCAACAGCTATTTTTAGATATTCATTTTCTAAGTATTCCATTTTCACCATCCTCTAAATGTGTGCAAGAATCACATAAAATTTTTTTAATCAAATAAGATTATGACATAAATTTGTGATATTATAAACAATTAGTTCGGATCAATTTACAGGGGATAAGAAGACTTGCGAAAATCAAAATTGCTCCGGCAATAGGATAAACCACTATTAGAGAGTTTGTTGTACCATAGATTTCCAATACACCGTTAAAGACACATCCAATACTTAGAGTTGCAATTGCAGTATTCCAGATTTCCAAAAAACGAGGTACAGGGTACTTATTCATGATAAGCAAAATTGAATAGAACAGTACTCCCATCACAAGAGGAATTGCAAAAGCATATATCATAAAGTATGAATAAACATCATGACTGAATACTTCATAAATTGCACCAAAAAGTGCAAGAAATACTGAGCCTATAGCGTTATATAAAAGATGTTTTTTTAATTCTTTTTCCATAAGAAGCTCCTTTCTTGTATTTTAAATATATACAATATCACTGACACTTCTTTCCTTAATACTCCCACCTGACGTTGGATTGTTTATTACGGAACCATTGAAGTACATTGTTGAAGATCCGCCTCCATCAAGGTTATAGGCAGTTTCAGCTCCAAGTTCCTGCATAAATTCCGCCAGTTCATAAAGACTTAAGCCTTCACTTTCAGTTGTTCTTCCATCAGATACAACAAAGATAAAATGGTTTGCGTCTATGATACCGATAGCAGTTCTGGGATTACTTGTTTTTGCCTTATCAACTTCGGTATTAACATCCACGGCTATTTCACCATCCTCCAAGAGAGCAGGACCAAATGAAAATGCCTGCCATACACCCATGCTGACAAGTTCTTCAGCTGTGTATTCACTGTCATTTACAACTTCCATTGTTCCGTCTGCATATATACAAAGGATATCAGAACCATTTGGTGTATCTCTGTACACAATTCCATTTCTAATTACATAACCACTTTCCTGTACACCGTAATAGTCACCGTTTATTGCAAAAATCGCTCCGTTGCTTGAAGCAATAGATGATGTTGTTGCAGTTACATTTTTTCCATAGGTGTCATTCGCAAAAGCAGTCTTTAAATACTGGGCAGAAGATAGGGTAACATCGGCAACATATATATGAGTATCATTTTGATAGTATTCAGATAATGTTATAGTGTAATTATCTGTAGATATTGTGCTGTCGCCATTATAATCAGATGCTATTATACTTTCAGTTGACTCCGTGCTTTTTGTTGTTTCTTCCTCAGATGTGTCTTCGGAGGATTTATTAGAACCTTTTTTATGTTTCGATTTAGAAGTAGATTCTGATGTATTTGTAGTATTTACAGAAGTTGAGGTATTTGTATCTTCCTCAAGAACTTTGTCAGAAGATGTTTCTTCTTCGGATAAAGCAGAATCTGTATTTTCCAGCTCAGCAAACATTTCTGTATTCATGCCCGTAGCATTTGTATCATAACCTCTGCTTATCACAAATGTATCAAGGGATATATACGTTGTAAAAGCCAGTAAAGTAACTGTTGAGCATATTTTCCATAGATTTTTTTTCATTTGATTTTCTTTTTCTCCTCTAAAGATAAACTTGTGCTGTATAAAATAGCTAAAGAAAAACAGCATAACTTCAGTTAAAATTTTGGCCGCATATGCCGGTAAATTCATTAGTGTTAAAAAATTTAAGATTAATGTATTGCATAAAAGTATAAATACAGCTAAAAGAATATATTTTATTGTCGCTGTGTTGCCTGATTTTGATTCAAAAACATATTTTTTGTTAATATTGTAGTTTACAGTTCCGCTGACAATCCTTGCTAAAATATTTGAATATGTTACTGAGCCGGTAAAAAATGACAACAGGCAAAACATAATATAATCAATAACAAAGCTTATAAGAGAGGACGCTGAATACTTAATTATTTCTTTGTAAATTTTAAAAGAATCCTTTATAGGATTAAAATGAGAGGACTTGTTGTCATTTATATAAACGGTATTTATCCATATTTCTTTAATTTCGATGCCTTCTCTTGGAAGCTCCATAAGCATGTTCATTTCATATTCGTAGCGTGAACCATCAATTATTAGCATTCTTTCGATTAATTCGTCGCTAAATGCTCGAAGACCTGTCTGCGTGTCATAAATATTTATTCCTGTTGAAAGTCTGTAAACAAATCTTGTTATAGCATTCCCCAAACGGCTCTTAGCCGGAACTTTTCCTTCCATTTTACGACTGCCGAGGATCAGACTTGATCGTTCATGTTCAGAAACTTCAACTATATGCAAGATATCTTCAATCTGGTGTTGACCGTCTGCATCAACATTAACAACCGTGTAAGGAGGATAAAAATATCTTTTAATGAAACTCATGCCGGTTTTAAGAGCTTCACCTTTTCCTTTGTTTATTTCGTGATTTAGAACTATTGCATATTTTGACACCTCTTTGAACACATTATTATAATCTTCGGAACTGCCATCATTAACTATTATTACTTCAAAATTGTAGGCATATAGTAACTGAGCTATATGAACCATTTTTTGATCAGGCATATATGCTGGAATTAAAGCAATTCTTTTCATGTGAGCTGCCACCTTCTTTCTATAGATAATCAGCGTTCCATGATTTGATTTTATTCCTGCATCCTAAAAACAAAATAAAAAGAGACTTCATATATATATTTCCAAAGAGATAATCATCTGCTGTTGCAGAATGTTGTTTCTTTGGAAATATTCAAAGATCTATTACCGGAAGCCCAGATGGCTTCCGGTTTTCTATTTAAGTCAATCTTATTCAAAATTAGTAATTTCATTTTTTAATTCTATTCAGCTTATTCTACAGGCACGTCTATTGGTTTGTGTTTCTGAGTATTTTTGACTACAAATCTTGTTTTATTCTGTTTGAGTCAATGATCGCAGTGTGTCTGATTGACTGCAATTCCAAGATCATTCTATATGAGTCAACCAGCTACGGTTGAGAATTTGACTGCAAATCCAGCATTACCCTATATGGGTCAATTATTGCATGGGGATGTGTTGACCTCAAATCATGTAATTTCGAGATTGAGTCAATGGTCCTGGGAAATTTCCATGACCGCATTTCCAATATCTTGTACCTGGATCAACAGCCGGGCAGTAAATCGGTTGACCTCAGTTCTATTAGTTTCTAATTTAAGTCATATTCAGAAGAAAAAACGCTTGCAAAGCATAATAGCTAAGGCAAGAGAAAAAAATATTGCTGCACCTGAAGGTCGACTTCGCATTTCGGTAGATCATGGAGTTGCCAGATATTATCAGTGCATAGATGACAGATGCGGAGAATACATCTCAAGGGAAAACATACAGCTTCCTCGTCAATTGGCACAGATAGCATATAATGATACAGTACTTAAGACGGCGGAGGAACGAGCCAAGCATATTGCCAGGTGCCTCAAGGATTATAATGATGATGAGATTGAACAACTATTTACGTCGCTACACCCAGAGAGACAGAAGCTTGTTATTCCGGTTGAGCCAACATTTAGCCAATTACAAGAACGATGGTACTCAGAGCCATATGTTGGGAAAGCTTTCAAGGAAAGAACACCTGTAAAACGCCCTTGTTTTATGCACATAATATTGAACAGGATGGTAGATATAGGTATAATTATTAACAGTTGTTAAAAAGAAAAAATTTAAGTTTATTTTGCTATGGTGGTGTAATGAAGATTATTCAATATACAGAAAAATATAGGGACGACATGATCTTTATGGTTCTTCAGGCTAAGGATGCACTTGGTCGGAAACCTGGATTGAATGAAGATTTGCTCAATATTCATGAGAATTATATCAATAAAGGATATACATTTTGGTTGGCTATTGATGATTTAGATAGAGTTGTTGGATGCGTTGGGTTTACACGGATAGAAGGTACAACAGAGGCGTTTATTCATAGATTATTCATTAAGGCTTCTGAAA
>JAFSQI010000107.1 GCA_017446685.1 Butyrivibrio sp.
AGTCTCATACACAAATCCTCCACTTCTATTATACCATACCATGGTGTACCGTGTAAACATAAATTTGAGAATTGACAAAAAATAAAGACCATTACTGGCCTTGCATGGTCTATTATGTAATTAGCTGTCAAACTACCGAGTAACATCTGACTACCTTCTGGGACTGACTGAAAACAGAGAACAACATCCCTTTCCTGTAGATGAGCTCGGATTAGATAATGAAACTGTCGATTTATTGAAAAGCGGAAAGCTTAATGTTCGCTTAATTTGTGAAATGATTAAGCACCCGGATTTTATAAATTTTCTTTCAGACATGGAAATCTATGTTGATAATCTTGCCGGAATGCAATTTCGAAACATCAACAAAATGATTGAACAGACAAGAGTTCGTCTTCAAACAAAGTCATCTCTGATGAAGACCATTACATGAAGACTTTAAAGGCAGCCTCTATTTCCGAAGATAATTACTTTAACAATCTCCTTGGAAATGACGTAGTAAAAATTGCAAAAGATATAAGAGATGCACATAGCAAAGATGCAGAAACCGGTGATGCAACTACACCTGTTGATGATATCCTTGACTCATTTGAAGAGTTAAAGACTGCCGACAATGCAACGCAGGCCCAAATGGTCATGTATAGCAAACTCTTCAAAATCAATTTTACCAAGATGGATCCCTATGAATTTAAGGCCTTTACCGACATCCTGCAAAGATACTCAAATCTCTGCAAACCAGTAAAAGGAAACGGACGTGGTAAGAAGAAAAAATAACGCAAGTCCGCAGGACTTGTCTGGGATTTATTCCTGAATTTTCATGCAAAGAAAAAGCGGCAAGTTTATACTTACCGCTCCATCATTATTAGCCTTTCTTCTTTGCCACTATAAGGTATCTGTGAATAGTACCTTCTACAAAACCATTCTTGTCAATTACTTCCTGTATTTCAAGTAATTTGTCAAAGCATTTTTCAACAGAGAAACCCGGAAATTCCCATTCGATAATATGCGCGAACCATACAAATGCCCCAACATCGTAGAACCTGATTGGTTTAAATACTTCTTCAGCTCTTATTATCTCAAAGCCTGCTTCTTCAAACTTCTTTCTCTGAATTGACAATTCAAGTTCTGGGAAAGGTGCAGGTACATCCGGTAGAACCATCTCAACAAGATCTCTGTCGTTTTTGCCTCCTACCTGCTGTGTAATAAAAAGCCCTTCCGGCTTGAGAAGTCTATGTGCTTCCACAGGATCAAAGCTTCCATGCCTATTTATCATTATGTCAAAAGAGCTGTCAGCAAAAGGGATATTTGACTCATCATCGCAAGATCTGAAATCAATCCCAAATGGTAAGAGAACCTCATTACACAATTCAACATTAGGGGCATATCCTTCAGTAGCTGCAGTGTTCTTGTATGGGTGCTTCAAAGATAATAAAAACTCGCCACCACCTGTATCAAAATCCAACAGTTTCATATCAGGAAGAAGAAACTCTTCGATTATCTTTTTGTAGTCCCATGGGAGGTCATCCTCTTCTTCATATCTATCATGAATATGAGAAAAGTCCCACCCATGTATGTGTGCAACTTTCTCCTCTGCTTCCCACTCTTTTCTTAATTCACTTATTCTATCTGTATTCATATCTGCTCCTTTTCAAATAAAAATCTGTTCTTCATTATTTGTTCGGTGCAGTATGTGACAGCAAATAACTCTTATTAACCTCGGTACAACCTGCTGTCAGCATTAAAACTGCACCGAGTAGTTATCTCGTGTTCTCATGATTACCTCCCATGTGACCTCAGTTTATCCTGCTTGTCACAACAAAAAATATTATACACAAGGCCGGAAACGCGTGCAATTACTTATTTTATAATGATCACCTTTAGTCAATTAAGCTAGCCTGCGTTTTCTTCATCGTTAATAAATGTGGAAAAAATCTCATAAAGAAGATCGGTCTGGCTCAGTTCCCTAGAATCACTGATATACTCTTTTATTGTCTGCATAACAGAACTAAAATCACAAATTCCCAAAAGATTTACCTCACAATTTATGGCATTCATGACTTCCATATCGTGATGTATCTTCCGGTACATTTCCAGCGTACTTACCTTCAACAATACCCAGGTCAAACTCTTCCAATGATGAAGCATTCCCCCATCCATAGGGAATTCCTACATTCAGCTGTCCCGGCTTCCACCAACCACAATCGAATTCTTCACCTCGCCATGTAATATCCGGCGTATCTACATATCTCCCATTTTTGTCGATACCATGCATTACATTTTTCTCTGATGCATACCACTCATGCTTAGAATATAAGAGTGCCTTCTCAATAGCTCGTTTTCCAGCTTCTTCTGTCATTTTA
>JAFSQI010000108.1 GCA_017446685.1 Butyrivibrio sp.
CTTACGATAGTAGTCTTAACTCCTATTCGTTCCAACATATTATATTTTTTCTGACGTTTCTTCAGTTCTTCTTTAGTAGGTTTTACATCAGAGCCTGGAGCTATAAAGGGCTTTGGTAATGTATTCACTTCTTTCTTCATAACTTTTTCCTACCTAACGAATAATCAGTAATTTTATTTATTGTTCCTCTGTTTTTTCTTCCGTCTCTTCCTATATCTGCATAGTCAAATATTCCACTCACCTTGCTAAGATCAAGCGCTTTATCACATTTTTCGATGACTGAATACTTTTCATCCGTATACTTTTTACTCATAATTGCAAATATCTTTTGCTGCGGCTTGGATGAAACATCTCTTATATCTTTTTTGAGTAGAGTATTGGGAACATTTAACTTTGTATAGCCGTCAGAAACAAAACCCATACATGCGCATATATTACCAGCTACTTTCTCAGAGTACAGCTTAGGTCCTCTATCAGTAAACTCACCAATCATGGCCGCAACTTTCTTGATATTCATCATGCTTTCAATAACATCTAATTTCTGATCAGTTGTACCATCTTTCGACAGCATAAAATCCTCTTCAGACAGTCTTCCATCAATACACTTCTCATAAAAGTTAATAGCTGATCTCGTGGTTTCCTTGTTAATAATAACGCCTGTCAAATGAAGGAAATTAGACCTATGGAATACAACTTCATAAAAATCCAATCCTGTAAATGTTTCCGTATTCTGAGATAAGTGTTTGTTAATTATGGATGGGACACCATATATAAACAGAACCTTCTGATCTTCAAGATTCTCATGATAAAGCTTAGCAGCCTTCGTTTTAATTAATATTGCCTTTTTCTTATCCATCTATGCCAATAAAATTCTTTTGTTACAATTTAAAATGGGAATGTCATCGCCGCAGCAGTGAACATTCCCATTTAATGGTTGATTTTTCCGTTGTCTGCCAACCTCCAGCACCTATGTCTGGATAATATCAGGTTTTTCCGTTGCCTGCCAACCTCCGGCACCTACGTCCGGAAAAAATATCAGATTTTAGGTGTCAACCCACCAAGGCTTCTGCCTTTTCTTACCTATATCATATATCGGCTCATCCATAAAAACAATGTACATTTTCTCCAAAAATTCTAAAATTTGTCGATCATGAATACCTTTTTGTGTTATCTAAAATGCATTTTTATACGTTTTATACACCGAATGTGAAGCAATTAACGACCACATTACATTAACTAAAAATGCTCTCTCGTTCTTTTTCATACCCTCTTTTCCTCGTTTGATTTTACATCGTAATATTCGTGTGTTGTCTCTTCCGGTACTCCTTGTGGTGTAACAATAATTTCTTCTGCCCCAAAAGCATCTGCGCCGCCAATTATCATAGCATTATCATTTTTCTCTTCTCCACATCCTACAGCTCCCAACATAAGAGCCAATGTCAGTGCACCCACCATTACTCTTTTCATGTCTCTCACTCCTAAGATTGTAAGTTCTACCCTGCTATTTCAATTTTTTCTCCCAATTACCCTATACCAGTCAATCCAGTGATTCTTTCAAATGTTCTGCCCTGTTCTCTGCAGCATCAATCCTATTTTCAATCATATCTACCGCATCATCCAATTCGTCTATTCTGCTCTCTATATCGTCTATCTGACCATCAGCTGTATCTATATCGCCTGGAATCATAGTTCCAATAGGGCAATTGTTCTGTCTAACATCGCATCCATCACCAACACTTAAGTTTCCAACAGAGCAATTATCCAATCTGACATCACATTCATCTCCTGTGTTCAGATTATTAACAGAGCATTCCTTCAATGTCAGATTGATATTATTATCTTCTGACTGCAAGAAGCCTTTTAATAGGCCTTCAAGAACCTGTACTCTTTTCTCAAGTTCAATATATTTTTCATCCATCACATTTTCCTCCATTGGTTTTTATAGTTTTTATTACAAATCTCTAGTCATCGGCTTTCACCGACAACTAGAGATAATTCATTTTGCATGTATCACTCTACTTCACAGTACCTTGAGGGCTTATGCTCGTCATACATCTTTTAATATCATTCCCGCTCTCTTGTTATATTGAATATCTCGCCATTCTTTATTTATGAATTCTCGCTAATATATAGTGAAACCCTACTCTGTATGATATTCGCAACCTCTTCTACGCTCTTTTGACCTGCATAAAAAGCCTCAGCCTCTTCGGAAATAATGCTGCATATTGCTTCATCTCCCTGATAAGAAACGGTTGTTGACTTAACAAGATCCTCGAACTGCTTGGCCTCGGCCGCACTAATGGCTTTAATCTCCACTTCAATATCATCCATGCTCATGTAGCTGCTCATCTCTTGCTTTTCGCCATTTTCGTCTATGTAGAATGGATTTTCCTGGGCTTTCTCAAGAACCGCATTGAAGGCTTTCTGGCTAACCGGCATATAAAACTCTATATTATCCTGATATTCATCTGTCAGAAAATATCTCATAAACTGCCACGCAACATCTTTATGCTTACAATTGCTGCTCATAGCAAGC
>JAFSQI010000109.1 GCA_017446685.1 Butyrivibrio sp.
AACTTCTGGTATCTTGATATGAATCTGCTTGTCACATGGAACATATTCTTTACTCCACATTTGTTTTTCACCTCCTTCCTCAGATATATTTCTTAAGTACGAACTAATTATCTAAGAATTAAAGGCGCTATCCCGTATATCCAAAAAGTAGGATTTTTTTACTCCATTCAGTTTTTTCCACGAAATTGGAATGTAACATTTATAGTGAACGTACATTCTGTTATGATTAGTATGTAGTAGTAATCTTGAAAATAACTTGGGGGAAATTAATCATTGAAGTGTAAATTATCAATTCAGGAAAAACTAAAAGATTTGAGAATAGAAAAAGGTCTGTCTCTACAAGAATTGTCAGAGCAGACCGGAATATCCAGAGCATCACTTGGAAATTATGAAACGGATGATTATAAAGAAATCTCTCACAAGGCAATCATCACGCTTGCAGATTTTTATGGAGTAACATCAGACTATCTTTTGGGACTTACTGAAAATAGAGAACAACATTCGTTTCCTGTAGACGAACTTGGACTGGATGATGAAACTGTCGATGTATTGAAAAGCGGAAAGCTTAATGTCCGATTAATTTGTGAAATGATTAAGCATCCAGATTTTATAAATTTTCTTTCAGACATGGAAATCTATGTTGATAATCTTGCCGGAATGCAATTTCGAAACATCAACAAAATGATTGAACAGACAAGGGTTCGTCTTCAAAATAAAGGGATTTCTGATGAAGATCATTACATGAAAACTTTAGAAGCAGCAACAATATCTGAAGACAACTACTTTAACAATCTTCTAGGAAATGACATTGTCAAAATAGCAAAAGCTATACGAGATGCCCATGGCAAAGATGCAGAAACTGGTGATGCAACTACACCGGTTGACGATATTCTTGATTCATTTGAAGAATTAAAGACTGCCGACAATGCTACGCAAGCACAGATGGTCATGTACAGCAAACTCTTCAAAATCAATTTTACAAAAATGGATCCATACGAGTTCAAGACATTTACCGACATTTTGCAGCGCTACTCTGATCTCTGCAAACCGATAAAAGGAAATGGACGTGGAAAAAAGAAAAAATAATACAATCCAAGAGATTGTCTAGGATTGTATTATTATAAAATGTAATGAAAAGACATGTGTAGAACTCACTCTATAATCAGACTTTTTATCGCCATACAATAACCTCTGAAATATCATGTCTTGGTCTTTCACTTGGATTTTCATCAGGATAACCAACAGAAACCGCTCCCACTAACTGTCCTTCTTCGCCTATGTATTCAATTAAATCATTATAGGCAAAACATGTATTTGCAATCCATAACGTTCCAAGTCCAATCTCTGTTGCTTTCAATAACATGTTTTCAATAGATGCTCCTAATGACAAGGTGTCACATATTTCTGTTATCCTCTCATCTGGTTCTATATCTTCGAATGGAGATTTACCGTTTGAATTTATAACAATTATCAAAACTGGTGCTTCTCGCATAATCCTCAACGTGTTATACGCATCTGCAAGTCCTCCAGCCGACTTGGGAAGTAATGCATGTGCTTCGGATTCTTTATCAAGCCCTTGCTCCATTACATCCAATAGTTGTTTTTTAGCTTTATCAGAGTATATAAGATATTTCCATGGCTGCCTATTCTTTGCCGAAGGTGCTTTGATTGCAGCTTCTATAATTTTTGTTATCTGTTCTTTAGATATTTCCTGTGCCTTATATTTTCTAATGCTTCGCCTTTCAATAATACTATCCATCATGCCTCCATCATCTAGTTATTTTGTATTTTAGCCTTATATATGAGTCTTCCAGTTTTTCACAATCTATAAGTTTCATAACACCGAGCGTATTTAACTCATCAACTGACGTTATTGATTCCCCATCAATCAATGTTGAGGTATCCTTTCCTCCCACAAGAACTGGTGCAACAACGATATCAACATAATCAAACAACTTATTTCGTAAAAAAATGCCATTCATGGTTCCACCACTTTGAATAGTAATTCTTTCACAGCCATATTGATTCTTCAATTCTTCAAGAGCCTTTTCAAGTATGAATTCCTCTTGAAAAATAATTCCCAGATTTTCAGCCTCAACCTTAAATGCTGGATGATTCTTATTAGTGGTTATCAAAACGAATTGCTTAGATAGCTCACAAAAATACTTTATTCCATGTTCTGTCAAATGTGAGTTATCAATAAGAACAAAGGATACTGGAGTTTTTGATGGCATTGGTTTATGATTAACACCAAGCTTTGCTTGAACCCTTCCTGTGTTTAGCGACCATAAATCAGTTGTCTGTTCTATCTCATAGTATTGATGAAGCCCTTCTTTTAGTCCATCAATTCCAGGAAAATCCCGGTCTACATCCAGTTCATCTGATGCCCCAGTGCTAATTTTGCCATCAACTGACATCAGCATAAATAATGTTGTGATTGGTCTGTCCATTCTACTAATTCCCCTTTCTCTTAAATTTTTCTTAATGGAATCCAGATATAGGTTTCCTTATCTTTAGGGTTATCAGTAGATGAACCATATACTTCAATATTATATTTCCCTGCCAGCTCATATCCTTTTAAAGATGGTAACCATTCAGACCAAATTCTTGTATTAAGATTCTGCAAATCGTCCGTTGATTGTCCATTGCAAACAAATTGCGCCCAAATACTTTCAGGAATCTGATAAGCTTCACATTCTTCAGGAATATCATTCCCAGGTTCATATAAATCAGCAATCCAATAGTCTGAATCTTTTCCACCAACATCAACGCAAATTCCAAATGTTCCTTTAACTGGACGATTCGCTCCCATTTCTTTATATTCATCCCAGAACTTTGGTATATCCTGATAACTTGTATCAGAATTGAAACGTCTCTTAATACCAAAAATAGTAAAAGAGCTCTTCTCAACAATTCGATAATCTAACATAGTTCCACCTTCCATCGTAATCTTGATATGGAGTGGCGCAAAAGATTTTAGAGATGCCCCCGTTTCCCGTGCCTGAGATGGAGTAATTCCATGAAATTTTTGGAACGTCTTTGCAAAACTATCCGGTGAATCATAACAATATCTGTTAGCTATATCGATTACTTTCACATCTTCTCTACTAAGATCCTGCGCAGCTAAAGACATCCTTCGTGCACGAATATATTCACCGACAGTCATTCCGCACAAAGCGCCAAATATGCGCTGATAATAGGATGGTGAAAGAGCAGCAATACTTGCAATATCTTCAATATCCAATTCCCTCGTCAGATTCTTTTCAATGAAATCGATTGATTCCTGAATTCCCTCAATCTTTCCTTGCATCTTTTTCACTCCCTTCGCTCACTGTAATGCAAGTATATCATTCCATGAAAATAAATCCCGACATTTTGTGCTTTCTTTGACCGGTATCTCTTTCATCAAATTAATATCTTATCTTTTACTAAATCATCTGAAAATGCCTCAAAGCATCCTCTATCGCCTTAACCTTTTCCTCCGGACATCCAGGCTGTCTACTATTCTCAGATTTTGGCTTATTGTAATTTTCACGCTCTATAATCCCATGCTTCTGCTTCACCTGAGCAATGTTCAGATTTGTCACATGAAATCCGTAGTGCTCCTGCACCCATTCCTCGATTTCTTTGTATGTTGCCTTAGCTTCTGCACTTGTAAGATCAAGCTCGTCCATATCTACCTTTACGTTGATATGATGCTTTGCCTCATGAAGTTTGGACAATAAACATACCGTCTCTACATGTACAGTATGACTAAACATATCACATGCGCGTATTGCCTTCAGCTCATAACCTCCATCTACAAGGATTCTAAGATCCCTTGCAAGCGTTGCTGAGTCGCAGCTAACGTATACTATACGCTCAGGTGCCATCTTGAGCATAGTACTAAGGCATTCCTCATCACAGCCTTTGCGAGGAGGATCAACAACAATTACATCAGGATGTATAGCAGATTCAGACAACTGCTTATCTGATTTTTCTTTGCTTGCTTCACCAGCTCCGGTTTCAACCTGCTTGAAATCCACTCTTTGCGCTTCATTACCTGCAACTGCATTTTTGTAAAAAGCCGGTAGCACTTCTTCAGCTTTTCCACAGAAGAAATCCGCATTAGCCAGATTATTTCTCTCTGCATTCTTTTTTGCATCTTCTATAGCATCGGGAATAATCTCCACACCATAAACATGCCCGGCCTTCCTAGCCATTGACAAAGTAATGGTTCCTATTCCGCAATAAAGATCCCACACAGTCTCTTTTCCACTAAGTCCGGCGAATTCAATTGCCTGCTCATATAGCTTTTGAGCCTGCACCGGATTTACCTGGTAAAAAGAAAGAGGCGAAATTTCAAACTCAAGCCCGCACAATTTATCTGAAATAGTGTCTTTTCCCCAGATAGTATGAATTTCCGTACCCATGATAACATTGGTCTTTTCTCTATTAATGCTGACAGAAACACTTGTCATCCCTTTTATTGCAGACAGCTTTTGAACAAGCTTATCCTGCACAGGTATATATTCCTTGGAATTCTGATGCTTTGCTCCACTTCCCTGCATATTGGGATTTATGACAATGCATACCATTATCTGCCCACTTGTAAAACCTTTTCTTATAAGGACATGTCTCACAAGTCCCTTGTGCTTTTCTTCATCATAGGGCTGAATTTTGTATTTTTCCATGTGAGAAGTGATAATATCAAGAATTTCTCTATTCTCATCAGTTCCTATAAAACAGTCTTTTACCGGAATAATACTGTGTGTTCTACCGGCATAAAAACCTGCAATTATTTTTCCGTTTTTATCTCTTCCTATCGGAAACTGAGCTTTATTGCGATATCTCCAGGGATTTTCCATGGAAATGATAGGCTGCATTATTGAATCTACAAATTCTTCATCAAAACCGCCTAGTCTTACAATGTTGTTCTTTACCTTATTCTGCTTAAACTCAAGTTCACGCTCATAGGTCATATTTTGAGTCTGGCAACCACCACACTGTCTGGCAATCGGGCATCTCGCTTCGCATCTATATTCAGAAGCTTTTATGACTTCCTCCAAATGTGCATAAGCGTAGTTCTTTTTTGCTTTCATAATCTTTACTTTTACTACATCTCCGATTACCGCATCTTTAATAAAGAGGGTATAGCCATCTATTTTGCCTATGCCCTCTCCGTCATTTCCTATATCTGTAATTTCTACTGTAAGCAAATCATCTTTCCGATACTTTTCGTTTAGAATTTTCTTTTTTTCACCCATTTTACTGCTCATCCTTCCAATGAAGTCTGTGAAGCGCTCCTTCTGTCTCAAGACCAGAAAAGTTATTCTGTCTAAGCGCCTCATAAAGCACTATTGCTACAGAGTTTGACAAGTTCAAAGACCTGATATCATGTCCCATTGGTATGCGGATACAGTTTTCTTCATTTTCAACCAGAATCTCTTCCGGAATACCGGCACTTTCCTTGCCAAACATTATAAAATCATCCATTCCAAAAGACACTTCGGTATAAGAACGCTTTGCCTTGGTCGTAGCCATCCAAATCTTTGCATTCGGATGCTTTGACTTGAAATCCTCATAATCCATGTATCTTTGAACCTCAAGATGCTGCCAGTAATCCATTCCGGCTCTACGAAGAGCCTTTTCTGTAATTCTAAAACCAAGTGGTTCTATAAGATGAAGACTTGTCCCTGTTGCAACACAGGTTCTGCCGATATTTCCGGTATTCTGTGGAATCTCCGGTTGATGTAAAACTATATGCATTTTATTCCTCACTCATCTTCGTCATCCATAACTGCTGATTTAGGTAGGGAAAAGATAAACTCAGTCCCGACACCTACTGTACTGATGACGTTAATATTCTCTTCATGGGCTTTGATTATTTCTTTTACAATACAAAGGCCAAGCCCTGTGCCTTTCTTGTCCTTACCTCGTGATGCATCAGATTTGTAAAATCTGTCAAACACAAGCTTCTGGTCTTCTTTTGGAATTCCGATTCCACTGTCTTTTACTGAAACAAAAACTTTGCTGTGTTTTTCTGTGGTCTCTATCTTGACTGTAGAATCCTTGTGACTGAATTTAATAGCATTATCCACAAGATTATATAGCACCTGCTGGATCTTGCCCATATCTGCATTGACCAGCATTTTTTCATCTGTAAGTACAAGCTCTATTCCAATCTTTTTATCTATACAAGTTCCGCCGAAAGACTCAGCGACACTCCTTATTACAGCATTAATATCAAAATCAGTTTTATCAAGAAGCATTCCTCTTGTATTTAGATTATTCAAAGTCAAAAGCTCATTGGTTAATTTTGTAAGTCTGTCAGTCTCGTTAATTACTATCCCCAGATATTTCCCGTGCATTTCGTCCGGAATAGTCCCATCCTGCATAGCAACCAGATATCCCCTGATAGAAGTAAGCGGCGATCTGAAATCATGTGAGACATTTGCTATAAATTTCTTTTGATCCTCTTCCTGTCTCGCTATTTCACCAGCCATATATGACAGGGAAGCCGCAAGATATCCCATTTCATCCTCTGACTCTACCGAAAACTCATAGCTCATATTTCCTGCTGCATACTGCTCTGTTGCAGTTGTTATCTTTCTCAGTGGTACATATACAAGCTCTGTAAAAAAGATAAGAATTATCAAAGCCAAAAGAAAAAGTACAACCAGCATAAGATATGAAATATTCAAAAACTCATTTGCGGATTTCTGAACATCGGCTATCGGCATATGAACAACTACATATGCCTGAACCTTATAATTGGCAGTAATAGGTGCAAACACACTAAGCGTCTCACTATTAAAGCTTCCCCAAAAGTCTCCGGTTGTATAATAAGAACTTCCCGTAATGGTAGGATCAAATCCGTTTACCACGATTTCATCCCCCGGGCCAAGCACCCTTGAAGAATCAAGAACAAGTCTTCCCGATGGATTTACAATCCAGATAGTTGCTCCTGACATGTATTTTGATAATGCCACCATCTGTGTATGCACTGCCTCAAGAGAAGTTTCGCTATTATACAAATCCGCAGCATAAGTATTGGCAATCTGAGTAGCAACCTGATACATACTGTCAGCCTTGTCACGTCGAATACGTTCATAAGTCATACTATAAACAAAAGTTGCAACGACAATAAATCCAAATATCCCAAACAAAAGATATGCCAAAAGAAACTTTAAATAAAGCGTTCTTTTCATTTACTGCTGCACCTCGAATTTATATCCTATTCCCCAAATAGTAGCCAGCCTCCAGTTAGCATGGTCACTAAGCTTTTCACGGAGTCTTTTTATATGTACATCAACTGTTCTTGTATCACCTATATATTCATAGCCCCAAATCTGATCCAGAAGCTGCTCTCTTGTAAAAACATGGTTTGGAGATGCTGCAAGGAAATATAAAAGTTCCAGTTCCTTTGGCGGCATATCAACTCTTTCTCCCATATAGGTAACTGAATAATTGGTCATGTTTATCTCAAGATCAGGATATTTTACGACCTTATCGTCTGATTTTGGTGCCTCCTGAACCTGTGGTTTGTAACGACGAAGGACAGCCTTAACCCGCGCAACCAGCTCTTTTGAGTCAAAAGGCTTTTCCATATAGTCATCAGCTCCCATCTCAAGTCCCAACACCTTATCGAAGACTTCACCTTTAGCAGATAACATGATGATAGGTGTCTGTGATTTTGACCTGATTTCTCTGCATACCTGATATCCATCAATTCCCGGAAGCATTAAATCCAAAAGAACCAGATTAGGTTCAAAGGTATCAAAAGTATTGATAGCGGACTCGCCATCATTGCATATTTTTGTCTCAAAACACTCTTTTACAAGATAAAGAGAAATCAGCTCTGCTATATTATTATCATCATCAACTATTAATATTTTCTGTTTTGTAACCATTTATCCCCCTCACTTAATAAAAGTAACTATCGTAACACCGGCATCGCCCTCACCGAATTCCCCTAGCTTAAATGATTTTACATAAGGAACGCTCTTAAGATACGAATGAACAGCCTGTCTTAGAATTCCTGCTCCTTTGCCATGTACAACCCTCACAGTGCCAAGGTGTGACATATATGCGTCATCTAGATATTTATCCAAAGCGGAAATCGCATCATCACTGTTTTTTCCGATAAGATTAATTTCGGTTCTGATGCTTGCTGCTCTGGACAAATCCATCTTACTGCTGCTTCCGGAAGTTCTTCCATAAAACTTCTTCATCGCAGCTTTGCCATCATCGTCTTTAATCAGAACAAGATCTCGTACATTGGCTTTTGTCTTCATTATTCCGCACTGAACATAGATATTTCCGTCTTTGTCAGGCTTTGAACTGATTGTTCCTTTAAGTCCCATAGAAACAATCTTTACACTCTCTCCAAGCTTAAGCTGTGATTCCTTTAAAATTGGATGTGTTTCCTTTGAAGTCTCTTTTCTGGCAGCAATCGCCTTATTCTTATCAGAAATCTTCTGGCCGACTTTGGTTCTTGCTCTCTCAAGATCCTGCATTGTTGCATTCGGCCCGGCTTTTCTAAAGGTTCTGATAGTTTCATCGGCAACATCCTTCGCTTCCTGAAGAATATTCCTTGCCTGTTCATTTGCCTCGCGAAGAATTTCCTCTTTTTGTTTATCAAGCTTATCAGTCTTTCTTTCAAGCTGCTTTTTAAGTTCTTCTACTTCCTGCCTGTACTTGGCAATCTCCTGACGTTCACTTTCAATTGTCTTACGGCTCATCTCAAGATCTGCCAAAAGATCTTCAAACTTCTTATCCTCAGTGCCAATCTGCTCTTTTGCCGCCTCAATAATTTCATCAGAAAGTCCAAGCTTAGACGAGATAGCAAAAGCATTACTCTTCCCCGGTATTCCTATAAGAAGTCTGTAAGTAGGCCTTAAGGATTCCACATCAAATTCACAACTTGCATTCTGTATCCCCGGTGTGTTAAGTGCATATACCTTAAGCTCGCTGTAATGCGTAGTAGCAAGCGTTCTGATCTTTCTCCTGTGAAGATCATTAAGTATTGAAATTGCAAGAGCCGCACCCTCAGTCGGATCAGTTCCTGCACCAAGCTCATCAAAAAGACAAAGCGAATTTTCATCGGCATTTTCCAATATAGCAACAGTATTAGTCATATGCGATGAAAATGTTGACAAGGACTGTTCAATACTCTGCTCATCTCCTATATCAGCATATACTTCGTTGAACACTGAAAGCTCCGACCTGTCACCTGCAGGAATAGCAAGTCCTGCCTGTCCCATCAACGTCAAAAGTCCCACTGTCTTGAGTGTAACAGTCTTACCACCGGTATTAGGTCCCGTTATTATCAGCATATCAAAATTTTCACCTGCGTAAACATCAATTGGAACCACCTTATCTTTTGCAATAAGCGGATGTCTTCCCTTTCTGATATTAAATGAGTGATGTTCATTAAAAACAGGAGTGATTGCATTAATTGAAAGCGCATAGGATGCCTTTGCAAATACAAAATCCAGATCCGTCATAATATCAGAATTGTATTTTATTGCGTCAACATGCTCTGCAATCTGAAGGCTGAGTTCTAATAAGATTTTCTCTATCTCTGCCTGTTCCTGAAGCGCCATCTCTTTTAACTTATTATTTAGTTCAACTACTGCTGCCGGCTCTACAAAAAGAGTAGATCCCGATGATGACTGATCGTGCACAATACCGTTAATTTGTGATTTGTACTCCGCTCTAACCGGAACACAATATCTGTCATCACGCATCGTAACTACAGCATCCTGCAGATACATTCTCATTGAACCATTGATAAGTCTGTTAAGCTGCTCGTGTATCCTGTCATTGGTAAGCATGATTCCCCTGCGGATATGCTTAAGTGCAGGACTTGCATCCGAGCTTACTTCATCCTCTGATACTATGCATCTTCTAATTTCAGTTGACACAAATGTCAGTGGCTCAAGAAGATTAAAGCTCTCTGACAAAGAATCCTGTGCTTCATCCTCACGCTGACTTCTTCCATAGGACTTAACTCTGTTTACATTCTCAAGAAATGCAGCTACACGCAGTAAATTCTGCATATCAAGCGCACTTCCTATCTTGAGAGCCTTTAATACTCCTGTAAAGTCCCTGTTATCACCAAAAGAAATAGAGCCTTTTTTGAATATTCTGGCTATTGCATCTTGTGTCTTTTGCTGATTTTTTCTGATTTCTTTTATATTCGAAGAAGGCTGTAGCTCAACACACAGCTTCCTTCCCGGCTCAGAGCTGGCATACTCCGAGAGTTTCTCTATTATCTTGTCATATTCCAATACATGTAATGCTTTTTTATTCATTTCTTTTCCTTATGATTAAACTTTTCTCAAACTAACCCATAATATAATATCATCTAACCAAGTGGTGCGACTAGTATTAAATCAAAAAAGTATATATAATAAAAAAATATGTAGACTAATTCTGCAATGAAAATCGAGGTCACTATGTCACTAAATCAAAACGAAAATAAAAATGAAAATCTCGCAAATACTGCATTCATTAGTGAAAAAATAAAGCAACGCCCCATAAATCGAAAAAAACTTTTCAGAAGGACTGTAATAACCGTTTCTCTTGCTGTTATATTCGGTGTTGTTGCATGTTTTACATTTTTATTGCTTCAGCCGGTTTTCAGTGACAAACTGTATCCGGAAACAGAGCCTGAAGTCATCTCGCTTCCTGCTGAATCTGCCAGTAACGAGCTCACTCCGGAAGAAATGATTGCTGATGAAAATGAAATTGCAGCCAATGAGGCAATGAGCTTAGAGGCATCCCAAAAAGATCAAATTGATCAGGCAATTGCTTCTTACGTGTTCACCTCAAAAGATTACAACAATATGATGACATCACTTAAAGGTGTAGCTTCAGAAGCCAACAGATGTCTGGTAAATGTAACCGCAGTCTCAAACGACACAAACTGGTTCAGTTCATCTTATGAGAGCAGCGGCTCCACATCAGGCCTTATAGTTGCCGAATCCAGTTTAGGTTATTATATACTTGTTCATTACCAGCCCCTTTCCGATGCAGAATCAATAAGTGTAACCTTCTGTGATAACACAAGAGCAGATGCTCAGATAAAGCTAGTTGACAATATAACAGGTCTTTGTGTACTCAACGTAAAAAAGAGTTCTGTAAGCGCTGAAACAAGTGAGAAAATAATGATAGCCAATCTCGGTAGTTCCAACTCAAACAGTATTACCGGTCTTCCGGTTATTGCCATTGGAAGCCCAATCGGAGTTCAAGGCTCAATATCCTATGGAATAATCACAAGTGAAAAGACAACAATTGATCTTGTAGATAGTGCCTATAAGCTTCTGACAACCGATATTTACGGCAGTTCATCCGGAAGCGGTGTTTTAATTAACTTGAGCGGACAAGTTGTCGGTATCCTTGATCAGTCACATAAATCCTCCGAGCTTTCAGGCAACATTTGCGGTATCGGTATCACGGAGCTCAGACCATTAATAGAAGATCTTTCCAACGGAAAAGAAAGAGTATATCTTGGAATACACGGAACCACTGTTCCTCAGGAAATACAGACCACTCAAAATGTTCCCGCCGGAGTATATGTCTCCAAAACCGAAATGTCTTCTCCCGCCATGAAAGCCGGTATTCAAAGCGGCGATATAATTACAGCTATTGATGATCTTGAAATCACAAGTTATGAACAGCTTATAAGCAAGCTTGCCGGATTTGCACCTGATGATATAATATCATTTACAGTAATGCGCCAGGCTCCATCTGACTACATTGAAATGGATATAGAAGTTACTTTTGAAAGTTCCACACATGAGTAACTTATGTTTTAATACAAATGCAATATAACAAGAAATGAGGTTATTTAATGAAATTTATTAAGGATTTAAAAGCAGGCGACAGAGTTGCTGACATTTATATGTGTAAGCATAAACTGATTGCCACTACCAAAAACGGTAAAGAGTACTACTCAGTCACACTTCAGGACAAGACAGGCACTGTAGATGCCAAGGTTTGGGAGCCAAACAGTGACGGAATAGATGAGTTTGATGATACAGACTATGTAGATGTATTCGGAGAAGTGACAAGCTTTAACGGTGCACTTCAGATAAATGTAAAACGTGCCAGAAAATGCCACGAAGGTGAGTATGATCCATCTCTTTATCTTCCGGTTTCCAAAAAAGATATAGAAGTAATGTACAAAGAACTGCTCGGAATCATTTCCGGTATTTCAAATCCATACTTAAAGAAACTTCTGGAAGAATTCTTTGTAAAAGATACAAAATTCATTGATCAGTTTAAAAAATCAAGCGCAGCAAAAACAGTTCATCATGGATTTATTGGCGGATTGTTGGAGCACACTCTTAGTGTTACCAAGCTTTGTGACTACTATTGTACTGCTTATCCAAAGCTCAACAGAGATCTTCTTTTAACCGCTGCTATCTGTCACGATATCGGAAAAACCAGAGAACTTAGTCTTTTCCCGGTAAATGACTACACTGATGAAGGCCAGTTTTTGGGTCACATTGTAATGGGTGCAGAAATGATTGGAGTTAAGGCCGCTGCAATTGAAGGCTTTCCTATTCTTCTTAAGCAGGAGCTTCAGCACTGTATCCTTGCACATCATGGCGAATACGAGTATGGTTCTCCTAAAAAACCATCGATTATAGAAGCCGTAGCTTTGAACCTCGCTGACAATACAGACGCCAAAATGGAGACTTTCACTGAAATTCTTGATAATGCAGCCGCTCCCGGCTGGCAGGGATACAACAAATTTTTTGAAACAAATATCTATGACACAAATATATAACAGTTAATAGAAAAAAGTCGGACAGGATTACTTAATCCTGCCCGACTTTTTATTTGGCGCTAAAAATTACAATCTGGATATGAATCTTTCAAGTCTTTCCATCGCAGCTTTAAGATTCTCAAGTGAATAAGCATACGATATCCTGATGTATCCTTCACCACAATCTCCAAAAGCTGTTCCCGGCACAACTGCAAGTTTTTCTTCTTTCAGTAGCCTTGTACAGAATTCGTCACTACTCATTCCGAATTTCTTTATACTTGGGAATACATAAAAGGCCCCATATGGTTCAAAGCAGGGAAGCCCTATCTTTTTAAACTCATTCAAAAGATATCTTCTTCTGTGATTGTATTCTTCTCGCATGATCTTAACATCTTCATCTCCATTTTTAAGTGCCTCTACCGCCGCATACTGGCTTGTTGTTGGCGCACACATAATAGCAAATTGATGTATCTTGATCATCTGCTTCATGATTTCTTCAGGGCCGCATGCATAACCAAGTCTCCAACCGGTCATAGCATAAGCCTTTGAAAATCCGTTAATAAGAATTGTTCTCTCCTTCATTCCGGGAAGAGATACTATAGAAACATGCTTACCATTATAGGAAAGCTCTCCATATATTTCATCAGAAATCACATAAAGATCTTTTTCAATGACAACCTTGGCAATCTTTTCAAGATCCTCTTTTTCCATTATTGCACCGGTTGGATTGTTTGGAAAAGGAAGTACCAGAATCTTTGTTTTATCTGTTACTTTTTCCAAAATCTCTTCTGCTGTTAATCTGAATTCGTTTTCTTCTTTTAATTCAATTATAACCGGCTTGGCGTCAGCCAGAATAGCACACGGCTCATATGAAACATAGCTTGGCTGAGGAATAAGTACCTCATCGCCTTCATCTATCATAGCCCTGAATGCCAGATCAATAGCCTCAGATCCTCCAACTGTTATAAAGATCTCCTTTAGCGGATCATAAGTAACGCCCTGAGACCTCTTGATATAATTGGAAACTTCCTGTCTTAACTCTTTCAATCCGGCATTGGAAGTATAGAAAGTTCTTCCTTTCTCCAGGGAATAGATACCCTCATCTCTTATATGCCACGGCGTATCAAAATCTGGTTCTCCAACGCCAAGAGATATTGCCCCTTCTGTTTCCTGCACAATGTCAAAAAACTTTCTTATTCCCGATGGCTTTATATCAACAATTTTCTTTCCTATCGGATTTCTCATGGTGTGATCTTCTCCCTTGTATCTTCATATTGTTTAGTGAGGATCGTTCCATGATCCTTATATTTTTTCAGAATAAAGTGTGTTGCTGTACTAAGAACAGTATCAAGAGTAGCCAGTTTGTTATTAACAAATCCTGCAACTTCCTGAAGTGATTTTCCTTCAAGAATTACCATAAGGTCGAATCCGCCGCTCATAAGATAAACACTGGTAACCTCAGGATACTTGTAAATTCTCTCTGCAATACTGTCAAATCCAAGCCCTCTTGTCGGAGTTACCTTAACCTCAATAAGCGCATTTACTTTTTCTATGCTGGTCTTAGACCAGTCTACCATTGTATGATAACCGCAGATCACGCCCTCATCTTCAAGAGCCTTGAGCTCATTTGCTACAAGAAGCTCCTCTGCTCCAAGCAAAACGCTGAGCTCATGAACATCAATACGGCTGTTCTTTTCAATAATATTTAATATTTCTTCCCTTGTACCCATACTTTTCTCCTGTTATCTCAACCTGTTACCAAAGTAGCTTTTATCCATCATACTATATATCATAATACAAAATGCTATAGTTTAACCCAATATTTTGTGTATTTCATCTGTTTGTGGCATTTCCAGAAATCTGGTTTCATCCGAATTATTAACTATTTTATCGTTTCCTTCAGTCAAAATTCCCACAATTGATGCCGGAATATCGTTATTTTGAAGCTCAGCTACAAGGTCCTCAGCTTTTTCTGTAGCAAATAAAACTGCGCCTCCCGACAATAGCTGATAAGGATTCACTTCAAAAAACTCACATATTTCGACTGTCTCCTGTCTGACAGGAATGCTTTTAAGATCGGCCTTAAGGCCGCATCCCGCTCGTGCTGCCATATCCCACAGGCCTGCATAAACTCCGCCGTTTGAAAGATCATGAGCTGATGTAATGCCTGTCCTTACAGCTATTTCCATTTCTTTTCGGATATCCATCAGATTTTTAAACTTCATCCCTTCTTCTACAAAAGGAACCGGATACCTGGTCGTCAGCTCCCGAAACTTCTCTTTTGCAAGCATTGCAGTTCCTTCAAGTGCAATCCACTTACTGATAACCAAAACATCTCCTGCCTTTGGCTTTGACAAAAAAAGCTCATCACCACAAGGGACTCCGGCACAAGATGCCGTAACTACAGGTCTGTTTACCGCGCCTGTTACCTCTGTATGGCCTCCGGTGTAGGGAACATCGCATAACTTGGCAGCTTCAAGCGCATCCTTTACTATTGTTTTCAAAACGCTCTCTTCTGTTTCCTCTGGTAAAAGAATACTTAAATTAACCTGATTTGGCTTTACGCCTTGAGAATAAAGAGCTCCTGCTGCTTTCATTACTGCATAGTAACCTATGTCGCTAATATTTTCTGCAAAAGGACAAATTGATGTAATTGTCTTTTTATCTTCAAAAAAAGCGCAGTCTGTCCCTACAGCTGCGCTTACGCCTGATTTATATTCTGTTTTGAGAGGCTTCAAAACCGAGCGTTTTAAAGCATTCTCTGTTATTTTGCCTACTCTCATTTAATATTCTATTTCTCCGTCAACATTTATCATATATCAATTAACTACAATTGATTCTGCATCTTCAGCAGGAGCCTGTTCCTGTGCCGCAGCTGCCGCATTGGCTGCTTCCTGTGCCTGCTGAAGCTGTGCATTGGCAGCATTTACCGCCTCTGCAGCCGCAATCGCCGCAGCTTCTGCATTCTCAGTTCCTACAGCCTTCTTGGCTGCTGAAAGAGCTGCCGCTACAGCTTTTACAGTTCCTACATCCCTGGTTGCAATCGCTGCCTGAAGCTGTGCCATATCATTTTCATCAGCACCTGCTGTACCAACGCTAATGATTCTCGGAACCATCTTATAATTACTACTGTTTACAACTTCTTCACTTACAACAGTACCATTTTCTTTAACAATCTTTTTGAGCTGAGCCTTGTAGCCTATATGAGCAGACTGTGTTCCAACATATCCAAGCCCGTTTGAGGAATCTGTCACATATTGATCCTCTGATGCCGGAGTTGTTGAAAGCACCTCACTTTCAAATGAAACTGTGCGATTACCAGGTCTTGTCTCAACACCATATATGGTAAATGTAATGTGCTTGTCAGATGTTGTTACACCTTCTATGTAAATCGGATAGTCCGTGCTGTTTACAAACTTAAAATTCTTTCCGCCTGATTCTGCGATAGCTGCATCGGCTGAAGGATCAACATAAGTAACTATCATAGAATGATTATGTCTTTCGGTAACATCAAGCTCTGCCAGTAAAACTGCATTGTAAAGAGTTGTTGACACCTGGCAGATACCACCTCCTATGCTCTCTACAACTACACCGTTAAGATATGAGCCGGCAGGATAATATCCATTTGCCTCTGTGAAAGGAGTAATTGTATCAAGTACAGAAAATTCTTCACCGGGATAAAGTGTTGTGCCATTAATCAATGAACAACCGTTGGCAACATTTGCGCTTCTGGATGCACCTGAAGACTTGTAGCTTGTTGTAAAGGTTCCAAGTACATCTTTTACCTTAGAAAGCTCCTCAGCACTTCCAAGTGGCTTATCCTCTGTAACCACAAGATTAACTGCAGCCGTTTCTCCATTCCACTGTGTTGCCACAAAATTCTCTATTGCACTTACCGATGCATCAATATCAATGACATATCCGGTCTGTCCGTTTGTCACAGTAAATCCATCAGATGTCTTCACCAGTGCATAATTTATTTTTTCCTGGTTAAAAGAACTGCATCTGTTCTCAACTATATCTCTGATCTGTTCTTCATTAAATCCATACTCAAGATCAAAAGAATATCCGGTCTGTTCCAGATCCTTAAGAGCCTTATAGCGCTGAACAATATTTCCTTTATGACCAAGCGCATATGCCTGTTCAATTACGTCCGGATTACTCCATGAAATTCCAAGCTCAGAGCCACTGACTTCAATGCTTTTTCCATCGCCAACTGTCAGAGAAAGTTCTCCCTGTTCCAGACTGGCAAAGCGATTTGAAATGGCATCCTGCGCATCAGTAATTGTCATACCGGAAACATCTATTCCACCAATCGTGATTCCATTGGCTAGAATTCTGCCATCCTCGGCTTGAGCTGTCACTGCCGGCACAACTAAAAACAACGATACCAGGAGAAAAACTCCACCTATTAATTTTTTCATAATGTCCCCTCATAGCTATTGTGCTATTATATAATTAACGAAATTTAACCTTTAGATTTTTCTGAAAGGATATTATAGATGAAATTCCCTTTTTTAGCAAGTTTCATATTGTTATGCATTTTCCTTAATTACAACATGCGCAGAGTCTCAAGAAAGGCTGAAAATAAGGAAGAAAATTTTTGGGAAAGAGAACGTGAATCCAACAACGTCAGAAAAAAAAGTCTGGATACACTCGAATATATTCATATTCCTTTTGACCTGCTTCCTTTTGGTACATCCGATGGTGATGTCATCTTAAAGGACTGCGAAAATTCCCTTATGGCGCTCAAGGATGAAAAGATAGTCAATTTTACAGGGATTCCAAACACTGACCTTAAATTAGAGTATGGAACAGCCAACATCACTTTACTGACCGAATACGATCAGAACTATACAACTCTTGTTGTCACTTTGCAAAAATGGGGACAACAGCTCTATGATCTGGGCAGATTTGAGGATGCCACCAAAGTTCTTGAATTCTCGCTTAAGACCAGAAGCGACATTTCCGGAACATATCGCCTTCTTGTTGACCTGTACAAAACAAAACTTGGTCTTACCGAATCAGAAATTCAGCACAAGCTTGAAGCAATGCTTCCTATAGCAAAAGAGCTGAATTCACTTAGTAAGAATCAGATTCTTAACATGATAAATTCAGCTCTTGAGCCATCCACAAGTGCAGTTAGCTAAAGCAGCCCGTGGATGGCTGTTTTTTTAATCGTTCAAAGTCTTAACAAATCTGTCAAATGCAGCTTGTCCTTCAGTTGTTCTCTTATAGACACCGGCATCTTCCAAAACATGCATAAATACTTTTCCGATTTCTTTTTCCACTATTTCATCTATATTATCCGCGTCAATATGGTCATAGTTCTTAGAGAATTCATCCACCCAGTCTGCGTGCTTCTCAAGAACTTCATCTTTTCTTAAATCATCACCGTTTAACATAGCTTTTTTAAGAGCTGCCATCTCGCCCTTAAGTCTGGCAGGCAAAACTGCAAGTCCCATAACCTCAATAAGACCAATGTTCTCCTTTTTGATGTGATGAAGTTCTGCATGAGGATGATATACTCCAAGAGGGTGTTCCTTTGTTGTTATATTGTTTCTAAGAACCAGATCAAGCTCATAATTTTCACCGCGCTTTCTTGCAATTGGTGTAATTGTGTTATGAGGCGTTCCGTCAGTCTCTGCATATATAAACGCAGCTTCATCAGTATATCCTCTCCACTTTGCAAGTATAACATCAGCAAGCTCTATAATCCTGTCAGTACTCTTTCCGGAGAGTCTGATTACAGACATTGGCCATCTTACAATACCACTCTCAACATCTTCAAAGCCATTGACTGTAAATGTCCTTTCTACAGGTGCTTTTGCCATTGCAAAGGTGTAATGACCACCCTGAAAATGATCATGGCTTAAAATTGATCCGCCTACTATCGGCAAATCCGCATTTGAACCCACAAAATAGTGCGGGAACTGTTTAACAAAATCAAAAAGCTTGCAGAATGTATTGTGTTCAATCTTCATCGGAATATGCTGAGAATTAAATACAATACAGTGCTCATTGTAGTAAACATATGGAGAATACTGAAATCCCCACTTTGAATTCTGTATGGTTACCGGAATAATCCTGTGATTCTCCCTTGCCGGATGATCTACCCTTCCTGAATAGCCTTCATTTTCCCAGCAAAGCTGACATTTCGGATAGCCGCTCTGCTTTGCATTTCTCGCTGCAGCAATTGCCTTGGGATCTTTTTCAGGCTTAGATAAATTAATTGTAATATCCAGATCACCATATTCTGTCGGTGCAGTCCATTTCATATCCTTTGAAATTCGATAGCGCCTTATATAATCACTGTTCTTGGACAAATTATAATAATAATCTGTTGCCTTTACAGGATCTTCCTTGTATAAAGAGTTAAATTTCTTTATAATCTCGCTTGGTCTTTCTACAAGTAGTCCCATTATCTTTGTATCAAAAAGATCTCTGTAAACCACACTGTCATTTTCCAAAAGACCATTTGATGCAGCATAGTCATCGATTTCCTTGAGAACTTCCTCAAGATAAGCAGAAAGATCAGCCTCCTCTAAAGAAATTTCATCTGAAAGCTTCTCGATTTCAGCAACTTCATACTCCGCAGAATCCATTCCCAACGCAATCAAAATACTGTTAACAGTGTAAATAATATCTTCTTTTTCAATGAGCCCTGTCTTTACACCATAGGCAGTCAGCTTGTTTACAGCTTTTTGAATATTCATAGTCAGATCCTTTCCGGGCCTCCGCCAATTTCAACTGTATAGAAGGTTGCTTCATAACCGATTTTATTCAAATATTTTTCTCCAACAGTCTTTTTAAAGTTCTCTACTGCTTCATCTTTGACGATAGAAACTGTGCAGCCTCCAAATCCGCCGCCGGTCATTCTTGAGCCGATAACTCCCGGAATCTTCCATGCCTCTTCTGCAAGTGTATCAAGCTCGACTCCTGTAACATCATAATCATCCCTAAGTGACTCATGTGACTGTCTCATAAGCTCACCAAAGTGCTCAATATCTCCTGCCTTAAGCGCCTTTACTGCCTCAATAGTACGCTGGTTTTCATAAACAGCATGCTTTGCTTTTTTCTGCATATCAGGATCTGTAAGAACATCCTTATGAGCTTCAAACTCTTCAATAGAAAGATCTCCAAGCCCCTTAATATCAACGCTCTTTTGCAAAATAGAAAGAGCTTCTTCGCACATACTGCGCCTTGCGTTGTACTGCGAATCAGTAAGCTTGTGCTTCTTATTTGTATTGGCAATTACAATCTTAGCTCCATCAAGCTTGATAGGCGCATATTCAAAAGAAAGGTCTGCTGTATCAAGGAAAATAGCATTATTTTCTTTTCCCATTGCTACTGCAAACTGATCCATTATTCCACAGTTACATCCGTTGTAGTTGTTTTCAGAATATTGACCAATAAGTGCAAGATCCTGATTACTTACATCAAATCCATAAAGATCTCTTAATACAAAACCTGTAAGAACTTCAAGTGATGCGGATGAAGAAAGTCCTGAACCATTTGGAATATTTCCGCTTATCACCATATCAAAGCCCTTATCGAGTTTAAATCCACGCTTAGCAAAAGCCCAGATAACTCCGATAGGATAGTTCGTCCATCCTGCAGCTTCCGAGGGATTTTCTATATCATCAAGTGACACTCCGTATACACCAAATCTGTCCTGATTCAAAGAATAAAACTGAATCATTCTGTCATCTCTTTTTGCAACTGCTGCATAAGTACCGATTGTCAATGCACATGGAAATACATGTCCGCCGTTATAGTCTGTATGTTCACCGATAAGGTTTACTCTTCCCGGTGCAAAATATGCTCTCACATCTTCTTTTTTACCGAATTCTTTTTCAAAGCTGTCAAGTACAGCCTGCTTCATGTTCTGATCTATCATCCTGGCCTCCTTAGGTTTTACAGTTCATTTCATGTTTATATCATATATTTACTGTCATCTTATTTGAAGACCGCTTTGTTTCACATACCTGTCAAAATGTTATATTTATTATAAAAACAAAAAAATCCCACAAAACTATAACTTAGTAATGTGGGAATTTTTACCGGGAACTTATTAAATATTTACTGCTTTGCCGCCTCAAGAAGCTTATCCTTAAGCTGTGTCTCAATCTGAGCAAGCTCAGCTTCTGCTTCATGACGTTTTGCCTTGCCTTCTGTCTGGATTTTTAATACTTCATCAAGTGTAGTGATAAGCGATTCGTTTGTGTGCTTTAATGTTTCAATATCAACAATTCCTCTCTCTGCCTCTTTAGCGCTCTCAATTGTAGCAACCTTGAGTGCATCAGCATTTTGTCTGAGAAGTTTGTTTGTCATATCATTAACTTCGCGCTCAGCCTGTGCTGCCTGTGTTGAATGCTCAATTCCGATAGCGATTACCATCTGATTCTTCCAGAGCGGAATTGTATTTACTATAGTTGACTGAATTTTCTCAGCCATAACTGTATCTGAGCTTTGTACCATCCTGATCTGAGGACCTGTCTGCATTGCGATAGTTCTTGTAAGCTCAAGGTCATAGATCTTTTTCTCAAATCTGTCGCACTTATTGGCAAAATCCTTTGCCTTCTCTGCATCCTCGGGAAGTCCTGAGCTTTCTGCCTTTTTCTGAAGTTCAACTAAAGTTGTGTTTCTCTCTTCCTCAAGCTTCTTCTTGCCGGCAAGAATGTACATAGTAAGTTCTTTATAATAATTGAGGTTAAGGTCATACATCCTGTCAAGAAGCTCAACGTCCTTCATCAGCGTGATCTGATGCTTTTCAAGCTCATTGCTGATAGTCTGAACATTTGTCTCAACTTTGCTGTATTTTGCCTTCATACCCTCTATCTTGTTGGCACTTTTTTTGAAAAGAGCCTTGATTCCCTTTTCATCCTCGGCAACGTCAAAATTCTTGAGCTGAGTAACAAGATCTGTAATCATGTCACCAACCTGCCCCATATCCTTGGTTCTTACATTATCAATTGCCTTCTCGGAAAAATCTGCAAGCTTTTTCTGTGTACCCACACCGTAATTCATGATTCCGGCTGAATTGCTGAGATCAATCTGCTTGCTGAAATCCTCAACCTGCTTTAATTCTTCCTGTGAAAGCTGAGCTTCCATTGCAAGATTTCCGTTGTCCTTTGCAGGCTCCTCTTTTTTCTCCGGTTCGGGAGCCTCCTGTGCTGCTTCTGCCCCAAAAGATAATGAAGGTGCAGCGGGTGCTGCGTCAAAATTAAAATCGTCTGCCATTTTTTCCTCCTCTATTAAAAAGAATTAAATTCTTTATTTACTTAAATTCCATCTGGACTGCTGATTGTCCTTGGGATGCCGTTGCCCCCTGTCCCGTAAGTCCATCTTGTGCCATCATGGTCTTCATAACAGAAATGTCAGAAGAAATATCCCATGCCATATCCTGGAAAAGACTGTCAAGAAGATTCTCAAAGGCGAGATTTATTGTATCCATCGCCTGATCGATTTCGCTCTTAGTCTGCTGAACATTAACGCCTCCGCCGGTCTGCTTGTCAAGCTCCACATAGGCTGTCAGAAGTTTTTTGGTGGTGGGAAGATAATAGTTCATGAGTTTGTGCAAATCTTCCGCACTTGCAGGTTCTTTTTTTACCTGTTCAAAAATTCTGTTCATAATATTCTCAAGCTTGTAAAGCTTATTGGACATTTCCTCGGTGTCAGGAATAATATCATTAATTCCTCTTACAAACTTGATATATTCACTGCCTTCATTAAGTATCTGACTTGCCTTCGGTGAGAGCTCATCACTCTGCTTCTCATTCTTACCAAGAACCTCATTTTCATGTGCAATTCTCTGTTCTCTGGCAATTCTGTCCTTCTCAGCTCCCAGATACATTTCATATGCAGCATCTGTTATCATGCATGTCTTTTCAGATGCATCAAGCTTGGCTCTTGGAAGATATCCTGCCTTAATCATGTCCTTGATATCTTTAAGAACTTCTTCATCAGACAATACCGCAGCCTTCGCGAGATCTGAAATATCAAAATATTCTGCTCTCTGAAGAATGCTTCCATATTTATAAAACTTCTTAGACAGTTTTAATTTCTTAAATCCCTTAACACCTGCAAAAGCACATGCCGCTGTAGCAATAAGAAAGATAATACTTCCAACAAAAGACTGTGACAGCAACATAGCAAGTGTCGGAAGTGCCAGACACACACCAAGACCAATTCCGAGTAAAAACTGAGTCAGTCCGTCATATCTGCTAACCTTTTTCTGCAAAAAAGGAAAGGGCTTATTGTTAGTATTCCGATAATTGGGATTGTTATTTACCTGTCTGTAGTTGTTTCCCACTCCACTGGCATAAGTTGTTCTTTTCTCAAAACTGACAGATTTAACTGTTTTGGAAATATCTGATGCAAGTCTGCTGTAATCATTAGTGTCTATTGCCTTGGAAACGCTTTTAAGAATATTATTTCCGGCATCTATTATATCCTGAGTTCCTTTATCCACAACAACCTCCAAACAACCATTTTTGTTTGCCTTTATTATACGCAAATGCAATTTTTATTTTACAGTATCTGCCTCAAAAAAACAATTGACACCGCATTCTATTGCATATCTTTCGCCAATGCTGATAAAATAATTGTGATTATTTTATCAGCATTGGCAAAAGCAATTATTTTTGAGGAAACTATATGGAAAAAGCTTATAAACTTCTATTTAATACAGAAGAATCTGATGATCTTTATGTTTATTGTTGCGGATTATCCAAAACTGAGCCTGGTCACAGCTTTGGCCCTGCACTTAAGCCTCATTTCATGATTCATTTTTGTTTAAACGGCAAGGGGTCATTTACCATAGGCGGAAAAAAATACCCTCTAAAAGAAGGATACGGTTTTTTAATTGTTCCTGACGAACTGGCATATTATGTTGCAGATGACATTGATCCCTGGACATATGTATGGATTGGATTTGGTGGTCGAAGAGCAGAGGAAATTGTATCTCAGCTTGGCCTGTCTCTCCAACAGCCTGTCTTCAAAAGTGATAAGTCCAAAGAAATCTACGCTCTTGTAAAAGACATGATGGAGCACAATACTTTCAGTGTGGAGGACTCACTTAGAAGAAACGGTCTTTTATCACTATTTCTTTCTCTTATTGCTTCAGGTCTTTCTGTCACTCCAAAAAGCGACTCCGGAAGCGCCAATGACTATGTTAACAGAGCGCAGGCATACGTTCGCAGCAATTACTGCAATCCAATAAAGGTTACTGATATTGCTGACTACGTCTGTATAAATAGAAGTTATCTTTATACTCTTTTTGAAGATGCTCTCGGCATTTCACCCCAGCAATACCTTTCCAGATACAGGATAGCCAAAGCCGTTGAACTATTACAGCTTACCCGGCTTCCCATTGAATCCATCGCTATTTCCTGCGGGTATTCTGATCCTTTGGTGTTTTCCAAAGCCTTCAGACAAGAAAAAGGTCTGTCGCCTTCTGCATACAGAAAATCTCTTCCCAAAAGCAATAATGCTGAAAGCAAAGAACACTTATTGCAAGTTGAGAAACTTATAGAAGAACATCATCTTGATTCCAACGATCCTAACTAAAAAAAAGATTTATCACCCGGCTTTTGGATGATAAATCTTTTTTTATCTTAATATTACTTATTCTCAGGCATATTTAGCTTATCAAGATGCCAAACCTCATCAACATATTCCTGAATAGTTCTGTCAGATGAGAATTTACCACAGCAAGCTGTATTCATAAGTGCCATCCTAGCCCAACGCTTCTTATCACTATAAGCATCTGAAATCCTCTTTTGAGCTTCCATATATGACTCAAAGTCTTTTAATATGAAGTACTGATCTGCCTTGTTGGAGTTAATTGTATTAAGAAGGCAGTTGTAAAGCGGTCTGAACAATTCTCTGTCACTTGAAAATGTTCCGTCAACAAGCATATCCAAAACTCTCTTTACATTAGGATTGCTGTTGTAAATATCCATAGGATTATAGCCGCCGTTCTTTTCATATTCCATTACTTCCTGTGAAGTAAGGCCGAAAATAAATGCATTCTCTTCACCAACTTCATTTACAATCTCAACATTTGCACCATCCATCGTTCCAAGAGTAACTGCTCCGTTAAGCATCATCTTCATGTTACCGGTTCCTGATGCCTCTTTACTTGCTGTAGAAATCTGCTCAGAAACATCAGCAGCAGCAAAAATCAGCTCAGCATTAGAAACTCTGTAGTCTTCGATGAATATTACCTTGATCTTACCCTTGATATCCGGATCATTATTGATCACATCAGCTACAGAATTGATAAGCTTTATTGTCAGCTTCGCTGTAAGGTAGCCTGCTGCAGCTTTTGCACCAAAGATATATGTCTTTGGATAAAAATCTTTACTCGGATGTGTTTTGAGATCGTAATATTTATACATAACAGCCAGAATATTAAGTAGCTGTCTCTTATATTCATGAAGTCTTTTTACCTGAACATCAAAGATAGATTTGGGATCTACCTTTACTCCGTTGTGCTCAAGAATATATGCTGCAAGTCTTTCCTTATTTTTAAGCTTAATCTCCATGAACTCGTTCTGAGCCTTCTTGTCATCAACAAAGGCTTTTAGCTTATCCATCTGAGAAAGATCTGTGATCCAGCCATCGCCGATTTTTTCTGTTACCCAGTCTGCAAGTAGCGGATTAGCATGCATAAGGAATCTTCTCTGAGTAATACCATTTGTCTTATTGTTGAACTTTTCAGGCATCATCTCATAGAAATCTTTAAGTTCTCTCTTTTTAAGAATTTCTGTATGAAGTCTTGCAACGCCATTTACAGAATGTCCGCCTACTATTGCAAGGTGCGCCATCTTAACCTGGTTATCATAAAGAATTGCCATACTACGAATCTTCGCCTGCACATCAATTCCTGCTGAACCTGAATATTGACGCATGATCTGATCAACAAATCTTCTATTAATTTCATCGACAATCTGATATATTCTTGGAAGAAGTCTCTGGAAAAGATCTACCGGCCACTTCTCAAGCGCTTCAGCCATGATTGTGTGGTTGGTATAGCAGCAGGTCTTCGTTGTAACTTCCCACGCCTCATCCCATGAAAGATAATACTCATCCATAAGAATACGCATAAGTTCTGCAACCGCAACGGTAGGATGCGTATCATTAAGCTGGAATACAGCCTTTTCATAGAATTTTCTTATATCATCATGATTCTTTAAATATCTCTGAATAGCAGTCTGAACAGAAGCAGAGATAAAGAAATACTGCTGTTTTAATCTCAGCTCTTTTCCTGCGATATGATTGTCATTAGGATAAAGAACTTCACAAAGCTGACTTGCAAGATTCTCCTGCTCAACGGCCTTCTGATAATCTCCCTTGTCAAAAGAATCAAGCTGGAAACACTGAACAGGCTCAGCATCCCAGATTCTGAGAGTATTTACCACGCCATTGCCATATCCGACTACAGGAAGGTCATAGGGGATAGCCTTAACAACCTGATACCCCTCCTGCTTGAATACAGTTCTTCCGTACTCATCTGTATACATATTTACATAACCGCCAAATTTAACTTCCTTGGCATATTCATTTCTTCTAAGTTCAAATGGATTTCCGTTTTCAAGCCATGTATCAGGAACCTCCACCTGATAACCGTCCTTGATCTTCTGACGGAACATGCCGTATTTGTATCTGATTCCGCAACCATATGCAACATAACCAAGGGTAGAAAGTGAATCGAGGAAACATGCAGCCAGTCTTCCAAGACCACCGTTACCAAGTGCAGGATCAGGTTCCTGATCTTCAATAAGATTTACGTCTATTCCAAGCTCATCCAATGCTTCTTTTACAGGCTTATATGCCTGAAGATTAATAAGGTTATTACCAAAGGCTCTGCCCATCAAAAACTCCATGGACATATAGTAAACAATCTTGGGATCCTGCTCAGCTGTCGCCTTCTGAGTTGTCATCCAGTGATCTACAATCGCATCTTTAATAGCGTAAGCCGCCGCCTGATATAACTGCTGTGGCGTAGCTTCTTCCATTGTTTTCCTATACAGCGTCTTAACGTTATACTGCACACTGCGCTTAAATAAATCCTTATCAAAAGATAACTGCTTTTTCTTCATGTTGCCTCCTCGTCATGAATTATTTGCTATCATTCGGCCTATCTTAGGTAAAACGCATTTCCAACTCTCTACTCCGATGGAGATTGCTCCTCATATAAACTGATGTGGCCACACTAAACGTTCCTTAGGCGACAACCCAAGAAACGTTTAATCGCAATACTTGTTAATATTCTACCGCAAATATGTACACAATTCCATAAAATATCTGTAAACTCATTTTTGCAATATTAATAAATACTAAAGCACGTTTTCAACTCAATAAAGCCATTACCCCCTGATAAGTCTGATTTGCCTGCCCAAGCATCGCTTCCCCTGCATTAGTCAGAATATTACTATTTGAATATTTCACCATTTCTGCTGCCATATCAGCATCTCTGATGATTGACTCGGATGTTGTTGTATTCTCCACTGTGTTATCAAGATTTCGAATTGCATGTTCCATCCGGTTCTGATATGCACCAAAAACCGCTCTCTGACCGTCAACAATCTGCGCTGCTGCATCAATTGTATCAAGTCCTTTTCTTGCATCTACATTAGTAAGAGTATTCAAATTGTTTATACCAAGCGAATTATTGTTAAGCACCTCATAAACAATCGGAATGATATCATCGGGAGTATTATCCGCGCCAGCCTGTATATTAAGCGCCATAGTACCTCCGTAGATATTTGCATCAAAATTGCTGGCAAAGATATTTCCTCTTGATATTCCATTAAGATTGCTACTGGTTAAATCTGCTCCTGTTATTCCCTTTATCCTTTGTAGGACACTATCAGTCGTTTCATCCTTTGACACAGGAATGTACAATGAAAGTGCTCCAATTCCACCTTGTCCGGTAGTAAGTGATGAACCATTTGCTCCATATTTAAGTGCCACATCAGAAGCTACTCCAAGACTAATCCTAAGCGTTCCACCGTAGTCGTTTAGTTCAACTGATTTTTGATTATATGGATTTACTTTCGCTGATAATGCACTTTTAACTGCCTCCTCAAGATCACTATTTGATGTAGACGGATTTATACCATACTGCCCATGAATATATGTATCCCACCATAATCCTTTAGTACTGTCATTTCTCGCCCCACATGAAGTAGAAACAGAGTTATTATAGCTTACTGTTACAGGAAATGTGCTTGGTGAAGAAGGTTCTGTTTTACTGCTTTTTCCAAAATCAAATTTAAAAGATATAGTATCGGCAGTATCTGACTCCTGCCTGTTATTCGTTGAATCTTTCGGATCCATTCTATCTTCTTCTCCGGATATTTTATCCCTATATATCAGACCTGCCAGATAATTAAATGTACCACTTATTGAAAAATTTTCTCCATCACCTATAGCGCTTCCTGACACGCTGTAACTTGTCCATACCTGAGCTTGTTTTCCATTTAAATCCTGTACGAGCATATCCAAAGTTGCATCTTCATCGAGCGTAAATGTAAAGCCCATCTCAATACCTTTTGCTGCTTTATATTTATCGCTATAATCCATAGTCGTTTCATCCAGTCTAACTGTAAATCCGCTTTTCAATTCATCCTCAGATGGCCATGGAATTTCATTGCTTTCATAATCAATACCATCGTAGCCCTTCCAACTTACCTTTAAGCCACTATCAGTTGCTGAATAGTGAAAATATGAGTCACTGGGCCACGCAGCTTTGTTGACATCATCAATTGTTCCGGTATTTCCTATAGTCGAGGTATAAATAGGTCTTGGTTCAGTTCCGATAGGAACTTTAGTTTGATTATTCTCATCCCAAATAGGTCTTTCATTAAATTTTGTGGTATGAAAAACCCTATTACATTCCATCTTTATTTGCTGTATTTCTTTGTTTATCTCGGCTCTGTCTTCATCTGTAAGTGTGTCAGTTGCAGCCTGCACACATAGCTGAGTCATTCGTGCCAGCATTTCATCAATTTCCGCAAGTGCTCCATCTGCCACCTGAACATAGGAAACCCCATCCTGCACGTTTTCAGAAGCCTGTGACAAACCTCTGATCTGTCTTCTCATTTTTTCGCTGATTGCAAGACCTGCAGCATCATCTGCAGCGCGGTTGATTTTATATCCCGATGACAACTTTTCAGAAGTTTTTGATTTAACATCATTCATTAATCCAAGCTGTCTATTAGAATTAATCGCAGATAGGTTATGTTGAATTTTCATGCTTATTACCTCTGTCTTGTAATGCTTCCCTGCATGTATTCCACTATCCCTATGAAAAAAACAACACATTTTTACCGCCAGACTTTTTCTGGTCCCATCACAATAACCAATTCGTAAAAAAGATAAAAAATATGCTGTCACAATTAATTTATCGGATGTTATTTTCATATTTTTATAGATTTTCAGATATTTTGTTTCAATCTTTTTTAAAAGAAAAGCATTTTTCATGCAAAAAAAGAGCAGATTTCTTCGAAATAGTCTCGAAAAAATCCGCTCTTTTATATGAATTTACGTCACAATTCAATTTCTGAAATTAACTGTATTTCTTTATCCTTAATTCAGACCTTCTCAACACCAATAGTAACCTTCTCGCCATTGATATCCCACTCTTTTGCATTAGCTACATCTGATCCATATACAATATCATTTGCAAGAACCTTGGTTGAAATGCTGTCTGCATTTGCCTTAACTATCTCAGCAAGCTTATCGTTTCCGTTAAGAGATACCTTGATGTGATCCATAACTTCAAAGCCTGAATCCTTACGCATAGTCTGTACTTTACTGATGACTTCAAGAACAAAGCCCTCATTAATAAGCTCTTCTGAAAGGTTTGTATCAAGAACAACAGTAATTCCCCAGTTTTCCTGAGAAATGAAGCCTTCCTTCTGCGCCATCTCTATAAGAAGATCTTCTTTTACAAGTTCAACATCAACATCATTTACAGTAAACTTGATTGAACCGCTGTTGTTAAGCTCATCCATTGTAGCATTGCCATCGAGCTCTGCAAGATAATTCTTGATTGCTCCGATATTCTTGCCATATTTAGGTCCCAGAGTCTTAAGCTGAGGCTTGAAGCTGTAACTTGTAAAGTCTCTAACATCATCTGTAAATGAAACATTCTTTACATTGAGCTCTTCTCTGATAATATCTGTGTAGAACTCTCCAACAGTCTCCTCTGCTTTAACATACATCTGACCGATTGGCTGACGGTTCTTTATATTTGCTGCATTTCTTGCTGCTCTACCAAGTACAACGATATCAAGTACTTCTTCCATGTCTTTTTCAAGCTTGCTGTCGATAAGTGACTCATCTACAGCAGGGAAGTCACAAAGATGTATACTCTCAGGAGCATCTGTAAAGCTCTTTCTGACAAGGTTCTGATAGATTTCTTCTGTCATAAACGGAACCATAGGAGCTGCTGCCTTTGATACAGTTACAAGTGCTGTATAAAGTGTCATATAAGCAGAAATCTTATCCTGTTCCATTCCCTTAGCCCAGAATCTCTCACGAGAACGACGAACATACCAGTTGGACATTTCGTCAACAAAGTTATCCAGCGCTTTTCCTGCTTCAGGGATTCTGTAGTTATTGAGATTCTCATCAACTGCTTTTACGCAACTGTTTAACTTGGAAAGAAGCCATTTATCCATAACTGTAAGCTTATCAAGCTCAAGCTTGTAGTTGGCAGCATCAAATCCATCAATGTTTGCATAAAGAACAAAGAATGCATAAGTGTTCCAAAGAGTACCAAGGAACTTTCTCTGGCCTTCCATAACCGCATCACCTGAGAAACGGCTTGGAAGCCATGGAGCACTGTTAGTGTAGAAATACCATCTGATTGCATCAGCACCGTACTTCTGAAGTGCATCAAAAGGATCTACGGCATTGCCCTTGGACTTACTCATCTTCTGTCCATTCTCATCCTGAACGAGACCAAGAACGATTACATTCTTGAAAGCAGGCTTATTAAAGAGAAGAGTAGCCTCAGCGTGAAGTGAATAGAACCATCCTCTTGTCTGGTCTACAGCCTCTGAAATAAACTCAGCAGGGAACTGCTTTTCGAAGAGCTCCTTGTTTTCAAATGGATAGTGGAGCTGTGCAAAAGGCATTGCTCCTGAATCGAACCAGCAGTCAATAACTTCTTTTACCCTGTGCATCTTCTTTCCGCACTTAGGACATGTAATTTCAAATTTATCAATATATGGTCTATGAAGCTCAACTGTCTCAGCAGCAGGATCGCCTGAAAGCTCAGCCAGTTCTTTTCTTGAACCAACAGAAAGCTGATGGCCGCAATCATCGCACTCCCAGATATTAAGTGGTGTTCCCCAATATCTGTCACGGGAAATACCCCAATCCTGGATGTTTTCAAGCCAGTCACCAAAACGTCCCTTACCGATTGATTCAGGAACCCAGTTGATTTCTTTGTTATTGCGGATAAGATCTTCTTTAACCTCTGTAACCTTAATAAACCATGAAGAACGTGCATAGTAAAGAAGCGGTGTTCCACATCTCCAACAGTGAGGATAATCATGTTCCATCTTAGGTGCGCCAAACAAAAGACCTCTCTTGTCAAGATCTTTTAAAACCTCTGGATCTGCACTAATTGCGCCTTCATCCATTTCCTTCTGTGTAGGTTTACATCTCATTCCTGCAAAAGGAGTTTCTGGTTTCAAACGTCCCTGAGCATCTACCATCTGAACAAGCGGCGCATCATACTTACGTCCTACTCTTGCGTCATCTTCACCGAAAGCAGGAGCAATATGAACTATACCAGTACCATCCGTCATAGTTACATATGTGTCACAGTAGATAAAGAATGCCTTCTTGTGCTGTTTTTCAGTCTCATCTGCAGCACACTGATAAAGAGGTTCATACTCTTTGTACTCAAGATCTGTTCCAACATATGTTTCAAGAACTTCGTATGCCTTTTCGCCTTCCTCTTTTGCAAGAGCGCCAAGAACGTTATCTGCAAGTGCCTGTGCAAGATAGTAAACATTGCCATCAGCTGCCTTAACCTTGATATATTTTTCATCAGGGTTTACGCAAAGACCGATATTGGAAGGAAGTGTCCATGGTGTTGTTGTCCAGGCAAGGAAATAAGCATCCTCATTCTTTACCTTGAAACGTACTATTGCTGAACGCTCCTTAAGAGTCTTGTATCCCTGTGCAACTTCGTGAGAAGAAAGAGGGGTACCACAACGAGGGCAATAAGGAACTACCTTGAATCCCTTATACAAAAGACCTTTCTTCCAAATTTCATTAAGAGCCCACCATTCAGACTCGATAAAATTGTCATCATAGGTTATGTAGGGATGCTCCATATCAGCCCAGAATCCTACTGTTCCGGAGAAATCCTCCCACATACCCTTATATTTCCAAACAGATTCCTTACATTTTTTGATGAAAGGCTCCATTCCGTACTCTTCAATCTGCTCTTTGCCATCTAGACCAAGCATTTTCTCAACTTCGAGCTCAACAGGAAGACCATGCGTGTCCCATCCTGCCTTACGGGGAACTGTGTATCCTTTCATTGTGCGGTATCTGGGAATCATATCCTTTATCGCACGAGTAAGAACGTGTCCGATATGTGGCTTACCATTGGCTGTTGGAGGACCATCATAGAACATATACATTTCACCCTTGCTGCGGGTATCAACACTCTTCTGGAATATATTTTCTTCTTTCCAGAACTTCTCGACTTCTTTTTCTCTGCCGACAAAATTCATGTCAGTTTCGACTTTGTTATACATTTTGAGCTCCTTTCGTAAATAAAAAAACCTCGTCCCTGTAAAAAGGACGAGGCTCTGTTTTCTCGTTAACCACCTGTTTACACATACGCGCAGAAAATAATCTGTTGAATACGTTTCCCAATAACGCAGGGGACGCGTCAGAATCTAATCGTATCAACATACACCTTTCGATTCTGCAGCTCAGAAGTGATTTTCAACAACCATTACTCGTACCGGCTCACACCAACCGCCGGCTCTCTGCAAACTTTCAAAAGTCATCTACTGTCTTCGTCACAGCCTTTATTTAATCTATTTATAATGTTGACATTTTACTACTTATTTTTCTTTATTGCAATAATAAAAAGCTCTTATTGTCCACCTTCTGAACTACTCTCGTTACTGTTCACTCGCATACTGCTCGCTCCAGTAACCACTTCGCGCATTCATTCCAAATCGACTTCGTCGATGGAATGCGCTCACTCCTGCATCAGGTTTTCACGAAATGCGCAGCTTAGTGCGCATTTCTGTCTGAACAGTAACCTACTCTCTTAGGGTTGCGACTCATCATTTTGATTTTCTTGCGACTGACTTTCCTCAGGCTGAGTCTCTTCAGTTTGAGTTTCTTCTGATGGTGCTTCTTCCGTTGGTGTTTCTTCTGTTGGTGTTTCTTCTGTTGGTGTTTCTTCTGATGGTGCTTCTTCTGTTGGTGTTTCTTCCGGCTGCGGCTGCTCTGTAGAAGCCTCCTCATTTGACTGAGTGTTTTCTTCCGTAGTCTCAGTAACTTCCGGTTTATTAGTAACCCATCTGTAAAAGAATGCATGGTTACCAATCATTGTATATTCGCTGATTCCATAATAATCAGCATAATATTTTGTCATAAAAAACAGATAATCTCCCACACGGGCTCCGTCAAGAACCTCCTGTGCAGCCTGTATACATGTAGAATTTGCTCCGTTTGCAATGATCAGCTCTACCTTTCCTGATCTATAAGAAGCAAACTGCATTGTCTGAGTAATTACACCAATAATAGTATTTGGAAATGCCGAGCTCTTAACTCTGTTCATTATTACAGAACCAACCGCAAGCTTTCCGGTGTAAGATTCTCCACCTGCCTCTGCCTGAATCGTTGCAGCAAGCCACTCAAGTTCTGTCGCATTAGCTGCATAAGATCCTGATGTATCTTCCTTGGTAAGAGCAAGCCTTTCAGCAACCTGCTGAGCCAGCTTTGCCTGCGCAGCCGCTGTCTGTGATTCCAAAGCCTTCATTTTGTCATCTAAAGACTTTAACTGACTGTCATAATCTGCCAGCTTACTTTTTTCAGAAGTAATAGAATTATTGGTCGATGTAAGCTGACCTTTTACAGCATCAGTAAGAGATGCAAGCTCATCATGCTTTTCATCCAGCATATCCTGGTATTCATCAAGCTGTGCCTCTTTTTCTTCTACCGCTTCAGTCTGTGTTTTTATATTGTCCTGAAGCGCCTGATACTCAGCAATTATTCTCTTATCGTATCTGATAATTGCATTAAGATATTCAAACTTAGTCAGAAATTCCTGAATTGAGCCCGACTCCAGCATTATTCGCAAAAGACCTTTCGAACCGCCGTTTTCATAGGTTGACTTTAAGCGCATCTTCAAAAGCTCATAACGCTCTTTTTCCTGCTCTTTAGCCTCCTGAAGCTCATTATCCAGTCTGACAATCTCTGAAGAGACTTCCGCCATTTTACTCTCCGCCTCGGAAATCTCTTCATTCAGATCGTTTAACTTACTGGAATATCCATTAATTGTGTTCTGAAGTGCAGAACTCTGATTCTGTAAACTTGAAATATTACTCTGAGTCTGATCCTTTTGCCCCTGCAGCGCTGAAATAGCATCCTTTGTCTCTTTTGTCTGCTTTTCAAGATTGGAAATCGTATCCTTTGTTTCCTGTTCCTGCTGCTGCATGTTAGCAATTGTTTCATTGTACTCCTCAGCACTTACAGCAAGGGAAAACTGCCCTGTGCCAAGCACAAGTATCAACATTCCCAACAGTATTCTTTTTTTCATATATCCCTCACCAAAGTGCATTTGAACGACAGATTCATCTGACGTTTTTACTATAAATAAATGTCACTCACTACTAATTATATTCAACAACGTTCACGAGTATATCATAATCTAAATCCCAAGTGTATATCAGCTTTCAAGATTCTTGTATACTACGGCTGCAATTGCTGCTCCTACAAGTGGTCCGACAATGAATACCCATAACTGTGCAAGCGGAGCCATGTTTCCTGAAAAAGCTGCTACAAGCGCAGGTCCAAAGCTTCTGGCAGGATTAACTGATGTTCCTGTAAGTCCAATTCCAAGAATATGTACAAGAGTAAGTGTAAGTCCTATTACAAGTCCTCCAAATGAGCCATGACCGGCTTTCTTTGATGTTACTCCCAATATTGCAAGCACAAATACAAATGTAAGAACTATTTCAACCAAAAGACCTGCAAGCGCACTTCCATTTACACCTGCAAGTCCATTTGAACCAAATCCACCGGTCTTATCAATAACGCCGCCAAAGCCAAAAATCACTGCCAGAATTCCGGCTCCCGCAAAAGCACCTATACACTGTGATATAACATAACCGATAAAATCACTGACAGACATACCTCCGGTCATAAGGACTCCAAGTGAAACCGCCGGATTAATATGGCATCCTGAGATATTACCTATCGAATACGCCATACCTACGATAACAAGGCCAAACGCAAGAGCTGTCAAAAGATACCCCGATCCGTTTGCAGCATCACACCCCACAAGCATTGCGGTCCCGCAGCCAAGTACAACAAGCACACATGTTCCAATACACTCTGCTACATATTTTTTCATACAAACCTCCTAGAATTCTTCTGCCACGCATTTGGCAAAAGGTGATGTTGCCGCCTCATAATGCTTTTGTGTGATTTGAACATTCTTTTCCGACAACAAATTTACGTTTCATTAATATTATATCCAATTCAGTCAAAATTTGTTATATATTTACAATATTTGCTTTGAATAATCCATGCGGCAAATGTAAAATTTTTTTATAAACAATCACCATAAGAAGGAGGACATGGGGATGATGAATTTTGATTTTATGCTAGATTACAGAGCAACTGATACATTTGCTGAAATATTTTGGGATCTTCCGCTTGATGCAACTCCCAAGTGCCAATATATAGTAGAGAATTCAACCACAAATAATAAGCAGGTTGTTTCAAAAACTCACGTATCGCTTGACAATCTTGTACCCGACACAGAATATGACATTTCAGTATACCTTGTCGAAGACATCGATAAAGAGCCGTCTTTACTTGGCAGCCTAAAGGTTCATACACACAGAACAAAAAATAAAATTGATATAACCGATTCTCCCTACAACGCTGTAGGCGACGGCAAAACTCTAAACACCACAGCAATACAGGATGCTCTTAATGCCTGCGATGAAGATAGTTTCGTTTACATTCCATCCGGAACTTTTTTAACCGGAGCTCTTAATGTACACTCAAATACAGAAATATATGTTGAAGAAGGAGGTCTTTTGCAGGGTACAGATAGCCCTTCTGATTACCTCCCCAAAATAAAGAGTCGTTTTGAAGGACATGAAATGGAGTGTTACAGAAGCCTTCTTAATCTCGGCACATTGGATCATGATGCAGACTATAACTGCAAAAATGTCATCATTCACGGCAAAGGAGCAATCATGGGCGGAGGAAGCACCCTTGCAAAGTCAATTGCCAAAATTGAACAGGAACGCTTAAAAGATTACATCGCATCTCTCGGCGACAAAATTAAGGAATATGAAAAACCTGAAACAATAGCCAGCAGATTCCGCGGCAGACTTATCAATATGAGCAATTGTCAGAATATCTGGATACATGGTCTTACACTAGGCTTTGCCCCTTCATGGAACCTGCACTTTATTTATTCCGATAGCATCGTAACAGATCATTGCACAATCAAATCACAAGGTGTTTGGAACGGTGACGGATGGGACCCTGATTCATCTACCAATTCAACTCTTTTTGCCTGTGACTTCTACACAGAGGATGATTCAGTTGCTATCAAGTCAGGAAAAAATCCTGAGGGCAATGTTATTAACAGGCCGACCAAACACATTCGAGTTTTTGACAGCATCTGCCATTTTGGGCATGGTCTTTGCATCGGAAGTGAAATGTCAGGTGGTGTTGAAGATGTTCGTCTCTGGGACTGCGAAATGGGTCCAACCTGGTCGGGAATTGAGATAAAGGCCACCAAAAAACGTGGAGGCTATGTTAAAAACATTCTCGTTCGCGATATAACTGCTTCACATATACAGATGCACTCAGTAGGTTATAATGATGACGGTGAAGGCTCTAAAGTTCCTCCTGTACTTGGCGATTGCCGCTTTGAGCGTATGCACCTTCTTGGACGATATCTTGATAATAATGCAGGAAAAGACGAATGGCACGACTGCCCTTCAATTCTCCTGTGCGGATTTGATGTACCTGGTTATGAAATAAAAAACATTGAATTTAAAGATATTGAAATGGAAAACCCTGAAAACGGAACAGACAGCATTCACATGGAATTCTGTGAAAATATCAGTTTTAACAATATAAAAAGTGTTCCCAGAAAATAATAAACATTGCCCGATACACGCTCAGATGATATTGTATCGGGCAATGCCATATTCCTGCGAACAAAATCGGAATATACCCGCTTTTACTCCAATTCTTTTTTTAAAAAATCAGCTCTTTAAACTCAACAATTTTCTCAAGCTCTTTTACAAAACGTTCAAGTCCTACCTGATCATCCAACTTAAATCTGTCTATCACCGGACTATCTATATCAAGAACTCCGATTACTTTACCATCTTTGTGAATAGGCACAACTATCTCTGAGTTAGATGCTCCGTCACAAGCGATATGCCCTTCAAATTCATGTACATTCGGAACAAGAATCGTCTTATCTTTCTGAGCGGCAGTTCCACAAACTCCCTTACCAAGCGCAATCCTTATACATGCAATTTTCCCCTGAAACGGTCCAAGTAAAAGTGAACCATTATCCATGAGATAAAAGCCTGCCCAGTTGAGGTCTTCCAGCGAATTAAAAATAAGCGCTGAAACATTTGAAAGAAGTGGAATGAAATTTGGTTCATCCTCCCCAAGTGCCTTTAGCTGCTGAATTATAAGATTATAATCTGTCATTTATTTTTCCTCTTATTGCTTTATATTAATGAAAAAAGGTGTGAAACCAATAATTTCACACCCAAAATTCTAGCACGCTTTTTACTTGTGCACAATGCAATATTTCAATTTCAAATTTCTTGCTGGATTAAAGCAATGACAGCAAAATTGATGCAATCATTCCGGCCAATGCTGACAAAGATAAAACCTTTACTGTCTGTTGCCTGAAAACAGACGCATTTATATATTTTCCATTTATCTTTATAGTATCTATAATAACCGGTTTCTTTTTGTCTTTGTATCGGCAGGAAGTACCTTCATTAAACATCGGCTGATCCTCCTATTTAAACCTCAACACTACGTTACTGTTCACTCGCATACTGCTCGCTCCAGTAACCACTTCGCGCATTCATTCCAAATCGACTTCGTCGATGGAATGCGCTCACTCCTGCATCATGTTCTCACGAAATGCGCAGCTTAGTGCGCATTTCTGTCTGAAC
>JAFSQI010000110.1 GCA_017446685.1 Butyrivibrio sp.
AACGTGTTCAGCTGATGTGTACTAATAGGTCGAGGGCTTATCCAAGAAAAGGTGTATAGAGATTGAAGAAGGAAAAGATGGTTCAGTGTTCGGTTTTGAAGGTACAAAGAAGATAAATATTCCTCAATAGCTCAGTCGGTAGAGCATTCGGCTGTTAACCGAAGTGTCGTAGGTTCGAGTCCTACTTGGGGAGTTCTTAAAATTTTAAACGAAAAACAAAATATATAAAATAGTTATAAATGAAATCTTAAAAGACGGTCAAATGCCCGTCTTTTTTGTTTTTTTATATTTATTTTAAAAAAATTATGCTATACTAAATGAGGATATTCAAATAAATTTCTATCGGTTTTAAGTATTTTTTGTAAAAGCGGTACCGTAATTATTTTATTATATTTCGTGAGGTGGAAGAATGGAATCAAAAATCCTGCTTGAAAATGGTACTAATGAATTAGAGGTCCTTGAGTTTAAAATCGATGATCATTGCTATGGAATTAATGTAGCGAAGATCAAAGAAATCATTGTATATCAGGAGGTTACTCCTGTGCCTAACGCGCATCCAAGTATTGAAGGCATATTTATGCCGCGTGATACAATGATTACTGCAATTGATCTTAGAAACTGTTTACAGCGTGGAGCTTCTAAACCGGGTGGACTTTTCATTATAACTAATTTTAATAAGTTGGATATAGCATTCCATGTTGATTCGGTTGTAGGAATTCACAGAGTTTCATGGGCTGATATCATCAAGCCTAATGCAACAATTTCCAAAGCTGAAGAAAGTATTTCTACCGGTATTATTAAGTTTGAAAATCAGCTTATCATTATTCTTGATTTTGAGAAGATTGTATCTGATATCAATCCTAACACCGGATTGAATATGGATGCTCTTTCAGAAATTGGACCGCGCCCAAGAAACGAAGTTCCAATTGTTCTTGCGGAGGATTCTCAGTTGCTTAACAAGCTTATAGTAGATTCTCTTAACAAAGCCGGTTATAATAATGTAAGACACTTTGAAAATGGTAAGCTTGCATATGATTATATTAAGGCATGCAAAGAAAGAAATGAACTTGATAAGATTAAATGCATTATTACTGATATTGAAATGCCTATCATGGACGGACACAGACTAACTAAACTTGTTAAGAGTGATGACGCTACAAAGGGCATTCCACTTATAATTTTCTCTTCACTTGTCAACGAGGAAATGAGGAGAAAAGGCGAGTCACTTGGTGCAGACAGACAGTTATCCAAGCCTGAAATTGGTAATCTTGTATCTGTTATTGATGAGTTGGTTAATGCGTCCAATGCAGGATAATATTTAAATTTTAACTCCCTTGGTTGACTCAGTTTTGGTGACTATGTGTTTTCATTAACTGCTTCAACTAAGGGAGTATTATATTTTATCGAGGAAAAAAGAAGTATGGAACAGAGTATTGCTGAATTGGTCAGCGCATCAGATCTGGTAATTGTAGGTATCGGAAGTGAATGGAATTGGGTTAATAATGGATTAAAAAATGATGTAAGGTATACTCAGATATTGGAATATTGTTCCAAAGAAGAAAATCGTTATCTTCTTCCGATTGTAGAGTATGAATATCAGCATTTTAATTCAGACAAAAAGACTGAAGATGCCTATAAAGGCTTAAAGGCTTTATTAAAAGAAAAAAAATATTTTATAGTCACTGACTTGTTTTTGCAGGATGCTGTTTCTTGCGGATTTGATCTTAAAAATTTTGTAAACCCTTGTGGTAATTATGATTACCTCCAGTCTTCGTCAAATGAGGAACTTTTAAAGGCGGAAGATGTTCCGGAATTTATGGATATAGTAAATAGTATTCATAAAATTGTTACGGAATTTGGTGGTAATATTGAAATAAATAATTCACTTTCCAAAATATCTTTTAACGGAAAACAATTATATCTTAACCAAAAAAGACCAGAATATAGTAAAATAAAGTATAACGAAAGTGCATATATTGAAAGATGGGATTCATATATGAAGTATCTTTCAAGCACGCTTAATAAAAATCTTCTTATTTTGGAGCTGGGAGTTGGACTTGAGTATCCGACAGTTGTGAGATGGCCTTTTGAAAAAGTGACATTCATAAATAAAAAAGCTCATCTTGTTAGAGTACACGAAAAATTGTTCCAATATACCAAGGAGATTGCTGACAAGACAGATTCTATCCAAATGAACTCAGTTGATTTTATTTTGCAGGAGAGTAAAGGGCTATGAAATCTAATAATGAAGAATATCTTGATAGTCTTCTAAGTTCAGCTCAATCAAATAATAACCCTCAATCTGCTCTTAGCAGGATGGCTTCAAAAGGCATGAGTGGAAGTTCACCGGGGGATGTTGATGATCCGGAAAATATTAATGAATTGGTCAATAATTCTGGTGGAAATGAAGATTTAAAGGATATTGGAGAAGTATTAAATAAGCTTGACAGTAATGAAATAATTGACGAGAAGATGGGAAATCTCCTTGATAGCATTGAAAAAGCTACAGATCCTTCAATTCCCCAGTTTACTGTGGGTGGACAAATAAGCAGTAAAGATACAAGGGATCCTGAAGAAATTGCATTAGACGAAGCAATTGCCGATGCTGAGAGGATGGATGCGGAGATTCAAAGTGGTAAATATGAGGAAAAACCTTTAGAACCACCTGCTTCTGCACCAATAGTTGATATTGAAGAGGGTGATGACGCTCTTTTAGAAATGGCTCCGGAGGTGATACTTCCGGAGCATAACATACCGACGGCAGACAATTTGGTTTCATCAGATGCAAATGAAACTCCGGAAGAAATACTTACGGATTTGCTGGATGATGTATCCGGAAATAACCTTGCTCAATCTGATATGGGGCAGACACAGGAAAGTCTTAGCGATGTCCTTGATAATATGCAGGACAGCCTTGATGATATTGACAAGGGATTATTAAATAATGATGATGGCAGTGACAGCCTAAATTCGGATGATTTGTCTTTAAAAGATATTGAATCTGCTATTGATGTAGGGCTTGATGAATTTGGAATAAGTGAAGATGAAAATACTGAATCTGAACAAGAAAGTCCTACAGAAGATGTGACTGCTGAAGCTATACCTGAACCTGCAGAGAGCGGGGCAGTTAGTGAAGATGATATTACTGATAATCTTGAGGATGTCCTTTCAATGACTGAAAAGGATGAAACAGAAAAAAATCCTCAAGTCAGCGCGGATAATATTCCTGATTTGGAAGGTATTACCAATGGAACAGATGTGGAACAATCTGCAGATGATTTAGTAACAGTTGATGAAGAAAATAATTCATCGGAAGCGAATTCGCAGAAGGAAGAGCCCTCTGAAGGATTTGATGATTTGGAAAGTCTTTTGGGCGGTGAAAACTTGGAAGAGGAAGCTCCTGCAGAGAGTTCAGATGATATTTCATTAGAGGATTCAATGGCTTCGGATAATGATGTAAAAGAGTCAGTTAACAATTCAATAAATGCTCTTGACGAGGATAATTTGGATCTTGGTGATCTTGAATCCAGTCTTGACAGCCTTTTGGGTGAAGATGCAGACAGCGCTGCATCTATTGATGGTGAAGTGGCAGAGCTTGCCGGAGCAGCAGAGGATATTCCTGATCGCAGTGAGGGAGCAGGTGAGCAGGTTTCGATGCCAGGTCTTGATGCTTTGATGAATAGTCTGGCAGGAGATGAAATTGAGGATATCGAAAATACTGCCCAGAAAGATCAGGAAGCAGGCGTTGCTGATCAGGAAGAAACTGCCAGGGATGATGTTTTTGATGCGCTTACTGAAGATGCACTGACGGATGATGGGGCAGATGAGGAAATTGAAGAACCATCTTTGGAGGAACTTGCTGCAATACCTGACAAAAAAGGTGCCGGAGGCGGTGCGTCGGATCAGGAAGAAGAGAAAACTAAGCCAAAGAAAGAGAAAAAGGGCTTAGGAGCTTTTTTTGCAAAACTATTCCATACTTTAACTGAAGAGGAAGAAGACACTGAAGGTCTTGCAAGTCTCACAGATGAAAATGCTGCTGTACTTAAGGAACTTGCAGGAGAAGATAAAAAGAAGAAAAAAGAAAAGAAGAAAAAGGAAAAGAAACCAAAGGAGAAAAAACCTCCAAAGGAAAAGAAACCACCAAAGGAGAAAAAACCTCCGAAACCCAAAAAGGAGAAAAAGCCTAAGCCGCCAAAGGAACCCGGAGAACCTGAAAAGGTTATGTCTCCTAAGAAGATAGCTGTAGCTGTCATCTTTGCAGCTAGTATAGGTGTTCTTTTCATGATTCCGGTGCTTATTTTACCGGAGAGAATATCTTCTGAGCAGGCGGGTACTGCATATACTCATAGAGAGTATACAACAGCATACAAGATGCTTTATGGAAAGAGCATGACAGAAGAGCAGATTGTAATTTATGAACAGTCAAGGGTGCTGGCATGGGCTGACAGATATTTATCCGGTTACGAGAATTATATTGCCATGAACATGCAGGAAGAAGCTCTTGATATGCTTTTAATGGGAATGCGTAATAAGTCGGATCTAATTGAAGAAGCATCAAAATATGGAGTTGAAAAAGAGGTTCAGATTGTGTACGATAGTATACAATCGTTGCTTTCAGACAATTATGGTCTGGCTGAGGCTGATATAGAAGAAATCAATTCTATCAAGAAAAAAACAGATTATACTATCAGACTCATGGAAATTGTTGGAACACTTGAATCGTAGTTTCAGGGCTTAATTAATCAGTCGGAGGGCATCGACATATTCGAATGGAGGTGTGATCCGGGTGGTTGCAATAATTGATTACGATGCAGGTAACATAAAAAGTGTTGAGAAAGCTTTTGATTATCTTGGTGCAGATACTGTCATCACTAGAGATACCAATGAGATAATAAGAGCAGATCACGTGGTATTGCCCGGAGTTGGTTCTTTTGGCGATGCCATGAAGAAATTAAATGAATATGGACTTGTCAGTGCTATTAAAGAAGTGACAGGTAAAGGAATCCCATTTTTGGGTATATGCCTGGGACAGCAACTATTATTTGAATCCAGTGAGGAATCAGATGGAGTTTCTGGCCTGGGCATTTTGCGTGAAAAGATTATCAGTATTCCTGATGAGGATTTGGCAGGAAATAAGTATAAGATACCTCAGATTGGATGGAATTCTCTTAAGTTTCCCAATAAGGGGCGCTTGTTTAAAGGACTGGATGATGGCGCATATGTATATTTTGTTCATTCATATTATTTAAAGGCGGAAAACAGGGATATAGTCACTGCTACAACAGATTATTCTGTAACAATTGATGCATCTGTAGAATCCGGAAATGTATTTGCCTGTCAATTTCATCCTGAAAAGAGTGCAGAAGTTGGAATGCAGATTCTAAAGAATTTCCTGGAAGTGTAATTACATAAAGTTTATAGAGGAGATTTTATGCTTACAAAGAGAATAATACCATGTTTGGATGTAAATAATGGAAGAGTTGTAAAAGGTATAAATTTTGTGGATCTAAGGGATGCAGGAGACCCTGTACAGGTAGGAAAAGCTTATTCAAAGGCAGGTGCCGATGAACTGGTTTTTCTCGATATTACGGCTTCTAACGAGAGACGTGCTACTGTTGCGGATATGGTTAGAGAAGTGGCCAAAAAAGTTTTTATTCCTTTTACTGTCGGAGGCGGAATACGCACAGTTGATGATGTCAGAGCTATATTGAGAGAAGGCGCAGATAAGGTATCGGTTAATTCTGCAGCTATTGACAGACCTGAACTTATTGCTCAGGCAGCAGATAAATTCGGAAGTCAGTGCGTTGTTCTTGCAATTGATGCAAAAAAACGAGAGGATGGAAGCGGTTGGAATATTTATAAGCATGGTGGAAGAATTGATATGGGAATTGATGCCGTTGAATGGGCTAAGAGAGGCGTGGAACTAGGCGCCGGTGAGATTCTTTTGACCAGCATGGATTGTGATGGCACTAAGGCCGGATATGATATAGAGCTCACAAAATCAATTGCTGAGGCAGTTTCAGTTCCTGTCATTGCATCGGGCGGAGCCGGTACAATGGAGCATTTCTATGAGGCGCTTACAATCGGAAAGGCAGATGCAGCTCTTGCCGCTTCTCTTTTCCATTTTAAAGAACTTGAAATAAACAGTTTAAAACAATATTTGAAGGGCAAAGGAGTGCCTGTAAGAATATAAAAAAGCTATTTTGGAGGAATACTATTAAAATGTCGATGATTTCAGGGGATTGGCTCCCTGCTTTGGAAGAAGAGTTTAAAAAGGACTATTACAGACAGCTTTTTACATTTGTGAAAGATGAATATAGTAAGCATGTGATATACCCTCCGTCAGAGGATATTTTTAACGCACTTCATCTTACACCGCTTAAAGATGTTAAAGTTCTAATTTTGGGGCAGGATCCTTATCACGAGCCACATCAGGCACATGGATTGTCTTTTTCGGTTCTTCCCGGAAAAGCTGATACACCCCCTTCTTTGGTAAATATCTATAAGGAATTAAGTGATGATCTTGGATGTTATGTTCCAAACAATGGTTATTTGAAAAAATGGGCAGATCAGGGCGTACTTCTATTAAATACTGTTCTTACTGTCAGAGCGCATGAAGCCAATTCTCACAAAGGAAAAGGCTGGGAGCAGTTTACTGATGCTATAATCAGGGCTGTCAATGAGCAGGACAGACCTGTTGTTTATATGCTTTGGGGAAAGCCTGCGCAGATGAAAAAGAGTATGCTTAATAATCCTAAGCATCTTGTTCTGGAGGCACCGCACCCAAGCCCATTGTCTGCTTACAGAGGCTTCTTTGGCTGCAAACATTTCAGTAAGTGTAATGACTTTCTGGAAAAGAATGGTGTTGCACCAATCGATTGGCAGATAGAAAATATATAAACGAATAAAAAAGTATTGCAATTTGACGTGTTACCATGTTAAAGTGAATAACAAATTGTGTAAAATTTTTTGCTTTTATTGCATGGAGGACTGAGGAATTATGAAAAAACCATTTGTAACAAAACAGCAAGTAGAGGAAATTGTTAAGACATATCCTACACCTTTTCATATTTATGATGAAAAAGGAATTGTAAATAATGCCAAAGCCGTATATGAGGCTTTTTCATGGAATAAAGGCTTTAAAGAGTATTTTGCAGTTAAAGCTACACCTAATCCGGTTCTTATGGGCATTTTAAAAGAATTGGGATGTGGGTTTGATTGTTCTTCAAAAACAGAGCTTATGCTTTCTGAAGCGATTGGTGCAAGTGGTGATGATATTATGTTTTCGTCAAATGATACACCTGCTGACGAGTTTATTTATGCTGATAAAATCGGTGCAATTATAAATCTTGATGATTTTACGCACATAGAGTTTTTGGAAAAGACAATAGGGAAGATACCTGAGACGATTTCCTGTAGATTTAATCCCGGTGGAGTTTTCCAGATGAGTAACGGAATCATGGATAATCCGGGTGATTCCAAATATGGAATGACAAAAGAGCAGTTATTTGAAGCGTTTAAGATTTTAAAGTCAAAAGGTGCTAAAAATTTTGGTATTCACGCTTTTTTAGCAAGTAATACCGTTACAAATGAATATTATCCGACACTTGCCGGTCAGCTTTTCGAACTGGCTGTGGAGCTTGCAAAAGAAACAGGTGCACATATTTCATTTATCAATTTATCAGGTGGTGTCGGGATCCCTTACAAGCCTGATCAGGAAGGCAATGATATTGCAGAGATCGGAAAAGGGGTACATGAGCAGTATGACAAGATTCTTGTTCCAGCAGGTATGGGCGATGTTTCTATCTTTACAGAAATGGGGCGCTTTATGATGGCACCTTACGGAGCTCTGGTTACAAAAGCTATTCATGAGAAGCATATTTATAAAGAGTATATTGGAGTTGACGCATGTGCTGTAAATTTGATGAGACCTGCTATGTATGGTGCATATCATCATATCACAGTACTTGGAAAAGAGGATGCTCCTCTTGAATGTACTTATGATGTTACAGGTTCATTGTGTGAGAATAATGATAAATTTGCGATAGAAAGAAAACTTCCGAAGATTGAAATGGGAGATTATCTTTTCATTCATGATACAGGTGCACATGGCTTTGCAATGGGGTATAATTACAATGGCAAGCTTAAAAGTGCAGAGCTGCTTTTAAAAGCTGACGGAAGTGTAAAGCTTATCAGAAGAGCGGAAACGGCAAGAGATTATTTTGCAACCTTTGATTGTCTTGATGTTGCAAAAAAGCTTGATCAAATAATGGAAAAAGAAGGCATATGATAATATGCAGGATTATTTTAGAAATAATAGGTTAAGTATTGTAGCTGCTTTTTTTGCAGTATGGGCTATTCAGCTAACATCAGGGATTACTGTCAGAAACCCTCTGACAGTAGTCCTTTTTGCGTTACTTATATTTTTTGATAAATACATTACAGATAAAAAGAACAGGGAAGTAATTTGTAGTTTTTGTAAAAAAGATATTGTGAAAATTTCTGTATCAATAATAGCCGGCGTTACTCTGACTTATTTATTTAAAGGCAGAGTAACGGGGAATTTTGATAATTCACTTTTTAAGCTATTGGCCATCATTATATTATTAGCAGGTTTTTTTGGACTTTTTTGCATCCTCACAGGAGTAAATAAATATAAAAAAAACAGTGAAAAATCTGCGAATGATGGCATATTGCAGGAAACGTGTAAAGAAAAGTTATCAGAAAAGAAAAATAAAGGCAATTGGATATTTATTAATGCATTTATTTGCTTTTTATGTTGGCTGCCTTATTTTTTATATGAATTTCCCGGGATAATGACGGCGGATTCTCTTGTTCAGTATGAACAGGTAATTGGAAATGCTCCATATTCCAATCATCATCCTCTTATTCATACGCTTTTGATAAAGGTTTTTTATTATCTCGGGCTAAAAATAACGAATGACCCTGTAAGTGCGATTTCTTTTTATACTGCATTTCAGATGATTTTTATGGCATTATGCTGTGCAGTTCTGATTGAACATATAAAAGGTAAAAAACGCAAAATAGCCGCTTTATTGTTTTTTGCCCTGGTTCCTTTTAATGCTGTTTTTGTAGTCACGATCTGGAAAGACATTATATTTGCAGGACTTGGAATGCTGTTGATATGCATAACTGTTGATTTAAGAGAAAAGTACCTTCAAAAAGAAGTTGAATCTCCAGATAAAGGCAGATTCTTTCTGTGGTGTCAGTTTGTGTTATGCAGTATATTATTCATGCTTTTCAGGTCAAATGCATTATATGGATTTATTTTATGGCTCCCGTTTTTGATATATGCTTTTAAAGGAGAAATAAAAGCGGTTATTATAAGCGTAGTAATAATACTTGCAGCAGTGTTTGCTATTAAAGGTCCTGTGATGGAGTACTACGGAGTTGTTCAGCCGGATTTTGTTGAATCTTTGTCAGTTCCCGCCCAACAGATTGCAGCTATTATAGTAAGTGACGCTGATATTTCAAATGAGGACAGAGAGCTGATTGAAAAAGTAATTGACACTACCTATATACGCGAATTATATGCTCCTGATTTTGCCGATAATATAAAGGAACTCATAAGAGCCGGGCATCCGGAGGTTTTGGAAAATAATAAAGCTGTTTATCTTGGATTATGGATTAGAGAAGTATTGAGACATCCGATAATTTCTGTAAAAGCATGGTACGATCTTGTTGGCGGCTATATTTATCCTGATTTTTCATATGAAGTCGGAAATATTGATGGAATTATGAATAATACTTTTGGTTTGTATTGGAAGCCTTTGATTGCAGGCAAGATTATTATAAAGGTAAAAGAAATACTTATTAAGCTTGGGAGCTTTGTGCCGTTATATGGTATGCTCTGGAGCATTGGCACATATACATGGCTTTTGATTATTTCTTTATTTGTTTCTATAAAGAAAAACAAAAGCGTTCTTTGTAAAATACTTCTGATGTCTATTATTTTTACATTGCTTATAGCTGCTCCTGTTGTAGATTTCAGATACGGATATCTTTTGGTGATGACAATGCCTTTGTGGGCACTGGTGAAATGAGAAAATGGATAAACAGATTGAAGAGTTTGAAAATTATTTGAGAAATGTAAAAAAAACTAAAGAAAATACTGTACTTTCTTATCTTAGGGATTTGAGAATCTTATTAGAAGCAATGGAAAGACGCGGAATATATGATGCAAAAGACATTACTGAGGATGTTTTGAGCAGTTTTTTTGCCGGATTAAAGGAAGAGCATAGAGCAAATAGTTCTGTAATAAGAAATTATACTTCTATAAGATCTTTTTTCAGATATCTGGTCGATAATGGAGATATTACGGAAAATCCTGCTGAGAATTTGCATGCTCCCAGGGCAGAAAAGAAAAAGCCGAGGATTCTAAATGAAAAAGAGGTAGGATTTCTTTTGGCGCAGGAATATACAAATGATCCAAAGGGGAAAAGAGACAGGGCTATTTTAGAGCTTTTGTATGCCACAGGATTAAGGACAACGGAGCTTGTTGCGTTAAAGCTTTCAAATATTGATATGAGTCTTGGATGCCTTAGAATGGATGATAAAAGACTTATTCCCTATGGGGCGGAAGCTAAGGATGCTCTAAACGATTATTTTCTCTATGGGAGAGAGTATTATATAAAAAAGATAAATGAAAATAGTCTTAAGGAGCAGGAGCTGGTTTTTCTGAATTATAATGGTGAGGCAATGTCTCGGCAGGGACTTTGGAAGCTTATTAAGGGATATGTAAAGAAAGCAGGGATAGATGAGAATATTACTCCTTATACACTTAGACATTCATTTGCCAAGCACCTTATTGACAGCGGGGCTGATGCATCAGCAGTACAGGAAATAATGGGATACACAGATGTTAGTACAGTTACCAGACTTGTACCAAAGGATAGAAAAAATAAAGATCCCTATAGTTGGGCTCGACTTAGAAATAATTAAATAAATACTTCGCGCATATAACATTGAGGAAATTATGACCTTTTAACTTTTTAAAAATTTTATGAATAGTTATGCAGTCTAAAACTGCGATGGTCAAAAATTCTAATTTATGCGCGAAGTATTTTTTAAACTTTATGCAAGCTCTGCTATATCGAGAATTAGTCTTTCAGTATCTTCCCATCCAAGGCAAGGATCTGTGATTGATTTACCATAGATGCCTTCGCCGATTTTTTGTGAACCTTCTACAAGATAGCTTTCTACCATTACTCCCTTTACGAGAGACTTAATATCACTATTGAGATTTCTTGAATGAAGAACTTCTTTTGCTATTCTTATTTGTTCCTTGAACTGTTTATTGGAATTATTGTGATTGCAGTCAATAATAGCAGCAGGATTAATGATTTCTCTCTGGTTGTACAGCTGAAGAAGAAGTCTTAAATCTTCGTAGTGGTAGTTTGGAATAGACTGACCATGTTTATTGCTTGAACCACGAAGTACACAGTGTGCAAGAGGGTTTCCGTCTGTCTTGACTTCATATCCTCTGTAGGCAAAAGAATGTGACTGCTGAGCAGCGTAAACCGAGTTAAGCATTACACTTAAGGTTCCGCTTGTAGGATTCTTCATTCCTGCAGGTACTCCAAAGCCGCTTGCTGTCATTCTGTGTTCCTGATCTTCTACAGAACGTGCACCTATAGCAACGTAAGAGAGAATATCGGAAACATATCCCCAATTTTCAGGATAGAGCATTTCATCGGCAGCAGTAAGTCCTGATACTTCGATAGCTTTGAGCTGCATATGTCTCATGGCAATGAGACCGGCGTGAAAATCTGTTTTTCCTTCGGGATCTGGCTGGGAAGTAATGCCCTTATAGCCTTCACCTGTTGTACGAGGCTTGTTGGTGTAGATTCTTGGAACAAGGATAAGTTTGTCCTTGACCTTATCATTTAATTTGCCAAGACGACTTACATAATCGCATACAGCATCTTCGTTGTCTGCAGAGCAAGGTCCGATTATTACGAGAAATTTATCGCTTTTTCCTGTAAATACATCGGAAATCATCTGGTCACGTTCCTGTTTTATTTTTAACTGCTCCTTTGTAAGTGGAAATTCCTCCCTGATCTCATCAGGTGTTGGGAGCTTCTGAATATATTCAAAAGACATTTTTAAATCCTCCTTTTAATTCATCGACAGAATATTTTAGCAGTAGATTATCTGTCTATACATCAGATTTCAAATACATGGACAATATTTTTGTATTTGAGATCCTATGTTCTAGTTTACCTTTTTTATTAGTAAAGTCTACGCTTTTATTGCTGTATTTTGAGTTATTATTCATATTTTGAAACTCATAGCAAACACTATAGCACTTTAAACTGTAAAAGTAAATGCATTATTATTCATTTTTTTTATTTGTTGTACTGGCACTTGGATTTACCGCTAAGATACTATATATTTGAATAGATAAGGTTATGGAATTGAAGGTTTTAAATTATGAAAAGTATTACCCAGGAAAAAAAGAAAAAGCCATACGGCGGAATAAAAAATATATCCGGTTATCTCAAGGAAAAGTACGGTGAGCGCGGCGTTCTTATAAAACAGGGGCGCCCAATTGTTATGAATCAGCAGTCGATGGAGCAGATAAGCGGAAGGAAGACCAGAAATTGTTCTGTTGTAGCGGTTACCCGTGTTATAGACTATTATAGAAAGAAATACAAATTAGAAGGTATTCCTGAAGATATAAAGGAAACCTATAAATTCGTAGAAGAGGTTGCAGAAAGCTATGGGTATAATGATAAAATTGGAACGATTCCTTTCTTTATTGCAGGAATTACAAGAGATGCTTTCAGAGAGTATGGAATAAAGGCTAAATGTAAAGGCGTATATGTCTGGACTTTTGAAAAGCAGGTAGTAAAAGAAATTTCTGAGGGCAGACCTGTGATAATGAATATCGCAAGGGGATATTACAAAGATCACACTGTTGTTGTTGCAGGCTATAGCATTTGGAAGGTTGGCGATAAGCTTTATCCTATGCTAAGGGTAATAGACGGCTGGAGAAGCGGTTATCATTATATTGATTATGAAGCATTTGCAAGGGATATATCCCAGTCTGTATTTGGTTCTTTTAATACGACAGTGCTTGATATAAAGCAAAATGGAGGAAAGTGATGAAAAAAAGAAGTGAAGTAAGTGAAAATTTAAAATGGGATCTTTCTCTTATTTACAAATCTGAAGAAGATATGAGAAAAGATCTTGAAAAGTGTAAAGAACTTTGTAAGGAAATGGAAGAAAAGTATAAGGGAAGGCTTTCAAGTGCCGATGCTATTAATGATTGTATCAATACTTATGAGGAGTTTTTGATAAAGGTTTATCTTATAAGCTCTTATACATCTTTGGATGTTTCTACAGATCATACAAATACTAAGGCTCAGCAGCTCGATGCACAGGTTAGTTCTGAATATATAGAGCTGCTTAGCAGATTGTCTTTTATTGAGAGTGAAATTGCGGAGGCTTCTGAGGAAGTGTTAAAAGAGGCTGTGGAGAAAGCAACCGGAGGAAAAAATTATCTTAAGGATATATTGCGTCAAAAGCCCCATAGGTTAAGCCCTGAGACTGAGCAGGTCCTTTCTTCTTTATCTGAATCAATCTGGCCATCATATCAAATGTATGAGCAGACTAAGCTTGCCGATATCAAATTTCCTGATTTTGAAGTGAATGGAAAAAAATATCCGCTGGGTTATTCTCTTTTTGAAGATAATTATGAATACGAGAAGGATACTGATGTAAGAAGAGCTGCATTTGATGCTTTTTCAAAGAAAATCAGAGAATATGTTTATACCACAGCTGCTCAGTATCAGAATCAGGTAAGAACAGAAAAGACTATGTCAAAAGTAAGAAAATATGATGATGTCTTTGAATATCTTCTGTTTGGTCAGAAGGTTACTAAACAGATGTATGACAGGCAGATAGATCTTATCATGGAAAAGCTTGCCCCTCATATGCAGAGATATGCAAAACTGTTAAAGCGAACAAATCATCTTGATAAGATGACATACGCTGACCTTAAAATTGCATTGGATCCTGATTATGATCCAAAGGTTACAATAGAGCAGTCCAAGGAATATATTCTTGAGGGGCTCTCGATTATGGGACCTGAGTATCAGGAAATGTTAAAAGAGGCATATAGAGACAGATGGATTGATTTTGCGCAAAATGAAGGTAAATCAACTGGAGGTTTTTGCGCAAGTCCATATGGTAAGGGCTCGTTTATTCTTTTATCCTGGAATGAGAGAATGAGTGATGTCTTTACTCTGGCACATGAGCTTGGACATGCAGGGCATTTCAGAGCCTGCAACAGCGCACAGAGCTATTTTGATACAGATGTGTCTACATATGTTGTAGAAGCACCTTCAACAATCAATGAACTTTTAATGGCTGAATATCTAAAGAAAAAGAGTGGAGATGATAAGCGTTTTCGCAGATGGGTATTGGCAGCGCAGATTTCTAATACATATTATCATAATTTTGTGACACATCTTCTTGAGGCGGCTTATCAGAGAGAGGTTTATAAGCTTGTAGATAAGGGTGAAGCTGTGCCTGCAGAAGTATTAAGTAACATTTATAAAAATGTTCTTGAAAAATTCTGGGGAGACTGCGTTGAACTTACAGAAGGTTGTGAACTTACATGGATGCGTCAGCCTCACTATTATATGGGATTATATTCATATTGCTACAGTGCCAGCCTTACAATTTCCACACAGGTTATGAAAAGAATCTTGTCTGAGGGTAGCAGCGCTGTTGAGGACTGGAAGAAGACACTTGCTGCAGGAAGCACGGTTGGACCTGTTGAATTTGCAAAAATGGCAGGAGTAGATGTCACTACTGATGACGCTCTTCTTGATACAATTGATTATATTGGAAGCATAATCGATGAGATTGAAAAGCTTACTGATGAGCTTGGAGAATAATTTTTTCATATTTAATATCTGTAAATATGCACAAAAGATATATGAAAAGACAATAAAAACTGTCTAATATGTAAGATGATACAAATATAATATGGTTGAAAATGCAAAGAATCCGATGATAATTCATAGATAAAACAAGGATATTCTTGTACAATATTACTAATGCGTGATTTGTAGCGCAGTATAAGATTATTTGGAGGACAAAAAAATGGCAGATCGTATCGTATTAAACAACGTGTCTTATCACGGAAGCGGCTCAATCAATGAAATTGTGCCTATTGCACAGAGTAAGGGATTCAAGAAAGTTTTTGTTGCATCTGATCCTGACCTTATTAAGTTTGGAGTAACCGGAAAAGTTACAGATCTTCTTGATAAGGCTGGAATTGCATATACAGTATATTCAAATATTAAACCTAATCCTACAATTCAGAATGTTCAGGAAGGTGTTAAGGCATTCAAGGAAGCTGAATGTGATTCAATTATTACAATCGGTGGCGGATCTTCTATGGATACAGCCAAGGCTATCGGTATTATCATCACAAACCCTGAGTTTGAAGATGTTCGTTCTCTTGAGGGTGTTGCTCCTACAAAGAACCATGCAGTACCTACAATTGCTGTTCCTACAACAGCCGGAACCGCTGCTGAGGTTACAATCAACTATGTTATTACTGATGTTGAGAAAAAGAGAAAGTTTGTTTGCGTAGATACAAATGATATTCCTGAAGTTGCTATTGTTGACCCTGATATGATGTCTTCAATGCCAAAGGGACTTACAGCTTCTACAGGTATGGATGCTCTTACACATGCAATTGAAGGTTATACAACAAGAGCTGCATGGGAACTTACAGATATGTTCCACTTAGAGGCAATCAAGCTCATTGGCGCTAATCTTCGTGATGCTGTTGAGAACAAGCCTGAAGGAAGAAAGGGAATGGCAATGGCTCAGTACATTGCAGGAATGGGCTTCTCTAACGTTGGTCTTGGTATTGACCATGCTATGGCACATACTCTTTCTGCATATTATGACACACCTCATGGTGTTGCATGTGCTATGTTCCTTCCAATCTCTATGGAATTTAACCGTGATTACACTGGTGAAAAATATAGAGAAATTGCAAGAGTACTCGGCGTTAAGGGCGTAGATGAGATGAGCCAGGAAGAGTATCGTGATGCAGCTATAAATGCTGTTAAGCAGCTTTCTAAGGACGTAGGAATTCCTGAGAAAAACGAGAAGATCAAGGAAGAGGATCTTGAGCAGCTTGCTACAGATGCTTTGGCAGATGCATGTTATCCAGGTAACCCAAGAGAGGCTACTAAAGAGCAGGTTATCGAGATGTTTAGAATGCTGATGTAATGAAAAACTTAAAAGCATTATCGTAATTATGATATAATTTTTATAAGAATACATTCAAATGGAGCGTATTTTTATGAAAAAGAAAATTATAATTGCGGTAATGCTTTTTTTTATTGCTGTTGGATGCAGTATTACTTATGCAACACTTAGAGCCGGAAATCGGAAAGAACCGATAAATGCATCAAGACGAGATGGAGAGATTGTAGACAGTAGTGTGGTCGGGGATGAAGACCTTGAGGCTGTTAGCGGTGAGAGCGCGTCTTTAATAAATAACGTAAAAGATACTGAAAGTGCCAATGAACGTGCCGGAAGTGACAGCTCTCTTTTTGCCTCTATTGAATCAATTGAAGCTACAAAGCCGACTACAGAAAATGTTGAAAGCGTTTCTGTAATTCTTTTGCCGGAAGCTGTCAGGATAGGAAATGGTAGTGCAGGAGATTTTTACAGCGACGAGGATTATATTGATGTTATTCCTGTGGATATAGGATCTTTTGGCGCTGATGAAATACCGGAAAAATATGATTCTCGTGACGTTGACGGGAATAGATATGTGACAACAGTGGAAGATCAGGGATATTCATATCTTTGCTGGACGTATGCAGCACTTGGCGCTGTTGAGAGTGATATTTTAATGCATAATCCGGACATTTCGTATAAAGATCTTGATTTTTCGGAAAAACATCTTGCCTACTACAACATGCACGAAGCAAAGGGTTCTTATGGCGGCTACATTGATGATGATTTCCGTGAACTAGTCAATGCCGATGAGGAGGAGAATGCATGGATATTTGATTATGATACTAATTATATTGCAATGGGCGGCGTGACAAATTATTGCATTAGTCTTTTGACGGCATGGAAAGGGCCTGTTACAGAGGAAGGAAAAGATGCTTTTAAAAGTATTTATGGCGCAAAGTACCTGTTTTCCGATAATTCAGACAAACCATCAGAACCCTATCTATCAGAAGTGCATATTCAACACGTAAATGAGATACCATCTGATTATGACAACAATTCTATGATAAAGCAGCTAATTATGGAGCATGGGAGCGTATCTGCAGGAGTTGATGCTGATGAAGAGTTCTGGGGCAGAAAACATAAAAATTTATATGCGTCTTTTTCCGGAAAAGAAGCTGAGGGTGCAAATCATGAGATACTGATTATTGGCTGGGATGACGGGTACAGTGCACAGAATTTTGTCAAGGCTCCTCCGGGAGATGGAGCTTGGCTTTGCAGAAACAGTTGGGGCGAAGGCACAGGAGAGGGCGGATATTTTTATTTATCTTTTTATGATGAAACACTGGCTCTTAATAATGTTGCTGCTTATGGCACGTCCCTTCCGGAAACAGATGAATGGTATGATAATAACTATCAGGCAGCAGGTTATCTGACTTACGTTGTAAGTGGACTTGTAGATTCAGAGAACTACGTTACAGCTTACAGTGAGTCTTCTAATCCGTACGGAGTGATGTATGAGGCTGTGGAAGATGAAAAATTAAAGGCTATAGGTTTTATGGGATTGGAAACATATCAGCAATACGAAATAAGTATATATGTCAATCCCAAAAAGGATGACGAAGTTTTGCCCTTTTCAATGTTAAAAGAACCGCAGCTAAAGCAGAAGGTATCGGCTATAAGTGGTGGTTATCATACTTTTGTGCTGGACAAGGAAATTACTTTACGTAAAGGCGATGAATTTTTTATACTGATAAATCCAAAGACCAAAGGAAGGCTTGCCTTTGAAAATCAGGTTGATAATACCAGCAAACCCAATTATGATGAGTGGAATAATCTGACAGGAAACGTACATAACAATTATAGCGCAAGCGGATGCAGCTATTATGTTCTTGAAGATGGTACGGGACTTATCAGACAGAATGATAAAGATTTTTTTGTAAAAGCGTATACAAATTTAGATTAAATCATAGGAATGTTTTATAAAAAAAATCGAGTAGGTTTCTTTTGCCTACTCGATTTTTTCATAAGATTTTTTGGGAGGAGAGCTGCCTAATGGGGAGTTAGGCAGCTCAGGTATGAAAAAAGTTTTGTTGGGGGAGTGAGAATTTTTATTCTCACTAGATATATCGGTGTAGCATAAAAAAAGTTAATACCTTTTTTTATTATTTTTGATTAAAATAATAAACGAAATACAGTTAATCAATTTATGCAATTTTGCTGGAACTTATGTTTGCAAAAGAAATAAATGTGTGTTATATTGTGTGTATTAAAAAAGAAAGGCACTATATATGGCAAAGAGTAATAAGGAATTAGATGAAATAAGCACAACAGACAAGCTCAAGGCTTTTAAAGCACTTAAAGAAGCTGGTTTCAGAGTGGAAATGAACGGAAGCGGAGTTCCAACAGTAGTATGTATCAAAGCGGACGATATAGATAAGGAACTTAAGAACGTGAAAAAAGTTCTCAAAGAACTCAGATATGTAGGAAGCTTTGGAGTACGCGGACCCAGAAAGAGTGATAATATTTCTGCTGAAGATGAGGCAAATTCTTCTAATATTGAAGAGGAATCTGAAGATTTACTGATAAATACAGAGAGCCTTACAGCTTAAAAACAAATACCTTGCTATTAACCTCCACGTCAGATATAATTAACGATATTTGACTTTTGGAGGTTATTTTATGAGAATTGCAGTTACTTACGATAATGGTGAGATATTTCAGCATTTTGGACATACTGAGAATTTTAAGTTATATGAAATTGAAGATGGTAAGGTTGTTTCTTCCGAAGTTATAAGTTCAAATGGACAGGGACATGGAGCTCTTGCCAATGTACTTTCAGATAAAGAAGTTGATGTTCTTATCTGTGGAGGAATTGGCGGCGGCGCTCAGGCTGCGCTTGAGGAGTGCGGAATTGAATTATGTGCCGGAGCATCAGGTAATACAGATGAAGCTGTAGAGGCATATCTTAGAGGTGAACTTATTAATACCGGAGCTAACTGTGATCATCACGGAGAGGGACATAGCTGTCATGATCATGAAGAAGGCGGACATTGTGGTCACCATGAGGAAGGTGTTCATTGTGGGCATCATGATGAGGAAGAGTCAGGTTGCGGTGGTTGCGGAGATCATGAAGAAGGTGGCTGCGGCGGTTGCCATGGATGTCACCCTGAACCTCTTTTTGAAGGCAAAAATGTTGGAAAAACCTGCAGAACTCATTATAAGGGTACTTTTAATGATGGAACACAATTTGATTCATCCTATGACAGAGGCGAGCCTTTGGAGTTTGTTTGCGGCGTAGGTATGATGATAAGAGGATTTGATGAGGCTGTTGCCAATATGGAGGTTGGTGAGATAGTTGATATTCATCTTACTCCGGATAAGGCATATGGTGAGTTTGATCCACAGGCTATTATTACTATGAATATAGCAGAGCTTCCAGGTTCAGAGAATCTTACTGTAGGTCAGCAGGTATATCTTCAGGATATGTACGGAAGACCTTTCCCTGTTAAGGTTACAGAGAAGACTGATACAACAATAACTTTCGATGCTAATCATGAAATGGCTGGCAAGGAACTCAATTTCAGAATAGAACTTGTAGAAGTTAAAGATAACTAAAAAAGACATAAAAAAGCCACCTCATCTTGAGGTGGTGTTTTTTTGGGAGGAGGGGTCGACCAGTGGGGAGCCGATCGACCCGGTATGAAAAAAGTTTTGTTGGGGGAGTCAGAAGTTTTTTTTCTCTTCTGATAGATATATGATAGAGTCTAAATTTGGACAAAATATGGACGATTTATAAAGAAAAAATAAAGTAAATCGAAATAAAAAATAACATAAAACGATAAAAAGTTAATGATTTGTTGCTGCTTAGAAAGAAATGTGCGCTAAGCTGCGTGTTTTGTGAGAACTTGATGCAATAACTTTTTCTTGTACACGAAATATTGTATAATATATATGAAAGTGACATAGGAATAATAATCACTTGGAATTTGACAATTTGCGTAGAGATTATAAGTTGTCACTTAAATAAAAATAGTTTATTATTATTTTTATTATTTTAGTTTTTTGTTAGGAGAAATTTGGGGAATGAGTAAGATTATTTTGACCGGTGACCGCCCTACTGGTAAGTTGCATGTAGGACATTATGTTGGTTCACTTCGTAGAAGAGTGGAGCTTCAGAACTCAGGGGAGTTTGATAAGATTTACATCATGATTGCCGACGCACAGGCTTTAACAGATAATGCCGACAATCCGGAAAAAGTCAGACAGAATATCATAGAAGTAGCTCTTGATTATCTGTCTGTAGGACTTGATCCTTTAAAATCCACTTTATTTATACAGTCTCAGATTCCGGAGCTTACAGAGCTTTCTTTTTACTACATGAATCTGGTTACAGTTTCAAGACTTCAAAGAAACCCTACAGTTAAGTCTGAAATCGCAATGAGAAATTTTGAGACCAGCATTCCTGTTGGTTTCTTTACATATCCTATCAGTCAGGCTGCAGATATTACTGCATTTAAAGCTACTACTGTTCCTGTTGGTGAAGATCAGGAGCCTATGATTGAGCAGTGCAGAGAAATTGTACACAAGTTCAATTCTGTTTACGGTGAAGCACTTGTTGAGCCACAGATTCTTTTACCGGATAATGCTGCATGCTTGAGACTTCCGGGGATTGATGGAAAGGCCAAGATGAGCAAGTCACTTGGAAACTGCATCTATTTGTCAGAAGAGCCTGATTCCATCAAGAAAAAGGTTATGAGCATGTACACAGATCCTAATCACTTAAGAGTTGAGGATCCCGGACAGGTTGAGGGAAATGCTGTATTTACTTATCTGGATGCTTTTGCAAAGGATGAGCATTTTGCTGAATTTGCACCTGACTATGCTAATCTTCAGGAAATGAAGGATCACTATAAGCGTGGAGGTCTTGGAGATGTAAAGGTTAAGAAATTCCTTAACAATGTTCTTCAGGCTGAGCTTGAGCCTATCAGAAACAGAAGAAAAGAATTCCAGAAAGATATACCGTATGTTTATGAAGTTTTAAAGAAGGGCAGCGAAGTAGCTGAGCAGGTGGCAGCACAGACTCTTTCTGATGTTAAGAATGCCATGAAGATCAACTATTTTGATGATAAAGAACTTATTGCTATGCAATCTGCAAAGTATGAGGAGAACGAAGACTAATGAAAAATATCCTGTTTGTAGCATCTGAAGGAGTACCATTTATTAAAACCGGCGGACTGGCTGATGTTGTTGGTTCGCTTCCAAAGGAAATTGACAAGAGGTATTTTGATGTAAGAGTAATTCTGCCACTATATAAGTGTATTAACCAGAAGATGAAAGAGAAAATGGAATATGTTTCCAATTTCTATATGGATTTCCATTGGAAAAATGAATACGTTGGTATTTTTAAAGCAGAAGTAGATGGGATAAAATATTACTTTATCGATAACGAATTTTACTTTAATGGAATGAAGCCATATGGCGATGATGTTCTGTTCGAAATAGAAAGATTTGCATTCTTTTCTAAGGCTGCACTTTCTATTCTTCCTGCAATAAATTTCAGACCGGACATTATTCATTGCCATGACTGGCAGACAGGTCTTGTTCCTGTCTATTTAAAAGAAAGATTCCAGGGAAGCGAGTTCTATAGAGGAATCAAAGCTGTTATGACAATCCATAACCTTAAATTCCAGGGGAAATGGGATATTAAGGCTGTCCAGGATATTACAGGACTTCCGGATTATTATTTTGCACCTGATAAACTTGGATTATTCAAGGATGCCAACCTTTTAAAGGGTGGAATTGTTTATGCTGATGCGATCACTACAGTTAGTAAGGCATATGCAGAAGAAATAAAAACAGAGTTCTATGGCGAGGAACTTGATGGTCTGTTGAGGGCCAGGGCTAATGATCTTAGAGGTATTGTTAACGGTATTGACTATGATGAGTTTAATCCTGAGACAGATAAATATATTCCTTACCAGTACAATGCCATTAACTTCCGCAAAGAGAAGATTAAGAATAAAAGAGCACTTCAAAAAGAGCTTGGACTTGCAGAAGATGATAAGTGCATGATGATTGGTATTGTTTCCAGACTTACCGATCAGAAGGGCTTTGATCTTATCAACTGTGTGCTTGATGAGTTGTGTCAGGATGCTATACAGCTCGTTGTTCTTGGAACAGGTACTGAGCAGTATGAAAATTCGTTCAGACATTTTGACTGGAAATATCATGATAAGGTTTCTGCAAATATCTATTATTCAGAACCAATGTCTCACAAGATTTATGCTGCAGCAGATGTATTCCTTATGCCGTCGCTGTTTGAACCCTGCGGACTTTCTCAGCTTATGGCACTCAGATACGGAACTATCCCGATTGTAAGGCAGACAGGTGGTCTTATTGATACTGTTGAGCCGTATAATAAGTTTGAGAGTACAGGTACAGGATTTGGCTTCCTTAACTATAATGCTCATGAAATGCTTGGAACTATTCGTGAAGCTGAGCATGTGTTCTATGATCAGAAGCGTGAGTGGAACAAGATGATAGATCGTGCTATGGCAGTAGATTTCTCATGGAAAGTTTCTGCTGAAAAATACCAGGAAATGTACGATTGGCTCAAACCATAAAAATATTATATTCAAGGCTGTTATGAGAACAAGATGCATGTGTAGCGTTACAATTCAGTCGTCGGCCTGATTATATGAGTGGACATAAATGTGCAATTCTCGGACGAGGAGATAATTCATAAGATGAAAATACAAGAACAAGCTGAATGCTTTGAACAACGTTGAAATGAAGCTTGTTCTTGTATTTGAATCTATATGAATTACG
>JAFSQI010000111.1 GCA_017446685.1 Butyrivibrio sp.
AATACAAGAACAAGCTTCATTTCAACGTTGTTCAAAGCATTCAGCTTGTTCTTGTATTTTCATCTTATGAATTATCTCCTCGTCCGAGAATTGCACATTTATGTCCACTCATATAATCAGGCTGACGACTGAATTGTAACTGTTGAGTTACTGTTCAGACAGAAATGCGCACTAAGCTGCATATTCTTGATTATTTATTAAAGAATATATGATATACTTTATGACATGAAAGATGCATATAAAGTACTTATAAAAAATGGAACAGGCGAGATTATTGAGAAAAAATCCCGCTTTATAGGACAGGCTTTTTCAGTTTCAGATGTAAAAGAGGCTGAAGAAATAATTTCTGAAGTAAGCAAAAAATATTGGGATGCCAGGCATAACTGCTATGCCTATGTGATTGGTGAAAACAGTGAAATATCAAAGTGCAGTGACAACGGAGAGCCTTCCGGCACTGCAGGAAAACCAATACTTGAAGTTATAAATGGCGCAGGCATCACTAATACACTCATAATTGTGACCAGATATTTCGGAGGCGTTTTGCTTGGCACCGGAGGACTCGTAAGAGCTTATACGCAGTCAGCCCAGACAGCTCTCTCAAATGCAGAAATTGGAGAAATGGTCTACGCACAGAAATTTACCGTAAAAGTAGGTTACAACATGATTAATAACGTGCAGTATTATCTTACCCAAAATAACATAAAAATATCAGACTCACGTTACGAGGCTGATGTAGAGTTTGATATCTGCGTAAAAGAATCTGATTATGCCGCAATTTCTTCCGGACTTACCCAGAAATGCGAAGGTCATATTACTATTATTGAAGGCGACAAATCATATTTTATGTTGTAATTAATTACTCAAAATTAATAATCACAAACTGCAAAACAAAAAAAATCTCCCTAACCAAAGAATGGTAAGGGAGATATTTTTTACTATTAAAAATCCTAAATTATTTCTTGAAACCGGCTCTCTTACGGAGTGTAGGATCAAGAATACGCTTACGAATACGAAGGCTTGTAGGTGTTACCTCCAAAAGCTCATCATTGTCGATAAATTCGATGCACTGCTCAAGTGACATAATTCTCGGTGGAACAAGTCTCAACGCTTCATCGGAAGCTGATGTTCTTGTATTGGTAAGATGCTTTGTCTTGCAGACATTTACTTCTACATCCTCACTCTTTCCACTGGTTCCGATAACCATTCCTGAGTAAACCTTATCACCTGTCTTAATAAACAATGTTCCGCGATCCTGCGCATTGAAAAGACCATAAGCAGTAGCTTCACCAGTCTCGAATGCAATAACTGAACCTGTCTTACGATAGTTCATATCTCCCTTATAAGGAGCATATCCGTCAAAAATAGTATTGATGATACCATTACCCTTTGTATCAGTCATGAACTCACCTCTGTATCCGATAAGTCCACGAGATGGGATACTGAACTCAAGACGTGTATATCCGCCATTACCGGCGCCCATGTTCACAAGTTCGCCCTTTCTTTCTCCAAGCTTCTGGATAACACTTCCTGAAAACTCATCCGGAACATCAATATAGCACTTTTCCATAGGCTCAAGCTTGTTTCCGGCTTCATCAGTATGGTAGATAACCTCAGCCTTACTTACAGCAAACTCAAAACCTTCACGACGCATAGTCTCAATAAGAACTGAAAGGTGAAGCTCTCCACGACCTGAAACCTTGAATGTCTCAGTTGTATCTGTATCCTCTACTCTAAGTGAAACATCAGTGTTAAGCTCTCTGTAAAGTCTGTCACGAAGATGACGGCTGGTTACATATTTACCTTCCTGGCCGGCAAGAGGTGAATCATTTACGATAAAGTTCATTGAAATAGTAGGCTCTGAAATCTTCTGGAAAGGAATAGCAACCTGATTATCTACAGAGCAAAGTGTATCACCAATCTTAAGATCTTCGATACCTGAAATAGCTACGATAGAACCAATCTTTGCTTCCTGTACTTCTACTCTTCCAAGGCCATCATACTCATAAAGCTTACTGATCTTTGTTTTGATACGACGATCAGGCTCATGATGGTTAACTACAACAACTTCCTGATTAACCTTAACTACACCGTTATCAACCTTACCTACACCGATACGTCCTACATACTCATTGTAATCGATTGTACTGATAAGAACCTGTGTGCTTGAATCAGGATCTCCTACAGGAGCAGGAATATAGTTGATTATAGTATCCAAAAGAGGCTTCATGTCTGTGCCGGGCTCATCAAGTGAAAGTGAAGATGTGCCTGCTTTTGCAGAAGCGAATACAAATGGGCAGTCAAGCTGATTATCATCTGCACCAAGATCCATAAGAAGCTCTAATACTTCATCAATAACCTCGTTTGGTCTGGCCTCCGGACGGTCAATTTTGTTTACACATACGATTACAGGAAGGCCAAGATCCATAGCCTTTCCAAGAACAAATTTTGTCTGAGGCATAGGCCCTTCAAACGCATCAACTACAAGGATAACGCCGTTTACCATCTTAAGAACTCGCTCAACCTCACCACCAAAGTCAGCGTGACCAGGTGTATCAATGACATTGATCTTAATGCCTTTGTATGTGATAGCTGTATTTTTAGACATAATGGTGATTCCACGCTCTTTTTCAATATCGCCGGAATCCATTACACGCTCAACAACCTCCTGGCCTGCACGAAAAACGCCGCTCTGACGAAGCAAGCCGTCTACAAGTGTGGTTTTACCATGGTCAACGTGGGCAATAATTGCAACGTTTCTAACATCATTTCTTGTCTGTTTCATAATTACTCCTTTAATAAAACGGTACTACAAGTTAAAAAATTACCATCAATAGTTCACTCGTTTACAAACTAAAGTAGTATAGCACGCGCTTTTTTATAGTTCAACCAAAAATTTTATAAAAGATATTTACAATAACTAAAATTTCATAATCAGGGCATTTCGTGATATAATCTATGAGTCGAACTATGGGTTTTTACATGTACTATAGTTTCATATTTTTCAACTGCAGATAATAAAGCGAGGTTTTGCATATGAATTATGGAAAAAAAGGAATTGTAAAACAGGCACGGATGCTCAATTCCGGAACTGATAAATGGGGCAAAAAATTCAGTCTTCTGGGCCTTTATCTAATGATTGCACTAATAATCGGTGCAGTAATAATAGGCACAAGTGCCGGAATTGGTGTATTCAAGGGAATAATAGATACTGCTCCTGATATTTCAAACATCAGCGTAACGCCAAAAGGTTTTTCAACCTTCGTATATGATACTGACGGCAATCAGATTGCAAAGCTTGTATCAACTGATTCCAATCGAATTCCTGTAACTTGGGATATGATTCCTGAGAATCTTGCCCACGCATTTGTGGCAATAGAAGATTCAAGATTTTATGAGCACAACGGTATTGATATTCAGGGTATTATACGAGCAGCCTATGTAGGATTAACTTCCGGTGACTTTTCGGAAGGAGCAAGTACAATAACTCAGCAGCTACTAAAAAATAACGTTTTTTCCGGTTGGACAAGCGAAACTTTCCTGCAAAGTGTAAAACGTAAGATTCAGGAACAGTATCTGGCAATTCAGCTTGAAAAGACAATGTCTAAAAATGACATTCTTTTGAATTATATGAACACCATTAACCTTGGTGCAAATACATTGGGAGTTCAGGCAGCTTCACTGCGATATTTCAACAAATCAGTCAGTGATCTTACGCTTTCGGAATGTGCCGTTATCGCTGCTATTACACAGAACCCAAGCAGGTTCAATCCTATCACTCATCCTGACAAGAACTCCGACAGACGTGCGAAGGTACTGCGCAACATGCTAAATGACGGCTACATCACTCAAATAGAATATGATGAAGCCATAAATGATGATGTATATTCAAGAATTCAGAACGTTAACCAGGAGACCGGTGGAGATACTACAGTTAATTCTTATTTTGTAGATGCCCTCACCAATGCTGTTTTAGATGATCTTATTGATGCCGGTTACAATGAAACACAGGCCTATACACTTCTTTACAGTGGCGGCCTTAAGATTTATTCCACACAGGATCCTTCAATTCAGGCAATTTGTGATTCTGTATTTCAGGATGAATCCAATTTCCCTGCCAATACCCAGTGGCAGCTTGCCTATGAACTGTCTATACAGTCTGCTGACGGTACTGTTACCAACTACAGTAGTGAGATGTATCAGGCTTATTACAAAGAACAGCAGTCAGGCTTCAATATGCTTTACAATTCAACAGAGGAGGCCGAAGAAGCTATAGAGAACTACAAGGCCGCTGTAATGGTTGATGGAGATACAGTACTTGGCGAAAAATATACACTCACCCCTCAGCCACAGGTTTCAATTACAGTTGAAGATCACACCACAGGTTATATAGTCGCTATGGTAGGCGGACGTGGACAAAAAACTGCCAGCCGTACACTTAACAGAGCAACCGATTCATATCGTCAACCCGGTTCAACTTTTAAGGTTCTTTCAACCTATGCTCCGGGAATCGATAGTGCCGGTCTCACTCTTGCAACTGTTTTCAATGATGCTCCTTTTGCATATGATAATGGAACTCTTGTCAAAAACTGGTGGGGATCCCAGTACAGAGGTCTTAATACTGTAAGAACTGCAATAAAAGATTCTATGAACGTAATCGCCGTAGAAGCATTTACACTTATTACACCACAGCTTGGCTACGACTACCTTAAAAATTTTGGTTTTACCACTCTTACTGATGGCGTTGTTATTAACGGTAAGGTATACAGCGATGTTCAGCAGTCTACTGCTCTTGGCGGTCTTACATATGGTGTAAAAAACTTTGAACTTAATGCTGCTTATGCGGCAATTGCTAATGGTGGTGTATATATAGAGCCAAAGCTGTATACCAAAGTTGTTGACCATGACGGAAATGTAATTCTTGATAACACTGAGCCAAACTCAAAGAGAATTATCAAAGAAACTACTGCATTTCTTCTTACAAGCGCCATGCAGGACGTTGTAACAAGCGGTACAGCTACCTCTGTTAATTTCGGTACAACTGCTATCGCCGGCAAAACAGGAACAACATCAGACTACAGAGATGTATGGTTTGCAGGATATACTAACTACTACACCGCCACAACATGGACAGGATATGATAACAATACAATCATTCCCAAGGGTGATGGACGTAATCTTTCAAAGACCCTTTGGAGAAAGGTAATGCAACAGATTCATGAGAATCTGCCCTACTCTTCATTTGAAGTACCATCCGGAATTGTTACAGCAACTGTATGTTCAAGATCCGGCAAACAACCAATAGAAGGGTTGTGTAATGGAACTCTTTACAGTGAATACTTTGAAGAAGGCACCGTTCCAACCGAGAGCTGCGATGTACATTATGCCGGCACGATGTGTGCAATAGATGGTTGCCCGGCTACAGAATACTGCCCTTTCAAAACTGCCGGTGTATATGAACTTACACCCGAAGTTCCGGCAGCACTTCAGTCCGGTTTTGTAAATTACACACCAACCAATTCCGCATACACTACAGTTGTTGATGAATTTGGTAATGAAACAAAAGTACTCAACACCTGTCATCACACTTTAGAATTCATGACACAGGAAGGAATTGATGGAATAATCATGTCAGAGCAGGCCGCCGCTGTAGCCGCAGCTCAGGCAGCACAAGGTGTAACTGCAGAAACACAGCCTCAGGACGATTCAACAGGTGAAGCCGTTGTAACTCAGCCAGCCGAAGAAACACCCGCTCCCGCTGAAGTTCCTGAAGGAAACTAATAAAAGATTTAAAAAAGAGATAGCTCACAATCTGAGTTATCTCTTTTTTGTTAAAGTCAGATATATCTTCACTAACTATTTTAATGTAAACAGATGTCATACACCGGTTATATCAAAATCTGGAATAAAGCTCTCACTTGCTGTCTCACCAACCTGCATATAGCCGTTTACAACGCCTAAACCGGCTGCGTAATCAATCAGGCTGTCATACTCCTTTTTTGTAACTTTGCGGTCTATTTCGGGATAATTTTGAAGTTTTCCGTTAGGTGTATACTGATTCATTAAACTGATAAAAATATCATCTTTATATCTATCATAAAGATACTTCACAATCAGCTTTGCCTGTATCAGCATTCCAGGCATTAGTAAATGCCTCACCACAACTCCGCTCTTTAAAAGATTTTCTTCTCCGTTTCTATCTTCAAATAAACATTTTTGCTGTTGCCTATGCATTTCATCAATTGCTGCCTTGCATGCCTCTACGTATCCTTTTGCCTTGCTGTATCTTATTGCATCGCTCTCTCGAATATACTTCATATCAGGCAGATAAATATCAATTAGACCATCAAGGCTTTTCACTGTATCTATGTTTAGATACGATGAAGTATTAAAAAGAAAAGGTATACCTATCCCCCTGTTCTTTGCTTCCTCAATTGCTTTTATAATAGTCGGAACAAACATATCCCCGGTTACCAGATTTATATTATTTGCACCCTTTTCTTCCAGTTCAAAAAATATATCCGTAAGCCTTTCCCGACTTATTATTTTTCCAACGTTCCCCATGCTTATTTCTTTATTTTGGCAAAAGACACAGCCCATATTGCAGCCGGAGAAAAACACAGTTCCTGAACCATTTTTTCCTGAAATACATGGTTCTTCCCACATATGTAGTGCTGCCCTTGCTACGCACAGTTCTGCAGATTCATTGCAATAACCGACCTGTTTTGTCCTGTCCACTTTGCAATTTCTTGGACATAGCCTGCAATTTAGATATTCTTTCATTTTTATTGTCCTGATTCATCAACGAATATTATGCTTTTTTACATAATATATGTAATAAATTATAAAAAGAATTGACGTAGTTATCCAAGTAATAGGATAACTGGTTTCTACTGTCTCTATCGTCTTATTGAAGGGGAAAACTGCTAAAATCCATACAACTCGCAGGATACAGATTCCGCTTAATGTGATAAGCATCGGCATAAGCGCTGATCCCATTCCACGCAAAGCACCCGAAAGTATTTCAACTGCAACATATGTCAGATAGAACGGTGCAAGGAAATTTATCATCTGGACACCGATTTCTATAACCGCTGTATCTTCCACAAATACATATAACAGACCTTTGCCCCACATTAAAAGTATAAGGCTGAGCGGAACAGTAATAATGAAAGCAATGACAAATGCCTGCCTTGCCGTACCGCGAACTCTCGAATATTTTCCCGCACCATAATTTTGTCCTGCAAAAGTAGTAACAGCAGTTCCAAGCGAACTAATAGTCATCCAGAAAAGCACATCAATCTTTCCATACGCAGCCCAGGCAGCGGTAGCATTTTTACCAAATTCATTAATTGCTGACTGAATAATCATATTTGAAAGAGTATACATTGTGCTTTGTACACCTGCAGGAAATCCTATACTTATAATACGTTTAAGCATATCAGAATCCACCCCTATCTGAGATAGCTTAACCTGATAGGAATCATTACTTCTAATAAGCATGACCATTACAATAACAGCACTTATGATCTGGCAAAGAACAGTGGCAATACAAGCTCCTATTACCCCCTCTTTTACACCGATTTTACCAAGTCCTAAAATAATAACGAAAAATACATCCAAAAAAATATTAACAAAGCAACTGATTACAAGAACGTAAAGAGGTCTTTTTGAGTCCCCTACAGCTCTTAAAATACCTGCTCCCACATTGTAGACAAGGTTTGCTATCATTCCTAGGAAATATACCCTCAAATAAGCTGTAGAGGCTTCTATTACCTCTTTAGGAGTATTCATGATATCAATTATCCATGAAGCTGTTAAAAGTCCAATAACAGTAATAATAGCGCCACCAATCATTGCTATAGCCAAAGATGTATGAACAGCCTTCTCAACTTCGCTTTTTCTGTCCGCACCATAAAACTGCGCAATGACAACCGTAGCTCCGGATGAAAGACCAATAAAAAAACCCACAAACAAATTTACAACCATAGCTGCAGAACCGCCAACAGCGGCAAGTCCCTCACTTCCTACCGCCCGACCTACAATAACAGCATCTACTGTATTATAAAGCTGCTGAAAAAAAGCTCCTAACAAAAGAGTGCTAAAGTACATCAGCATACTTTTCCAAATTGTTCCTTGTGTTATGCTATTAGCATTTTTTGATTGTGCTGTCATAAATACTCCTTAATATTTTTCAGTAAATAGGAAAATGGCTCTCCGTGAATAAACACGAAGAGCCATTAAACACAGTGCGGATAACAGGACTTGAACCTGCACGGTCGCCCACTGGAACCTAAATCCAGCGCGTCTGCCAATTCCGCCATATCCGCTCAAAACGAAAATCCCTATTCTTCTAGGAAGTTTAGGGATTTTGTTAATGAGACATGGGGGATTCGAACCCCCGACAACTTGATTAAAAGTCAAGTGCTCTACCACCTGAGCTAATATCCCATATTATATATATTCTAACCGTGCAATACTAAAAGCATTGCAACTAGCTGGGCTAGCCGGATTCGAACCGTCGTATGCAGCAGTCAAAGTGCTGTGCCTTACCGCTTGGCG
>JAFSQI010000112.1 GCA_017446685.1 Butyrivibrio sp.
AATACAAGAACAAGCTTCATTTCAACGTTGTTCAAAGCATTCAGCTTGTTCTTGTATTTTCATCTTATGAATTATCTCCTCGTCCGAGAACTGCACATTTATGTCCGCTCATATAATTAGGCTGACAACTGAATTGTAACTGCGAGTGAACAGTAACATTTGGGCGTGAATGGAAATAATTAAAATGTTATACTATAAATATATGAGGAGGGTTAAAGAATGAGACTGATGTTTATCGGAGCAGATCATGAAGTGACGGGAAGTTGTCATTTTATTGAGGCCTGCGGCAAGAACATATTGGTGGATTATGGAATGGAACAGGGCAAAGACTACTTTGAAAATGTTCCGCTTCCGGTATCTGCGCCTGAAATTGATTATGTCTTTCTTACACATGCGCATGTAGATCATTCCGGTAACCTTCCACTTTTATATGCGAAGGGATTTCGCGGAAAGATTTTTTCAACAATAGCGACAGCTGATTTATGTGACATAATGCTGCGTGATTGTGCACATATCCAGATGCAGGAAGCAGAGTGGCGCAACAGAAAAGCTAAGAGAAATAAAGATATAGCACAAATGGAACCTTCCTATACAATGGAAGATGCCGAAAAGACCATAAAAACCTTTATTCCTTGTCCCTACAATCAGGAAATTGAGGTATGTGAGGGTGTAAAGATCAGGTTTACAGATATCGGTCATCTTCTTGGCTCTGCCAGCATTGAGGTGTGGCTTACTGAAAAAAATGTCACAAAAAAGCTTGTTTTTTCAGGAGATATCGGTAATAAAGACCAGCCACTTATAAAAGATCCTCAGCCAACTTTGGAGGCTGATGTTGTAGTAATGGAATCGACTTATGGTGACAGACTTCATGCAGAAGATAAGCCTGATTATGTTAATGAACTTGCTCAGATTCTTGACAGGACTTTTGCAAGAGGCGGAAATGTTGTTATTCCTTCTTTTGCAGTTGGCAGAACTCAGGAAATTCTATATTTTATAAGAAAAATAAAAATTGACGGACTTGTAAAATCACTGCCTGATTTTCCGGTGTTCGTTGATAGCCCTCTTGCGGTGGAAGCCACAGAAATATTTGAGGATAACCAGTACGATTGCTATGATGGCGAAGCGATGGAACTGGTAAAAAAGAAAATAAATCCCATCACGTTCCCCGGACTTAATCTTGCAATTACTACAGATGAGTCAAGGGCTATAAATGAAGACCCTGAACCTAAGGTAATTATTTCAGCTTCCGGAATGTGTGAGGCCGGACGAATAAGACATCATTTAAAGCATAATCTCTGGAGAGAAGAGTGCACGATATTATTTGTAGGTTATCAATCAATCGGAACGACAGGAAGAACAATAATTGACGGCGCGGAACAAATAAAGCTTTTTGGAGAGACTATAGATATAAAGGCTGATATTTGTAAGCTTGAAGGATTGTCCGGTCATGCGGACAAAAACGGGCTTATAGAGTGGCTAAACGGTTTTAAGAAAAAAAGACCAAGGAAAGTATTCATCGTTCATGGCGAGGACGGAGTCTGTATGTCTTTTGCCCAGTGTCTTAGGGAAGAATACGGTTATGACACATATGCTCCCTATAGTGGTACGGAATATGATATTATATCAGGGAACTTTATCAAAGAAGCAGTTCCGATTCCTGTCAAGAAGAAGGAGTCAACGCTTGTTTCGGACGTTTATGCAAGGCTCAAGGCTGCTGGCGCAAGACTTATGGGAATTATTGCAAGAAGCGACGGCATGACCAACAAGGACAAGGCAAAGTTTGCAGATCAGATAATTGCACTTTGCGACAAGTGGAGCAAGTAAAAAATATTATGACTTCTTGCGGGCAAAAGTGGAAATCGCGCGCAAGAATCTGGCTTCGCCAGATACGCTTTCATATAAAGATGAAAGCTAGTCCAGTACGGTTTTAAAGGAGATAGAATGAGTAGAGCAGATGAAATATTTATAGATATGTGCAGAGATATTATGGAAAATGGCACAAGTACAGAGGGCGAAAAGGTAAGACCTCACTGGCCTGACGGAACACCGGCATACACTATAAAACGTTTTGGAGTTGTGAACAGATATGACCTTTCAAAAGAGTTTCCTATCATGACTCTTAGAAAGATAGCGCTAAAGAGCGCTACTGACGAGATTTTATGGATCTATCAAAAAAAGAGTAACAATATTCATGACCTTCACAGTCATATCTGGGATGAATGGGCTGATGAGGAAGGATCGATCGGAAAGGCTTACGGCTATCAGATTGCGCAAAAGAGCATATACAAAGAAGGCGAATTTGACCAAATGGACAGGGTTATTTATGACCTTAAGAACAATCCTTTTTCAAGAAGAATCATGACTAATACGTATGTCTTTTCTGATCTGCATGAGATGAATCTTTATCCATGTGCCTATGGTGTCACTTACAATGTAACTCAGAAAAAGGGTGAGGACAGACTTACGCTTAATGCGGTCCTTAATCAGAGGTCTCAGGATGTACTTGCAGCTAATAACTGGAATGTAGTGCAGTACGCTGTTCTTGTGCATATGCTTGCGCAGGTCTGTGACATGAATGTCGGTGAACTAGTACACGTAATTGCAGATGCACATATCTATGACAGACATATCCCTATGGTAAAAGAGCTGATTGAAAGAAAACCGATGCCGGCTCCGAAGTTCCACTTAAATCCTGATGTTAAGGACTTCTATGAATTTACAAGAGACGATGTATCGCTTGAAAATTATGAGGTTGCAGGAGAACAGCTTAAGGATATTCCGATAGCGATTTAATAAATTCAGTATTTATATATCTAAAATATTAGTTAATCCGGAGAAAAATATGAAAGCAATAGTAGCAGTAGATTCAAATTGGGCAATAGGACATAAGGGAAAGCTCCTTGTCAGTATTCCTGCAGATCAGAAGAATTTTAGAAATGAGACAATAGGAAAGACAATAGTATATGGAAGAAAGACTTTAGAGACATTTCCTCAGCAGGTTGTTTTGCCTAAAAGAAATAACATAATTCTTTCAACCAAAGAAGATTACAGGGTAAAAGATGCTGCTGTAGTTCATTCAAGGCAGGAACTTCTTGACATTGTATCTGACCTTGACACGGATGAAGTATACATTATCGGCGGAGAGAGCGTGTATAAGGAATTTCTGGATCTTTGTGACACTGCAATAGTGACTTTTATCGACAAGGAATATCAGGCTGACAGCTATTTCCCAAATCTGGATAAAGATCCTGAGTGGGAGCTTGCAGATGAAAGTGATGAGCAGGTTTATTTTGATATAACATACACTTACCGAACATATAAAAGAGTTGTTCACTAAATGATGTAAGCGCCAAAAATAATATATTTTAAAGCGAGAAGAAGAGATGGACAAAAAGAAAGCGCTGGTATTGATCAACAAGACTTCCGGAACGGGAAAGGGAGGAAATGATACTTTAGCAATAGCTACAAAGCTTGCGGAAAGTGGCTATGAGCCGGTCATATATCCGATAGTTCCCGGAACAGACTTAAGTTCTGAGTATATTATAAATGATTACAGGGACGAGTTTTTGAATGGCAAAGCTTCGATGTTATTGTGTAGCGGCGGAGACGGCACACTTAATCATGTCATGAATGCCATTATGCAACTGGATAAAAAGCCTGTATTGTCATATATTCCATCGGGAAGTACCAATGATTTTGCAAAGGGCCTGGGAATTCCATCCGATAGAGCAAAGGCTATTGAAGTGGCTGTATGTGGTACTCCTTTTAGCTATGATGTCGGAAAAATGAATGGCAATTATTTTAATTATGTTGCAGCCTTTGGGGCTTTTTCCAAGGTTAGCTATGCTACTGATCAGGAACTGAAAAATGTTCTGGGTTATGCGGCATACATAATAAGTGCTATCGCAGAACTTCCGCAGAATATCGGATATAGCTGCCGCATGAGAATCGAAGCTGATGACCTTGTTGAAGATGGAGATTTCATTTTTGGAGCGGTCAGTAATTCGGCATCTGTTGCGGGAATGAGTCTTTTTGCTGATGAAAATATAAAGCAGGATGATGGACAGATGGAGCTTCTTTTGATACGTGCTCCAAAGAATCTGACGGATATAAATGGAATTGTCACTGCGCTCGCAACAAAAGAACCCGATAATCCGTACATTACCTATCGACAGGTAAAAAAAGCCAGATTTATATCTGAAGAAGAGACTGAGTGGACACTGGACGGAGAATATGGTGGTGCCTACAAAGAAACAGATATTCAGGTCATAAACAAAGCGATTACTATAATGACTAAAAGTTCTCTTTAATATAAGAGAAAAGGGGATGTGGAGACACATCCCCTTTAAAGTGCTTATCCGGTTGCCTGATAGATTATCATTGTAGTTGTAAGTCCAATTCTCCAGTTCATGCCGGGAACAGTATCCCAGTACAATAGTCGTTTGGTAATTATTTAATTTTACGAAGAACTTTTCCTATAATATTCTCCTGAACTTTCATTGCGCCTTTAGGACAGAATTCCTGGCAGCAAAAGCACTTTATGCACTTGCTCCTGTCAATGCTTGGAATGGAAATATTCCTTGTGGCGCCTTGGTTTGGTGAATTTCCTTTAGAAGCTTTTTTATAAGGAACCATGGTTATTGCATTGGCGGGGCAGGTTTCATAGCATTTTTTACAGCCTATACATTCAGATTTTTTTACCTGAGGTTTAGTGTTAAATGCAAGCTTTAATGCTGCGGATTTCATGTGATTTATAAATCCGTCACCATCAAATGTTATACTCTGATGAATTGTGGCTCTTTTAAAATCGGGTATTTTAGCCAAGGAAGGTGAAAGACCTCCGACAATTTTAACTTCTGCAATCGATTCGGGACCAAGCCCGTTTTCGAAAGCTACTCTTAAAGTCGGTACATCCTTTATGGTCATTCCGATAAGATCGGCGCATACCATATCAAGTGCATAGGGACGCTTACTTGCAAGAACGGCGCCTATATGTCTTTTTTCTCCGGCAGTTGGGCCATTGCCTTCCATACCATCTATGGCATCAACTATATAAAGGTCAGGTTTAAAAAACTCATTGAGATCTATCATTACATTGGCAAAGTCTGTTTCATTTGGAAAAAGCATGTGGTATTCCGGCTTGGTAGTTCCGGGGATTGTACCGAACATGTTTTTTACAGCACAGCTCATTCCCATCATGGCGTGAGTTTTCAGCTTTGAAAAATTTATGATTGCATCAACGTTTGACAGCCATCCTGTGTATATGAAGTTTTTAAGACTTTTTCCGGCATAGGATGCGTTTTTTATAGAGTAGTCATCGTTTAGAGTAACTTTTTTGTCAAATTCTTTTTCAAGATCCAAAAGACCACAGCTTTTGTAAACGTTTCTTACAAAAGAAGGAGTGTAAAGACCTCCAGGACTATCGCCGATTATAACTGTGGCACCTTTTTCAGTAATAAGTTCACATAGTCTTTTTAAAAGAGCCGGGTGAGTTGTGACAGCTTTTTCTGGAGCCATGGCAGATACAAGATTTGCTTTTATGGCAATTTTCATGCCGGGCTTTACAAAGGACAGACCATCTATATCTGCGATTGCCTGATCTAAAGATTTTTTTACTGTGGAATATTCATAAGATGAGCAACTTTCAAGTGCGACAGGATTAAACATTTCAACCTCTTGAGATATAATATAATAATGGCATATTAGCTATAGTTACTATTCAGTTGTCATCCTATATATGAGCGAACATAAATGCTTGTTTTCGTCTACGTCGTAATTCATATAGATTTAAATCAGGGAACAAGCTTCCTTTCAGCGTTGTTCAAAACAGTCAGCTTGTTCCCTGATTTTCATCTTATGAATTATCTCCTCGTCCGAGAACTGCACATTTATGTTCATCTCATATAAAATGGCTGACAACTGAGCAGTAGAAAATATATTCTTATAGTGATATTTTACATACAATGTATTAGTGTAACATATTTGAAATTATAAAGGAACAAAATAAATGTCAATAAAATATGAAGTTTTGGAACATAAAAGGGATGGACACAGCTTTGTGCAGATAACAGGATATGAGGGGCGCGTGGAAAAGCTGATAATTCCTGAGACAATAGACGGATTAAAGGTTGAGGCAATTGGTAACCATGCGTTCTCGGGAAGGGATGACATTTCTCAGGTGGTTCTTCCTGAGAGCATAAAAACACTGTATGGTTTTGCTTTTCACAATTGCAGAAATCTTAAGAAAATATCTCTGTTTGACAGTCTTGATGATTATTATGACGGTGTATGCAGGCAGTGTGACAGCCTTTCGGAAGTTGAGATTACAGTGAAAAAGAGCTGGTATGAGGTTATCAGGAATTTTCTTGCGGATAATGACAAGACTTTGAGGTTTTTGATACATGTCATTGATGGTGCAGATAAAGAAGATATAGGCGCTTTGGATGAATGCGGCAAATTGAGGCCTGGTAAAGCGTCACATGAATATGAGACATCATGCCTTACTTTTCCGGAATATGTCTATGACTTTAATGAGAACACCATGGCAAGGACTATTCAGTTTTCTATTGCTGGTTCAGGCTATGCTTTCAGGGAATGCGTTGACAGAAGAAAGATTGATTACAGACAGTATGACAGTCTTTTTGAAAAGGCATTGGTTGACGGCTCGGAAATAGCGCAGGATATTGCTGTTGGAAGGCTTATTTATCCTCTTGAGCTTGAGGATAAGTACAGATTGATTTACGAAGGCTATATCAGGGCAAATGCCGGTGCACTGTTAAAAAGACTTATACAGATGTATGCAGATGGAGTGGAAAATGAGCGCTGCGAGATGATCATAAAAAAGCTCCTTGAGTACAGAACAGATAGTGCCAAAGATATGCTTTCTGAAGTTAATGGTGAAGATAAAAAGTTATTGTCAGCCGATGTGATAGATGAAGCAATCAGGCTTTCTACAGACCTTAGCACCTCTCTTCTCACAGCCCTTTTAATGGATTTGGGAGGAAAAGAGAGTAGTGCACAGGCATTAACATTCACATTTGCTTAACAGAGTTCAAATACTGCAAAGGATTGAGCATCGGCAATAACTGACATGCCGTTTATTTCGCAGCCTCTGATTGAGTAGATGCTCTTTAATTCTGCTTGGCCGTTGTCTGATACTTTGAGACAGTTATCTTCTGAAAGTGTAGCAGAAGCTTTTTTATCAGAAGGGTTTATTACAATAATGAGGTTACCTCGTCTGTAAATAAATGGAAACTGTTCTTTTTCTGCGTAAACAACTTTAAAGCTTCCATCTGCCTGCAGGTCTATATATTTATGGCGAAGTGCAGTGAGTCTTTTTACTTCGTTGTAAAGAGAATCGCTGTCTTTTGCCTGATCTTCAACGGATGGTGCATCATCGGAATCGTCTACGGGAAGATACAAAGTGTCAGGATTTGCGTCTGAGAAGCCTTTGTTCTTGGAGTTGTCCCACTGCATAGGAGTTCTGGAGCCGGTCCTTCCAAATCCGCCTTCCTTTGTGGGAATATCAAGATATCTCATTCCGATTTCATCGCCATAGTAAATAAATGGAACGCCTGGAAGAGTCAAAAACATTGCCCATGCAATCTTAAGCTCGTCATAGCCAAGGGTTCTGCGTGCTCTTGGTGTGTCGTGGTTACAGGTGATAAAGCTTATGTAGCCGTCATTTTTTGTGTCATCATATTTTGGAAGGTAGTCAAGCAAAAAGCGCATTATATCGCCATTTCCGTCTTTTTTCAAAAAGCTGTGATCACCGCCTGGAGTCTCATTGTCGCGGATAAGAGTGTTATATCCGTTTCCGTGATGGTCGAGATAAAAATCAGCGTGAAATCCGCTCTTTAGCGCCTGATGAGGATTACTCCACTCGGATACAATAGCAGCTTCCGGATAGTCTTTATCAAGCATTTCTCGAATATTTTTCCAGATTTTTCCGGTAGCTGATTTGTTTTCATCGTCCTCTTTTACTAGGGAGTCAGCCATATCAACTCTAAAGCCATCACATCCATGGTCAAGCCAGAAGCGCATTATATCCTTTAGAGCTTCTCTTGTGGCAATACATGCCGGATGGTCGGGAGCCATCTGCCACTCTTCGGTGCGGTTTAAAAAGCCATAATTTAGAGCGGGCTGACATTTAAAGAAATTGAGCATGTAGCAGCCATCTCTTTCAGCTTCTCCTCCGATGTATGGATGTCCGCCGATTCCGCAAAATGCGCCGTTAGTCCAGACATACCTGTCTGAATAAGCATTGTGCTGTGCTTTTTTACTTTCAAGGAACCATTCATGTTCCTCTGAAGTGTGACCGGGAACAAGATCTAAAAGTACGTGAATTCCCCTGTTGTGCGCTTCACCGAACAGTCTGTATAAATCTTCATTTGTTCCATATCGTGGAGCTACTTTTTTGTAGTCTCTAACGTCGTAACCTGCGTCTTTAAACGGAGAATCATAGCAAGGATTTATCCAGAGGGCATTGCATCCCAGATCTTTTACATAATCAAGCTTTTCGATAATTCCGTTGATATCGCCGATTCCGTCATTGTTGGTATCTTTGAATGATTGAGGGTAGATTTCATAAAAAATTGCATCTTTTAACCAGTTTGGCATTTTTTTGTCTCCTTATGAATGATGGAAAACGTTTTCTTTTGCGAATTATTATATACCAACTTCTGGAATAAAGACAAGCTACTAAAAACAGTATAGGTGAAATATTTATTATAAATGTTACAATTCAGTTGTCAGCCAATATATAAGCGGACATAAATGCTTGTTTTCGTCTGCGTCGTAATTCATAAAGATTCAAATACAAGAACAAGCTTCATTTCAACGTTGTTCAAAGCATTCAGCTTGTTCTTGTATTTTC
>JAFSQI010000113.1 GCA_017446685.1 Butyrivibrio sp.
CAAAAACCTCTTTATCAAGCGGTACAACCATAACTTCTACAATTATGTAACAGATAATATATGACACCGCGGAATATATCGATAAATATAGAGCTTCAGTCCATGACATATCATACTTGACCGTACAGATTTTTCCGGTTACGAAATATTCGAGAAATAGGAAAACTGCAAAAAATATAACCTGCAAAACCATCAGTATAAACATCCAGTTCCATAGATATTCCACGGCGCCTTCCCTGGAATAATCTATGGATGCGGTAACATAATCAGAAATGTTATTGAAAACGGCAAAATTTATCAAATGCCATACGTAGAATACGTTCTGCCAGAGAAAAAAGACAAAGATGATATGCGGTAATATCTTTTGATTATAAAAATAGAACACTGCAACTATAGTAAGAAGGCTTATTATACTGTACAGACCTTTTGTAGAATATGGAATTGCAAACAACACTATCCCTTCAATCGTGATTATAACTGACAATACAATATTCTTTGGTCTGCTAAGTGTCTCTTTATTTATAAAAAGCTCTGCAAACATTCCAAAGAACAGGCCACGGATCAGTATCATAGATACTCCGTAGATTTGTTCCATAATTCTGATATTTTCCTCTGTCATACTGCCTCCTACAATCGTTAGGATATAAACTCCATGTAAGCACTTATAAAATCAGCGTATTTGTATTTTGACATTATAAGTGCATCCCCATTATCAACCTGTACCTCTGATCTGGAGTAGCCTTTTATATGCCTCATATTAACCAGATAGCCTCTGTGAACCCTGAAAAAACTGTTCCCCAGTTCATCCTCAAAGTCATTCATCTGCCGATACACTTCATGCTTAATTCCCGGCAAATGGACAATTGCTTTTCGTCCCGAGCTCTCAATATATAAAATATCCCGAAGCTTTATATTTATTGTCCCTTTACCTGATTGTATGGATATAAACCTGTCTTCATCATTTTGATATTTTGTCTCGCATATGAGCTGGGCATCCAGTCTCTGAAGTTCCTCAACTGCTCTGTGAAGCTCACTTTCAAATGATGCCTGGGAAACCGGCTTAAGCAGATAATCAAATGCCTTAACGCCAAATGCATCTCCCATCCTGTCCGGAATACCTGTAACAAAAATTATAAGTGGCCTAGATGCACGCACACTTTTGCCACTTGCCTCTATGCGCCTTCCAAGTTCTTTTGCTGTTTCTATTCCGTCATTTTTGCCCATAGCTATATCAAGAAAAAGAATATCTATCCCGGCGCCTGCATCTATATCCTTTATGAGTTCATCTCCGCCTGAGTACTCTTTAACATCCACATCATATTTAGCCTTGCTTACCCAATCATGAAAAAGACTCCTTACATCCTCTTCATCATCGCAAATTGCTATACTGTACCTTGTCATACATTACCCTCAATTTTCATTTGCCCATTAACAGAAAAATGCTTAGCACGGACATCCATGTAAGCATTTTTTCCTTAACCCCTATATTTATATTATCATCACAGCGCTTCGTATTTATATGTTCATGTCATGAATGGACATTATAATGTCATGAATGGACATTACTGAATGTTCTTATATCTGGCTGTCTACAGTGCTACCCTTAACATCACTTGAAAGGAGGCTCAGCTTATTGAGGATATTTGTAATCTCTGAATTAACAGCATTCTGCGTATCCTCCATGGATGCGCCTTCGGAAATAATGGTCTTCTGGGCATCCTCTGCTCCCATGCTGTCAGCTTCAGCCCGCTCTCTTCTCGCTATTGCCCGTTTGCCATCAGCGCTGGTATGCTGGGTCTCTGCAGCGTGTTCTTTGATGTTCTCTATAATTTCCTGCTGCATTGCCTCTTTTTCCAGCTTCTTTGCTTCTTCCTTCTTTTCTTCTTTCTTCTTTTCAGAAGCTTCCTTAGCTTCTTCCTCACGCTCCTTCTGCTCTTCATCCACGTG
>JAFSQI010000114.1 GCA_017446685.1 Butyrivibrio sp.
ACTCTCACGTTTAAATGTTTTAAGTTTGATCCGGTCAAAACTTAAGCTTGGCTTTTGTTCTGTCCGTTAATTTACTTTTTGTTCTGAATAATTCTCTTGGAATTTTTCAGGGTTGCATTACTGTTTATTTGTCAATGTGCTTTGCTGTTGTGTTCTCAGCAGCAACTCGTTTAGTATATCGCAGCTTTGAACTTCTGTCAACATCTTTTTTAATTTTTTTCGTGCTTTCAAACTTAATTTCAAGATTCATTCCTTTTTTCACTTAAGCTTGTCCGCAACGGGTAAGTAATACTATAGCACCACTTTTTTTATAATGCAAGAAATTTTTTGTTATTTTTTTAAAATTTTTTCTATCCAACCAAACAATTGTGTAAATGTCGCCAGCACAGGCTCTTTTATTTCTATATCTGTAGCATATTCAATAAGGAGAATTATCATTATTGCTTCTATTATCCCAATAACTGCTCCCAAAAATCTGTCTACATTCCCAATTATTGGAATATTTTTTATTCGGCGCAAAGCATCTGCTAATGCAGTCATGATCTTGTACACCGCAAATGCAACAACAAGATATCCTATTTTAGGAAGGACATTACCAAGATTGACAGTAATTATATTATTCACAAGATTTATTGAATAATACACCGCAAAAAAAGCTGCAATAACAGCAATAAGACCTGCTGCTTCCGCAAACAGGCCGTTTTCCATACCATATGACATTCTCCACAGAAATAAACAAACTACTACAATTGTCATGATAATCTGTGTAATATTTAAACCGGCAAATGTTAACAAACTAATACCCCATCACTTTAAATTCATTGTTTCTATATAACTTGACGTAACCAGCGTAAATCTGCTTCTGAGATTTGTCGGTATTACCGCTTTTACAGCTTCTGTAAATGTTCCCGCATATTTATCATGTCCCGACATGTCTTTGATGATACATTCGTCATCGTTATATATGATTATCTGCCTATCACCAAATATTATTTCAGAATAATCCAAATCAAAGTACGTTACCAATGACAAATCCCCGGAAGTATTATATATCTGTAGTCTGTAATCGCCATCTTCTGTACTGTTTGCAAATACCAGCCCAACGTAAGACTCGTTATAATATATAGATCTGATTTCTTCATCTCCAAGTAGATTTTCGGCTTCACTGACAGGCTTTTGATCTCCTGTATAAAACATTATTCTATCATTAGATACCGCAAATGCTGTACTTGAATTCATAAATTGTACATAAGGAACCACAACTCCCGGATAATCATATCCGCTGGCATAGTTATCAATTGAGTTCTGACCAACCGATCCGAAGTTAAAAAATGCAACACTTGTTTTAAGACTTCCTTCTTCCGGATAGAGATATGATACACACAGAAGCTCTGCGTTAGGTGACAAGCTTATACTTATCGGATATCCACTATCTTTCATAGTTGTCTTAAAATTTGCAAGAACATTTCCTGTTGAATCATATAAATAAATCCAGGTTACATCTGTTCCATCCAATACTGCAGCAACTACTCCCTGCGATGATACGCAAAAATTTCTGATTGGAAGATTCGTATCAACAGTTCCCATCGCTCCGGCAATATTACTTACATAGATGTTATGACCATTATAATCTCCGATAGCTATTATATTTCCGGATGTGTGTGCAATCGGATTTTGCATTTCGTAGGTCTGATTCCATAATTGTTTTCCACCTGCATCCAGACAACTTACGCCATCCTTACTGTATTGGATGACATATCCGCTTAAGCCTATTATTTTAGAATCCATTCCGTTCGATATATTGGAATCTATTGTTATGACCGCCTCTGAAAATTGCTTGTCTCGCCAACTTACATATATAGCAGATATAACTATAACTACTGCCGAAATAATACCTATTGTTCTAAAAAAAACACGTAACTTGTGATTACGTATTTTTTCTTTATAGGAGGCTGACTTAACCGGACTTTGCTCGTAGTCAACACCATTATTCAGTTTTTTGGCATAATCTGTAAAATCTCTTACTTCAGCCAAGTCAATCCTCCCTTAAATATTCAAATTATTTGAACTGATATACTGTTACACAGTCATATTCTCTGTCAGGTCCAAAAATCGGATCAGGGAAACCTTCCTGATTAACTGAGTTTGGATAATACTGAGTTTCAAGACAGAATCCATCTCTTGGCTTGTACTGTGTATTTTCTTTTCCTTCTTTGCTCTTTAAGAAGTTTCCTACATAGAGCTGTACTCCGGGTAATGTTGTATAACATTTTAATGTTATTCCCGTATCAGGTGACTGTGCAACGGCAGCCTCTCTAAGCTTTCCTTCTTCCCCATCAACGCAGAAGTTATGATCATATCCACCTACGCACTGAAGCTGCTCATCATTTGCTTCTATATCACGACCTATTGTTTTTTCTGTGGTAAAATCGAATACTGTTCCTTTAACATCCTGCAGTTCACCCGTTGGAATAGCAGCAGAATCAATAACAGGTGTAAACTTCGATGCATTTAATTTGAGTGTATGTCCAAGGATGCTTCCTGATGCGTGGCCTCCAAGATTGAAATATACATGGTTAGTCATATTGATCAGTGTCTTTGCATCACTTGTTGCATGATAATGCAGTTCAAAATTATTGTCATCATCCAATGAATATGTCAGTGAAAAAACTCTGTTTCCTGAAAATCCCATATCTCCATCATCGGATTTAAGTGAAAATTTTACATAATTCTCGCCTTCTTCTGCATCCCAGATTCTCTTGTGAAATCCATTCTGCATATCTGTATGAAGGTTATTGGGTCCATCATTTACAGGAAGGTTAAATTCTTTTCCATCTATTGAATATTTCGCGTTGGCAATTCTGTTGGCTGTAGGACCTACAGTTGAGCCAAGGAAGCAATCATTATCAAAATATGCCTTAGCATCGTCATAGCCAAGTACAACGTCTACTTTTTTTCCATCCTTATCGGGAACAAAAATATTTTTAATAGTACAACCATAGTTAAGAACCACTGCTTCAACACCATTATTGTTAGTCAGGTGATATGCATAGATAGGCTCCGCATTTTTTGTCTCCCCAAACAATACTTTTTTTAATGCCATTACTTAATCCTCCTTATGATTGACGCAAAAGTTTATAATTCAGTTCTTCCCTCAAGCGCTCTAAGAAGAGTAACTTCGTCTATGTATTCAAGATCTCCTCCAACAGGAACACCACTTGCTATTCTGGTAACCTTGATTCCAGTAGGTTTGATAAGCTTACTGATATACATAGCTGTAGTCTCGCCCTCAAGGCTTGAATTGGTTGCAACAATGACTTCATCAACTTCTTCTGTCTGCAGGCGCTTCATGAGCTCTGAAAGTCTGATATCTCCCGGGCCTATTCCCATCATCGGTGAAATAGCCCCATGTAAAACATGATACACTCCTTCAAACTTTCCGGTCTTCTCATATGCTGCTAAATCTCTTGCGTTTTCTACAACCATAATAGTTTTGTGATCACGACTTTGATTGCTGCATATCGGGCAAATATCATCATCCGTCAAAGTACAACATTCCTTACAATAGTGCACGTTTTCTCTGGCATCAACTATAGCATTTGCCAGCTTATGAACTCTGTCTTTTGGAAGGCCAATCAAATAAAAAGCAAGTCTTTGCGCGGATTTCCCCCCAATTCCGGGAAGAGAAGAAAGTTCATCAATCAGTCGGTTAATATGTCCGCTGTAAAGCTCCATCAGAAAGGAAATCCTCCGCCAAGGCCACCGGTCATCTTGCTCATCATAGCTCCACTGGCTTCATCTGCCTGCTTCATTGCTTCATTGACTGCTGCAACAATCATATCCTGAAGCATTTCAACATCATCAGGATCAACCGCATCCGGTGAAATGGTAACTGACTTAAGTGTCTTATTTCCGAAAACTGTAGCTTCAACTGCTCCGCCGCCTGCTTTTGCTGTAAATTCCTTTGTTTCAAGTTCCTTCTGGCTCTCTTCCATCTGTCTTTGCATTCTCTGAGCCTGCTTCATTAGATTACTCATGTTACCGGGCATTCCGCCACCCGGAAATCCACCTCTTTTTGCCATTTTAATTCTCCTTTGTAAAAAAATATATCCGAATGAATATGTAATTTTCAGTAAACAAATTTTACTATAATCACTCCTCAGTTACTATATCAAAATTTATAGCCTGAAGGTTAACATAATTTTCCTCAAACACCTGCTGAGGTTCAAGATACCTTGTTTCAAATTCTACATGTTTGCCAATTGCATCGTCCAAAAATGTCTGAAGTTCCTCAAATGAATCCCCTTTTGAGTATTTCTCCGTCAATTGTCTGTTTTCAAAAACAATCTGCAAAATGTCTCCGTTTCCGAGACTTAGTTTTGCTCGCTGAAGATATGTCTTCATGGGATTCTCCATGCGCATTAAGAGCCTTGGCCATTCGCTTACAATTCTTTTTATATCATCCGGAACTGCCCTGTCCAAAGTTTTCTTTTCTTTGGGAGCTCTTACCGCTCCACCCTGAAATGCGCCGGGAGCAGCCGAAACTGCAACCTGTCCGGATTGGATTCCCTTTAGAAGCTTGGAATTTTCCTCATCATGCTGTTCAAGAATTCTAAGTCTGTCTTCAAAAGCACCCTCAGCATTTTCCATCTGTGGCTTACACACTTTTATTAGCGTGATTTCTATCAAAATACGCTTTTGCGAAGCATATCTTATCTGCGATGACAACTCGGAAAAAATTCTGATATATCTTAAAATTGTTTCTGTATCTGCTTGACTCGCCTGTTCTTTTAACGAAGCAAGATTATCAGTTGATATGTCTATTACATCCTCCATCTGGTCAGAAGCCTGCACCAGCATCAAATTGCGCAAATACCAAACAAAATCATTTACAAACTGTGACAGTTCGCGACCCTGAATAACAATATCAGACAGAAGCGTAAGTGCAGCATTAACATCCTGTTTGTACAGAGCAGAAAAAAGTCTGTTAAAAACTTCAGTATCAACTGCTCCTAAAACACCAAGAACTTTATCATAAGTCAGTTCTTCTCCATAATTGAAAGCAATGCACTGATCCAATAGAGATAACGAATCTCTCATAGAACCATCTGCTGCCTTTGCAACATATCGTAATGCTTTTTCTTCTACTTTGATACCTTCAGCATCAACAACTTCTCTAAGTCTTGCCTCTATTGTATCGATGGTTATTCTGTGAAAATCATATCTCTGACATCTTGAAAGTATAGTAATCGGGAGTTTTTGAACTTCCGTAGTTGCCAATATAAAAATAACATAAGACGGTGGTTCTTCCAATGTTTTCAAAAGTGCATTGAACGCACCTGTAGAAAGCATATGAACCTCGTCAATTATATAAACTTTCTTTTTTCCTCTTGTAGGTGAATAAGAGACTTCGTCTATGATTTCTCTGACGTTATCCACACCATTATTGGAAGCAGCATCAATCTCAATAACATTCATACTGTTGCCTGCAGCAATTTCTTTGCACATTGCACATTCGCCGCACGGACTTCCATCAACCGGATTCTCACAATTTACTGCCCTCGCAAGAATCTTTGCAACAGAAGTCTTACCTGTTCCACGGGTTCCGCAGAACAGGTAAGCATGTCCAACTCTATCTGATTTGATCTGATTCTTAAGTGTGGTTACTATATGATCCTGGCCTTTGACATCCTCAAAGACCGGTGGTCTGAATTTTCTGTAAAGTGCCACGTAACTCATGCAAAAATACTCCAACAAAACATAATTACTGCATTTTTGTACCACTAAACGCACAATACCAAGATCAATATGCACGTATTTGTCTAAGCAGTAACTTCTTTAAATCAAATATTTAATCCCCAAAGCATACTCCAAGCATCTTGGCTTCCTTGATGATGTTCGCATCCGGTGAAACATATTTAAGCTTGCCGGCAATGTCAGAAAGAGGAACTTTGACTATCTCTCTGTTCTTGTAAGCAACCATATTTCCATATTCTTTGTTGAGAATCAGCTTACCTGCCTCTGCACCAAGTCTTGATGCAAATACTCTGTCATAAGGATCAGGAGCTCCACCCCTTTGCATATGCCCCGGAACTGTAACTCTTACCTCATGACCTGTTCTCTTTTGTATTGCCTCGGCAATTTCATACGAAACAGAAGGATATTTGGAGTTAGCCAGTTTTTCCTTATATTCTTTCTTGGAAAGCTTGGAATCCTTCTTGGAAATAGCACCTTCTGCCACTGCTATAATGGTAAATCTGCTGCCTCGCTTATCTCTTGCTTCAATTGCTTCACAAACTTTATCTATATCATAAGGTATTTCCGGAATAAGGATAACATCAGCGCCACCTGCCATTCCGGCATTGAGCGTAAGCCATCCTACCTTATGCCCCATAACTTCGATTATAAAAACACGTCCATGAGAATCAGCTGTGGTATGAATATTATCAATTACACCTGTTGCTACATCAACTGCACTTTGGAAACCGAATGTCATATCTGTTCCCCAAAGGTCATTGTCTATAGTCTTTGGAAGAGATACCACATTAAGCCCTTCTTCACTAAGAAGATTGGCTGTCTTTTGTGATCCGTTACCACCAAGCACTACAAGACAGTCAAGCTGCAGCTTATAATAATTCTGCTTCATAGCCTCAACTTTATCAAGTCCGTTTTCATCAGGCTCCCTAATTGTCTTAAACGGTGTTCGGGAGCTTCCAAGAATGGTGCCTCCCTTTGTCAGTATACCTGAAAAATCATGTGAAGTAAGCATACGGAAGTCGCCATAAATAAGACCTTTATAACCATTCTTAAACCCGTAGAACTCAACGTCTTCTCCGCTGTGCGCAATACACTTAACAACTCCGCGCATTGCCGCATTCAAAGCCTGACAGTCACCGCCACTAGTCAACATACCAATTCTCATCATTGTGAATAGGCCTCCTTTGAATAAAAAAGCTATTTTGTAAACGCACACTACTGTTAATTATACAAAATTATAAAGTCCCTGCCAAGTAATCCGGTTGACGCAGAATCATAAAAAAAGTATAATAAATTCTTGGTTATGAACTAAAACAAAAAATAACTGTCAAGCATATGGAGTTGTACCCAAGTGGTTGAAGGGTCCGGATTCGAAATCCGGTAGGTCGGTTCGTCCGGCGCAGGGGTTCAAATCCCCTCAACTCCGTTTCCTAATACCATATATTTATTTGAGTTGCCTTGAAAAACAATAATTCAGGCAACTTTTTTTATTTGTTTTATCGTCAATAATGTCATTTTAATATATAATATTATTAAGAGGACAATTAAAATGCTTAAAACTTGTTTTTTATGTAAAAGATTATTTGACGATTATCTGGACACCAATTCCATGTGTCCTGACTGCAGATCCAAGGAAGAAGCTTTGCTTAGAGAGGTTAAAGACTATCTCTGGAATAATCCGGGTACTACAGAAGCAAAACTAAACGAAATCTTTAATGTTCCGAGTGGACAGATCAACAAATGGCTCAGAGACGGAAGATTAGAGCTCACTCCTGATTCTGCCATCAAGCTTCGCTGTACCAGATGCGGAAGCATGATTCTCTCCGGGAAATACTGCAACGACTGCGCTGACCGTATAAAAGACGGTTTCAACAAATCGCTTGCCCCAAAGGAAATTTCTTCAATTGTGCTCAAAGATCCTGAAGAAAAAAACAGTAAAATGCATTTTATTAGAAAAGAGTAGTCTTTTTTAGGGGCAATTCTGTTCAAAAATATTAATAAATTGGTCACACTTTTTTCGATGATGCTATGATATGATTGATTCTGTAGTGTTTTAGGGCTTTTTGAATTATTTTCAATTAGTTAATTACCAATTATATCAGGAGGTTTCCATGGGAGGTTTTTTTGGAGTAGCATCTCGTGAAAGTGCAGTTTTCGATCTTTTCTACGGAACTGACTATCACTCGCATTTAGGAACCCGTCGTGCAGGAATGGCTGTCTACGACAGTAAGAAGGGATTTGACCGTTCGATTCACAATATTGAGCGTTCCTATTTCAGACCCAAATTTGAGGACGACATGTTAAAGATGGAAGGTCATCTTGGAATTGGCTGTATTTCTGATTTTGAGCCGCAACCACTTATTGTCCGTTCTCATCACGGCACTTATGCAATCACAACTGTCGGTAAGATCAATAACATTGATGAAATCACCAACAAGCTTTTCGCCGACAATCGTTCACACTTTCTTGAAATGAGCGGTGGAGATATTAATCCCACAGAGCTCGTTGCATCTATTATCAATCAAAAAGTTACCATCGTCGAAGGCATCCGCTATGCCCAGGAAATTATAAAGGGTTCCATGTCTATTTTACTTATGACACCTGAAGGAATCTATGCTGCAAGAGACCGCTATGGAAGGACTCCTGTACAAATAGGGCACAAGGACGAAGGTTACTGCGTCTGCTTTGAAAGTTTTTCCTACCTTAATTTGGGATATGATCCATATAAAGAACTTGGTCCCGGTGAAATTGCATTTATCACTCCTGAAGCTGTGGAAATTGTCGCCCCAGCCTTTGATGACATGCATATATGCACTTTCTTGTGGATTTATTATGGATTTCCTGCTTCAACCTATGAAGGACTTAATGTAGAAAAAATGCGTTATGGATGTGGCGGAAAGCTTGCTCAGAGAGATATGCAAAGAGGAATTCACCCCGATCTCGTAGCAGGTGTACCTGATTCCGGTGTAGCTCACGCAATAGGCTATTCCAACACTTCAGGAATTCCTTATTCAAGACCTTTTGTAAAATATACTCCAACCTGGCCAAGATCATTTATGCCAACTATTCAGTCAAGACGTGATCTTATTGCTAAGATGAAGCTTATCCCTGTCAATCAGCTTATCAGAAATAAGAGTTTGCTTCTGATAGACGATTCTATAGTACGCGGTACACAGCTTCGTGAAACTACTGAATTTTTATATAAGAGCGGTGCTAGCGAGGTTCACATAAGACCTGCCTGTCCTCCGCTTATATACGGTTGCAAATACCTTAACTTCTCACGTTCTAATTCCGAAATGGAACTTATTACAAGACGTGTAATTGAAAAACTGGAAGGTTATCCTTCTCCAAATGAAGATACTGTCAGAAAGTATACTGATCCCGATTCGCCACAGTACGAGGCTATGCTTGATGAGATAAGAAAAGAGCTTAATTTCACCTCTCTTCACTATCACAGGCTTGATGACATGGTTGAGGCAATTCCTCTTGAACCATGTAAACTCTGTACCTACTGTTGGAGTGGTAAAGAAGATTAACTATAAAAAGCCCGTCAAAAGCTCTAAAGACTTTTGACGGGTAATTTTTATATATTGCAAAAATTTCTTAAAAGAGTATGCCCATCCAAAGTCATGATGGATTCCGGATGAAATTGAAATCCAAATATAGGATACTTTTCATGCTCAACCGCCATAATTTCACCATCTTTTGTGACAGCTGTGATTTTCAGCTCTTTTGGCATTGTTTCAGGATCTGCTGCAAGTGAATGATACCTTGCAACCTCCATATTTTCTGCACAATTTCTGAATACCGGACTATTTACATCAACTTTTACAGTCGACTGTTTACCATGCATAAGTTCCTTGGCATAAGTAACGGTTGCCCCAAAGGCAGCGCATATTGCCTGATGTCCGAGACAAACTCCAAGTATCGGAATGTTTTTGCCAAGTTCTTTTATCACATCAATTATCACTCCTGCATCCTCAGGACGCCCCGGCCCTGGAGATATTATTATTTTATCCGGTGCTAGTTTTCTAATCTCTTCAACAGTAAGCTCATTATTTCTTATCACTTTTATATCAGGATTTATTTCTCCAATCATTTGAAAAAGATTGTAAGAAAAACTATCATAATTATCTATAAGTAAAATCATGTTAATACCTCCATCGGATTAAAAATGCATAATTTTTTAAGACTCAAGTGCTCTGTTAAGGGCTGTAAGCGATGAACGTGCCTTGTTAAGACATTCTTCATACTCCTTTTCAGGAACTGAATCAGCTACGATACCTGCTCCGCTTCTTACAAAAACTTTATTATTTTTCTTATATACGATTCTTATCGCTATGCAAGTGTCCATATTTCCTGTGAAATCAATATAGCCGATTGCACCGCCATATACTCCGCGCTTGTTTTTTTCAAGTTCTCCAATAATCTGACAAGCTCTTATCTTTGGCGCTCCGGACAAGGTTCCTGCAGGTAAAACCGCTTCTATTGCATCTAAAGCATCTTTGTCTTCCCTGATAATTCCTTTAACTGTTGATCCGATATGCATAACGTGAGAATAGCGTTCTATCGAGTGAAGCTTTTCAACTTCTACAGTGCCAAATCTGCTGATTTTTCCAAGGTCATTTCTCCCAAGGTCAACTAACATATTATGCTCTGCAAGCTCTTTTTCATCTGCAAGAAGCTCTTTTTCAAGTGCCATATCTTCTTCCCAGGTTGTGCCGCGTTTTCTTGTTCCTGCCAGTGGAAATGTATGCAGAACTCCATTTTCAAGCTTTACCAGAGTTTCCGGAGATGCTCCTGCAATTTCTACATCTGTTCCCGAAAAATAGAACATATACGGCGAAGGGTTTATTGTGCGAAGATGTCTGTAAGTATCAAACAGATTTCCTTCATAGTCTGCCATTAAGCAGTTCGAAAGAACAACCTGAAAAATATCTCCCTCCCTGATGTAATGTTTTGCCTTTTCCACCATCTCACAGTACTCTTCCTTGGAAAAAAGAGATGTGACTTCGCTTTTAAGCCTTCCTTCAGGCTCTTTTATTTTTTCTCCCTCATGCAGAAGATCAGCTATTTTCTTAAGCTCTTTTACCGCCGCCTGATATCCTTCATCGACATCCGAAAGTGGCATATTTACAATTAATACTATTTTCTGAGTCATGTTGTCAAAAACTATAACTTTATCAAAGAGCATGAGATCCACATCCCGGAATTTCTCTATATCTTTAACATTCATTTTGGCTGTAGGCTCGTTGTAGCACATGTAGTCATAGGCAAAATATCCCACGAGTCCGCCGGTAAATGTTGGTAATTCGTCGAAATGAGGACTCCTATACTGTGAAAGTATTTCTCTGATTTGAATAGAAGGATTGTCTGTTTTTACTTTTGTTTCCCCAAGGCTTAACTGTCCATCTATGCAGGTTATAAGCATTTTGGGGTCAAACCCCAGAAACGTATACCTTCCCCATTTGTCATTTGCTTTTGCTGATTCAAGCATATAGCAATGCACAGATACATTTTTTAATATGCGCATCGCCTCAATCGGAGTTGTAAAATCCGATAATATCTCGCAGCTTATTGGAACAATGTCATATTTGCCGCTTTTTGCCAGTTCTCTTACTCTCTCAATGTCCGGAAATGTTTTCATAGCACTTTTCTCCTGCTTCTTCAAAAATAAGTTTTTTCTGTCAAGTATTTGAATTTTAGAGAAATTTACTGTTTCAACAATAAAAAAATCCCTGACAGAAATACAGTTTCTGTCAAGGACGAATACACTAAATATATTATCCGCGGTGCCACCTTGAATTCATGGTAAAACCATGCGCTTTGCGAGATACCATCATATCCCCGGCTTCTTACGGGAGCCTTCCGTCGCAGAATACTCTGGGATTATCCCATTTGACTGCACCCTCAGCGGTCCATTTGATAATATGTTTCTTACCCGTTCTCAGCACACCGGGCTCTCTGTGAAGGCATTATTAACGTTATCTCCGCATCATCGGTTTAACTTATTAACTTGTTAAAAAGTTTACTGTGACTTTCCCGTCATGTCAATACATTTCAGGACTGTTTTTTATATTTTACAACCATTTTGTAAATATAATATATTCCTACAACAACAGCACATATAATCGATACAATGATCATCTTATCAATTTTCATGTGAATATAACCCAGCGATATAAAGCTTATGATAAGAAGCATCAAAAGCATCCAGGCAAATCCTATTGCAACAGATACAAAGAAAAACAAAAAATCCTTTATTATATCGCGGACATCCGGTTTTTCTTCATATTTCTCTTCGCTTACTTTTTTTGCTGCTTCTTTTAACCTTTCAACAGCATCCTGGGTTTTATCGTTGTATATCTTTTTATCTTTACTCATCTGATTTTGTTCCTGTAATCAAATACTGGTCTTCCATCTTTATCCCATTTGACTTCAATTAACATTGTATGTCTGTTTGGATCATATAGCGGATCTCCCTCAATTTCCTTGTAAGTTCTAGCATGGAATACACATACATCTCTTCCATCAGGAAGCTTGGTAAAGCTGTTATGTCCCGGGCCATAAAAACCAAGTTCTCTGTCTGAGCAAAGGACAGGCTTTTTTTCTTTTGTCCAGGCTCTTGGATCAAGTAAATCTTCATTTTCGCCTATGCTAAGCATTCCCATGCAGTAGCATTCTCCTGTTGCACTTGCAGAATATGTAAGGAAAATTCTACCATCTTTTTTTATCACCGCCGGGCCTTCATTTACCCAGATATCAACTCTTTCCCAATCATAATCCGGAGTAGTCAAAAGAACCTGCTCTGTAGAAAGCTTTGTCGGTGATTCCATTTTCGCAATGTAAAGATTTGAAATTCCAATTCCTACACTTACTTTTTCAGCCCATACATAATATAGCTGGCCTTTGTTTTCAAAAACTGTAGAATCGAGACTGAATGCTTTAAAGGAATAGATATCATCATCACTTCTTTGTATCATTCCTCTTTCAATCCATTTATTATGAATCGGATCCTGACCTTCACACTCTAAAATGTAAGGGCGCAATCTCCACTTATCTTCTTCTCTTGAAGCGGCAAAATATATATAAAATCTGCCATCTATATAATGAAGTTCCGGAGCCCAGATATGTTTACTCATATCGCCGGATTCATGCTTTTCCCATATGCATACTTCTTCTGCTTCCTTAAGACCTAATAAAGAATCACTTTTTCTGAGAATTATTTTATCATATTCAGGAACTGAGGCAGTAAAATAATAACTTCCATCTTCATGCCTGTAGACATAAGGATCTGCCCTTTGCTCAATAAAAGGCTCGTTGTATTCTGTTATTATTCCATTGCGTGGTCTTGTATCCATCATCGGTCCCCCATTTTTTCAATTATTCATTTATGTAATATATAAAAAAACTAATAAAAAAGAACTTTTGCCCATTGTCGTTTGCTATATATCAGTTGCGTGAATTGTGGTTTTATGCATAAAAGGCGCCCCAGAAATCATTTCTGAGGCGCACTTCTTATCGTAAACTACATTAATATTTGTCAAATGTCGTTTGCGCCGCCGGATTCTTACCACTTAAAAGCGGCATGTAATCCCAAAATCAAAATCTGAAATAATCAGTATGTATTATCATTCTACTGAAAGAATCTCAATGAGACATTCCTCACAGGTAATGAGCATATAAACAGGATCTGTAGATGTCAGTGAGCTTGTCATAGAGGTCTTGCTTGTATATGTTTCTCCGTCAGCACCTTCAATGTTTGCATCAATTGTGATATCTCCGGCTTTTCTCTCAATTGTAAGAGTTACCTTCGCATCCTTCATAGCTGCAAGCCATGTTGCCCAATCATCGCCCCAGCTTGTCTCGTAAGTCTGAGCAAAAGTGTCATCCCAGCCGTATGCATCTGCTCTTACTGCTGCATACTCAACATGATCTGCACTTCCTGAGCCATCAGAATTAGGATTCTCATGTGCAGGTGTTTCTTCGTTTGTAAATACAAGTACGTAGTTGTCCCAGTTGTTTACACCATCAGAATAGTTATTAAATGTAATTGTCTTTTTTCCTTCTGTGATCTCAATTGGTGTGCTCCAGTCTGTCCACCATGCATTGCTGTAATCTGCAGCTCCAACGCTTTCCACGTAATCTTCTACAGAAAGAAGTTCAAGATAGCACTCCTCACATGTGAAGAGGAAGTAAATTGGATCTGAAGCTGTAAGACTTGATTCAAGTGTTGTCTTATTGGTGTAGGAAACGCCTTTTGAATCAACAATTGTCGCATCCATAATGATGTTTCCGCCATCTCTTGTGATAAGCATGTTTACTGTTGCATTTCTCATTGAGTTAAGCCATGTTGCCCAGTCATCACCCCAGCTTGTCTCATAGGTCTGTGTAAATGTATCATCCCATCCGTAAGCGTCTGCTCTTACTGCTGCGTACTCAACATGATCAGCACTTCCTGAACCGTCTGAATTAGGATTCTCATGTGCAGGTGTGTACTCATTTGTAAACATTACAACATAGTTATCCCAGTTGTTGATTCCGTCTGAGTAGTTGTTGAATCTTACTGCTTTTGTTTCACCGTCCTTAATTTCATAAGCCTCTGTCCAGTCTGTCCACCATGCGTTTGTAAGGCTGACATCACCGATTGTATCAATAGCATTTGCAGCAGGCTCAATTGAGAATGGATCTTCTACACTTAAAATATCAATGTAGCACTTCTGACCTGTGATGTAGAAATAGCAAGGATCTTCTGCTGTAATATCTGCAGTTACCTTCATGGTCATCTGATTCTCAGTTCCGTTATAATCGACCATAACAGCATCTACGGTAATTATGTTATCTGCTCTTGAAATATTAAGAGTAACATCTGTCTCTCTCATAACCTGCTGAAGCCATGTATTCCAGTTGCCCCAACTATAATATGTCTCAAACTTGTCGGCATTGTCTGTTGAGTTGGCATCAGGTGTCTCAGCATAAGCATCTGCACGTACAATTGCGTACTGCTTTGTTGCTGTTGCCATAGGATCCTTGTGTGCCTCATTAGCTGCATCAACAAAGCCTACTGCAAAGTTGTCGGCTGAATCAGCCGCATCTGAGAAGTTTCTGAGTGTAACTACCTTGGTTGTTCCGTTTGCAAGTTCAAAGCCCTCTGACCAGTCACTGTCAGCTTCAAGTGAAAGATCTGTTGAACCGATTGAATCAAGTGCTGTCTCATCTGCATAAACTGTAAACTCATGTGCAGGTTCTTCATAGGCAACTGTTGTATCGCCTGCTTCATAGAGTGCTTTTACCTGAGAAGCATCAAGAGCATAGTCATATACATATACTTCATCAAAGGCACCCTTCATGATGCTGTCCCAATAGTTGATACCAAGTAGGAAGTCAAAGTTATCGGAAGCCTCCATTGCACCTTTAACTATATTTACAGGTCTTGCATTACCGTCAGCATCTGTTCCCACAAGCTTTTCACCGTTCAGGTAAAGATCTGCAACCAGCAATGTACCATCTTCTGATACATTGGCAGGGTCAACAGTCATTGTAACGTTTACCCATTCTCTTGTATGTGCATTAACTTCATCTGTATACCAGTTAGGCCATGGAGATCCTTCTGCATTCTGATCATATGCCCATACACTTGGGTAAGAAAGATCCTCAGAAGCCGGATTCCAGTTTGCCCAGGTGAAGTTTACATAATGCTGTCCGCCTGTAGCATCTCCGTGCATGTCCGGTCCAAACTGCAATGTAGGCATATACTGTGCGTTTCTTGCGGCATATACCCAGAAGGATACTGTATAGGCATCGCCTACTCCGTTAATATCAAGCTTAAGTCCTTTATTTCCGTCTGTATAAGCGGCATTTCCCTTTACACCGGGAATATAAACCACTTCATCATCCGTTGTCTGGATCATTGGAGTAGCATTTGTATCGCGAACTGCTGTCTTAACTCCTTCTTCCCCACCATCCATTGAGAAGTAATATTTGTAATCCTGCGGAATTTCTGAAGCAGTAACTGTCTCAGCACTCTCTGCTCCTGTCTGCTCTGCTGACTGTGTTGTATCCGGTGCAGTTTCTGTAGTCTGGTTAGTTTCATTGCCACAGCCTGCCAAAATTCCGGCTACCATTGCTGAACTGAGTAAAAGTGATAAAAACTTTTTGTTCTTCATACCATCCTCCTGTTATTTTGTTCCAACCGGTCTTTCACCGATACCTGTCATAACACCACCTGCATCAACAACACTCTGATACCATGCTATTTCAGCATCATCAAGCACATCATATCCGTCTTTTCCAAAATAAGAAATCATGTAAAGTGCATGATAGTAGTTTGCCTGAAGGTTTGCTTCTTCAACATAGTCAGCAGCCTTTCCAAGTCCTTCATCAACGATATTGTGGATACCTGCTGATGAAACGCCTGCTGCGGTCTGTGAATTGAAGTACTGATCACAGAAATTCCAATATCCTGCAATATTGTACCAACCATAAGGTACAGGTCTTGTCATGTTTTCAAAGAACTTATCCCAATATTCCTTGTGTTCAGCATCCTGAGGGAACATAGCCTTATATGCTGTCCATACTTCTTCATCTGTTGTAAGAGGCATAGGCATGTTGGCTGCCTTAAGTGGAACACCTGAAGAGTTTACATTTGACTCATCAGAATAGATCTCAATTCTCTTTTTCCAACCATCAATACCCCAGTTCATGTACTTAAGAAGAAGGTATGACTCATAAGGATACTGTGTTGCATAAGATACACCGCCAAGGTACATGTTTCCAAGGACGTTGTGCTGCTTCTCGCCAGAAACTGAAGGAGTTACATATGGATAAATATCCATGTCATAAAGATCCTGGTAGTAAACTTTAGAACCATCTTCCTGTGTTACATATGTGTTCCAGATGTTCTGGAATGTCCACCAGCCCTCTGAGAATACTGCTACATGACCTGTTGCGCCAAAATACATTCCATAGTCGCCTGTCCAGTCTTCCATAGCCTGTGTATTCTGCTGAGGTGCAACATAACCGGCAAGCTTAAGGTCAGAGAACTGCTGCTCACCTACTGCCCAATACTGAAGGTCAAAGTCTGTTCCGTCATAGCCGAACTCACCCTTAATTGTTCTCTCTGAGCTTGTAGCTGCTGAAATTCCGTAAAGTGAATCAAGACGGTTATAATAGCCAAGTCCGTAATACTTCATACCTGTTCTGTCATCTACTGTTGCAGCCTGAATAAGATTTATCATATCATCCCATGTCCAGTCAGGATCAGGCATTTCAAGATTGAGCTTATCAAGTACATTCTTGTCTACAAAAATTGCGCATGGCTGATACCATGTAGGCATCGCATAGCGGTGGTTCGTATCAAACATACCGATACCATATTCCTGAATTGTAGACATAAGCTTTTCTGTTTCAGGATCATTGTCAACATATTCTGTGATATCTGCCCACCACTGATTTGCAAGTGATGTATCAGAATCAGTTGCAATAAACACATCCGGGAATTCATTATTGGAAGCTGCAGCGGTAAGATCTGTGCTCATATCTGTCATCTGCTTTACTTCTACTTTGATGTTCGGATATTGCTCTGTGAACGATTCAGCAAGCTGAGTCATCAAATCAAGATCCTCATATCCCCAATAACTAAGTGTGATATCGTCTTTTGTCACACCATTCTCATCAACTTCGCCGGATGGAGCGCCTGATGTGCTTCCGCAAGCTGTGAGTTGTGCAAGTACTGTCGCTGAAGTGAGCAGACCTGCAATGATTCTTTTGTACTTTTTCATAGAACCTCCTTTTTAGAAAATACCTTTTCTATTCATACATCTCATCCTTTTATGATGAGTAGTTGACTATAAAACATTGCTTCGCTATACATCATTATTCGCCGGTAATACCGGTTCTGTCTATGCTTTCCACAAAATGTCTCTGCATAAAGAAATACATGATAAGCAGTGGCAGTATTGTAAGACTGGTGGCAGCCATTCTCACCGACTCATTAAGTGAAGTCATCGTTCCGCCGGTGGTTGCTCTGGATTCAAAGCTTGAATCAAAATCTTTTAACTGTATAACAAGGTTGTTCCAGAAAGAATTGGAGTTGGCAATTCCTTTTACATACAGTTCTGTAAGATATGACTCATTCCAGTACCATACAAAGCAGAAAAGAAATACTGTAAGTATTGCAGGTCCAGCTGAAGGAATCGCAATTCTGAAAAATGATTTCCAATATCCCGCACCGTCAATCTGCGCCGCCTCAAGCAGAACTTTAGGCACCTGCCTGAAAAACTGGTAAAAGATAAGTATGAATATTGGAGCATTCAGACCATTTGCCACAAGTGCCGGTAAAACAAATGCCCATATAGTTCCAGTCAATCTCATGTTACTGTAGAGAACATAGGTTGGAATCATTGTAACCTGGCTTGGAAGTATATAACTGAATATCAAAAGAGCCATCATCAGTTTTTTACCCTTGAATTCAAAGGTTGCAAATCCATAGCCTGTTATCATACAAGTAATAACACTTAAAACTGTAGGAACTCCGGCAATTACAAAGCCCTTTAAAAGACTTGCCCAGAAATCCATCGACTTTGCTGCATCGATGTAGTTATCGATGTAGAGTCTGCTTGGAATCCACTTAACTGATGCATCAAGAAGATCTGCCTGATCCATAAAGCTTGTGCTGAACATATAAAACACAGGGTAAAGATATACAAAACCTATTGCTATAAGCAGCGCATATACTGCGAACTGTTTTAAAAAACCCTGTTTTTCTTTTGTTCCGAACATGAATCTGTGTATTTTTTCTTTAGTAATCCCCTGAGCCATCATACGTACGGAACTTACCACGTTTTCTTTGTTTTTCGATTCTCTTTGCATTCCTAGCAGACCTCCTTTCTACTCTCCTTGCGGCTCTCATTTCTTTCTTTTCCAGCTTCCTGCGCTTTTTTACCATTCTGTCATAAACATCTTTCTTGGAACCTAGAAGAGCAAAGAATATAAGTACAATTGCTGTAACAAGAATTGAGTAAATCCATGCCATCGCTGATGCGTATCCATAACCTCTCTCCGCTGTTGCAGAGAACATTGCAGTTTTTATCAGGTTGATCAACTGATTCTGTTCATTGCTTGAGAGGAAAATTACTGTATATACTGCATTTATTAATATCATGGGCTTTATGGTAGGTAAGGTTATCTTCCAAAAGCACTCCCAACCTGAACCACCATCCATCTTTGCCGCTTCATACAGTCCCGGATCAATTTTCTGCAAAGCTGACAGGAAAATAAGAATCTGCACTCCGGAATACCATAGAGTCATTATCATATTTCCAAATAGTGTGCCGAGCTGATTTGCAACTGCGGTAGGAAGGAACGTATCAAATGCACTTACAACCGCCTGTGTATTAAGAGCAGGAATTGAGGCAGCGCCTTCACTTACCAGCATGTTCATAACCGGTCCTGAAACAATAATTACCGGAAGGAAAAATACAAGTCTGAAGAATCCTCTGAATTTAATCTTTCCGTTTAACATAATCGCAATGATCAGGGCAAAGACCACGATAATCGGAACCTGCAGCAGCGTCTGCCATACATATGAAGCTATTCCCTGAATAAAATCAGGATCCTCAATCCATATCTGCGTCAGATTCTGTGTTCCAACATAAGTAAACTGCAGACCGTTTCTGGCTTTTATTTTAAACCACATGTAGTAAAATGATTGAACCATTGGAATTAGTGTAAATACAAGCATTCCCACAAGCCATATAGACACAAAGGAATATCCGGCCAGCGCCTGTCTGCGCTCTAGTTTACCCAGCTTTGCCTGAGGATTTTTCTTTTTTAATTTTTTCCCAAAAACACTCATCCTGATCCTCCATAACGATGAGAATATTGTTACTTAATACAGTATGACATTGCATCCATCTGCACACCGTCAACTGTCTGTGACGACTGACTATAGTTGATATAGATCCTGGTTCCGTTACTGTAGGTTACTACTCTTACACTGTTATCAAGAATTACATGATCTACAATCGTTGCACCCTCAGTTTTTTCATAAATATCACGCAGCTCTGCATCATATTCGATTATTGTAGATTTGAATACATCATACTGCGAACTGTAAATATCACTTGAATTGGTGTTGATAAGCTCTGAAGACTCCTTTTGAGTGATATAGAAGGAAGGATAAACACCTGCTTCAACCATCTTTAAAAGGAACTCTTTTTTATTAGCCTCAAAATTTACATAATCACCATACATCGGCACCACACCTTTTAACACAATTGAGAGAAATGGAATACTTTCATCCTCAATTATGTAATTTGAGGTATAGATCGGCATATCAAGAAATGCTGTTGTGTATTTCCAGAGATATTCGCAGGGCTTTTCCAAAACAAGATTTGTGCTTTCTGACAGATCAGCTACAGTACTGTCGTAGCTTGATGCTGTATCAAATCTTGTATATTTACTTCCACTGTAGGTATATGTAAATGTAGTGCTCGTAATACCTGCAAGAGCAAGATTATTTACACCCTTGCTTGCATAGCTCTTAACAAATTTATCTAAGAGATAGTCAGTTCTTGAAGGTGTCAGGTACATAAATGTGTCATATACGATAGCATGAGTTGTTGCTTCATATCTGCGCTTGTTGACCTGCTTTATTGTATTGAATGTAGCATTCTGCTCATCAGGATTTACCAAAAGAGCATCATTATATAAATAAACAGTATTGCCTTGTTCAGATGCCTCTTTTATAAACTTTGTAAGAGCGCTTGTTCCACCTATCTCGCTGTCTGCCTTGTATTTGCTGATTGGAAGATTGTATAAGCCGCCATCCTGCCAGCCTTTATAAACAGTCAAAAGACCTGATACACCGTTTTTTTCTAAATCGGCATATATATTTTCTGCATCTTCCACAGTTGTCATTACTACAGGAGTAGTTGATAGAAGCCAGTTTTCTCTTTCTGTTCCAAGGAAATCAACTCTTGTTTTATAGGATGTATCAGTTTGAACAATCTGTCCGTTTTCAAGAAGATAATCTCTGTAAGCATTTGCCATTCCTGCATAGGTTGCATCTTTTCCCGAAAGGAAGATGAAGTGAACCTGAAGATCCGAATGACTCCTGTCATCCTCATAAACATGAAGTGAACCTGTTGTGGAATTGACACTGGTAGGCTGATTATAGGTTTTTCTTAAAACAAATCTTGCATAAGCCCTGTTATAGCCAACACTGACTCCGTTTGGCATCACATCAATAGAAGCTCTCTCTTCGCCTTCTTCAACAATTCCAAGGAAAGCGATTTGATCATCGGTGTGAGCTATTCCATATATAGGTGCAAAAACCTGTTCTGCATCTGTAATTGTATTGTATTTGTCCCACAAAAGCGTTTCCGCTGTGGATTCCTCAAATCCTATATCAGTTCCATATATAACTCCTGAATATCCACTGGAGTATCTACCCTCTTTATCATCGAGATAAATCAGCGCTCCATTTCCATCAGGAACAAGCATATAGCCTTCTTTTTCATCCAGGTATGAGTTTCCCATAAACGGATAGATTCTTACTGTTCCGATATAGTACTGCGTTCCATCCTCTTTTATTGACTCCTCAGGAATCCTTGCCACAACACCGTCATCGGTAAGTGTAACTTCAAGCGTCATTCCGATTTTTAGCTTCGTCCAATATATTTCAGCCGTAAATCCATTTTCGTTGTAAGTTACTGTTTTGGTGTTTTCGTCGTTGATAAGGTCAGCCTGCGTCGTATCCGAATTATTATTTATCAGAGAAAGAACTATCGCTGATTTCATGGCACCAAGCCAGATATTATTGCTGTTGCCGTCATCATAGCTTATGGATGATTCCATGTAGCTTCCGGTGTTCTTATCCTCCACAACTAAAGACAGATCTTCTTCATTAACATACAATCTGTATCCGGAATTTTCCGCCAGAAACTTATGACCATTTATATCACTCTGAGCGCTTGCAGTAACTACTGTTTCAAAATTCCCTATGGAAAAATCTCCTGCAATTGCCGAAATCCCTATTGCGGCGGCGGTTATTAAGCCGAATATTTTTTTACATGAATACTTATGAGCCAAATTTATACACCACCTCTCTGACAACTGACTGCAGGAAGTCGAATACCTGTGCCCAAAGGACGTACAAAATAAAGGCAATCAGGCAAACAATCAAAATTGTAAATAATGTAAGGAAAATAATCTTTGCTGTCTCTCCCACTGTATATTGGTTGATCTCTCGTATTGAAATCACCACCAAAACAGCAATCCAAACTATCATGCAGAAGGTTCCAAAACTTACAAAGAACTCTTCATTGTAAGTAACGATATGTGAAAGAATAAATATAAACGGCATCAATATCACATAAGGAGCAAAGCAATAAATGAAAGAGCAGTAAATATGCTTAAGCTTGCCCTCACCATCATTGATAGTACACATCAGATAATTACATCCAACTACAAGTGCCAGGGCCACAAGAACCAAGCCTACATCCGAAACAACATCAAATGTTCCCTCTCTTACAGTCTTAAACAAAAATCCACAAAAATACTTGTTTATTACGTAGAAGATAATCACAAGAGCAAGAATAATGTTGGTTGATAAAAGTGATACTCTGTTCTCCCACTTGATTCCATAGCATCCGTCTATAGGATGTCTGATAAAATAGAACATGTATCCAAGCTCTTTTACCAGTTTCTTTTCCTTTATTGCAGCTATAAGAGCTCTTGGCTTATCGAGAATCTTTTTCTTCTCATCAAGCTTCCTTATAATGAATCTTAGAACAAATAACGTAAGGATAATGATAGCAATAGCTGTCAGATTTCTTCTTAGCCAGTTATTTCTGATTTCCCAAAAGGCATCTGAATATGTGTCAAGATCTATTGAAAGCTTGGAATAATGAAGCGCTCCTTCATAATCCTCTTCCTTGTAAAGAGCTTTACCCATTGCCTTGTTGGCATAGTCAAAGAGGTTGTTCATCTCCAGAACCTCAGATAACGGTTCCTTGCTCTCCTCATATCTTCCCTTTGAGAAAAGATAAAGTGCCTCGTGAAGATAGTCTGTAAACTCGGTAGGTTCATAAATCTGAATCTGAGCTTTATCAGAATCAAGAACGTATATCTTGTCATCAGTGCCTACCTGAATTGCCTCTGCTTTGGTTGAAAGACCGATTCGAAGCTGTCCGTCATCCTTTCCACCAAATACAAATAAAAGCTCGCCTTCGTTGTTATACTCATATATAAATCCCTGCTGCGATACCACGAAGCAGTTGTCGTGATTTCCTACTGCTATAGCCGCCGGTACTGTATCATAATCGCTTGCTTCAAGCATATTTACGCCGGCTATGTTTAGTCTTTTTACTGTTCCGCTTCCTTCACCTCTTGTTACGGTGTAGATGATTCCCTTATCATCTATTGCCATATTATCCGGTGTTGAAGGTATATTGGATCTCATCTTTGCTCTCTGGGCATCAGTAAGAACCGCTCTCCAGATAATATTGATAAGACTTGAGTTTGTAGAGTTTGTACCAAAGTACCCAAGGAATGTTCCATTGTCCACAGGACTTATTTCTACAACACCATTTGTATTTGATTCGCAGATTACATACATTGTTCCCGCTTCATTTACTATTACCTTAAGCGGAAGGAAATCCTGTGTCTCACCATACATTGGAACATCCGGTCTTCCGTACGAATTTATCAGATTTCCATCTTCGTCAAAAACAAATATCGCCTTGGCATCCCTGTCTGCAACATAGGTAATATGCTCATCCGTTACGAAAATTCCTCTAGGAGTAACAAGAGTTCCCTCGCCGAAGCTCTTTATCAGATTACCCTCAAGATCCGCAACAACAACTCTGGCATTTCCGCTGTCAAGGATATACATTGTTCCGTCATCAAGTAGCGTAAAATCTGTCGGCCCGTTTAATGTATCCTCACCAATCTTGGTAATTGTTTCATAAGGAAGATAAGCTGTTTGTGTCTCTGAAACAGAACCATATCCATCGACTGTATAGGTCTTGTAAGGCGCATCGGCATGTGCTGTGATTCCTGACACTGAAAGTGTTAGCGCTGCTGCCACAAGGGCTGATGCCACCAGCTTTATAAAGTTCTTTTTTTGTCCCATCGTACTTTTGTTTCTCACGAATACGTCCTCTTTTATTTGTAACCCTTTTTGCTCTTTTACTTGATTCCTGAATGTGCCATTGTGTTCATTACGTTCTTTTGTAAGATACAGAAAAGTATCAGATTAGGCAAAAACATAATGAGTGAAGCTGCTGCCGCCACACCTTGTCCGGCTACTGTATTGGTTGTAGTTGTAGATGTCAGTGTGTTCATGTAAAACGCAAGACTCTTAAGAGAATCATCATTGATGTAATAATTGGATGTCTCAAGGTTGGTCCATACCTGCTGGAAAACCAGAATTGCCGCAGTTGCGATAGCAGGCTTTATAAGTGGAATTATTACCTTTAGATATATTTGCCACTCTTTTGCTCCGTCCATATAAGCCGCCTCAATCAGAGAGTCCGGAACCTGATCAACGAACTGTTTTACCAGGAAAAGACCTACAGGAAGCGCTATTAGCGGAAGAATCTCAGCCCAGTAGGTATCGATCATTCCAAGCTTATTTACTACAAGATATCTTGGTATCATTACCGCAACCGATACAAACATAAGTGCTATCTGATTTATCTGCATCATTACATTTCTTCCCTTAAATTTCAGCTTTGACAAAGCATATGCTGCCATCGTTGAAAACAAAAGAGATCCAAACACAACTACCGCAGTTATAAAGATACTGTTAAACACATACTTGCTTATCGGTATTCCGGCACTTCTTGAAGCTTTGATCAGCTTTCTGAAATTATCCAGCGTCGGGTTTGTAGTTATAAACTTAGGAGGGAATGCAAAAAGCTCCTCCATTGGCTTGAATGCATGAAATATAATGAAAACTATCGGAAGTCCGGTTAAAAGAACCATCGGCAAAATTAAAAGATAAATCTTAATCTGACTTTTTTCGAACTTATCCGGATTTGTTCTATGTCCTCTGTATGCTGCCATATCTCACTCCTTAATAAACTAATCGTTATCGCCAAACAGCTTTGTTGATACTGATGAGAATATCTGAACTATCAGAAGAAGTACTACGGAAACTGCTGCCGCATATCCCATCTCATATCTGATAAAGCCGTAATCTTCGATATGGTTTACGATAAGCTGTCCCGCATAACCAGGTGTAGGATTTCCCGCAAGAAGCGTTGAAATCATACCGTTTTGGAAAGCACCTACAATCTGCATTACCGCAGCAAACAGCATCTGTGGTTTCATACTTGGTATCGTCACATATATCATTTCCTGGAATCGGTTCTTTACTCCATCTATAGCTGCCGCTTCGTAAAGAGCTTCATCTACATTTAAAAGACCTGCAAGGATTGACAAAAATCCTACGCCCATGCTGCTCCACAAACCAATGATAATTATTATCGGAAGCAGAAAATTGGTGTTGGTCAGCCAGATAATCGGTTCATTTATCGCCCCGATATCCATAAGCCAACTGTTGAGATATCCTGTCTGATCTCCGGTAAACATTATCTTCCAGAGAACTGCCATAGCAACACCGGTTGTCATGCTTGGAGAATATAGAATAAGAGCAAATACTGTTCTTGGTCCTTTTGTCAGATTTGAAAGTCCCCATGCAAGGAGGAATGCCAGTACATACCCTCCGACACCGACTATAAGCGCATACTTTACAGTGTTCGGTAAAACATATTTCATAAATACATCATCCCCTGTTATCAGGTTGATGTAATTTAAGAATCCCACAAAGCTCGGCCACTGAATAGCATTAAAGTTTGTAAATGACAGAACAACCGCCATAATAACCGGAGCAAGGATAAAAAGTATGAATAGGATTGCATATGGAGCCACGAACACATAACCGTTTTTATTTGAATGCATTCGTTGTCCGACTTTGGTTTTTACTGGTGACATTTTTGTTTACCTTTCTTGAATAACCCTATCTTCCTAAAATCTCTCTGACTTTTTCAACCGAAGGTGTTATGTATTCTTTCAATACATTCCCCTCGCTATCTATATATCCGAATTCCTCAAGCTTACGCTCAGTTTCTCTCTTGACTGTCTTAACTGCTTCATCGATTCTCGATCTGACAGAATCACCGTTTACAACTATGTCATTAAAAGCGTTACTGGTTTCACGCTCCATCATATATCCACCAAGAAGTCTTGGTGCTTCAAGCATGTACTTTGCCTGCTCGATGATGATTTCTTTATCATCTGTAGGATATGGAAGAGCAGAGAATGCTTCGAGGTTTGCAGTTGGCCAGATGTATTCATCTCCGTACAGAATCTGAAGTCTTTGTCCAAACTCTGCCTGTACTTCAGCAGTTGACCACCAGTCCATAAATTCCCATGCCTGCTGTTCTCTTTCTTCATTGGAGTGGAACATTACAGTGCTCTCTGCGCCGCCTGCTGTGTACCTAAGGATTTCTCCTGTTTCTTCATCCTCAACACCCGGAATCAGTGAAATGTCCCATGAGTTTGCGATTTCCGGTGCCGCATTAAGTATCAGGTTGTAAGCATTGAAATCTGCAATTCCAATCGGAAGATCTCCGTTTCTAAAGTGCTGATAGAAGTTCGGTACATCTACCGGAAGGTTATAAAGAGTAAATAGCTCTGTAAGCTGTGTAAAGCCTTCGACTGTTTCTTCAGAATCAAGTTCTATATCAAGCGCTGTATCTCCATACAGTTCACCGCCATTTTGATAAATTAACGGTGTTGTTCCGTGATAGTTTCTCATTGCAAGCATTGAGGCTGTAGGATAATAAACATTTAGTCCTCTCATCTGGAGATCTGTCAGCATTCCTACAAGTTCATCCATGGTATCGGGTATTTCAAGTCCGAGTTTTTCAAGGATGTCACTTCTGTAAAACAAAACATAGAAGTTCATGGTTTCCGGAAGAGAGTATAATCCGTCATCCACTACAGAAGGAACAAGAAGGCCTTCGCTGTATCTTCCGAAAACTTCTTTATAGTTGTCGAACTGAGTAAGATCTACAAGAGCTCCTCTTATCGCCAGATCAAACGGAATTGAATAATTTATTCCTGTTGCAATATCAGGTGTATCTCCTGACGCATTTGAAAGAATCAGTTTCTGAGCGTCTGTCATAAGACAGAGATCTACTTCAATTCCTGTTTGCGGAGTAAACTGTTCGTCTATCATTTTCTGCATGATTTCAACATACTGTCTCGGTCTGTTTACCCACACCTGTATGTGTTCTTCATTTGTATTACTTGCAGAATATGACTGTCCAAAGAAAGAATTTATAAATCTTGAAATATTCATTCCTATTGATGAAAAGAATGATAATCCCTTAGGAAGCTTTGCTCCTGACTGATAAATATAAATTCTGTCTATTGAAAGATTATTGTTTCCTATAATATCTACAAAGTTGGCAATCTGTGTATTGATTGAGTTTACGCTGGTTGAAAGTTCATCAACTCTGTATACCAGCTCATCAGGTTCTTCAGCCAGGCTCTCAAGCTGATCTGCCGCAATAAGCAGATATGAAAATGCTGCAACATCATCTGCACTCTTCGCATCAACATAAACAGTTGCCTTTTCTGCAAGCTCCCTGAGTTCACTTATCCAGGTATTTAATCTTTCCTCAAGATCAGGGATATATCTTGTAAGCTTTAAGTCTCTGTACTTATCTTTATTGGTTCCTGCAACTTTTGTAACATCCAGTGAAAGATCTGAAATACCACTCATGATCTCATCCACTTTTTCAACCGCATATCTTATCTCATCCTGAACTATCATCAGAGAAATGGTATGTGTTCCGGCTTCAAGATATACACTTAGCGCATTACCATCATCATCTGAAAAAGTCTTTGTAGTAAAATCTGTGGAAGCTTCTATGCTATAACTTTCAAACGCTGTATTTGGAACTTTACCGTCAATGCTGATGTCTGCAAAAACGGGGAAATCATTTTTTTCTGATTGTCTGTAATTCATAGCCAGGTTGTAATAACCTGCTGTCTTAACCTCAAATGAGTATGTAACTTTTTGTCCTGCTGTATCAAAAGATTCTTCATCTATTATGTTAAGAACCTTTTCTTTTGCTGAGAGGGGGCTGAGTGCACTGTCATATTCATATGCAGCATGAATTGAAGAATCATTTCTCTCAGCGAAATTCTCCGCTTCAATTGTAATTAGTTCTGAACCTTCTGCTTTTTCCGATCCTGAATAATCTTCAGTACTCTGCGGCGAGGTCAGTGTCAGATTTCCTAAAAGAAGCGTTCCCTCTTTTACCTTGATTCCAAACTCATGCTCACCTGCTGTAAGTTCCAGCTTAAGCGGTGTTGAGTATCTATAACTGGCATCTCCAAGATATTTACTTTCCCATCTCATGAGCTTATCCGGAAGTGATACAATTTCATTGCCATATCTGTCTACATCTGCATCTTCTTCCTGAACCCAGGTAGTCTCAAAGCTAAGGCTTCTGGCTTCATAAAACGGATATTCACCATCGACAGTAAACGCAAGCTCTATAGGGAGAATTGATTCATCATAGGATAAATAATCGAATGATAACCAATAAAGACCATCTTCTGGTACTTCTACACTAAGTGTCAGCTCATCTCCGTGCGCAATATCTGCAACTTTACTTCCATATTCGTGGTTATCACTTGTGAGATAGTCTCTTCCGGTTTTTAAGTCTTTTTCGACGTTGATCACAACATCACTGCCCGTATAATCAGTTTTGGTATAGCCCTCGCTTATATGCGTATAGTTGGTCGAAAGTCTCTCAGTACTTGTAACTTCATCAGTTACAAGTACTTCAATCTCTTCATCGCTTAGCTCATTGGCTGCATCTTCGATACTCTCTTTTTGAGCATCAGCCTCCTCATTAAGTGATAAGGATTCTGATGCGCTATCGGATGCACTGTCTGTTGCATAAGCTGTCAATGCTCCGCTAAAAGATCCAAAGCACAGACATGCACAAAGGCTAATCCCCAGTACTTTTTGCAGTTTCTTTATGTTACCTGTGATCATACTCTAGTCACTCCTGAATCACTCTCTCAATAAATGCTGACATATTCGCATTTACGATATGAACAATAACTTTTTCCTTAAATATCAAATGCAAGATGTATTACACTGCTGGCAGGAATTGATAAAGAAGCTTCTCCTTCTTCTCCAAGCTTTACTTCATCAAATTTTCTTAATACTACGTTTTCGGGCTCATCGAAGGTATTGTGAAGGTGCATCTCACCACCTACGATTTCTCCTGTAACACCCTTTAACTGTGTATCTGCAACTAAAATTTCAATATCATAATTTTCTTCGCAGGAAAGGTTAGTAATTGTCGCATGAATCTTTCCATCTGTTCCAATTGAAACTGACTCGGTAAGGTTTGGTACCATGTATTCGTCAACAAGTCCAATCTTCTTTGTCTCAATGTAGCTGTCAAGAAGCTCTGCATCCTGATGATATTTGTACATATTGAAAACATGATAGGTAGGAGTTTTTATCATCCTCTCGCCATCTGTAAGGATAACTGCCTGAAGTACATTTATCATCTGTGCAATGTTTGCCATCTTTACTCTGTCACAGTGCTTGTTGAAGATATTGAGATTTATTCCTGCTACGAGAGCGTCTCTTATTGTATTCTGCTGATATAGGAATCCAGGATTTGTTCCCGGTTCACAGTCATACCAGGTTCCCCATTCATCCACGATAATTCCGACTTTATGTTCTTTATCGTACTTGTCCATGATTGCCTGATGCTTTGTAATAAGCTCTTCCATGTAAAGAGTCTTAGAAAGCGTCTGATACCACATCTTCTCATCAAAATCCAGTGCACTTCCTTTGTGCTCCCATCCGCCCGGATGAGTGTAATAATGTAGTGAAAGGCCATCCATAAAACCATGCATCCAGGGTGCCTGTGCAAAGGTTGTTCCCATTACACCTTCAGTCCAGTTGTAGTCATCTACATTTGCTCCGCAGGCAACTTTAAAAAGATGTTCTCCCTGCTTGTAGTCTCTTACATATGTCTGATATCTGCGATAGAGTCCTGCATAGTATTCCGGTGGCATATTTCCGCCGCATCCCCAGTTTTCATTTCCTACTCCAAAATAATCAACTTTCCATGGGCTCTTATGTCCGTTCTTTTCTCTTAGATCAGCCATAGGAGATACTCCGTCGAATGTCATATATTCAACCCACTCCTGCATCTCCTGAACTGTACCGCTTCCTACATTTCCGTTAACATAATTTTTGCATCCAAGCTGGTCACAAAGTTCCATGAATTCATGTGTTCCAAAGCTATTGTCCTCAACGACTCCGCCCCAGTGAGTATTGATCATCTTTTTGCGATTTTCCTTTGGTCCGATACCATCCTTCCAATGGTACTCATCAGCAAAACATCCTCCGGGCCAACGAAGAACCGGAACTTTCAATTCCTTAAGTGCCTCAACAACATCCTTTCTCATTCCGTTGACATTGTCGATATTGTCACCTTCTTTTACATATAATCCTTCATAGATTCCTCTTCCAAGATGTTCAGAAAAATGTCCCTGTATTTCCGGATTGATATGTCCCTTATGAATTCTGGGATTTATACACAGCTTGAACATTGTTTTCTCCTTTTATTTTAATTGTTGCTTTAATATTTTAGTTTTATCAAAATTAAATGTTGAAACTAGAATACTATAATTTTTTCTAAACTTCAACTCTTTAAGACGTAATATTTAACGTCAAAATATAAAAAAATTGGACAGATTTTTATGCAATCTGTCCAATTATATATCCAAAATATTTAATCACCTCAAAATACATTCGGCATTGTTTATATATTGTCAATGTTTAACGTTTTACTCTATTACTTTAATTAGAGTTAAAAAATATTTAAATAAATATATCACAGCATCTCTATCAATTGTTGTGTGTCAACTGCTGCCATAAGTTCTTTTACTTTCATATATTTTTCTTGATATTCATCAGGAATACTATATCCGTCAAGCATATTCACAAGTTCATTAGCAGAATCATAATCAAATGCCTGCAATAGTTCTTTTATATTTCCAAATGCTTCCTCAAGCTCTCCAAGCTGAATTTCAGGTTTTTTTTCATCAGAATTTTTTTCACATACACATGAAAGCTTTTCTTTATAGCTCCTGTACAATTCAAGAAGATCAGGTGTTTTTTCTTTGATTTCTGATATTTCTTCCTTATCTCCACATTTTTCAAGATATGCTGCCTGTTTTGAAAGCTCCATTGCGCCAATTATTCTGGCTGAACTTTTTAGCGCATGAACGGCAACGGTGTAGTTTCTGTAATCTTTTTCTTTTTCAAAGCGTTCTATATCATCAGCTTTCGAATCAATGTTATTATAAAACTCTTTAACTATATCTTCAAAAAATTCCTTTCCACCGCAGTTCTTTTCTGCTTCTTCAAGATTAATTCCGGGTATTTCCATAGTTTTAACACGTTCAGCATCAGATGTCTTATCTTCTGTTATGTCGCCTTCTGCATCAACAACCTTCTCTTTGGGAAGATATTTCTTCAACATATCTTCAAGAACACCTCCATCGACAGGTTTAGAAAGATAGTCATCAAATCCTGCAGCAAGGTATTCTTCTCTGGCATTTGCACCTGCATTTGCGGTAAGCGCAATCACGGGAATACCAACATTGAGATTTCCTTCAAGATCTTTCATAGCTTCAAGGGTTTCTATTCCGTCCATCTCAGGCATCCTGTGATCGATAAAGATAGCATCATATTTTTTCTTTACTACTTTTTCAAGAGTCTCTTTTCCACTTTCTGCGGTATCCACATGTACAAGTATCTTTTTTAACAATCCTTTTATAACCATCAGATTCATTGCAGTATCATCAACTACAAGTATTTCTGCATCCGGCGCTCTGAACTTTTCATGATACCTCTTAAGACTCTTTAAGTATTCTCTGTACTTTTGTTTGAAATCGCCAAGTTCTTCCCAGGAAACCACCTGCTGTTTCACTTCAAATGAAAAGTCAGACCCCTCGCCATAGACACTTTTTACCACAAGTTTAGTATCCATCATGGCAAGAAGTTTCTTTACGATACTCATTCCAAGTCCGGTTCCTTCAACACTCCTGTTTCGAATCTCTTCAATTCTTTCAAAAGGTGAAAAGAGCTTTCCAAGGTCTTCTTCCTTTATTCCTATTCCGGTATCAACAACCTGAAAACGCAGCAAAATATTCAGATCATCCACTTTGGAATAGCTGACATTCATTGTAATTGAACCTTTTTCAGTATATTTCACTGCATTAGACAGTACATTTGTAACGCACTGTTTTATTCTGACTTCATCACCAATAAGTGATGTCGGAAGTTTTTTATCCACATTAACTTCAAGCTCAAGTCCTTTATCCTGAGCCTTGGCGGATACCATATTTATAAGGTCATTAATCATCGAGCCTATATGATACTGAACCGGAAGTATATCCATTTTCCCGGCTTCTATCTTGGAGAAGTCGAGAATGTCATTGATAATGCTAAGAAGTGAACTACCTGCATTTTTTACATTGTTGGCATATTCCAGAATCTGTTCATCCTCAGATTCTCTAAGTATCATTTCATTCATACCAAGTACTGCATTTATAGGTGTTCTTATCTCATGTGACATATTTGACAAAAAGCTTGACTTTGCCTCAGAAGCCTTCTGCGCAACCTCCAGCTCTTTTTCCAGCTCCTGTTCTTCCTTAATACGTTTGATATACTCCTCAATTGAATGGACTGTGGTTTTCATTGATTCATGCACAACCTGAATCTCGTCACGGCTTTGCACACGAAACTTATCAATCTTATGGCCTACCTCCATTCGTTTGTCATCATCAGCATTGGCAAATTCATACATAAAATCCGATAGCATCCCCAGTGGCATTCCGATATGCATTTTTGAATAATAATTTGCAAACGCCGCCAAAGGGACTCCGATACAAAGCATCATCAAAATCATCTTTATGTCAAAGCCAACTGCTGAAGCATTAAACCGATAATCCATTCTTTCAAGATGATTTATCATCTCATCTTTTGTCATTTCAACATTTTCTTCTGCTTCAAATTCCGCATCATTTATCGAGGTTGTCATCATATTTTTTATATCCGGAAAAAGAACCACCATAAAAATTGATACAAAAATGGATAGAATAAGCTCAACGCCAATAATTATCGCAGTTATTTTTACGCTTACTCTTGTCTTTCTTAAGTTCCTTTTTATCTCCTGGTCTACCTGAAAAGCCTTGGTATATCCTATTCCAAGCGGAAATACCATCTTAACTATATCCGGGGTCTTTACATATAAAAAATGAATGAAAAAAGCTATTGCAAAAATACCAATTGCATCCCTTGATATATATACACCATATTGCCAAATGTTGGAAAAAGTATATTCATTGGTGGAAATAACTGTAAAACAAGCAAATTCCACAAAAGAAGTCATAAGAAGAGTATAGAGTGCAGCAAGAATTGTTTTCTTTTTATCCATGAACCAGAAGTACTGGGAAAATAGCGAAAAGCAAAGAGTCGCTACAAGATAAATTGCCATTCCGTAGGCTGAATTCATATCAAATATTAGTGCGATAACAAAACAACAAAGAAAGTTTCCCATCGCAAATACATAACCATAGAGTGCGCCGGCAAGAAGAAAAGGAATCAAAAAAAAGGTCAAATAAACATACCCATCTTTTGTAACCGACATGTTTTCATGATGAAGTGAAGCATAAGTACACGCCCGAACCAATATCAGATAGATTAGAACGCTGCATGTGTTTATTAATAGCTTAACCTTCTTATTCTGCGTTTTTTCCATGTGAATTACAGCCTCCATAATCAGACAGCAGCACTAAAAAGTATATTTCACCATTAAATCGCTAACAACCCTATATGTACCCCTGGGGACAGAAAATTCCGTACCATTCTCCATAACAAGCAGATCTTTTGATATTCTAAGCACCTTTTTAAGATTAATAAGAGTTTTCATACCGAGAGAATAAAAATATTCACATCCTATTTCATCCGTCAGAGCCTGCATGGTACTTCTGACAAAATAGCTCTTTTCAGGTGTTACAATTCTCTTGTAATGATCTTCAGACTCAATATATAAGATATTATCCACATTTATTTTCGAAACTTCGCCGCTTTCCTTTACTGTGAGAAAGTGTATTTTTTCCTCACTACATACTCTGTCCATCGCATCGAAAAAGTCTTCTTCAAAAATAGGTTTTTCCAGATAATGAACCGCATGAATACGAAAGGCCTCTTTATAAAATGCGTTAGAGGATGTCATGAAAATAATCTTTCCACTTTTATCCTTTTTCCTGATAGCTTCGGCAATTTCAATTCCATTCATGCTATCAACGTAAATATCGAGAAAATATATATCATAAGCACTGTTTTCTATAGCTCCCAAAAGTTCAAGTGATGAGTAAAAAACATCTGCTTTGATATTTATCGCAGGATGCATGCGTTTGTATTTTTCTATGAGTTCCGCTGCTTCCGAAGCAGAACTCTTTTCATCGTCACAAATTGCAATCTGATACATTATGCCCCCAACAATACATTCATTTTTTATAGTATCGGTTCTTTAGCCCAAAATATTTAACCTGTTTATTTCCACATTCCACTTACAAAATACATAAGTGCAGACCATGTATATACAGAATAGAAATGACCATGCTCGTCTACTCCGCTTTTAAGGATTTCTTTTGCCTCATTTTCAGAAACCAATGAAAAGCCGTCAAAGCATTCCTGTCCAAGAGCCCCTGTCTGCGTAAGTTCATTCAGATTATCAAGCTTAAGAACTACAAGAACAAGAGCATTACTCTCATCTGTCATTCCCGGTGTGCTGAAAAGAAGCGGATTTATCACTTCAACTCTGTCTCTTGACAAATCAACAGTAATTCCGGTTTCCTCATGAATTTCTCTTATTGCCGTAGTTTTTGCCGGCTCATTTTCATTTGCATCTTCAGGGTCCATAAGCCCTGCCGGAACGCTCAAAAGAAATCTTCCTGTCGGATATCTGTATTCATAACTCAAAAGAAGCTGAGGCTCTTTTCCGGGAAGCTCAACAACAACAACGCAGCTTACAGCATCAGGAAGCATCGTTTTAAATTCATCTTCACTTTTTGATGCCACCAGGTTATCAAGGCTTCTTCTTGAAGCATCAAAATAATGCGCTCCTTCTTTATAATGAAGATCATAAAGCCTTATAAACTTCTTGTCCAAAACTGTTTCTACATTTTCTTTTTTTATGTTATAGCCCTGCATAAACGATATCTCTCCTTAAAAAATATTGATTACACTTATTCTATCAGATTTTGCTATACTAAGGTATAAGGAGAGTTACTGTAATGATCAAAGAAATACATATAGACACATTAGAAGAATTGCTTCCGCTTCTTACCGAGCAGGAATACAGGCCGGACCTTGACAGAAACAGAAGTCCTTATGTTTACAGAGGAATGTCTGACGCCTCATTTAAAATGTACACAAGCTTAAGCAGAAACTGTAAAAGCCAGCAAAAGCACTTAGAGCCGGCAATTTTGGAAAACTTTGCTAAATACGCCATAAACGATGAACCCTCAATCGGGCATTCCGTATGGAGACAGATGATTTTGGGACAGCACTATGGTCTTCCTACAAGGCTTCTTGACTGGACGCAATCTGCTCTGGTCGGACTAAATTTTGCAATGACCGAAGAAAATCTTGAGGAAATGGATAAACACGACTGCATGGTGTGGCGCATCAATATGTCTGAGATGGTTGATAATCTTCCTCAGACTTATAAATATGCCGTGAATAAAAAGCATTCTACAATCTTCACTGTAGATATGTTAAAAGAGTTGACCGGAAACAGTTTAAAACAGTATGACGCGGATATGGGTGATAGCGCTATGGTAATAATTGAACCGCCTTCACTTAATCAGCGTATCATAAACCAGCATTCATTTTTTGCTGTCGTTCCTATGGGAATAGAAGATATTGAGAGCTTTTTGGATGCCTACAGCAAGGACACAGTCAAATATATCATAGACAAAAAGCTTAGATGGAGAGTCCGTGATATGCTCGATCAGCTTAACATGAGTGAACGAATCGTTTATCCCGGTCTTGAAGGACTCTCAAAATGGATTGCAAGACATTATTATGTAAAATAAAAAAGAAAAAATAAAAAGCTCTGCACGGTAAATATCCATGCAGAGCTGATTTTTTATTATATTACTTTACAGTAACTTTTGTAAGGTGTGGGTTAGCTCCCTCATACCAGTAAAGGAATCCCTCTACATCTACTGTCTGTCCCTGCTCAAGAGAACCTACAAGATTGTAGAACTCTTCATCTGAACCATTGAGGTAGTACTCAAGGCAGAACTCATAGTTATTTCCGTCCTTTGAAAGAGTAACATAGATGTCATCACCAGGCTGCTCGTTCTTATAAGAAACTGCTTCAACAGTCATATCCTTGAAAGATACAAGCTGGTTCTGAAGATCAATAAGGCTGTCGTTTCCAAGAAGGTCTGTAGCATCTACAGCCTCTGCAACGTAATTGCCTTCCTCTATTTCATATGTAGCATCTACGATTTCATATTCGCCTGACCATTCAGACTTAACACCTGTAACCTTAATCTTTGTACCAGGAGTAAGCTTATCATAATCTTCCTGTGAAATAGCCATATTGTAGATGAAGTATGCTCCATCCTCATCCTGTGTATAGAATGTAGCGGCATCTTCCCACCAGGACTGCTTAGCCTGTACATAAGTCTCAACTACCACTTCTGAATCAACCTCTGCCGCAGCATACTCTTCGTATGTCATAACGCCTTCAGCCTTTTCGCCGTTCTCAGCCTCTGCTACTGTTGATACCTCTGCTGCAACTTCCTCTGCAACTGACTCTGCTGCAACTGCTGCATCCTCAAGAGTGCTAACAGCATCTGTTGCTGAGCCTGTCTCAACTGTCTCCTTGCTTCCGCATCCAACGAAAGAAAGAGCAAGTCCCATTGTTAATACAACTGCCAGTGTCTTTTTCATAATATTTCCTCCTATTATGTGCGGGTCCATATGTCATCCTTTGACATTACAGCCCAAAACAATTTCAAACAATGCAATTATACTAACAAAATCATCCAAATACAAATAATTATTTGACATTTCTATTTTTTAATTTATCATTCAGTGCAAATATTCCTATCAGAACCCATGCAATCACAAGCACAGACAAAAGAATAACCGATGCCACCGGAAGCTTTCCAAGCTCCTGTCTGCCCCCCGCTCCTGCAACCAGGCCCTGATCCAAATGGTACAAAGACTTCATATCTTCATACAATGCGCTGATATATGCATCATCCACCGTTTTCTTTCTTCTCACGGATTTAGTCACATTTTCGATCATCTGTCCCGCAGCATCTCGAACTGAGGTTGACCCGTTGAATACCGGCGTAACAAAGGTATTCTCAGTATTTTCCATCAATAGCTTTGCAGCTTTTATCTTGACATCATAATGTGTATCATTGTCTTTTCCTGCAAGTGAAAGATATTCCTGGTACTCCGCATCATTCTGCGCTTTACTTGTAACCGGCACATAACCTTCTGTCTCCGAATACGCAATCTGCACATCGTTAGTCAAAAGATATTGTGCAAACAACCACGATGCCAGGACTTCCTGTGAGTCTGTCTTGTTAAAAATACATATTGATGGTCCCTGCGAAATCATCTTGGGATTATTTACATCATACTGAGGTATTGCCATAACCTCAGTTTCAAATTCTACAAGCTTATCCTCAGCAATATCAAGAAGCGGTGCATTAGTGCCCATCCATGTTGCACCTGCAGTTGAATCCACAGCAAAAATACATTGTCCGGCATTCAAAAAGTTGGCGGGGTAGCCTGAAATCTTGAAAGTAGAAAAAGCACCGCTTTTAGTATGTTCAGCTACCGTTTTCAAAACATTTCTGGTCTCATCATTAAAAAGAAGAATGTTTCCTTCATTATCAGAATATGGGGCTTCAAGCTGCTTCAGCGATTGAATCATCATATTATCTGTTGATTTATAAATAAAAGGTATAAGGACATTCTGTCCGTTTAATTTGTAAGTACCATCTGCATTTTTTTCTGTGGCAGCTTCCGAAACCTCCCAGATAAAATCCCAGGTGAGAGTTTCAGGAAGTGTATATCCAAGCGCCTCGACATAGGTCTTGTTAACATAACATGCCTCTGTCGACCTCATATAAGGAATCGCATAATGATAGTCTCCAACAATACATTCATCCAAAAATTCCGGTACAATTTCAGAAAGCCTGGGTGAATCATATTTCAACTCACTTCCCCCAAGGCCATACTGTTCATCAGTAAAGAGTTCATCAAGCGGAACAACAGTATTGGCTCCTGTAAGATAAGTAGCTATATGATCCGGATACGTTATGCAGACATTTGGCGTTGTATTTGTGGATATATTTGTAATAACATCATTATAAATCTTGCCATAATCTGTATAGAGTCTCATATTCACTGTAATATTCGGATAAAGAGACTCAAAATCCTCAATAGCTTTGTTATATATAGCAGTCTGTGTGACATTTGTGTCATTTTTTGCCCAGAAAGTTAATTCAATATTTTTGCTCTCATCAAATTTTTCAGGAATTTCGAATCCTGAGGAGTTCTTCGCTCCATGACATCCTGTAAGCATTAAAGCAGCCATCAAAACAGACAGCGCCAGTCCAGTTCTTTTTTTCATAACACTGCTCTCACTTCGTTCATTTTCTATCAGTTTTTACTCAACCTTTGGTGCCGCCTCTTGCGACTCCTGCCATAATTTTATGTCTAAAGATAAGGAACAATACCACCAGCGGTACGGATATGACCACAACTGCCGCCATCATCGCCGGTACATTTTCTCTGCCGAATCCATTTTCTCTTATCTCCTGTATTCCATTAGATACAAGAAAATAATTCTGGTCATCTGTTATAAGTCGTGGCCAAACGTAAGAATTCCAGCATTCTATAACCTTAAGAATAATAATTGTAACAATTGTCGGTCTGGAAATCGGAATCATTACTTTCCAAAGATATCTGAAATCTGATGTTCCATCCACTTTTGCTGCTTTGTACAGTTCCTCCGGTATCTGCTCAAAGTTTTCTTTTAACAGATAAATATAAAAAACCGATGTAACAGATGGAAGGATCAGTCCAAGATATGTATTTCTAAGGTCGAGATTTGTAATTGTAACAAAGTTTGTGATGATGACAAGTTCGTTTGGTATCATCATAAGAGAAAGGAACAGTGAAAAAACAATGTCTTTTCCCTTAAAATCAAGTCGTGCAAAAGCAAATGCCGCAAAAATCACCACAATCATCATCAAAAAAGTCGTAACTACCGTAAAAATAAAAGTGTTCAGAAAGTATTTCGCAAGCGGGACAGCCGTAAATGCTGTGACATAATTTTGCAGTGTGGGACTTAATGTAAAAAATTTGGGTACATACTCAGAGTTATAGGAGCTATATGTCTTTACCGATGAAAGTATCATCCAGTAAAAAGGAAAAAGCACAAGCACAGCCCATAGAACCAGAAGTAAATACCTTAAAAAACTCCTTAAAAATGCAGCTCTTTTTGCTTTTTGTTCTATTTTTTTATTTTCAATATCATTCATTGGATTGCCTCTTTCATTGATAATATACAGTCTTTTTGCTGACCATAAGATTTATGGTAGTTATTGTAAATACTATCGCAAAAAGCAAAAGCGCTGCTGCCGATGCGTAGGATGGATATCCGCCACTGTTTCCATATAGCATATCGTACACATATCCTACAATTGTATTCATCCCCGCAGCATTAAGATCGGTTCCAAAGAGGGCAACTTCATCGCTGTATGCTTTGAAGGCACCAATAAATCCTGTTATGACAAGATAAAACACCATAGGAGAAATCATAGGAAGTGTTATTTTATAAAATATTCTCCACTTAGGTGTTGCATCAATCTGCGCCGCCTTATAATACATGGGATTTACTGAAGCAAGAGCACTGGTGAGTATCAGGATTTTAAAAGGCATTACAATCCAGATTGTGTAAAAACACATAACAAACATTTTGGCCCAATAAGGTCCGTCGATAAAATCCACAGAAGGTCCACCAAAAAGCTGTATAAGCAGTGAAACAAGACCATCAGAATAAGCAGTCTTTTTAAATAAAATCATGAATACAAGCCCGACTGCCAGGGTATTCGTAACATATGGGAGAAAATAAACTGTCTGAAAAAAATCTCTAAGAACCTTTACAGAGCTTAGTTCAAGAGAAATCAAAAGAGCAATTCCCGTAGAAAGTGGAACTGTTATTATTACTATAATGAAAGTATTCTTCAGAGCCTGTATAAAATAAGGATCATGCAGGACATAAGAATAATTGTAAAAACCGGTTTCCCAAAAAGACTGGGACGCAAAATTGTACCCTTCTTCAAATGAGTAAACCAAAACATCAATAAGGGGATATACCATGAACACCCCAAGAAAAGCAATTGCCGGCAAAAGACAGAGCCATGCAGTCAGATTTTTTTTCATAACAAAATCCTCTCCTCTGTAACCTTGTCAAAAATACGAACTTTAAATGGCTTAAGTGAAAATTTCACTGTATTGTTTACAGGATGTATTTCTTCCTCTGATGGAATGATTGCTCTGATATTTTCACCGATAAATGCAGAATTTGTAGCTATGACACTAGTGTCACGTCCCATAACTTCTCTGTTAATAAACCCACACGACAAAGGACCGTTTTCATCTACTATAAAGCCCTCAGGTCTTACCGCAACATAAACTTCTTTTTCAGAATTATTATAATTTTCAGCAGACATCACGGGTGAATTGCCGATAAATACATTTCCGTCTTTAATTTTTCCCTCAAAAACATTTATCTGGGGTGTACCAAGAAATTTTGCGACGAAAAGATTCACAGGCTCATCATATATTTCCTGCGGCTCACCCATTTGCTGAAGTACACCGCTTTTCATAACAACTATAGTATCAGAAATGCTCATAGCCTCTTCCTGATCATGAGTGACAAAAACTGTTGTTATACCAGTTTCAAGCTGTATTCTTTTAAGTTCTTCTCTTGTCTGAAGCCTAAGCCTTGCATCAAGATTAGATAAAGGCTCATCAAGAAGCAGAACCTGTGGTCTTTTAACAAGTGCTCTTGCGATAGCAACTCTCTGCTGCTGTCCGCCGGACATCTCTGAAGGGCGTCTGTCCAGCAGTTCCTGTATCTGCACAAGTTTTGCCGCCTCCAAAACCTTTTCTTCCATGACTTCTTTTGAAAGCTTATCTTTTCCGCGCAGATTTTCGAGAGGGAATCTTATATTTTCTCTGACAGTAAGATGCGGATATAGAGCATAGTTTTGAAAAACAAGACCAACACCTCTGTTTTCGGGAGGAAGCTTTGTTACATCCGTATCACCAAAAAATATTTTTCCCTCTGTAGGCTGCTCCAAACCACAAATAAGGTTAAGTGCAGTACTCTTCCCACAACCTGAAGGTCCGAGTAATCCTATGAGTTTTCCATCAGGAATTTCAAAGTTAAAATCATTAACTGCAACTACATCTTCTTTTATTTTCTTGTTTCTGTTGGGAAATCTCTTGGTGAGATGTTCCAATACTATTTTCATACTCTTAAAATCCTCCAAAGGTAAAAATCACATCTGATGTCTTACAACTTTATATTCATCATTATCCTGATAATACGGGCAATCTTTTCCATTTCCTGCCACAACCCTGTAATAATCATCCTCATCCATGTTTACCATACAGGTATAGCACTCCCAGTCATCATCAAATACATAATTTACACATGTATCACAAATCATATAAACCTCTTTTCTTTACATCCATCAGTATAGCATAAAACATTAAATTCTAAAGTCCAGAGATTTTATATATTGTTCTCCAAAATCATTCTCCATTGCAAGTACGAGTTCCTCTGCATTATCAGTTATCTCTGCAATTTTAGAATATGCATCGCCGTTTTCATATTCCGTGGACTTTATATCATCAATAAATTTAATCAGGCCTTTTAGCGACGTGTTTCCAACAGCCTCAATTTTATCATCAAAAACATCGGGAAATAGTCCAAGTGTTTTGATCGACTCAATATCAATATGAGTTCCGAATCCGCCTGCAACATATACTACATCAGGAATATCTTCTTTAGTAAGTTTGTTTATTCCGGTGCATATGGCTGCTTTTGCAAGCTGTACATTTCTTATATCCTGCTGGGTAATCCTCACTATTATTTTGTCAATGCCTGGTGATTCATATAAAACAAAACCCTCGTCAAAAAACTCCTCTTTTAAAAGCCCGTCAGTTCCCACGTTCTTAGTTCTTACAAGTTCGGCTACAGCTTCCATAACCCCTGTGCCGCAAATACCTATTGGTTTCTCGTCATCTATCGTTATTATTTCAACTTTATAGTTCAGAATTTTCACATGAGAAATCGCTCCCGGTATTGATGCAGTTCCGCAGCTTATGCCACCACCTTCAAATACAGGTCCCGCAGCAGTTGACGTAACTGTAAGTTTTTTTCCGTCAAAATAAGCCATCTCTCCATTTGTCCCCAAGTCCAGAAAAAGGGTTTTTGTACCCTTTTTACTTATGATATCAAGATAATATATTCCCGATACTATATCAGCTCCAACAAATGCAGATATACCGGGAAGTAATGTAACTTTCGTCTCAGGCTTTAGATACTTTCCTATTTTGGCTCTTCTAAGACTTAAGCTGTTTTCATCTTTAAAAAGCTCCTTAACAGTAATTATTTCAAAATTTAAATGCTGCGTTTTATACGGATAGCTACCCAATCTGGAAACATCATATCCTCTAAGAAGATGAAGCATCGTGGTATTTCCCGCAATAAAAATCCCGGAGATGGAACTTTTAAATCCGCCTGCGTTTAATCCATCTTTTATAAGCTTTTCAATGAGGTACAAAATGTCATCCAAAATCAGTTTTCTGAGCTTAGCGGCATTTCCATCTTTTCCTGCTGCAGCAATCCTTGATATAACATCTGCCCCATATTGCCTCTGATGATTATTTCCCGAAACAGCGCTTATCACTTCATATTTACTTTTTGTCTTTTCTTTTCCAACCAGTGCCATAGCCACAGTTGTCGTACCTAAATCTATAGCTATATAAAAGTCCTCTATATCACCTGCATTTAACCTTTTTTGCGATAAAGCCTCAACACTCTCTGCTGCTATTTTATCCTCACCACTAAATTTGTCATCTATAATAATCTCGCAGTCTTCATTTATTACAGTTTTACAAAGAAGCCTTTTACCGGAAAGAATCTGCTCCCCGGTAAGTAAACTCGCAGTAGCTATATCCGTAGCAGGTGCTCCGCTTTTAAATGTGATTACGCACTTTCCACACTTTCCGTTTCCTCCGCATGGCATAGAAACAGACATTCTCTCCTTCGAAAGAATGTCTGACAATTTGGTCCCTGCATTAACAGTTTTTCTAAGATGCACTCCTGCGTAATATAAATCAACTTTTGGCATATATATTTCTTTCAACTCCCAAAATTGGATAAAACTAATGCATTTTACGTAAAAATGTGCGAAAATATTATAGTAAATGCGCAATTTTCTGCATTTACAGTGCTAAATACATATTTTATTATAACAAAAAACAGTTCAAATCACTAATTGTGTAAATGTATGAAAGGAGATTGTTATGGGATTATTACAAGCTGCCCTCGTATCCGGAGGAAGTGTACTTTCTGATCAGTGGAGAGATTATTTTTACTGTCCTGCTCTTTCAAGCGACGTACTTCTTGCAAAGGGTGTCAAGAAAGCCGGAAAGGGCAATGAAAATATCATTTCAAACGGTTCAATTATTGCTGTAAATGAAGGACAGTGTATGATTCTGGTAGATCAGGGACAGATCACAGAGATCTGTGCTGAAGCCGGAGAGTTTGTATATGATGTTTCAAGTGAGCCTTCTATTTTTTATGGCGATCTTGGCGAAAACATCATGGCTTCTTTTAAGCAATTTGGTAAAAGACTTGGCTTTGGTGGTGCCACGGCTAAGGATCAGAGAGTTTACTTCATCAATACAAAGGAGATTCTCGGAAATAAATACGGCACTGTAAATCCTGTTCCATTCCGTGTTGTTGATACAAACATCGGACTTGATATGGATGTATCCTTAAAATGCCACGGTGAATTCAGCTACCGTGTTGTTGACCCGGTTCTTTTCTACAAAAATATCTGCGGCAATGTAAGTGGTGAATTCAGAAGAGACAATATTGAGTCACAGCTTAAGAGTGAACTTCTCACAGCATTGCAGCCTGCATTTGCCAAAATTTCAGATATGGGAATCCGCTACAGTTCTCTTCCCGGACATACAACAGAGATTGCTGATGCTCTCAATGAAGTTCTTTCAAAGAAATGGACTGACTTCTACGGCATAAAGATTTCAAGCTTTGGAGTAAGCTCTGTAACAGCATCTGAAGAAGATGAAAAAACAATCAAAGAATTGCAGAGAGCCGGCGCGCTTAGAAACCCTAATATGGCTGCTGCTACACTTGCAAGTGCTCAGGCTCAGGCAATGCAGGATGCTGCCAAGAACACTGCCACAGGTCCTATGATGGCATTTGCCGGTATGAATATGGCTCAGCAGGCAGGTGGAATGAATGCTGCAAGCCTCTTCAATATGGGCGCACAACAACAGCAACAGGCTCCTTCGATGACTCCTTCATCATCATGGACTTGCTCATGTGGTGCGACAAACAACGGTAACTTCTGTACAAATTGCGGCTTGCCAAGACCTTCTGCAAACTGGACATGCTCCTGCGGTACAGTTAATAGCGGCAACTTCTGCACCAACTGCGGTTCACCCAGAAAATAAAAGAGGAAAAAATGGCTTTACAAGAATATGAATGCCCCGCCTGCGGCGGGGCAATGGAATTTAATCCCAAGACCCAGAAGCTGAAATGTCCATATTGTGATTCGCAGTTCAATGTCAAAGATTATGTTGCTAATCATAACTCAAACAGCGAAGGCGAAGCTGCGGATGAATACAACTCTTCCTCGCAGACATCAGAAGATTCACAGCCCCTTTTCGTATATAAATGCGGTTCCTGTGGAGGCGAAATTCTTGCCACTGAGTCTCTTGGCTCTACAAAATGTCCTTTCTGCAGCAACAATGTTGTAGTTCAGGAAAAATTTACTGGTCAGTTTAAACCTGATGCGATTATTCCTTTTAAGCACACCAAGAAGGAAGCCGAGGAAACCTACCGCAAGTACGTCATTTCAAAGAAGCTGGTTCCGAAAGTTTTTTTAAACGAAAACCACATCGATGAAATTAAGGGTGTATATGTACCTTTCTGGCTTTTTGATGCAACACAGAGCTTTAACGGTTCATATGAATGTACAACTACCAAAACCTGGTCAGACAGTAAATATATTTACACCAAGACCAATTTCTATAATGTAGAAAGAGCCGGAACTGAATCTTTTCAGTATGTACCTGTAGACGGTTCCAAAGAAATGCCTGATGACCTCATGGAATCACTTGAACCATTTGACCACAATGAAATGGTTCCGTTTAACATGGGATATCTGGCCGGTTTTTTGGCGAATAAATATAATGTTGATGCAACCGCTTCAAAGCCTCGCGCTCTCGAAAGAATGAGCGCTTCTATTTCTGCGGATTTCAGAAGCACAATTTCAAAATATTCATCAGTCAGAACACTACATGAAAACACCTCCACAGAAAGTCTGTCACATAAATATGCCCTTTACCCGGTTTACATTCTTAACACTACCTGGCAGGGAAAAAATTATCTTTTTGCAATGAACGGTCAGACCGGCAAGTTTATCGGAAATTTGCCTTGCAGTACAGCTAAAGCATTAAAATACTACCTACCAATAGGAACTATTTTATCTGTTCTGCTATATGTTTTATACTTGATGTTTTTAGCCTAAAACTCACCACTGACTACATAAATTCTGTATCCACAGGTAATTTATACATATGAAAAAAAACAATCAAATAAAAAAAATAATAATTTCTTTACTATCGGTAGTACTTTTGACTATTCTTCTGCCGGATTTTAATCTTAATGTATCTGCTTTTGATGATGTTTTGTGGGATGATTACAGCATTCCTTCGACAAGACAAAAGCCAAGGCTATTAGACAATGCAAATCTACTCGATTCATCAGAAGAAGCAGAAATTTTAGAAAAGCTTGATAAACTCAGTGAAAAGCATAGTTCAAACATCGGTATTCTCACTGTAAATAACCACACCGGAAATATTCAGGATTTTGCTGATGATTATTTTGATTATAACGGTTTTGGCGCAGACTATAACGGTTCAGGCATCATTTTTATGCTGAGTATGGCAGACAGAGAATGGGCAATAAGTACATCAGGAAGCGCGATATATGCCTTTACAGATTACGGTCAAAGCAAGATGATTGATGAGATGGCGTATTATCTTAGTGATGATGATTACTATAACGCATTTAATGAATACTGCAAAATTGCCGATAAATATTTTGACATGTATGAATCCGGAAATGCATATGACATAAATAACACGCACAGTTCCGGTGAAAATGTCCGCGCTCTCATCATTTGTATCATTGCTGGATTTTTGCTTGCTTTAATCCCGATTTTTGTAATGAAAGCAGATTTAGCGCCTGTACATATGAATGCTAATGCTTCAGGTTATGCTACCGCTTCCGGAATACACATGGATGTTCACAGAGATACATACCTTCGTTCAACCACTTCCCGCACCAAAAAGCCCGAAAATGACAGTTCCAGAAGCGGTGGAGGCGGAAGTTCGATTCACACCTCAAGTTCAGGCTCAAGCCACGGAGGAAGTCACGGACATTTCTAAATCCTTTAGCTAAATTCTTAGATGTTTGCTTATTGAAAAATATTTAGGAGTTACTGAGATTGGATATCAAACTAAAGATTAAGACATCAATATTATCCATATTGGCTATAGTAATCATGATTACCGTAATAGGCTTTCTGGCATCCGATGCCTACAAATCGCCCAGGTTCAATGATATGATCCAACTGGACAGCGGTTGGATGGTTCAGTGCGCCTCAGAGGTCTATTACCCTGAAATACTAAGCGAGACAGTCATGCCTATAGCCAATAATAAAGATGTCATAACTTTAACCTCAGTTCTTCCTGATTCTAATATTCACCCTGCAGTCCTGCATTTTAGAAGTATTCTATCTACTGTTGAAGTTTATCTTGACGATGAACTGATCTACAACTTTGGGCAGAAATTTGTTCGAAGTGGTAAAATGCTGCCTAAGTTTCATCATTTTATTCCACTACCAAAGGATTATTCAGGAAAAGAAATTAAAATAATAATAACAGCTCAGGAAAACAATGCTTTTTCCGGGCTCTCTCCAATTATTCTCGGAAATGAAGAAGAAATATCAAGAGACTACACACAGAATAAAAGACTGGCTCTTTTTATCGGTGTATTCCTTGTAGTTCTGGGATTTACTCTATTCACAATATCACCATTTCTTGTTTTTACCATACATCACGACTATAGCATCACATTCAGCGGCCTGTTATCAGTTCTTCTTGGAATGTATATCTTATGCTTTAATGATCTTTTTTGGCTTTTTTCAGATTCGCCAAGCTTTTATACCTTTTTAGAATATTTTTCACTTTTTTTAATACCATCAGCTATTTTAGGATTTCTGATTGCTGCGGGGCAGATTGGCAACAACCGTGTTTCCTACTTTCTTTTATTTGCTGACCTTGCCTTTGTTCTTATAACAACGTTACTTCATATCTTTGGGCTGGCACATATTTGTCAATTCGTTCCCTGGCTTCACGTTATTTCAATTATTGAAGGAATACTGGTTATAATCACACTGACCATCATTGGAATAAAAAGATATAAAAACAAAGACAATATCATTAAAAGTAATCTATCTACTACAATGCTTTTAATTGGTCTGTTACTGTTCCTTTGCTGCTCAGTAATTGATATAGTAAAATTTAACATACTTAAATTTATCACTGTTGGCGAAGTCAATACAGACATAAGCTTTATGACACTTGGCGCACTTGTCTTTATTCTGTGCCTAATACTTAATTACTTTTTCCACTGTATTGAATCAATAAGCGAATCAAATATGAAAAAACAGTTAGAGGGACTTGCATATACAGACTCCCTGACAGGAATCTCCAACCGTTCCAAGTGCGAACTTGAGCTTGCTAATCTGGATGGCAATTATACTATCATCAGTATAGATCTTGATTATTTAAAATACACTAATGACAATTATGGACACGCCGAGGGTGACAGACTTCTAAACGGCTTTGCAGAAATATTAAAAAACAGCTTCACAGATGCATCACTAATTGGCAGAATGGGAGGCGATGAATTTATAATTATTCTCCCCTATATCGATAACACAAGGACAAGTCGTGACCTGGAATGTCTGACAGATCTTATGAAATACAGAAATACAGTCGAAAAGCACATCAAGTACTCAGCTTCTTACGGCTTTGCAGACAGCAAAGAAAAAGTATTGCAGAACAATTTAACCGCGCAAAACGTTTATCTTTTGGCTGACACCAGAATGTATGTTATGAAGAATGAACATCACAAACAGACATTAGGAAGATTATACGATGATCTGATAAATAACCAGACACTTCAGAATGAGGGAGGGAATTCGAATGCTAAATAAAAAACGACTCCCCTTTGCTATTTCTATTATAATTGTTTTTCTTACAATACTACTATGCCATTTCACATTAACATTTGAATCAGATAATACACTTATAACTCTTGATGACGGATGGACTGTTACTTTAAATAATGAGAAGTATGAAAATGTAAAGTTATCAAAGTTTGACAAAACGATCACCAAAGTTCTGTCAAGAGGCGACCATATTGTCATGACACATTTACTCCCGGACTCCAGCCATATTACTAATCCGACAATTGCCTTTCTATCCAGATATACAACCCTTGACTGTTATATCGATGATGAAAATATTTACTCATTTGGGCATGAATTATTTAACAATAAGCACTTTCTCGGAAAACTCTACCACATTATTTCAATGTCACCTGAGTATCAGGGAAAAAAACTGACTTTTGTGTTAGATGTCGCTGAGGATAAAGCATTTATGCGCCTTGCCCCGCCTTTGTTCGGATCACATCGTGAGGTGGCAGGTACACTTGTGCATGAGAACCTGATCATCATTTCCACCGGAATTTTTCTTTTCATCTTCGGTGTTTGTTTCATGTGCATTGCACTCTTGTTTGTTTCTAATGTATCAGAAATAAAAAGCCTGTTGCTGGGCTCCCTTCTTTGTATGGATATGGGAATCTGGCTATTTTGCTATTACAGTATCCTCTCCTTCTTTATTTATACGCCATACGAGACACAGATTGAATACTTTACGCTCTACATGATAATTCCATTATGTTATTTGCTCGTATACTACATTCAGGATTTGTCCGGAAACCGCGTCTATTTAGCCCTTATGACGGTTGGCTGCGGCATTCCCGTTTTGCAGTTTCTTTTGCACTATTTTTTCAACATTCATCTTAGAGAAACACTGCCTTTGTATCACTTTGACGCTATAATTGGCTTCCTTGTAGTTCTTTATTATGCAATAAAAAACTCACGACAAAAAAACATTCCGCCATCTTCGTTAATGCAGATGACCGGTATAGTTTTCTTTACAGTAAGCGAATTCATGCATCTCATCATTTATATCCTTGATTTAAATGATATTCCTACTATTCCGCTTGCTAACAGGATTATCATCTCCTTAGGATGTCTTATATATGCTATATGTCAGTTATCAACCTACCTGATTTATGTCACAGAAAACTATGCCCAAAAAAAAGAAAATATATCACTTTCCCATCTTGCATACGCAGACGGGCTTACTAACCTTGCCAACCGGGCAAAAGCAGAGCAATACATGGCTTCTCTTGATAAAACCCAGGATGATTATTGCATAATAAGCATAGACCTGAACGGATTAAAAACTGTAAACGATGAATATGGCCATCCTACCGGTGACCGCTATATAAAAGATTTTGCCAAAGTTCTAAATAACACCTTCAATGAATTTGGATTGTGTGCCAGAGTCGGCGGAGATGAATTTATGGTCATATTAAATAATATTACAGATCTTGATATAGATGGTCTTATAAGCAGAATGAACAGCGCTTTAAATGTCATGAATGCTCTTTATACTGAATACTCCAGAAGCGTTGCAGTAGGATATTCCTACAGACATGAATTTGAGACTCCCAATGCACACAAGGTATACATGAGAGCCGACCAAAGAATGTATGAAGAAAAGCGTAAAATGCACGAAGAACTTGGAATACATTGCAGGTTATAAATTAACCTGCAAATGTATGTTTTTCGCCGCAGTATGGGCATTTTGCCTCAGATTTGTTTAAATCAACATAAAAGGTTCGCTTACACTTTCTGCATGCAACTCTTACAGAATGTGTTTTTGCTCCCCCATTTACTTCACCAAGCTCATTATCTTCAATATTCTGAATGATCTTTTCCTCGCTCATATTCTGTCCCCTCCAAAATGATAATATTTTAGCAAACTATAATAAGAGTTTTACTTCATTATTTACTATAATATTTTATACGAATCAAGTATATTTTTGGCAATATTGCATTATAATATTTTTTGAGGAGAGTATATGGGGACAAATAACATGACACCTGACAGACTGGAAGCAGAGGGCAGATTTGATGCCTTCTCAAATGGGGAAATTTTACACAACAAAAAGAAAAATCATCTTCCCGCAATGGGATGGAACAGCTGGAATGCCTTTGGAAGTGGCAACACTGAGGCTCTTACTAAGGCTATGGCTGATAAAATTGTTGAACTTGGGCTTGATAAGCTTGGTTACAAATACGTGGTTCTTGATGATGGCTGTTATAAAGATATGAGAGTTGACGGAAAGCTTTCAAATGAAGAAGTTAAATTTCCGAATGGTTTTAGAGCTCTTTCCGACTATATTCACGAAAAAGGTCTGAAATTTGGTATGTATAATGATATCGGTTCAAATCTCTGCGCAGGAGCAGAAGTCGGAACCTGCGGACATGAAAAAGATGATGCTCAGAGCTACATAGACTGGGCTGTTGACTTTTTAAAGGTAGATAACTGCTATTATCTTTGGGATAATGCAACTTTTTCTAATCCTGAAAATGCCCGTTATACATTCGCTCCAAATATTAAAGCCATAAGAATTGATAACAATGAATATCAGGTAAAAGATGCTTTGGCAAGCAATAACGATGGTAATTGCCACATTACAGGAGACAGAGCTACACTTGAACAGGATTTTGTCACAGGACTTGGAACTTATGACGGAACAGGGCCTGATGCCTCACCTATTGGCCTTAGAAGCAGTGAGCTTATTTTTGATATTACCTCTGATGAAGAAAAAGAAATAGCTCTTAATGTTTTATATGCAACCGGAAAAAGAGAAGGTGTTGGAAGGTGGCTTCAGGTTGCAGTGGGTAATGAACTGTTTTTTGACGGTTTCTTAAAAGAGACTGACAACGAAGATGAATTTACCTGGAGCGAGAGCATTCTCGTTCAACTGAAAAAAGGTCACAACGAAGTACGACTAATGAATCACAGACGACAGGAAAACACGCTCAATTCTTATGCTCGTCTGTTAAAAGAGCTCGTAAGTCTTTCGCCTGATAATGACATTATGTACTCCGCCTGCGAATGGGGAAAAACACAGCCGCAAAACTGGGCTTATAAAGTTTGTGATTCCTGGAGAATACTTAACGATATTACATTTAGAGTAGGAAGTGATGGCGATTATGGTGTTGGAACCTGGACCGGCGACTATACCTGCAGTGTAACTACACAGTACAACAAGGCCGTAATAATGGACGAATTTGCAGGTCTTGATAAAGGCTGGAACGACCCTGACATGCTTATGATTGGTATGAACGGTCTGGATGATACTCAGAACAAGACACACATGACCATGTGGTGCATGATGAATTCACCGCTTATGCTTGGACTTGATCTAAGACGAGTCGAAAAAGGTGACAATCTGTACAGGATAATTGCCAATAATGATATAATTGCTCTAAATCAGGATAGTCTTGGCATTCAGGCTAAAAGAGTCTTTTCAACACTTGCTGAAAAAGAGCCTGACAAAGAGTACATAAAAGATACAAACAGAGTTGATATTCTCGCAAAACCTCTTTCCGGAAACAGATTTGCACTTAGTTTTATAAATGTAAGTCAGGATGACCGACATGAAAAGTTTTCAATAGCACTCTGTGATTTGAAAAAATTCTTTGGAGACTGGATTTATAAGAGTGACAAATACCTTGTAAAAGATCTCTGGAGCGGCGAAACCAAAGAAGTTTCAGGCAAAGTCTTTGAAATTGAAGGTTTAAATGCCTGCGACAACGTGACATTATTAGTTACACCTGTATAATATAAGCTGTAAATGCTTCCAAAACAAGGAATTAATATAAGATGACAGAAAAAGAATTTTTTGATTATTTTATAGAAGAATATGTAAATAAAACCGGCGGTGATCTTCCCGCCGGTGAACTTGGCTATTATCTTGAATATTTTCTTGATAACTATCCTCCTGAAAAGCTTGGCCTTAAGCTTACCAAAAAAATTGCCGCAAGAATAATTCATGAATTTATGGTAAATGTCTTTAAAATTGAGGACAGCGAATGGAAAGAATCCGCAAAACTCAAGGACATCTATGACTGCCGTGTCTGTTCCAATGCAATTGCACAGGTCTATGACAGAGGCATCATTGAAGCTTCCAGCGACATGGTCTTTGGGCTAAATGACCATCTTACAAAAGATCAGGCGCAGGAAATAACCGCTCGGGCACTGGCTCTTTTGGGCTGATTTATTCTGTAACTACATCCGCGTAGCATACTCGTACAACCTTATCTATGTCATTTACCGAGACCTCAACCTGGTAGCCAACTTTTCCTGCCGAGAAAAAAATCTTTTCGAAATTGCAGGCTGTCTCATGAATTATTGTAGGGAAAGCCTTTTTCATTCCTATTGGCGAGCAACCGCCATGGACATATCCTGTAAGCGGCAGTAGTTCCTTTTGTGGAAGCATGGAAATTGACTTCTCAGATACTGCCTTAGCTGCTTTCTTTAAGTCAAGCTCCTCTTTTACAGGAATTACGAAAACATAGTGTTGACCTGATTTTCCGGTAGTTACCAAAGTCTTAAAGACTTTTTGAGCATCTTCTCCAAGAAGCGCTGCTATTTCTTCACCACTCATGGTAGCGTCAGGTTCATACATATGACTAATATATTGCACTTTTTTACCTTCTAAAACTCGCATTACATTAGTCTTATCATCTTTTGCCATTATTAACTTTTCTCCTCTATAATCAATATACTATCTGATTGCATTTTTTAACTCTTTTAACGCATCTGTCATACCATCAGTTTTTATTCCTGAATAGTTTACTATAAAAAGATGGCTGTCGCACACCTCTTCCATATAATAATCAGACACACAACCGATGCTTATTCTCTTTTTTTGAAGCTTTTCCTTTATCTGTGCATCAGAATGCTTCGTTTTTAATTCCAATAAAAAATGGAGTCCTGAATCATTATCTATAACTTTGCACTCTTCTTCTGAAAAGATACTACTTATCATTTCGAGGATTCTCATTTTCTTTTTCTCATAGCGAAGCCTCATTCTATTGATATGCTTTTCAAAATAGCCTTCACTTATAAAGGCAGCAAGAACATATTGGTCAAATGTCGAGACAGTATTCGAATAAAATGATAATTTTTCAAAATACAAATTCGCCAGTTTTTCAGGAAGAACCATATAACTGATACGGATTGTAGAAGTCAGCGACTTGGAAAAAGTATTCATATAAATGACCTTTTCACAGGCATCGATACTTTGAAGCGTCGGCACAGGTCTTCCCTTCAACCTGAACTCACTATCGTAGTCATCTTCAATTATATATCTTCCTTCTTTTTCATTTGCCCATGCAAGTAGCTCATATCTACGGCTGACCGGCATAGTAATCCCCGTAGGAAAATGGTGAGTAGGACTAATATGAGCGACCTCTGCTCCTGACTTTTCAAGAAGGCCGATATCAATACCATGGTCATCCATATCGACATATCTGCATTCTGCCATATTGCTGCGATAAATATAGGACAGCTTTTTATATCCGGGATTTTCAATTGCATAAATTTTCTCATTCCCAAGAAGTTTGATCAGTAATGCATAAAGATACTCTGTCCCTGCACCAACTATTATCTGGTCCGGATCAACATACATACCTCTAAAAGATGTAAGATGGTTTGCAATTGCACTTCTAAGCTCGTAAACGCCTTCACAGGGCGAAACTTCTAAAAGTTCTTTTTCTTTGGAAGCAAGCGTTGTTCTCACAAGCCGTGACCATATTGAAAACGGAAAATCTTCACTCTCAGTTCTAGAAGAAGAAAACTCAAAAACCGGTTCATCCGTTTTTCTTTTTTTATCAATCACCAGTACTTTATTCATTTTAGGAGCAAGTGACTGTGGTCTTTGCAATTCTGCTGCATAATAACCTTTTTTGGGAAGTGCATACATATACCCTTCACTTATCAACTGGTCATATGCATTCTCAATCGTAATTGTACTAACTCCGAGATTTGAGGCAAGCGTCCTCTTTGATGGCATCTTCTGATTTTTTGTTATTTTTCCAGATAAAATGTCATTTTTTATGCACTCATAAAGATGTTGATAAAGCGGAATATCAACATTATCAAGTTCATATGTAAGCATATTTTTCCTCTTTATCCGGCATCTGTTTTTATTTTGTTAAAAGTATTTTAGCTCTTTTTTTGATAATCATTAAAATAGCAATCATGATAATGATTGAAACCGGCAAAGTAATAAGCCAGTTGCGCACAAAGCCCGCCAGAACATATCCAACTACAGAGACTGCTGCCGCTGTAAGTGCATAAGGTAACTGAGTTGATACATGCGATATATGTTCGCACTGAGCTCCTGCTGATGCCATGATAGTAGTATCTGAAATTGGTGAACAGTGATCGCCGCAAACAGCTCCTGCCATACAAGCAGAAATCGAAATAATCATGAGTTCATTATTTACATCATTTCCAAATGCAAGAACAACTATAGGAATAAGGATTCCGAATGTTCCCCAGGATGTTCCTGTGGCAAATGCAAGAAATGCTCCAATCACAAAGATAAATGCCGGAAGAAATGAAATAGCAATACCGTTTTCTGCAATTATTGATACCAGAGAAGCTACATATTCTCCTGCACCAAGTGAATCTGTCATACTCTTTAACGTCCAGGCAAGTGTAAGAATAAGAATTGCAGGAACCATACTTCTAAATCCTTCAGGAATAGCATTCATACATTCCTTAAAATCCAATACTCTTGTCACAAGATAAAAAATTATAGTAATGACAAGTGCAACTGCAGAACCATATACCAGGCCAACGGAGGCATCGGAATTTGCCATAGCATCCACAAAATTCACGCCCTCAAAAAATCCACCGGTGTATATCATTCCTATAATACAGCATACGATAAGGGTTACGATTGGAAGAACAAGATGTATTACTCTACCTTTCTGAGAAATCGGTGGAGTGGGCTGTTCCTCAGAACCTGTAATACTTGCTGCCTTTATAGTTGAGTCCGGCATCTTAACCTGTTTATGCTCTTCTTCAGCTTTTTTCATAGGACCGTAATCAAAATTACCTATGCTCAATGCAATCATCATTGTAATTGTCAAAAATGCATATAAATTATATGGTATGGCTCTGATAAATAATGTAAGGCCATTTGTTCCGTTTACAAATCCGGTAACTGCTGCTGCCCATGATGAAACCGGTGCTATGATACAAACTGGCGCTGCTGTCGCATCGATAAGATAAGCAAGTTTTTGGCGTGAAATCTTATTTTTATCCGTTACCGGACGCATTACAGATCCGACTGTAAGGCAGTTAAAATAGTCATCTATAAATATAAGAACTCCCAAAGCAAAGGTCGCAAGCTGCGCTCCAACTCTGGTCTTAACATGTCCGGATGCCCATCGTCCAAAAGCTGCTGAACCACCGGCACGATTCATCAGCATAACTATACTTCCTAAAATTACAAGAAATAGAAGAATTCCAACATTCCAGGAATCAGAAAGCTGACCAATCATACCATCCACAAATATATGCTCCATAGCCGCAGAGGGCGAAAACTGCGCATACAGCAATCCTCCTACAACTATACCAAGCATAAGCGAAGAATATACTTCCTTTGTAATAAGTGCCAGTAAAATGGCTATTATGGGCGGTAAAAGAGCCCAAAAAGAATTGCTGAACATACCGCTTTTCTCCTTTCATTAGATCACATTGTATATTTATACATCTAATGGTCATTTTATCAAATGAATGTCTATTAGGCTACAAATTAAAATGGAGAATTCAATTTTTTTATGTAGTAATAATCAAAACAATCCTCCCTATGCTATATAGCACCTTCTTAGCTTATTCATTTCCCTTCTTGATCATCGCTTTTGTCATTTATAGTTTCAATTAGACCTGTAACTAAATCTTGCAATCGAGCTGCGTTTTTATTCGTGATTACAGGCTTCCCGATTCTTTTTTCCACCGCCAATCGTGCTTCTCCAGCGGCTTCTCCACCTTCAATTGCGACCATTCGACTTTCTTCAAAGGACTCAGGTTGCTTTTGTTTCGAAATTTCCGTAGTGGTGGCTTCAGCCAACATGTTCAGGACAAGCTCCAATGTGGACATATTATCCCTGAGGTTTTCCTTTTTCAGACCTTTATGATTCTTATACTGTCGTGTTGTCATCCCGGACCAGGCTTTCGTTATCTCATCTGCCAGGATTACATATTCTACGCCTTTCTTTACGCCGCGTTTGTCCCACTCATCTGTTAGTTCTTTTCTTACCTGAATTGCCTGCAGGCGCTGATTGATCCACTCCCTTGAATAGCCCTTCTTAGC
>JAFSQI010000115.1 GCA_017446685.1 Butyrivibrio sp.
GCGAGGTATTTTACGAGCTTAGTGTTTATGGTAAACAATAGCCCCTTTTTCGGAGAATGCCGAAATTATGCGGGAAAACAGCAATATCAAGCCTTGCGGAGAATACAGAAGTTGTTATAACTTCCCATAATCGTCCGCACAAATGGCGAAATCCGAAAAAAATATGTCATCATTAGATGTATCTAATGATGACATATGCAGAGAAGATGATCTCTATCATTACATCTGCAAATGACAGCATAACAATAGAATCCGGGACAGAAAAGAAACTTTAACGTAACTATTCAGAACAGCCCGAAGCGCCACGCTGCTGAGGGCGTATCAAAACATACCGTAAGCCGGAAGCCCGCCCTTTTGCGAAGCAAAACTACTAATGGCGGGCTGCGTAACTGTTCAGAACCAGAAGGGTTCTGAACAGTTACACTTTAGCTTTAAATTAAACGTGCTAAGGCCACAATCTGAAATGCTATATTTTTCGACATTCAACAGGTTTTGCAAGAATATCGAAAAATATAGCATTGACATTTCCTTGATAGGACGCTAAAATTTTCGGTAACAAGGCAAAAAAAGCCAAATACCGAAAAGTATAACAAGTGGGGACTAAAAGTGATCATAGGGAGAGAAAGCGAAGTAAAAAAACTGAATGAGTATTATAACAGCGGTTCAGCTGAGCTCATTGCGCTGTATGGACGCAGGAGGGTTGGAAAGACGTTCCTTGTTGATGAAGTATTTGAAGATCGCATAAGCTTTAGACATTCCGGATTATCACCTATAGATAATAATGATGGTTTATCAAAGAGAAAACGGCAAAGCCCGATGAAAGATCAGCTGACACATTTTTATCATTCGCTGATTGAATATGGGGCAAAATCGGACAAGGAGCCTAAATCCTGGTTGGAAGCATTCTATATGCTGGAAGATCTGCTTAACGAGAAATATGACAAGAACAGGCGAATACTTGTATTCATTGATGAGATACAATGGTTAGACACGCCGAGAGCGAGATTCATGACGGGATTTGAAGCTTTTTGGAATGGATGGGCATGTCATAGGAAAAATGTATGCGTAATCGTGTGCGGTAGTTCTAGTTCCTGGGTTCTGGATAATGTGATCAATAATCATGGAGGACTATATAACAGAGTAACACACGAGATAAAACTCTCGCCTTTTTCACTGAATGAATGTGAAAGGTTTTTTGTTTCGAATGATATTGTAATGTCAAGATATGACATTGTTCAGTCGTATATGATGGTTGGAGGTATCCCATACTATCTGCAGTATTTTGAGAGAGAAAACAGTTTGCCTCAGAATATTGATAAGATTTTCTTCTCAGACAATGCTGTTCTTAAAGATGAGTATGACAGATTGTTTTCTTCGTTATTCGTGAATCCGGAAACGATGAAAATGATCATAGGTGCACTTTTTACAAAAAGAAGGGGACTATCAAGAAAAGAACTGACAAGTCAGACCGGTATTACTGACAGTGGTGAGTTGTCAAAGCAGTTAAAGGCACTAATTTCCGGTGATTTTATCATAGAATATGAATCTTTCGGGAATAACAAAGCAGAAACATTTTACAAGCTTGTTGATCCGTTCTGCATTTTCTTTTTGGAATTCATGAGGGGAAAAAAAAGAAGCAAACAGCAGAATTGGGTAAATATTGAAGATTCGTCTGCCGTGAGAACCTGGAAAGGGTATACTTTTGAAAATGTATGCTGGAATCATAGGGGGCAGATCAAAGAGGCCCTTAGGATAGGCGGTGTATCAACTACAGAATCATTGTGGTCTAAAAGAGGCACCGGGGAATCGCAGGGCACCCAGATTGATATGATCATAGAGAGAAAAGACAATGTTGTAAATATGTGCGAAATGAAGTTTTACAGCGATGATTATGAAGTGGATTTGGATGATCATAAAACCTTGGAAAGAAGAAAAAAACTCTTACGGGAAAAAATACCCAAAAAGGCGGTTATTCATAGCACTCTTGTCACCACTTATGGACTTGCACGGAATGGATATCATAGTGATTTCGTGAATGTGATAACGATGGATGATCTTTTTAAGTGATAACGCTATAACTCGCAATATAACAAACTATGCTATCAACACTTAGCGAGGTATTAAACGAGCTTAGTGTTTATGGTACACATTGAGCACTTAGCGGCTGTCTGTTAGCCGCTTAGGTGCGAAAGCGTACCTAAACACTTAGCGAGGTATTAAAC
>JAFSQI010000116.1 GCA_017446685.1 Butyrivibrio sp.
GCTGCAAACATCTTAAGGAAAGTATTCCCAAAGGTAAGCCAATGGGATAGGGGCATAGTGGACATGCCCTGTTCTGCAGGATGCATAGAGCATCCTACAGGTTCATGCCGCCACGCGGCATAACAGAAACCCTTTCCGACGCAGAGTCGGTGGAGGTAGTTCATGGGAGATATAATTGTCGGCACTGATTCAATTTCGGCAGTAGTATCCGTATTTACTCTGATTGTGTGCGGAATAATTTTTTATATGCTTGACTATGCCAGAAAACAGATGAATCTTAAATGTAAAAATGCCGACAATATTTTAAATCTCCTCGAAAAAGCAGGTTGAAACAATCTAAAAAATAGCTATCTCTTATTCTATGCAACTTCATCATCAGAAAGAGAAGTGCTCTGATGAACAGTTACGTCTTTTTGGTAGCAGGCAAAAGCACTGTTTACCAATTCTTTATCAGGTTTTTTTGTAAATATCGATACCACAGGAACAATTACTAGTCCTGCGAGCATACAAAATGCTCCCGCATTGATAGGTGATTGCAAAAGAACCGGAAATTCTGATCTTACAAACATATTTGCAAGCATTATAACAGTTGAAAAGATAAAGCTGCACCATACTCCGGCTTTTGAAGTTCCTTTCCAGTAAAGACCATATAGGAAGGGGGCCAGAAATGCTCCTGCAAGAGCTCCCCATGACACACCCATTAGCTGTGCAATAAATGTGACATTTTGCTTATATTGCACGATAGCGATAACTACAGAAATGGCAACAAATACTACAACAAGACATCTCATGATAAAAAGCTGCTTCTTTTCATCCATATTTTTTACAACATGTCCTTTTAAAAGATCCAGTGTAAGAGTAGAACTGCTGGTAAGTACAAGAGAAGAAAGAGTGGACATTGAAGCTGATAAAACAAGAACTACAACTATTGCAATCAGAATATCCGGCAGACCTGAGAGCATAGTAGGAATGATGCTGTCATAACCACCTGTAGCAATATCAATCTTATCTGAAAAGAGTCTTCCAAATCCTCCAAGGAAATAACATCCTCCGGCAACCACAAATGCAAAAAAGGTTGAAACAATTGTTCCTTTTGAAATAGCTTTTTCACTTTTAATGGCGTAGAATTTCTGAACCATCTGTGGAAGTCCCCATGTTCCAAGAGAAGTAAGTATAACGACGCCAAGAAGATTTAGCGGATCAGGACCAAAAAATGAAGCAAATACACCGGGAGCAGATGAAACACTTTCGTCTGTGATTTTTGCAAGCCCCTCAAGGGATGAAAGAAAACCTCCCTGACTGTTTAAAACGGAATATACAACTGCGCAAATTCCAATCAGCATGATGATTCCCTGAATGAAGTCATTGATAGCTGTAGCCATGTATCCTCCGGCTATTACATATATTCCGGTCAGAACCGCCATAACAATAACGCATATGGAATAGTCAATATTGAATGCCATACCAAATAGTCTGGATAAACCGTTGTAAAGTGATGCAGTATATGGAATAAGGAAGATAAAAGTTATAACTGACGCGGCAATCTTAAGTGAGTTTCCACCAAATCTTGCGGCAAAAAACTGTGGCATAGTAGCAGAACCAAGATGCTGAGACATGATTCTTGTTCTTCTCCCAAGTACTGCCCATGCTAAAAGCGAGCCGATAAGAGCATTTCCGATTCCAACCCAGGTAGCTGCTATTCCATATTTCCAGCCAAACTGTCCGGCATAGCCTACGAATATAACAGCAGAAAAATATGAAGTTCCGTAGGCGAAAGCTGTTACCCATGGACCTACGGATCTGCCACCAAGCACAAAACCATTGACATCGGTGGATTTTTTTCTGCAGGTAAAACCGATAAACAGCATTAACGAAAAAAAGACAAACAATAACAACACTTTAATAATCATAGTAACCTCCAACATTTGAAAATAGTGTCTCTTTACTACTTTAACGCTTTAAATCGTACAAGTCAATCAAAATACACGATATTACGAAAAAAGAACTAAATTTCAACCAAAAAATAATCATTGAAATAATAATACACAAGTGTTAAATTTTTAACTTGGAGATTATGTTTTATGAAGGAGTGAAAAAAATGTACAAAAAGACATTAATTAACCTGACTGCTTTGACATTGGCTATGTCTATGGCTTTTGGCCCGGCAGTTACAACTTTTGCTGCAGATAACGACACTGTAATTACAACAGATGCTGGTACTTCGAGCACTGATACTGTTGATGACACAACAGACAACAGCGATGTAGATGAGACAGTTGTTATTGAGCGTGATCCGGAAAGTAAGGCGTACTACAGAACGTCAGAAACTGAGCAGGAGACAGTTATCATTAATGTTCCTGAAGGCGCAGTTATGAATGCTGATTCCAAGGAAAACAGTACAGTATATGCTCAGAATAATTCAAATGTTACTGTTAATGGAGATGTAAACAGCGAGAACTTCAGAGGAGCAAATGCGCAGCCCGGAAGTACTATTACTGTGAATGGTGATGTTACATCAGAGTACAAGGGTACAGTTACTACAAATGGAACAGTTGTTGTTAACGGAGATGTATCAGGTGATTTTGCCGGAATAAGTGTTTTGGGAAAAGAAGGTAAGATTACTGTTAACGGAGATGTTTCAGCAGATGGTTATGATAAAACAAATGATGAGACTATCGGAGATATCGACAAGACAGAAAATAAAGAAATCAGAAAGTATGCTTCAAAAGAGGGAAGCGCTATAAGAACTGATGGTGCTGGCGAAATTCACGTTACAGGTGATGCAATCGGACTTAATGAAGGTGTTTATATTGTTCCAAAGGTAAACGGTGAAGGCGGTAAAATAGTTGTTGAGGGAACACTTGGTTCAATAAATGATCTGGCAAAATCAGATAGATATAACGGAACTGATCTATATGCAGATGAAAGCAAAAATGATTTTTCAGCTACTGGAGAGACAGCAGAGGAAATTGCACGTAATCTGATCAAAGCATTTCCTGAGATTTATGCATACCATTATCTTGAAAATGGATTTTCTATTGTTTATTCATTAAAGAATAATAATGAATCTGATGAAAGTACTGTTACATATCAGGATGTATATAAATCTTCCAATAAGCTTATTAGTGATAAGCTCAACTATATTATCCATACAGAAGGCGATGTAAAGTTTGAAGATGGATTTAAGACAGTTGATATTGATAATAAGACAATCACAGCTATGGCTGAAAATGCAATCATGAAAGTTGCAGTTGCTGATGGATATACACTTGCTGGAAATGATGCAGTAACTGTTACAGATAATGGCGATGGAACATTCAGTGTTAAGCTTGCCAAGGTTTATGGCGGTATAGTTCTTTCTGCAGTTCTTAAGCCTGTAGTTGTAACTGATGAAAATAATGAACAGACTGTAGTATATGTTGCAAATGAAACATCTGCTACAACCGGAGAAAATCAGGAAAATGTTGTAAGAGTTCCTTTTGTAGTAGCTACATTTACAGTATCTGATGGAAATGATCTTCCTGATGTTCTTGGTGCATCACGCGAAGATGGCGCATCTGAGACTGTTGTTAGTGCTAAGCAGGTTATCAAGGTTGCAGCAGGCGAACTTACAGCTATTGAATACAAGAATGCTTTTATCAGCAGCGTAAAAAATGCTCCTCTTAACGGAATTGTTCGTGTAGAGACAGCAACTCCTACATGCTTTGATAAGATGATGCTTCAGGTTCTTGCTACACGTCCTGACCTTACACTTGAAGTTTCATTCCCTATTAATAAAGAGACTGTAGAGCTTACTGTACCTGCTGGCTATGATGTTATGAGCCTTCTTGATGCAAACGGATATTGCGGATTCCTTTACCTTAATTCTGTATTTGCTAATGCTCAGTAAAAAAATATTTTTAAACTTTTTACAAATAAATTCCAATTGATTTAAATGTGATATGTTTAAGATTAAATAAGGGATAATGTAAAAAAGAGACTGTCAACTTTTGATTTGATAAATTTTAGGTCAATCAAAGGTTGTTGCAGTCTCTTTTTTATGTAGTTTTTTGTTTTTTTCTCAGAAAAACAGAAAACGTACTGGACTAACTTTTATCTTTAGATGAAAGCGGATTTGGCTCTAATAATCTGAAAAATCAACAAAATGTATATTCTAGATATGTATAAAATGCCAAAAATCGTAAAAAGACTGATAATTAGCAATATTTAATATACAACAAGCAATAAATAAGTATTAAAAATGTTACAAGAATTGTTACAATCTAGGTGCTCGAGCAAAAACGAAAACGTTTAAGCACAAAACTAAATATGAAAAGACATTACAAGACAGTGTAAAACTAAAAGGGGGTTTTATCGTATGAGAAAGAATATTCCGTTGTTATTATGCGGGTTATTAACGACATCTGCAATATTTGCCGGCACCAGTGTAAATTCTTTAGCTGCGCCTAAGATTGATCCATACAAAACAGTTCAGGCTGAAATAAACTTTGGAAGAGAAGGTGTTGAACAGACTCCTGAGGTTTACAACAATAAGAAAATAACTGTGCTTTCTAACGTTGAAGCAGGGGATTATTGGCTTGTTAAGACTGTAGATTTTAATGAAGGTCTTTCAAAGATGTCAATTACAGTTAAATCCGACTCAGTTGCTCTTATTGAAGTACGTAAGGATGGCGTAGATGGGGAAGTCATTGGCAGTTTTAAAATTGGTAATACAAATGGAGAGTACAAGACCTACACCGCTAATATGAAAAATGTAGAGGGCAATTTTACAATCGCCTTTGTAGGTGTTCTTGGAAATGTTTCTGTAGATTACTGGTCTGCTGAGAAAGCTGTGGAGACACCTGTTGTAGAGCCCGAACCTTCGCAGGATCCGGAAAAAATTGTTGATCCTTATGGAACCGTAGAAGCAGAGGATTCATCTGAATTTGTTGCAACTGCAGTTCTCGGAAAAGAAGTTGCAGTCAGAGGAAATGGTTATGTGGCAATTAAGAATGTTGACTTTGGTGATGAAGCAGCAGTAGTACTTAACCTTAATGTTAAGGCATCAAAAGCAGCTCTTTTTGAGATAAGACTTGACGCTGTTGATGGAACTAAAGTTGGTACAATCAAGGTTAATCCCAGTGATTATCAGTCAAGATATGCAACAGTTAATATCACAGGTAAGCATGATGTATATTTTGTAGCAACTATGTCAGGTGCTACAGTAACATTTGATTCATGGAAAGCGCTCAGAGCTCCTGTTAAACCAAATCCAAATCAGGATCCGGAACCCACTCCAGAGCCGCAGCCAACACCGGATCCAGAGCCAACTCCGGAACCTGTGCCACAGCCGGTTGAAGGTGGCATAACAACAGATTATACAATAAATAACTGGGGAACAGGCTATCAGGTATCTGTAAAGGTAACAAATGAGTCCAACAAGAGAACTGAGGGATGGACTGTTAAAGTTAATAAAGAAGATGTTGATATTGATGCATGCTGGAATGTTAATGTTACAGAAGAAGGCGGATACTACGTGATTACTCCTGTAGAGTGGAACGCGGTAATTGATGCCGGAAAGTCTGTTGAATTCGGTTTCCAGGGTTCATCTCATATTAAAGACAAGATTGAGCTTTTTGCTGTAGGTGAAGTAAAGGATGAGCCTACACCTGAGCCACAGCCTACACCTGAACCACAGCCGGAGCCAACACCGGATCCCGAGCCAACACCGGATCCCGAGCCAACACCAGAGCCTGAACCGGTAGTAGTTAATGATGGACTTGTTCTTGGATATGAGATTAACGGTCAGGGATCATTTACAATCAGCTTTAATGTTTCCAATAATGGCGACAGCGCAGTAAATGGGTGGACTCTTAAACTTAAGAAGAGTCAGCTTACAATAGATAATAGCTGGTGTGTAAAAATTGCTTCAGAAGGTGACTATTATGTGATTACTCCTGAAACATGGAACTATGTAATCAACGCAGGAGATGCAGCATATTTCGGAATTCAGGGATCAGGAGAAGTAGGAGCTACTTTGGATTACATCCTTGAATAAAAAGATTGTGACATTATATTGATAACAAAAATGCAATAAACAAAAAGGTAATTGTTCTGTACCGACCTCCAAAAGTTAGATCAAAATAATATTTTACCTATTATCGGATAAAGACCGGTAATAGAGGTATATATTATAAAATCTAACGATTGGAGGTCGTTTTTTTATATTAAAAAATATAATTAAAGTTATATTAAAAAAGAGCAAAGAATAATACAATTCAATCTTTGGGTAGTATAATTAATTGTAAATTTAAGAACGGTATTTTGTTCATAATTTGGAGGTTTATCAATGGAAAAAAAAAAAATCAGCTTTTTAAACAGTGTAAAGACAAAACTCATATCTACAATGATGCTTATTACAATCATTCCACTTGTAATTGCTATTATTGTAAGCTATGTCACATCTACCAATAAGGCTTTGGAAGATGCACAGGATTCCCTTGAATGGCAGGCCTGGTATGTACATAGCAGTTTTGAAAAAGAAGTGGACACTAATTTCAATATGATCAAAAGTATTGCCGGTAACCCTACTATTATTCAATATGTAATAGGCGAAGCAGGTATTCCATTTGACGCGGTGCAGGCTACACTTCTTGAGTGTGATCAGGTTCTTAATGATGGTCAGAATACAGCAATAACTAATGATAAAGGTATGCAGATTGCAAGAGGTACAGGCGATTGCATTGATGTTTCAGATCGTGAATACTTTAAAGAGGCAATTGCTGGCAAAGATTATGTTTCTAATGTAATAGTTAGCAAAACTACCAACAAAAGAATGATCACCTTTTCAGTTCCTATTAAGAATGGCGACAAAGTTATTGGCATTGTGCATAGAAATTATGATTTGGATAGTCTTCACGCAATTCTTGCTGAAGATGCTAGCACAGCATTTGTTGTTGACAGGGATGGTATGGTAGCAGCTCATGCAGAATATGAGATTGGTGAAGGAAAACATGATGAGGTTGCAGTATCATCATCTGAGTTCTATACATCAGGTCTTAGCAGTGGTTTTTACAAATCCAGTAATTCTTTTGGTACTAATTACATGGCATATGTAAAGGAGCCAAAATCAGGATTTGTCGTTGTTACTGCCAGAGATGCAAAGGTAATTATGGCTGCAGCAAGGCAATCAGCGATAATTGTCATTTGTGTAGGTGTTGTATTACTGATAATTGCGATTGTTATATCATTTGTTATATCAAAGAGCTTTACAGAACCGATAAAATCAGTTGAAATGTCTTTGGAGGCATTGGCAGATGGACGTTTTGTCAAAGTTGAGAAACATGATGCAAGAAAAGATGAGTTTGGAGCTATTTCAAAAGCTACAAATGCAGTTATAAATAAGCTTGATAAAATTGTATATAACATCAAAATGTCGTCTTCTGATGTTGGAAAATCATCCGGTGAGTTATCTGATATGGCTGATCAGATTGCTCAGACTGCTGAAGATGTGTCAAATGCTGTTCAGGAAATTGCATCAGGTGCAACCCAGCAGGCTGATGAAATTCAATCTGCATCTGAGAATGTCGGAAGAATTGGAGATGCCATAGCCGGTGTACAGAATTCTTCTGATGATCTTACAAAAATTGCTCAGAAGATGAAAGAAGCGTCAGAATTATCCAGCAAGTCGCTTCATTCCTTAAAGGAATCATCAAATGAAATGACAGAAAAGATTGGTGATATTTCTCAGACTATTCAGGCAACCAAAGATGCTGTTAATAATATCAGTGAAAAGGTTGAAGGAATTACATCAATTGCAACGCAGACTAATCTTCTTTCACTTAATGCATCAATTGAAGCTGCAAGGGCAGGGGAAGCCGGAAAAGGCTTTGCGGTTGTTGCTGAAGAAATTGGTAAGCTTGCAGAAGATTCCAAACAGATGGCAGATGATATAAAGAAGGAGATGGAACAGCTTCTTGCACAGTCTGATGCAGCAGTTGCAGCCGCTGAGGATGTTAAGCAGGGTAATAATGAACAGCAGATTGCTCTTGGAGAGACACTTGAAGCAGTTAATGGAATGTTGGATGATATCGGAAATACAGTTGACGGTGTTCAGCTTATTTCAGATGGCGCACAGACCTGTGATAGTTCAAAGAATGCTGTTGTAGATACAATGAGTGCTCTTTCAGCTATTTCTGAAGAAAATGCAGCCTCATCAGAAGAAACAGGTGCTTCTATGGAAGAACTTTCAGCTACGGTTACGACACTGGCATCCTCTGCTAATAGCCTTAAAGACATAGCAGAGAAGCTCAACCAAGAGATGCAGTTCTTCAAATCATGAAGTGAAAAGTTTACATAGTTGACGTAATAACAGCTTTTATATGTCGCTTTTGAAAAAAATATAATCATATGTGATATTTGTATTGATTAAGACAATACTTTTTTATCCAAATTAGCACTCTCCATTGAAGAGTGCTAATTTTTGTGTTATATTATCTATAGAACAAAGGAACAGAGAAGACCGTTAGGACTTAACTTTCCTAAGATCCAAACCCTCCGTCCCAATGCTCAATAACATTAAATTGTTTTTGTGCAAAGGAGGAATGTATTATGTTAACACCTAGTATTTTTGAAGAGAACTTTATGGATGATTTGTTTGGTTTCCCTATGAAGGAATTCGATGACATGGAGAAAAAGCTCTATGGAAGAAAAGCAAACAGAATGATGAAAACCGACATCAGGGAAAAAGATGACAAATATGAGGTTTCAATTGATCTGCCGGGCTTTAAGAAGGAAGAGATAACTGTTGAACTTGATAAAGGTTACCTGACAATTAGCGCCGCCAAAGGTCTTGATAAGGATGAGAATGACAAGAAAGGTAAACTTATTCGTCAGGAAAGATATGCAGGTTCAATGGCAAGAAGCTTCTATGTAGGTGAGAATGTTGAAAAAGGTGATATTGAAGCAACGTACAGACATGGTGTACTTACGTTGACACTTGCTAAGAAAGCAATGGAAAATAAGATTCCTGAGAAGAACCTGATAGCCATCGAAGGCTAAAAATATTTATTCTATATGTTTTTGTCTTCCGGCACTCATATAGTGCCGGAAGATTTTTCTATACCATAGCGTCAAAAGAATAAAATTCTTCACTATTAGTAAATGCACCGGTTTTGTCATAGTTTTGGAACATAATTCTATCGTTTGAAAGCTTTGAAGTATATAGCTGGCTTTTAATTCCCGACAACTGCTGTTTTAAAGCAGATGCTGCAGACATAGAGCCTGAGTCTCCTTCTTTGGCAAGCTCTGTTATCTTGCTGCTCATAGATTGTATCTGCAACTGATATCCTGTTATTCCTTGTATTCCTACTGTAGTCATTTGTTTTCTCCTTCCGAAAAAAGAGTAATATTACTACCTAAAAATAAGCTAAAAGGAATACGATTTTCATATAGATTCAAATTATATCTAATATAAGGGGTGCGGACAGAATCTTGGACCGCTACCCTAAATGCCTTTTACGGTCATCATCCGGCCTTTAATTCTTCATCATCCGATTCGATATACTGCACATCTGACCTTTTAATTGTGTCAGGATATATTTCAAGAAAATCATTTTTCATTGAAATCGGAACATAACCCTGCTCCTTGTATTGCGCAGACTTTTCTTCCCAGTTCTGACTTCCCCATTCACGCACATCATCATCGGCAACTATCATATAAGCCTCTGACGGATATGGATTTCTTTTGTCCAAAGCATAATTCATCATGCTGGTGTCGCTGCCGCTGTTTCCAAATGCAAGAACCGGATATTGACCGATTTCTCTCTCTATCCATATTGTCTTGTTGGCATTTAAGTTTTTCTGAATAAACTCACCTGTAATTACCAGCTCATCCCCATCAGCATATTTATAGTCCATATTTGAGGACACATCCTCATAACCCTTGACCTTAACCTCAAACTCCGTTCCTATTACATGTGAAGGAGAAACATAATCGCTGATTGGTGAGTTTGCTATGATCGCTCTTGTGGTGGTTCGCTCAGTACCGCTGACAACATAGATTGTAAAACCGTTTTCGTAAAGGTACTTTACCACTTCAACCATAGGCAGGTAGAAGCCGTCAATGTAGCGCATATTGACAAAGCTGTCTGTCCGCTTCTGTCCAAACTCCACAGCGTAATCATATAACTCCGAAACAGTCATACCTGCATAAGCCTTCGCAAAATTCCTTGCAAGCTCCTCTCCGGCAGTATAGCCGGGCTTTATCTCTTCGGCCGCTGCCTTTAGTTCATCTGATACTTCATCAGGATGATCCACAAGGCAATAGTTTATGAACATCATTGTATCATAATAGGTATAGAATGTTTCACAGGTCAAAGTTCCGTCCATATCAAATACAGCTATACGGTCTTTTACCGGAATAAATCCTTCAGAGCTTTCATCAACTGATTTTTCTACAAATTCAATTATGGAATTAAGCGCAGGCGATGAAGAATCCCAATACTCAAAGTCTGAATTCTCCATTTCCTTTTTCTTTTCCTCAAATGATACAATGTTGCTCTCATCTGAAGCAGAATCATCCCCGGTTTCAACTTTTTTTATATCGGCGCTTTGATCCACCGTCAGGTCAAAGTCGTCAAACATGTCATTATCAGGGAGAATCATTGCAAAAGAAGAAGTACTGTCCATCCTGACCTCTGCCGCATCAGTCATAAGCTCAAGTACATGTCCTCCTTTTGTCCTGTCATCTGAAATAAAATGGAAATGCCAGCCAACAGCATTTAAATCATTCATGTATTCCGGACAATACAGTCCAACAACTGTTCCTGAAATATTTTCATAGTCAAAAAAAGTCTGATCAGTTTCAAGAACCGTTGCCAGAGGCTTATATGGTTTACTCTGAGCATATTCACTTCTGACATTCATCTCTTTGAAGGTGCCGTTTATTTTCACAAAATAGAACTGATTATTTCCCAGTTCATCAACCTTTTTATTTAGTGTATCCTTCAATGCACCAACATTTTCTATTCCGGAAATATCAAATATCTGTTCATCATCAAAAAAGGTTACGTTAGAAAAAGGAATTGTTTCATCATCTGAAACTACTTCTATAGTTCCATCCGATGCGGCTCTGTAAATGACACCGTCAAGCATGATAAGCTCACCATTTAATGCATCAAAGGTTCCAATTCCTATATCACCCTTTTTTTTTAACTGAGCTGCTGTAATGCTGCCGTTATAATCTCCAAGGGTCAGCCCCTGAAGAAGTGACACCTGATTGATAACCTCGCGGTCAACAGCACTTTGTTCATCTGCCTTTTTTCCACATGCACCAAGCATCAGGCACACCGTAAGGATTATGGATATAAAAGTCGTAGTTCTTTTCATTTTTTACCTCCTCTATCACTGCCTTTTTACACTATAATCGTTTTATCATTCATTATTATATAATTTTTAATTAAGTTTTGTCATCACCCTCTCCGGGCTTCTTGGGATTATGTTTGGGTATGGTTACTGTTCACTCGCATACTGCTCGCTCCAGTAACCACTTCGCGCATTCATTCCAAATCGACTTCGTCGATGGAATGCGCTCACTCCTGCATCAGGTTCTCACGAAATGCGCAGCTTAGTGCGCATTTCTGTCTGAAC
>JAFSQI010000117.1 GCA_017446685.1 Butyrivibrio sp.
AATACAAGAACAAGCTTCATTTCAACGTTGTTCAAAGCATTCAGCTTGTTCTTGTATTTTCATCTTATGAATTATCTCCTCGTCCGAGAACTGCACATTTATGTCCGCTCATATAATTAGGCTGACAACTGAATTGTAACGGGGCTGTAAAAAGCCCCTTAGAATAATTAATGTGATGAAGAAGTAACAGTTGTTGCAGCCATTACTGCAGCAAGCAGGCAAAGCTCCTGCGCAATTACTGCTGCCAAAGCTCCACTTGAAACAGAAGCACTAACTGCATTGTCAGAAGCTCCATAAACTTCAGATACTAACATAGAGCCAAGCATAAGTCTTGTAGGCTTATCCATTTCAAGGGTTCCAAAACCCTTCTTGTTTTTCAGAAATTCTGCTATTTCAATTACTTCCGAAACAATTTCCCCAATATTTTTGTTTACGTTTATCAGAATACCAAGAGATGCAAGCTCATAATTTTTGCCATACTTTGCACCTGCTTCTTTGAATGCATTGAAAAGATCAAGCACTTTTTGTCCCTTCTGCTCTGCAGTGCCATCGTATGTAGTCAATACCTGACTAAGTGAATATGATGCATTTTCGTGGAATGCAAAGTTCTTTTTAATATACTGAAAAGTTTCTTCGAGTTCTGTCAGAATATCCTCAACGCTCTTTTCTTTGAAAGCAAGAAGCACAGCCAGACTTGTATCTTCATCTGAAGTAAGAAAAGGATGATCCTTTTTCATGCCCTTTAGCAATTCATTAGTTTTTTCTATGACAGCGTCAGCTTGTGATGCCTTACCAGTATCACAAATCGAAGCTGCTGCAAGCACTCTGAACTCCGAGCCGAAAATTTTACCTTGTTGAAACTTTTTATATACTCCAAGCAGATCCTCCAGATATTCCTCAGGATTGCCACTTAAAGCCATTTTTGAGCCTATGATCAGCTCATTATTTCCCCTTAGATCAGAAAAAATTCCCTGCTTACTTCTAAGAAGCTTGATACAACTCTTAAGCTCATCGACATCTATTGTCTTATCCTTTTCTGTAAAGGACGCAGCTGCTACCATCTTGATGAGCCCTCCTTCAAGTAAGGATGTCTTACCTGCAAGCTGTCTGTTTTCTACCAGTAATTCACATTTTCTTTGTATCAGGTTATTCATACGTTCCTCCGGGATTCCCCATTTTTGCAAAAATAATCTAGACATTTTTTAGTATATGTCATATTTTTAATAATATTCCAGTATTTTTTGCACCTCATCCTTGAAGCGCTCTTTTACATCTGAAGGCGAAGTAATTCGAACACTGCCACCAAGAGCAAATATCCACCCAAAAAACTGGTCACTTACCGAGACGGAAACTCTTGTTTCGGACCAGCCTTCTTCCTCATAGGGTCTGATAGAAATATCAGTACCAAACCTGTCTATGATCACGCCGACAAATTCGTCCTTAAATGCAATGCCTACTATCTCATCATCTCCACTGAACATTCCAAAATTTTTCTTGGAATACGCTGCAAGATCAAGTTTTTCAAAATACTCTCTTCCATCACGCTTCTTATCTGAAATAGTAACATCACGCATCTTATCCACTCTATAATGCTTTATCCTTCCGGCTTCAGCATCGAAAGCAATAAGATAATAATTTTCATCATCCCAGGTAAGCGCCCATGGGCTTACTTCATATAAACCTTCTTTTCTCGGTACAAGTTCTTTGTTAAGATTCCACTGAAGATACTCAAATTCTATACGTCTATTGTCCCTTATTGCCTGATGAATATCGTTTACAGTATAAAAAATTCCTTCATTTTCAGCTTTTACTCTTCCCTGCACCACAACATTTCTCTTAAGCTGCGAAGCCTCAAATATACTTGCAAGACCTGTTATTTTTTTTATAAGTTCATTGGATTTTTTGGGCGTTATAAACTTGGAAAACTGTACAGCATCTACAAGAAGCATAAGTTCAGCAAGTTCAAATTTTTTGCTTCCAATGTGATAACCACTACTTCTTCCATTACGTTCCATTATGATATCATAGCCCACTTCTCTAAGAGCCTCCATATCATCATAGATTCTTTTTCTATCAGCAGAAACTCCATATTTCGACAGCTTATCTATTATTTCAGGCATGGAAAGAAAATGCTCATCATCCGTTTCCTCCATAAGAATCTTGACAAGATAATAAAGCTTTAGTTTCTGCTTAGTCCCCTTTGGCATGTAACGCCCTCCAAATCCAACAACATATTAAACTTTAATTTATTCTTTCAAATACCGGCATGTATTCAATAGGCGCAGCAACCTTTACGCACTGAGAACCTGAAAATCTCCTGCCGTTTGCTGTAAGCATCCACTCTCCCTCCGGAAGATATACTTCTCTTTCAAACTCATTGTAATGAAGAATAGGTGCAACAAGATATTTTGAGCCGAACATGTACTGATCTGTAATGTTCCAGCACTTTTCATCTTCAGGGAATTCATAGAACATAGCTCTCATAAGCGGCGAGCCGTTTTCTGATGCTTCCTGGAAAAGACTCTTAATATATGGCTTTAGGCTGACTCTCAGATTATAGTATTTTTTCATAATCTCGAAATTGTCATCGCCATAGCTCCACATCTCATTGTCCTGACCTGTATGAAGATATCCGCCACCCCAATCTCTGTCATCAAGAGCAGGAATATTGTAAGGTCCTCTGTCACCGTGAAGTCTGAATACTGCTGTGTAAACCGCGAACTGATACCATCTGATAAGGAGCTGCTTGAACTGCGGATCATTGACATCATCAGTCATGAATCCGCCGATATCAGTGTTCCACCATGAAATACCTGCAAGTCCCATGTTGATTCCGCACTTAACCTGATCCTCCAAAGACTCAAAAGTACTTGGAATATCTCCGGACCATACTACATTTCCGTATTTCTGGCTTCCTGCCCAGGCACATCTTAAAAGATTGACTACCTTGCCGTCTCTTAAATCCTTCATCTTGTCATAGAAAGTTCTTGAATACATCTGAGGATAAATATTGCTGACTTCAAGTGCAGCACCTTCACTGTATCTGAAGTTTTCAAAATCATATACGCCATAATCAGGCTCGGAATTATCAAGCCAGAAGCCGTCAATTCCGTAGTCGTAGTAGTTCTTTTTACATATATTCCATACATACTCTCTTGTTTCAGGATTAAATGCATCGATTTCAACACAGTCACCCTGATAATCATAGGTCTGAAGTGCGCCCCTCTCAGTCCGTATAAGAAGTCCCTTTTCAAGCATCGGATAGAAGTTCTCGCTCTTTCTGTCAACAGAAGGCCATACTGAAACAATTACCTTTATTCCCATGCTGTGAAGCTCATCTACCATTGCCTTTGGATCAGGCCAATATTTTTTATCAAATTTCCAGTCTCCCTGATAAGTCCAGTGGAAGAAGTCAATTATAATCTGATCAATATGTATGCCCAGTTCCTTGTACCTATGTGCGATAGACAAAACCTCTTCCTGAGTGCGATAACGAAGCTTGCACTGCCAAAGTCCCATAAGATCCTCAGGAAACTCCGGTGAATGACCTGTAACATCAGTATAGTTAGCCAAAAGAGCTTTTGGTGTATCTGCTACTGTGATCCAGTAATCCATGTCTTTTACAGATTTCATATCCCACAAAGTCATGTTCATACCAAAAGTAACCTGGCCTACGCCCGGATTATTCCAAAGCATACCGTAACCCATGTTTGAAACAGCAAAAGGAACAGATGCCTGAGAATTTCTCTGAGCAAGCTCCAAAGTACATCCCTTCAGATCCATCTGCTGCTGTTGATACTGACCCATTCCAAATATTTTTTCACCGGGATTGCTCTCAAATCTTACCTTAAGTGAATAATTATCAGAGCCGTAAAGTCCCTTCCACTCACGATTTACAACTTTAAGGCATCGGCTTTCTTTGGAAATTGTTCCGCCATAAGCCCTGAAGTACTCTCTAAGTATAAGCTTGTCATCTCTGTAAAAAGAAATAACTCCTGCATAGTTTACTTCCGCTTTAATGCGTCCGTTTGTTATGCTTGCCCATTCTCTCTTTTCTATTGTGCCCTCACCGGTTTTTTCCTCAACAAAGTAAGTCTTTACTTCCGGCTTAGACTCTTTTACCTTCTCTGTAAGAGCCCAGGCTCTGTCTGTGAGATGCCTCCCCATAGTACTGCGCACTCTTAGAGAATCGTTTCCCCAGGCTTCAATATAAACAGTTTCACCCTGTCTTTTGAAAACCAGCTCATTACTTCTTACTTCAAACTCCATAAGACCCTCCTAAAAACTTTTTTATTCTTAAATTCTCATGGCAACCTCATAGGCACGCCATATTACTGTTCGCAAATTTCCTACCTTTTTGCAATCACCGATATAGTCCATGTTGCTTTCCCTGTCGTTCTCTTTTACCAGAGGATTAGGGATATATCCGGCGCTACTGATAACGCTGTCACATTCGATAGTGAACTCTTTTCCCTTTGAATCAAGACAAACTATGCAGTCTTCCCAGACCTCCTTGAGAGTTGTGTTTAAATAGACCGGAACCCTATAAAGATCAAACCATTCTCTCAAATACGAACTGTTTGCAAGACATACTCCCTTTTGCGAAATAAGATCGTCCTTCATTTCTACAATTACCGGATTTTTGCCCATAAGTGCAAGCTCATAAGCAATCTCGCAACCTGTAAGACCTCCTCCGACAACTGCAACTTTATCCCCGACCTCTTTTCCTCGAAGAAATTCACATGCCTCAATCATAAGCTCATGCCCGGGAATACTTTCAAGAACTCTGGGCTTTGCGCCTGTGGCAATGATGATATCACTCTTACCGAACCTGGAAACATCTTTTATCTCTTTATTAAGATGAACTTCTATTCCCAGCTCTTTCATCTGCCTGCGATACCATTTAAGAAGATCGCGAAGCTTACCTTTATAAGACTCCGCACTTGCTGCTATGAATGTTCCGCCAAGCTCACTCTCTTTTTCAAAAATCACAGGATCGTGACCTCTTAGCTTTAATACTCTTGCAGCCTCCATTCCACCAATTCCGCCGCCGATTATAATTACACGTTTGGGATGTTTGGTGCGTTTAATGAAATGCTTGTCCTTTTGCATGGTCTCAGCATTTACCGCACATCTTGCAAGGTGAAGTGAATCCGACAATTCCTGATCATTTGGAACTCCCTTGTAATGACACATGTTAAAACAGCCGTTGTGACAAAGAATACATGGTCGAATGTCTTTTTCCCTGTCCTGAATAAGCTTAGTCACCCACTTAGGATCAGCAAGAAACTGTCTTGCAAAGCCTGCACCGTCTATTTTTCCCTCAGCCACTGACCTTGCCGCAACCTTAGGATCAAGTCTTCCCGCACATACAACAGGTATATCTACATATTTTCTAAGATTCTCAACGTCTGAAAGATTGCAGTTTTCCGGCATATAGATTGGCGGATGAGCCCAGTACCAGGCATCATAGGTTCCGTTGTCGCAGTTAAGCATGTCAACACCTACATCCTGGAGATACTTCGCAGCCTTTTTGGACTCCTCAAAATCTCTTCCAACTTCCCTGTAATCTTCTCCCGGAAGCGCTCCTTGCCTGAAACCTCTCGTCTTGGAAATAACACTGTATCTCATAGATACCGGAAAATCTTTTCCGCAGGTTTTCTTAATCTCCTGAACAATTTCAGCGGCAAAACGGTATCTGTTCTCAAAACTTCCACCATACTCGTCTGTTCGCTTATTCACATATTTAAGTGTGAACTGATCAAGAAGATATCCCTCATGAACAGCATGAATCTCAACGCCGTCTACACCTGCCTCTTTTAAAAGAGCTGCAGTCTTCCCAAAAGCTCTCACATATTCGTGTATTTCCGGCACAGTAAGTGCTCTTGACGGAACTTTGTCAGACCACCTGTTGGGCGACGGACTTGCCGAAGCCGTTATCTTGTCAAGATCCATAACAGGCTTTGAAAGCACTCTTAAAGCTTTATTGGTGTAAAGAGTCTCCATCATACTGCTGATGGTAAAAGATCTTCCAAATCCCGCTGTCAGCTGAACAAATAACTTTGCTCCCGTTTTGTGAAGAAGCGGCATCCACATGGCAAGATCCTGATACATTTTCTTATTTTTATAAAGCCACTGACCAAACATCGGATTATATACCGGCTGGCATCCCGGAAGCACAAGTCCGGCGTTATTTTGTGCTACTTCAAGGATGAAATCTGCACCTGCTTTGTCAAAGTGGTTTTTCTCCATCCATCCGAAAAGATCTGTTCCTCCCATGGATGTCAGGACTATTCTGTTCTTTATCTCCAGATTGCCAATTTTCCATGGTGTAAAAAGAGGCTCTAAGGCACTATCCATTTTGCTCTCCTTAAACGTTTTCGTAATTTATTGTACTACTTTTCCATAAAAATAAAATAATTTTTAAAAATTATGATGTAATAAAAAACAGCAGCACATCAACAATAGGCTACAATATATTTTTCACCTGCTTCGCGTCCAAGTCTGTATACTCTCTCAATTTCAGCAGGATTTTTTTCTATTGCACTGATATTAAGCGGTTCCTTGGGTCTGATTACCCTTACAAGCCCCTTTTTTTCTTTTTCTCTTATATATTTCTTTTCTTCATTATACATGATATAGCGCTTTTCCATGCACTTAATCATGTTTGGATATTTTCTGAGTGACCATCTGACAAGCGGCATATATTTTTGTCTGCCTTTGACATAGTCTAAAGGCTGCGTCTCAATGACAAGATTGTCTGTATATCCATTATCTTCCATGAATTTGAGCGGAATTGAATCAGATATGCCTCCGTCAAGATATATTCCGCCATCAATCCTTACAGGTCTTGATACAAGCGGCATCGAGGCAGATGCTCTAATCCACTCGATATCATATTTTTCTCCGGTAAGGCATTTGTGATAAACAGGTTTACCACTGACAATATCTGTCGCCACACAGAAAAACTCCATTGGATTATTTTTGAAGGTCTCGATATCCCACCTGTCAAGCTTGTACGGCAGCTCATCGTAGCAAAATGGAACGTTATAAATATCTCCGGTCTTTATAAACGATGAAATGCTGTGATATCTTTTATCCGAACAGTATTTTTTGTTGTATCTGTATGCTCTCCCAATCTGTTTTGACTTAATATTACAGCCAAAGGTCGCCCCCGCAGACACTCCCACTGCTCCGTCAAAAGATATTCCGTTTTCCATGAGGACATCCAAAACACCGCAGGTAAACATCCCGCGCATAGCACCGCCCTCCATTACAAGTCCTTTTTTCATCCCTGTTTCTCCATTTTCACTCTTACATTTCCATGTAATAAAAAGAGCAGCCTATATTGACTACTCTTTTATCTAAACAATATTTTAATCCTATAAAGCACTTTCAGGCAACGAATTTATATTTGGCGCTCAGAGGTTTGACTTGCAAAAGGAAATGAATTCTTCGCATTGAAGGGGCTTGGAATAATAATATCCCTGCAGATAATTGACACCGATATCTTTCATTTTATCTGCCATCTCCTGATTCTCTATTCCCTCCGCAGTTATCTCAAATCCCATTTTTCTAAAGCTGCTTACCATGTCCGGGAGAAGCTCGTCATTATACTTGCAGTAATCCCATACAATGCTCATATCAAGCTTGACATTTACGAAGGGACATTTCTTCAGTCTCGACATATTTGAATAGCCCTTGCCGTAATCATCAAGAACAAATTTAAAATTTTTTCCGGTAATTATTTCTATCTGGCTTTCCCAAAGATGCTCATCTACCATGGCTTCTTCAGTTATTTCAAGATGTATCACCTCAGGATTGATATCATATTTGCTGATATATTCACCAAGCAAATCCACCAGATTATTATTCATAAGCTGAATCGGAGAAAGATTCACATTTATCCAGGACAATCCCAGCTTTTCAATATCATTATCCCGGATAAACCTGCACACCTTGGCAAAAACCTGCTCTCCAAGCTCATTTATCCTTCCGTTCTTTTCAGCTATAGGTATAAAGAGATTTGGCGGTATAATTTTTCCTTCTTTGTTTCTTATTCTGGAAAGAGCTTCGGCACCGACAAGTTTACCGCTTTCACAGCTAATAATCGGCTGTAAAAAAATTTCCACATTATTGTGCTCAATGGCATACTCAAGATTTCTTTTTATATCAGTCTGCTCGCAGAACTTTTTCATAAGTTCATCATCTACCACAACAATATCTTTTCCAACAGCATTATCGGCAACCTCAAAGGATGTCATCAAAACATTCATTGCTTCCTCAAAAGGAATCGGCATGCCGCCAAATTTTAGCTGCGCTGCTCCTATATCAAGATAAAGCTCAGTATTCTCTGCAATCCAAGGTCTTGTAAACCTATCAGATATATATTCATATGCTGCCGCACAATCGAAAGCAGCATCCCCAAGAATTACGAATCTCCCGGATCTGCAATAAAAAACTGTCTGATTTCCATACGCATTTCTCAAAAAATCTCCTATCAGCCTTATTCCCTCGTCCATTTGCGGAGCACCGTAAAGTTCTTTTATTTCACGATAATTATGAATAATAAAAGTAAGAACCTTGAAGTTTCTTTTGCTGTAATTTTCCCGCAAATAGCTGCGGAGGGCTTTTGAATTAAATATCCACGTATGTCCTTCAAGATAAAAATCAGGATTTTCAAATGACAGATAAATGACGATTATCGCCATGATACAAAAAGTATCCATCAGCAGATAGTACGGGAAAAGAACTCTGAAAACGCTTCCGAGAAACAAAATAAAATTGTACCAGTAAATACTGTTAAGGTCTCTATTTCTTGATATACTTGAATTATGCGCAAGACATACAATGTAGGATAGAGCAATGTATACGAACATTTCAATGAACGTAAGAGAATAAAAGCTGCCTCTGTGATAGCCCATCTCATCAATATAGAAAAAAAGATGATTTAACGGAGCAGTTACAACAAAGCCACAGCATATAAGAAATGGAATCCTGCTCAGCCATTTGCCGGTCTTGACAATCTTTCCGTCCTGATTAATTGCACACACGGAAAAATCAAAAAACAGATATCCCCTTAAAAAATAAAGCACAAAAAAGAGACCGTTAACTAAATACAGACTTGCAATACTAAAGTCCATATTGTTATTGTCAGCATAGGACGATAATATATCTGAAATAATTACTCCACAGCATACGATAATAAGATTAACAAATGTCTTGTTTATCTTTAAGCTGATTCTCGGAAGATTCATATAGAAGCACAAAAACAAAACTAATATCAGTAAACTATGAAATATATGATCATAATTCCACATAATCTGTACTCACTCAAATATTCGTCAATAAATTTACGGTTCAATGGATTGATTTGAATAATTTTATTGGTAAAAGCTTTATTCATTCCACTGCTCTTATCGTATCATACAAACTGGATTTTATGTGATTTTTTATCATAATTTAATACATTCATCAAAAACTCAGGCAAATCTTGATTTGACTTCCTATGTTATAAAAAAATTCCCACATATAGATTTAAACGATTTATATGTGGGAATTTATTGATTTTTTTACTACTGATTATGATTCTGTATTATTTTCTTCAGGAAGATTTGCCAGTATCTTCTTGGCAGCCGTAAGTCTTACACAGACTGTAAAAATATCCATAGCAGTCTTAAGATCAGCTAATGAAGGATATGTAGGTGCAATACGAATGTTGCTGTCATGAGGATCTTTTTTATATGGATAAGTTGCTCCGGCATTTGTCATTGTAACGCCTGCCTTCTTGGCTCTGTCTACTATCTCCTTTGCACAGCCCTCAGGTGCGTCAAAGCTAATGAAATAACCTCCGTTTGGCTTAGTCCAATCTCCTATTCCGCAAGGTGTAAGATCCCTGTCTAAAATCTCAAGAACCGCCTCAAACTTAGGTCTGATGATATCGGCATGTTTTCTCATATGAGCCTTCATACCATTGATATCCCCAAAGAATCTGACATGACGAAGCTGATTAACCTTGTCATGACCGATTGTCTGATTAGTAAGCTGAGCCTTAATATCTTCAAGGTTATTAAGTGAAGTTGCAATTGCAGCAATTCCACTTCCAGGGAAAGTAATCTTGGAGGTTGAAGCAAATTTATAAACAAGATCCGGATTACCGGCCTTCTTGCACTCTTCAAGAATCTCAATAAGATAATCCTGATGATCATCATAAAGATGATGAATACCGTAGGCATTATCCCAGAAAATACGGAAATCTTTAGCTGCGGGCTTAAGCCTTGCGAATCTTCTGACTGTTTCATCTGAATAAGAATATCCCTGAGGGTTTGAATACTTTGGAACGCACCAGATTCCCTTTATAGAATCATCAGAAGAAACAAGCTCTTCGACCTTGTCCATATCAGGTCCTGTAGGTGTCATATCAACATTTATCATCTCAATGCCAAAATACTCGGTTATGGCAAAGTGTCTGTCATATCCCGGAACAGGGCAAAGAAATTTCACTTTATCAAGCTTGCACCATGGAGTGTTTCCCATAATACCATGCGTGTAAGCTCTTGAAACTGTATCATACATAACATTAAGTGATGAATTGCCGTAGATAATGATATTCTCAGGCTTATTCTCCATCATCGCGCCAATCAGCTCTTTTGCCTCGTCAATACCTGTAAGAACGCCGTAGTTACGACAGTCTGTTCCATCTGCACAGGATAAGTCAGCTTCAGAATTAAGGGCATCCATAAGTCCCATCGAAAGGTCAAGCTGCTCAATACATGGCTTTCCTCTTGCCATATTGAGATTAAGACTCATCTCCTGATATTTCTTGTACTCAGCCTTGAGCTTAACAATTTCTGCTTCAAGTTCCTGCTTGTTCATCTCAACATATTTTTTCATTTGGGGCTCCTTGTCGAACATAGAATACATGTATAAAAATAACCAGAATCGTATTATTACACAACCAATAATTCAAGAATTATGATTGTATACAAAAATACATTGATTCAATATTACAACGAGCCTATGAGATTTGCAAGGGATATTTCATTCTTTTCATAACCAGACCAGCCTCAGGGCTGGGCGTACTAAAAAAGCTGCCACACTAGTTCTATGCAGCAGCTCATTAGAAAGTATTAAATTTCGTACTCCCGTATTTCGCAGTTCTTCGGGCGTGGGCGCCAGATGTATCCCCGCTTTGCATGTTCAAGATAGCCGCGGATCACGCGAATTATTCCGCCATGACACGTTATGAGAACATTCTCATAATCTGTTTTTTCAAGATCAGAAAAAAATGACGTAACACGCTCTATCATCTGATCTGTGGTTTCCACAGTCTTTGGAGCAGGAAATATTTCGGGACATGACCAGTAAAGCGTCATTGCAATTCCCATCGCTCCGTAGGGTTTCTTCTCATATTTTCCAAAGTCAGTCTCAATAATTCGCTCATCGATGATAACTTCAGATCTGTCGACTCCTCCGATTATCGAAGCAGTTTCTATTGCTCTGTCAAGAGGACTGGCATAAACAGCATCAAACTTCATATTTCCAAGTTTTTCTCTTGCCTCTTTTGCCTGCTGCCTGCCGATATCATTTAACGGAATGTCAGACCTTCCCTGCATAAGCTTTTTGGCATTTAATTCAGTTTGTCCGTGTCTTGTAAGCCAGATTTTCATCTTCGTGCCTTCTTACTATAATCGGGGCGCATATTCTTGAGCTCCTTAAAAAGAATTTTATAATTTTCATATCTTATTTTTGCAATTTTACCATCAGCCACCGCATCTTTTACACCACAGTCAGGCTCTGCAATATGCGAGCAGCCGCCAAACCTGCAATTTGGCTCATACTGGATAAACTCCGGATAATACTGCATAAGTGTATCCGGTGTTACATCTCTTAAATCAAGTGAAGTAAAGCCCGGCGTATCGATTATAAATGTCTTATAAGTATCCTCATCACCGGAAAGTTCTTTTACAAAAAACAGCTCCGAATGTCTGGTGGTGTTCTTTCCTCGTTCAATCTTTTTGCTAAGTTCACCAGTCTGCATCTCTGCGTCTGGAACAAGCTTATTTAAAAGAGAAGATTTGCCTACTCCGCTTGGTCCCGCAAGCGTTGTTGTCTTTCCTTTTAGAAGCTCTTTCAACTCATCAAGACCACTCTCTTCTCTCACGCTTATAAACAGAACTTTGTAGCCGCAGTTTTCGTAAGCGTTATAAAGCTCAAGCTGCTCTTCTTTGGTAGCTATATCCTGTTTGTTAAAGCAAATGATAACAGGAAGGTTCTGCTGCCTCATCATAATAAGAAATCTGTCAAGCAGGTTGTAGCTTGGATTTGGCTTTACTATAGCAAACAAAATAACCGCCTGATCCACATTGGCAACAGGCGGTCTGATAAGCTGATTTTTTCTTGGAAGAATATCTGCGATATTTCCCAAGCCCTTTTCCATGTCGATGATGTCTATTTCAACATCATCGCCCACCATAGGTTTTAAATTTGATTTTCTGAAAATGCCCTTAGCCTTACATTCATAAACTTTTCCATCAAAAGTCTCTACATAGTAAAAGCCGGCAATTCCTTTCAGAATACGTCCTTTCATATAGCCTTAATTCTCCTGAGTAAATGTAACTGCTCTTGTCACTGTGTATTCAACTGCCTGTCCACCAGAAGTCTCGCCTGTCTCCGGATTGGTGGTAGTTGGTGTAGCTGCTGTATAGACAAAAGTAATTGTTCCTGTCGGAGATGTTATTCCCCTTGAATTCATCTGTATTGGAAAGTCTGAAGTAGTAGTATTTAGAAGTGTTGTTCCATCAGATGTAACAAGTGTCACATGAACTGAAAGACCATAGGTATAGTTTTCTCCCTCCGTAGGAGCTGCAATATCATCTGTATAACTGTAAGTTACCGAAGCAGGACCTGTTGAAAGTTCCAGATTTATAACTGTACCCTCTGATACAGAAGTGCCAAAAGCAATGCTCTGAGCACAAATGAGACCTGTGAGATTGGAATCTTCATTGCTGGTCTCAACTATTGAACCTGCCTGAAGCCCCGCCTCTACAAGCATAATAACTGCCTCTTCGGATGTACGTCCGATAACATTTGGAACAGTTACCTGTCCCTCAGATTTTGCAACAGAAACCTCTGTTGCCGCACTTGCGCTGGAAACATTAGCGCCTGTACTCACATAAACTGTAATAGTGCTTCCGCTTGCTGCTCTGTTTCCTGATGCAGGCTTTGTGTATGAAACAGTATCCTTTGAAAGCGTACTGGATGAATCCTCAGCTTTTTCAACTTTAAATCCCTTTGCATTCAGATTGGAAACTGCTTCAGCATAGGTCTGACCTGAAACATCCGGAATTACTATTCCATCAGAAGAATCCTGTGTATCACTGCTGCTTGAAGCAATTGAAGTGCTTGATTCTGAACCAGAGTCCTCACTGCTTCCAAAAAATCCAAGGCTTCTTCCAACAAGAAGAATAACCATAAATGCCACCAAAGCCGCCAGAACAATTGCCATTACAATAGTTATCTTTTCCATGTTGCCCTGAGGTTGTTCCGTACTATGATGCCTTTTGCCATTGTAGCCATAGAAGTCATCATCCTCATCATATTCCCGCCTCTTAGGTTTTCGCTTAGAGCTGTCATAATCATCGTAATCGTCTTCGTGTTCATACTCACGCATGACATCATCTCGCAGTCTCATCTGCTCAGTGTCTGTCATTCTACCGTTACGTACAGCCTTTTCCTCTTCCTCGGAGGCAACCCTCGTAGCGCCCTCCTCATCAGGATCAACCAAAGAAACAAAATCTTTGTCTGGTGTTATCAAAGAACGCTTAAGATCTGAAATAAGCTCTGCCGCAGTCTGATATCGTCTGTCAGGGCTTTTTTGACAGCATTTCAAAACTATTTTCTCAACACTTATTGGTATTTCATCATTAAATTCCGTCGGTGACGGCAAATCTTCCTGGATGTGTTTGATTGCAATGGCAACTGTGGTGTCACCATTGAAAGGTACTCTTCCCGTAAGCATCTCAAAAAGGGTAATACCAAGAGAATAAATATCACTTTTGGCATCGCTGTATCCCCCTCTTGCCTGCTCAGGTGAAGTGTAGTGAACTGATCCCATTACATTGGAAGTGATCGTATTGCTGGTTGCCGCCTTGGCAATACCAAAGTCTGTGACCTTAACCTTGCCTTCCTTGGAAATCATTATGTTTTGAGGCTTAATATCTCTGTGAATAATATTGTTGTTATGGGCTGCCTCAAGTCCCATCGCAACCTGTATTGCTATGCTAACGGCTTCTTTTACCGATAGTCTTGATTTTTTTTCAATGTATTTCTTGAGTGTGATGCCGTCTACAAGTTCCATAACAATGTAATTGACACCATCCTCATCTCCTACATCATAGACATTTACTATGTTCGGATGCATAAGCCCGGCAGTTGACTGGGCCTCTACACGAAACTTCGAAACAAAATTTTCATTTTCCGAAAATTCCTGCTTAAGTACTTTTACCGCAACAAGCCTGTTAAGTTTATGATCTTTCGCTTTATATACATCGGACATACCACCGGTACCTATTTTTTCAAGTACCTCATAGCGATCACCGATAACCATTCCTATCTTAATCATTTAGTCCTCCGTCATGTGCTACCTCATCAGCAAACGGCTCAATTAGAATAACTGCAATATTATCTTTTCCCCCGTTATTATTTGCCGCTATTACAAGCTTCTGAGCCTTTTCTATGATATCTCTCTGTCCACTTACTATCATGCGGATTTCCTCGTCTTCCAGCATGTTGGTAAGTCCATCAGAACACATGAGAACTATGTCCCCCCGGTTCAATTCTACATTAAAAAAATCAATGTCTACATCTTCCTCAGCACCGATAGCCCTTGTAATAATGTTTTTATCAAGGGAATGTCTTGCGGTTTCTCTGTCAATACCGCCCATTCTGACCATTTCCTCTACAAGAGAATGATCTCTGGTAATCTGAGTAATTTTGTCATTTATCACATAAAGTCTTGAGTCACCAACATTTGCCACCTGAAGATATCTGCCCAAAACAGTACAGGCAACAACTGTAGTACCCATTCCAAAAAGCTTGGGATCCTCCGAAGCTTTCTCACGGAGCTTTTTATTGGCAATCTTAATGGCCCTCTCCAAAATTTTGACAGGGCTCTGTTCAAAGGATTTTTCAATTTCCTCAACCATAGTGTCCACTGTAAATCTGGAAGCATAGTCACCGGCATTGTGACCTCCCATTCCATCAGCAACAATAAACACATTAGAAAGATTCCCCAGCTTCCTATCTGAAGAAAAAACATAATCCTGATTCAATTTTCGCTTTTTTCCAATATCCGTAACGGAAAAAGTTTTTAACAAGGGATTCCCCTCCAACGTCTTAATATCTTTTTTTCATAAATAAAATAAGCAGGATGCTACTGTTTTTCCTCCAAATGGCGCCTACGAAGTTGACCACAGGCTCCATCAATATCCCTGCCCATTTCTCTTCTTATAGTAACATTTATTCGGCTTTTTTCAAGTTTATTTTTAAAAGCGAGCGCTTTTGTGCGGTCTGTAGGCTTATAATTACGCTCTTTTATCGGGTTTACGGGTATAAGATTGACCACTGCATTAAGCCCTGATAAAAGCTCTGCCAGTTCAGCCGCATCCTCATCTGTATCATTGACATCACCAACGAGTGAATACTCGAAAGTAAGCTGTCTTCCTGTCTTGTCAAAATATGTCCTGCAGGCATCAAGCACCTCATGGATCTCGTATTTGTTGGCAATAGGCATTAGCTCTTTTCGCTTGTCATTATTGCTGGCATGAAGTGACAAAGCAAGATTGATTGAAAGCTTCTCATCAGCAAGCCTTAAAATATTTGGCACAATTCCGCAGGTGGAAACCGTAAGATTGCGCTGGCTCATATTAAGTCCGTGCTCATCAGTCAAAAGCTTTATAAATCTCAAAAGATTGTCGTAATTATCCAGCGGCTCTCCGCTTCCCATTACTACAACTCTGGATATCTTTTCTCCTGTAATTCTGGCAATTGAATAAATTTGATCAAGTATCTCAGATGGTAAAAGATTTCTCTCCACGCCATCAAGGGTTGAAGCACAAAACTTGCATCCCATCCTGCAGCCAACCTGAGAAGAAACACAAACACTGTTTCCAAACTTGTACTTCATGAAAACGCTCTCTATCACATTTCCATCTGCAAGAGCAAAAAGAAATTTCTTTGTATCATCAATCTGCGATTCCTGTACTCTCACGCTTTTTAGTGAAGTGTAATCAAAATTTTGAACACATTTTTCCTTTAGCGACTTCGGAATATTGCTCATCTCATCATAGTCTCTTGCAAGCTTGACATGCATCCATTCATAGAGCTGCTTTGCTCGAAATGCCGGCTCTCCGAGACCTTTTATCACTTCATTAAGTTCTTCAAAAGTAAGTGATTTTATATCCGTTTTCTTGTTTATTCCTAATATATAATTATCTTCCAATTCGTACTCCATTTTAATTTATTAACACTTTTTTGTTGCATAAAACTGTTACTGTTCATTCTCAAGCCAATTATATGAGATAAACATTAAATTATATTCTGCGAAGCTTTGCAATGAAAAATCCATCTGTTCCGTATTCTCCGGGAAGTAGCTGGATATAACCTTTTTTTGCTGTCTTACAGATTTCAGATTCTGCTCCGTTTTCGTCTTTTTTCATAATGTCAGGAAGATTATCTTCAAATCCCATCATTTCAAACGGAAGGTTCTGACAGATTTTTTTGATCATGTCCTGATTTTCCGCTTTATTGACTGTACAGGTAGAATAAATCAGTGTTCCTCCCTTTTTTACATAATCCCAGGAAGCTTTTACAATCTCCCACTGAAGTGAATTTAGCTCTTCAATACCTTTTTTTGTCACATTCAGCTTAATATCACTCTTTCTGCCGATTATTCCAAGTCCGGAACATGGAACATCAAGATAAAGAACATCTGCCATATCACCGAGATTTCCATCATGGATTCTCGCATCATTTCGCCTGACTTCAATATTCGATACAGAAAGTCTCTCAGCATTTTCAAGTATCAGTTCACATTTCCTGTCTGATACATCTCTGGAAATCACTCTTCCATCTCTACCTGTCTTCTCGGCAGCATGAAGGCTCTTTCCTCCGGGTGCAGCGCATACATCAACTATTGTAAGTCCTTTGGTAACACCGGCAACTTCAGCAACGAGCATAGAACTTACATCCTGTACGGCAAAAAATCCATCATCATATCCGGGTAGAAATTTTATATTATCTGTCTTCTCCAGGTCAAGTGCATAATTAAGAATTTTATTCTTTTTTACTACTGCACCGGCAGCCTCCAGCTCTTTTGCATATTTATCTATTGCCTTGTCATCGCCAAGCTTTTGAAGGTTACAGCGAATTGTTGTAGGTCTTGGATCCAGGAAAAATTTAAGCATTTTTTCTGTTTTCTCAAGGCCATAATCCAAAACCCACATCTTGCATAGCCACTTCGGCATCGAATAAAAAGTGGCAAGGTATTCTGAACCACCATCTATTGATCTGTCAGGGTAAACTATCTTTTCTTTATTTCGTGAAATATTTCTAAGAACTCCGTTTACAAAGCCCTTAAGTCCAGTAAGTTTATGCTTTTCGGCAAGCTTTACCGCTTCGTTACATGCAGCGCTATCAGGAACAAAATCCATGAACATTATCTGATAAGTTCCCATTCTGATAAGATTTCTGATCATTGGCTGCATCTTTGGTGTAGGTGTTTTGGAAAACTGATCGATTATGTAATCTATCTGCTGCTGTCTCTCAAGACATCCTTCCACAAGTCTTTTAATAAATGCCTTGTCTCTTGTGTCAAGATAGTCATACTTTTCAAGCGCATCCTTTAAAAGGGATGGCTTCTTCTTGCCATCCCTGTCATATTCCATAAGAACATTTAATACAATTTCCCTAACATTTGTCATAAAAACTCTTTCACCTCAGTTTAAAAAATATTCAATATATCTTCAATCATCATTTCTTCTGCCGTATAACATTACAAGTCTGAGAAGCTGAACCACAGCAGAAGCTGCACTGGCAACGTATGTCATAGCTGCTGCCGTCAAAACTTTTCTTGAATCATTCACCTCATCATCACCAAGAATCCCATACTCCTGCAGCATGACCAATGCTCTGTGAGATGCATTAAATTCAACCGGAAGCGTCACAATCTGAAATAGTACTGCAAGAGAAAATACCAGTATTCCTATATTAATAAGTGGCGATATACTCAAAAAAGCTCCAAGTATTATAATAGGTATGCCTGCCTTTGAGCCTATGCTCGCCACAGGAACAATTGCAGTTCTAAGTTGAAGCGGAATATATCCTGTATGGTGCTGAAGCACATGTCCACATTCGTGGGCAGCAACTCCGACTGCCGCAACACTTCTGGAATCATAGGTACTGTCAGATAGATTGACTGTCTTTGTCCGAGGATCATAATGATCTGTCAGTTCCCCTGCAACATGCTGCACAGTAACATCAACTATTCCGTTTTTTCGCAAGATCTCAACTGCTGCCTGAGCACCTGTCATTCCACTCATTGAGCGGATTCTGGCATATTTTTTATACACATAAGATACCCTGTAGCTGGCAATCATGCAAAGAATTGCCATTAGGATAACTAAAATATACATCGGGTCAAAACCATAGCCATAGCCGTATCCATAACCATAGCCCATATCACCATAATACATATACATACTTCCTTTCAAAAAATATCCTTAACTTAATTAGTATAACTCATTTTTATACTTACTTCTACTTTATCGAGATGACGAGCTGTAACAATAGTAACCACTCGTTTCTGAATGCAACTAAATTTCTATATATAATCTGCTCATTGAAATACCTTTTGCTTAATTTTATTTTAAGTATCTTTTTAGAATGAGTGTCAAATCCGCTCCAGGCATGCTTTTGAAGCACTTTAGTGCCTTTTTTATATCTTGATTTATTTTAAGCATACTATAAAATGACTAATTGAAAACGATTTTACACATCCAATTTCAAGGAGGGAATTAGTGTTATGTACAGAAAATTTTTGATCAATATGACTGCAATTGTAACTGCATTTTCAATGTCTGTTGCCCCGGCAGTAGTAGCATCTGCAAATGAGGGTGATACAATTACTGAAACTGTGCGTATAGAAAGTAATGAACCATCTGAAATAAATAGTGATATTGCTGTAGATAACGGTGAGGATGCTGTATATGCATATGGCAAAGATGTTTCTGTAGAGATTAATGGAGACGTTAGTTCATCCGGCACCCACGAATATACTTGGGATGGAGAAACAACCAAATATTCAAATCCAACTGTTAATGCATATGGCGGTGCTGAAGTAACAATTAATGGTTCAGTAACTACTACTAACGGCGGTATAGGTGTAAGTGCTTATGGTACAGACACGTCAGTTACTGTAAATGATGGAGTTAATACATCCGGTTCATATTTTTATTCAGAATCAAGCAACTATCCAAATACTTCTACAGGTGTTTCAGCCACTAGTGGTGCTGAAGTTAACGTTAATAATGACATTGTAACAAAAGATGGTGGTACCGGAATTTCTGCTGATGGAGAGGGAACCACCGTAAATTTGGATGGTAATGTAGATGCTTCAGGTGTACAAGAATATACACTTAACAATGAAACAAAATATGCAGGTTCAACCGGCGTTTATGTTACAGATGGAACTGTTAATGTAACCGGAAATGTTGTAGGCGGCGATACAGGTGCATCAGTAAATGAAAAAGGAACCTTAGATGTAGGTGGAAGTGTAACTGCTACAGGTACTGATTCTACAATTTACACTTGGAATGAAGAAACCCAAAAATACGATATTCCTCATAACACTATACGAGGCACCGGAGTATCTAGTGACGGAAATGGAACAATTAAAGTAGGTAAAGATATAAACGGTATAGATCTTGGAGTATTAGTTAATCCCGATAATGATGGAAAAAAAGGATTAATAATTGTTGAAGGAGCAATCACAACAACTAGCGGAGAGGGAATACAAATTTCTAGAGATACAGGCGACCGTGGTGGTATTACTTACAAAAGTCAGGAAGATTATCTTGAAGAAGTTCCAACTATAGTTGTAGGCAGTATAGACTCAGATTGGCCGGTTTATGCCAGTGCTTATGTCGCAGATGAAAAAGGAGAGGCAGTATATACAAACTTCACACAGAATATAATTGAAGCAATCAACTATATAATCAGTGTCGATGAAGAAGCTTCAAAGAATTATAATGTTACAGCTAGCGGAGACAACATAAATGCACTTGAAGGCTACAACACTATCAATATTAATAAGGCATTCTCAGTTGCAGCATCTCTCCCGGATGGATTCACAATTTCCGGTGGTGATAATGTCAGTGTAACAGAAAATGGCAATGGTTCATTTACATTAACACTTACAAATCCTAAGGGCGGCATCAACATTAAAGCTGTTTTGCGTCAGGTTGAAAATAAAGAAACAGGCGAAACCAATATCGAGGTTGTTAATGTTTCAACTGATAGCTCTAATTCCAGCTCTGACTCAAGTTCCTCTGCACCTGCTTCAGCTGATACAGTTCCTGCAGGAGCAATAGTTGTAACTCCTACTGTTGCTAACGCTGCGGGCACTCCTTCACCTATAAGCGGTGACAAGGCAGCAAGAAGTCTCTCACTTGATCTTGGAAAAGTTACACCTATTCAGTACAAGAACGCTGTAATTGAAAATGTTGCCAAAGCTCCGGCAAACGGTGCACTCAACATTGAAACTGACAGAGTTTCTGTATTTGACAAAAAAATGATTGAAACATTTGCCACACGTAAAGACATCGATATAAACGTTGTATTTACACACAACGGCAAGAAAATGAAGGTTACAATTCCTGCAGGTTACGATATGAACAGTCTCCTTGATGAAAACGGCTACTGCGGATTCTTAAGACTTCTCTCCATCCTTGGTGGAACTGAGCTCTGATATAGCTTTATAAGTTTGACATAAAAATTAAAAGTCTCTCGACTAATTCTTTAGCCGGGAGACTTTTTTTACAAAATATTCAAATACCTTAAATTTTTAGAAACGATAACCCGTACTTATTTTATTTCCAAGAAGGAAGTCCTTTACCGTCATACGTTTTTTTCCTTCCAGCTGAACCTCTGTTATTTCAAGATAATCTTTTGCAGTACTGACAACAAAAGATTCTTTTAGCACAGCAACAACTGTTCCACAGTCTTTAGATACATCGTCAGTGCCGGGCTGATTTCCGCCAAGGTATTCTTCTATCTTATCCTTACCAATAACTTTGGCATCCCATATTTTTAGCGTCTTGTCTCCAATATGAGTAAAGGCACTTGGCCATGGATTCAGTCCTCTGATAAGATTTCTGATTGATACCGCATCTTTGCTAAAATCAATCCTTCCCATATCCTTGGTAAGCTTTCCGCACTTTGTAGCTTTAGCTTCGTCCTGTGGAACAGCAACAAGCTCTCCTGCCTCAATCTTTGGGAGTGCCTCTACAATAAGCTCTGCACCAAGAACCGAAAGCTTATCAAAAAGTCCACCGCCAGTCTCCTCATCACTAATAGGTATACTGCGCTGGAGCAGAATATCACCTGTATCCATTCCGGCAGCCATCTGCATTATGGTAACACCGGTCTCTTTTTCTCCGTCAATTATAGACTGCTGGATCGGAGCAGCACCTCTATACTTAGGCAAAAGAGATGCATGAATATTGACACATCCGAATTTAGGAATATCCAATATCTCCTGGGACAAAATCTGTCCGAATGCTGCAACCACATAAATATCCGCGGGTATACTCTTTAGATATGCAACATGCTCAGCCTGTTTTATTTTTTCCGGCTGAAAAACAGGAAGATTGTGCTTTAGCGCACAGTCCTTAACGTCAGAAATCTGTAGCTGCCCGCTTCTTCCCTTAGGTCTATCCGGCTGAGTCACCACAAGTACAACCTCATGTCCTGCTTCAATTATTTTCTCAAGGGCACTTCTTGCAAAATCAGGAGTTCCCATAAATACAATCTTCATAAGTAATTCCTCCAAATTTAAAAATCAATAAACAGTGTACCATTCCTTGCTTTTTTTGTCATTGTCTTCTGTTGTCACCAAGATGATGCTTTCTCTTTTGAATGTACATAAGTTCGTCTATCGCCATTACAAATTCCTCGGCAGACATTTTCTTATCTGCATCATAAATCAAATATCCCATGCTGACCTCAATCTTGTAGGGCTTTTCACTGACATAGTTCCATTTGTCAAGTTCATCATCCAACAGCTCCACCTTCTCCTGAAGCTCTTTTTGGTCTGAAATATTTGTCACCACACAGAATTCATCACCGCCAAACCTTCCTATCGACGCATCATTAAATACCTCCACAAGAATGTCCGCGACAGTTTTGATGGCAATATCACCCTCATGGTGTCCGTAATTATCATTTATGCTTTTAAACCTGTCAATATCAAGCATAATTGCAGCAAAGGTTCTTCCGTTGTTTTGCGCAGTTCTGACGGCTTCTTCAAATCTGATGTCAAGCCCTCTCCTGTTAAGGCAGCCCGTCATGTAATCGATATCGAGGTTTTTATCCTGAAGCTGGAAAAAGAGAATAAGAAGCCCTATAGCTATTGAGGCATAAGTCATATCGAGCTTTGCTATGAAAATCTGCAAAACTGCCCCTATTAGTGAAAGGGTCGGGAGAGTAAAAATGGCACTTCTATAATTGGCAAAAATACTTTTTCTGTATATGAGAGTATAGACCGAAAGCATAATACAAAAAAGCATAAGTAAAACAGCCCTGGCAAAAAACATCGGTCCTCTGACATAGGTATTGTTTTCAAAATAATAAAACCATTTAAGATTGAATACAGTGGAAATTGTAATGAGGGAAAAATTGACTACAACAAATACTTTGTAGACAAAAGTGAAATATTTGCGCCATCTTGACTGCTTCTCATTTCCGATCCAGCAGTCAATATAAAGAATGGCAAAAAGATAGTCCGCAGGGTCAAAGGCATAAATAATATAATACCCTATCACGGCAAGCCACAGAAACCTGTCCGGATAAAGCTCTCCGATATGCCCGACTGTTTCAGATATCAAAAGTATAAGCGTCATCACATCAAGCTTATTAAACCTGTCGCCAGATTTTGTCCTGATGTTTTTGCTCTGAAAAATCAAAAGTAATATCAACAGTAAGGCTGTATAAAAGTTTAAAATAATCCAGCCCTGTATTTCCAAATAATTATCCTCGCCCTACCATTATACCGCATATCTACGTTTTTGCGCAAAGAAGATATGTAAAAAACAGCTTTAAGCGCTACAAATTATTAATTGCATTGCTTAAAGCTGCAGTGGTATGAATTTTTTTCTTATACGCGAAGCATGAGTTAATTACTCGGCAGTAATGTCTGCTCCAAAATATTTATTGGAAATTTCAGAGAGCTTACCCTCAGCTCTTAATTCAGAGATTGCCTGGTTGATAGCTTCTCTCAGGGAATCATTATCACTTCCCTTTGCAAGTGGGATTGCATATTTGGTAGTTTCTGAATCAACAGCCGCTACTTTCAAATCAGAAGTACCTGTAGTGTTAATGTAATCCTGGGCTGAAGTCATGGCATTAATAGTTGCATCAACTGTTCCGTTAAGTACAAGTGTCATGGTCTCACCAAGAGTATCTACATTTGAAACGGTTGCTCCGTACTGAATTCCCATTGCTTCATATGTTGAGCCTGCTGAATTGGCTGTTGTAAGTCCGTTAAGATCTTCAAATGAGCTGATAGAGTCATTGGTTGCAAGGGTTACAACTACTGCATGATCATAGGCATAAGGATCTGTAAAATCATAGGTTTCTTCACGGTCTGGTGTTACGTCAACACCATTTGCCATCATGTCAAATGTACCTGTTGAAACGCCGGTAAGTCCGCCATCAAAAGCAACCTCTTTAAACTCTGCCTCAACGCCAAGCTTTTCCGCAATTGCCGCAGCCACCTCAACATCAAATCCCACCAGCTCGTCAGTAGTCTCATCATGATAAGTAAAGGGAGACCATACACCCTCTGTAGCGATGGTGATCTTTCCTGCTGCCTTGATTCTTGCCAGATGATCCTGCTCAGAAGAAGTATCCGTAATAGCAGCCTCTGAAGTCTCTGCCGAAGCATTTTCGCTGTTATTTTGGGCATTTTCATTTGTCGCAGTTGTATCAGATGCTCCGCAACCTGCAACTGATGCGGCCAAAACTGTTGACAGTAACATTGCTACGATTGATTTTTTCATATTATTCTCCTTTATATGTATATTCTATAGTAAACGCAAGAAATATCAGCCGTTCACTATTTTGTTTGTAATCCTTAGAAACTCCCTTGTTCTTTCTTCCTTTGGGTTTTCAAAGAATTCCTTTTCACTGCCCTCTTCCACCACATTTCCATCTGCCATGAAAATAACGTGTGATGAAACATCGCGGGCAAATCCCATTTCATGTGTAACCACTATCATAGTCATACCATCAAGTGCAAGTTTCCTCATGACCTCTAAAACTTCCGCAGTAAGCTGGGGATCAAGTGCCGAAGTCGGTTCATCAAAATATATAATTTCAGGTTCAGTGGCAAGAGCTCTGGCAATAGCAACTCTTTGCTGCTGTCCTCCCGATAACTGACTTGGATAATAATCCTTGAAGGTATCCATTCCAACCTTCTTTAAAACTTCCATAGCCTTTTTTTCAGCTTCATTTTTGGCTATATGCCTTGCACTTGTAAGACCCAGTGTAACATTTTGAAGCACTGTTTTATTTGCAAAAAGATTGTAGCTCTGAAATACGAATCCTGTTTTTTTTCTGATTTCTGCTATTTCTTTTCCTGATATTTTTGAAAAGTCATAGCTTTTCCCGTCAAAAATGAACTCACCTTTATCAGCTTTTTCAAGGAAATTAATGCATCTTAAAAGTGTAGTCTTACCTGAACCGGATGGTCCAAGTACAGAAACCACATCGCCTTTATTAACTTTTATATTTACGCCCTTAAGTACATCATTTTCACCAAAGGACTTGTAAATGTTCTTTATCTCTAAAAGAGCCATATTAAACCTTCCATCTGGACACTCTCAATTTTTTTACGCGAATATAGCTCCAATCACTTTCTGACACCATAGCTGCCAAGAAGCTTCTCACCTTTTTTCTGCACTAATGTAAGAACTGTACAAAAAATAAGATATACAAACGCAACTTCGATATAAAGCGGTAAATAATTGTATGACTGCCCTGCAATCTGCTTGGTTCTTGTAAACATTTCAACCACTGTGATGCTTGAAGCAAGCGAAGTATCTTTTACCATACTGATAAGTGCATTGAAAAGCGAAGGGAACGCTGTCCTGAAAGCCTGCGGAAGAATAATATGCCACATAATCTGCATATAGTTCATGCCAACACAATAACCCGCTTCAAGCTGTCCTGATGGAACTGCCTCCATGGCAGCTCTCATTGTTTCTGCACTGTATGCACCTTCGTTAATGGAAAAGACAATTATCGCCATCACAAAAGAATTGGAATGAATTCCGATAAGAGGAAGCCCGTAGAAAACCACCATAAGCTGAACAAGCAGCGGTGTTCCTCTTATAATCCATATATAGAATCTGCAGAGCTGCCTAAGCACCGGAACACCAGCATACTGAACCATCGCAACAAGTACCGCAAGAACTGTAGAAAGCAAAAAAGAGATTACAGCCAGCGGAAGTGTTACTTTTAAGCCATATTCCAATATTTTAGGGAAAGAGCTGACAAGCAGCTCAAACGTAGAAGCATTAAACATAGAATACGATTATTCCTCTTCTGAATCTTCTACAAGATCCTCGTTGTTTACAAGTTCACCTTCAACCTTTTCTACATACATATGTCCGTCAAGATGATCGAGCTCATGGCATATTGCTCTGGCAAGAAGCTCTTCTCCCTCGATAATGTACTCTGTTCCGTCAAGGTCAGTTGCCTTCGCCTTAACATAATTTGGTCTTGTAACAACACCTGACTTACCAGGAAGTGAAAGACAGCCTTCATATCCTGTCTGCTCGCCGTCAGTTTCAAGAATCTCCGGATTAATCATTACAAGAGGCTGGTCAGCTTCAGGAGAAACATCTATTACAACTATCCTTTTCAAAATTCCAACCTGTGGAGCTGCAAGTCCAACGCCATTTGCGTTATACATTGTTTCCAGCATATCCTGAACCAGCTCTTTTATTCTGGGAGTAATCTCCTTTACAGTCTTGCATTTCTTTTCAAGTACATCATCACCATATTCTCTAATTGTTCTAAGTGCCATTTTGGCCTCCTTTTTCACATCCATTTTTTACTCTATACGATAATTAATACTACCATAAAAATACCGCAGATAGAATTATTAGATTATAAATTAAATTTTATACAATTATATATTATACATTTTCTTGATTTTGTCAACGTTGTAATTCATTTATCTGTCAATATCCATTTACCGGATCAAAGTCAAACTGCACTGTAATATTCTTGAGCTTTCCCATATCCTCAAGACGGCGTATATATTTTTCAAGCATATCTTTATAGGAAACAAGTCCCTCATAGTCATCCAGCTTGACATATACCGCCATTCTGTATACATCATTTATTTTGCCTATAGCAGCAGCGGCAGGTCCTATGAAAACCGCACCATCTTTTTTGTTTTGTTCCATAATAGCGCGTAGTCTGGTGGCAAATGCCATTCCCATATCTTCATCGCGGCTCTGAATCTGAACTGACATCATATGAGAAACAGGCGGATATCTTAATAGATCTCTATACGCAATCTCTTCTTCATAAAAAGCGTCATAATCCTGCCTGGATGCAGTCTGAATACTGTAGTGCTCAGGCTGATAGGTCTGAACAACAACATTTCCCGGCTTATCACCGCGCCCCGCTCTTCCTGCTGCCTGAGTAAGAAGCTGGAATGTTCTTTCACTCGCCCTGTAATCGCTTGCGTACAGTGACATATCTGCTGCCAGAATCCCCACCAGTGTCACATCCGGAAAATCGTGTCCCTTCACTATCATCTGGGTTCCGACAAGAACATCTGCTTCTTTATTGGCGAAAGTAGACAATATTTTGTCGTAGCTTCCTTTTGTTCTTGTGGTATCAGCATCCATCCTAAGTACACGGGCTGTTGGCCAGTATTTCTTTACTTCATCCTCAATCTGCTGTGTTCCGGCTCTGAACGAAGTCACATATTTTGAACCGCATTTGGGGCAGATTTTCGTCATAGGCTGCTGGTATCCGCAGTAATGACAAACAAGCATTCCTCCTCTGTGTTCTGACAGCGAGACATCACAATGAGGACATTTAAAGACATGACCACAAGACCTGCAGGAAATAAATCCCGCAAGTCCTCTTCTATTTATGAACAGCATAGCCTGTTCACCCTTATTTAGCCTGTCATTCATAAGCTCCTGCAAACGCCTAGAAAAAATAGATCTGTTGCCGTTTCTTAGCTCCTGTCTTAAATCTGCAATTTCTACTTCAGGCAGTGTGCCTCCGGTCAGCCTCTTTTTTAGTTCAAAAAGGTGATACTTTCCTTCTTTTGCCCTGTAATATGACTCAAGAGATGGCGTAGCCGATCCAAGTACAACACTTGCCCCGTCTTTAACAAGTTTTCCAAGCTCAATTGCGGTTTCTCTTGCATGATATTTCGGCATTGTCTCACTCTTATAGCTCGACTCATGCTCCTCATCAATAATGATTATTCCGGTATTTGGAAATGGTGTAAAAAGAGCGGATCTTGGGCCAATTATAATATCTATATCGCCTGTCCTTGCTCTCTCCATCTGATCAAATTTTTCTCCGGGAGAAAGTGATGAATTCATTACAGAAACTCTGTCGCCAAAATGTCTGTAAAATCTCATAAGTGTCTGATAAGTAAGCGCAATTTCAGGGATAAGGACGATTGCCTGTTTACCTCTTTTTATGATTTCATCAATTAGTGCAATGTAAACTTCAGTCTTGCCGCTTCCTGTTATACCATGAATAAGGTATGTATCTCTTTTACCATGGTCATAGTCACTTACAAAGCTGTCAACAATCCCCTGCTGCTCATCGCTTAGCGTCTTATCTCCATACCTCTGACTAGTAAATGCTACCGGTTTTCTAAAATATTCCTCTGCATCTATCTTTATGATTCCCTGTTCGCTCATACTCTTTAAAGTAGCGGGACTTACGTTTAATTTACCCGTAATAAGCTCATAGGGTATTCTTTCATCGGGATTAAGTAAAAGCTCACCAAGTACACGCTCTCTTGCCTTCTGCTTTTTTCTTACGCATTCATAATACTGCTCTGTAGCTTCTCTCACAGCCATTCTAAGGGAGACATATTTATGAACCTGCCTTGTCTGTTTCTTTGCAGCCGGAAGAACCGTTTTTAAAGCCGCAATCATAGTCGATCCATAATGTCTTTTCATCCAGGCTGCAAGCTTAATTGAGATGTCTTCCGCAGAAACTGTATCTGCGGCTACATCTTCTATTTCTTTAATCTTGTCAGGCTCCCAATCAGGCTCATCAGTAAGTTCAAGAACATAGCCTTTTCTCCTTGTGTTTCCCCGACCAAACGGAATAACAACAGGCGCACCTATCTCTATCTTGTCCCTAAGACTCTCCGGGATCCTGTACTGAAATGTTCTGTCTACCTTTTCATGGGATATGTCAATAATTACATTGGCGTATTCAAAAGCTGTCATCAATTTTCTCTTTCTGCAAGAATCTCTTTTATGATAACTCTCTCATCCATAGGGTATTTTACCCCTTTTATCTCCTGATAATCTTCGTGACCTTTTCCGGCAAGAACAATGATGTCGCCCTGTTCGCCGTGATCTATTGCGTAGGCAATCGCTTCTTTTCTGTCAGTGATCTTTATGTATTTGCCATCAGTCTTTTTCATACCTGTTTCAATATCATTCATAATATCCTCAGGCTCTTCAAATCTTGGATTATCAGATGTGATAATTGTAAAATCAGAATACTTGCCGCTAACTTCACCCATTTCAAAACGGCGAAGCTTACTTCTGTTTCCACCGCAACCAAATACACTGATAAGTCTGTTTGGATGATAATCTCTAAGTGTTGTAAGAAGACTCTTAAGTGCCATTGCATTGTGAGCATAGTCAATCATAAGTGTAAAATCATCTGATACCTTTACCATCTCGATTCTGCCCTTGACCTTTGCCTCTTTGAGTGCCGGAGCAATCTGCTCAGGTGTACAGCCAAAATGTCTTGCTACTGCTATTGCGCATAGTGCGTTATATACACTGAATTTACCGGGAGTTCTGATTTCTGCATGCATTTTGATAAGTCCGTCTGTATCAAAAAATACACCGAGCTCTCCGGGTTTTCTGATATATGCAAGATTGATGGCTCTTATATCCACACCCTCATTAAATCCATATGTCTCAACTTCACAGGTATGTCCCTCAAGAATATCCTTTGTATGAATATCATCTCCGTTACAGATACCGGTCTTACACTGTTTGAACAAGAGTCCCTTGCAGTGCATATAGTCTTCAAAATCCTTGTGCTCATTTGGTCCTATATGGTCAGGCTCGATATTAGTAAAGATACCTATATCAAAAATAAATCCCTGACTTCTATGAAGCATAAGCCCCTGTGAAGAAACTTCCATTACTACACAGTCACATCCAGCCTCAACCATTTTTGCCATATATTCCTGAAGGGCAAAAGACTCAGGAGTTGTATTTTCAGCATGTATATGCTCATCTCCTATTATAACCTCTATTGTACCGATAAGGCCGCATTTATGTCCTGCATTTTCAAGCATGCTTCTTATAAGATAAGTTGTTGTTGTTTTACCTTTTGTTCCTGTAATTCCTACAGTTTTTAGTTTTCTTGCAGGATGATCAAAATATGCTGCCGAAATAAATGCCATAGCATATCTTGTATCTTCTACTCTGATTACTGCCATTTCACAGTTTTCAGGAAGCTCTACATCATGCTCGATCACTATCGCTGATGCATTCTTCTGCGCAGCCTCAAATGCACATGAATGGCCATCAAAGTTAGCACCCTTTATGCAAATAAAAAGGTCTCCTTCGGATATTTTTCTATTGTCATTTACTACCTTGGAAATTTCAATAGCGTTTGCATCCAGTTCTTTTCCGGTATTTCCTGCTGTCAGACTATATTTAAGTCCTTCTAACAATTTTGAAAGTTTCATTTTACTACCTCCCAAAAAATTTATTTAATATAATAAATTAAACTAATTTAACTTAAATTTAAACTAATTTGGATTAATTCTAATTTTTATATTTTTTTCACATTTTATTCACATTTTTTTGATAATATAATAATCAAGAAGTGAGACAAAGAACTCACTATCTCCCCCTCATAAGAAACCGCAGACACACGCCGACGCGTGTGTTTTTGTGGTTTTAGGGGGATTTTTTTATATCAAATAGTCCTGCATGATTATCTGCAAACTCTCTCTTCCCTGATAACTGTTTATATCCGGATAATACGCAATACTTACCTTTATGCTTCCATCCGTATTTCCGCTATAAAGATCATCAAGTACATTTATCCCATATTTCGCTACAAGCTGATCGTGCCATTTCTGCATATCGCCGAAATACATCATATCATATATAATACCGCTATCATCTGAAATTCTATACTTGCCACAGTTCTTGTTTTTTCCCAGTATTCTGCCCGACAAAAGACTCACATTTCTCTGAGCAAAGCTTGGTTTGGTATTACCGTTTCCAAAAGGTTCAAGTCTTGAAAACTCTCTTACAAGCCCCATATCCGCATATTTAAGCGGCATGACCATATCAATGTGAAGAATAGGCTCAAAATCTTCACCCTCTAATGTACAATTTTCATTTAGTTTCTGCCTAAGTACCTCTATATTTTCAACAGGAAGCGACAATCCTGCCGCCATCTTGTGACCACCATATTTTGTAAAAAGATCTTTTACTGCAGAAAGTTCTGCATACATATCATATCTCTCGATTGATCTTCCTGAACCCTTCGCACCACCATCGGATGCCTTAGTAAGCACAAATGTTGGTCTGTAATATTTTTCTTTTATCTTTCCGGCAATAATACCGGCAATTGACTCATGAACATCAGGAAGATATATTACCAGTACCTTTGGCAGTCCTTTTCCTAAAATTGATGCCTCTACATATTCTGTCGCCGCATCAACTCCAAGTTTTGTCATATCTTTTCTGCTGTCATTCAAATCTTTCAGTTCACCGGCTATCATTGCAGCTTCATTTTCATCCTCTGACAAAAACAAAGATAAAGCCCTGGTAGCCAGATCAAGTCTACCTGTAGCGTTAAGGCAAGGCCCTATTACAAAGCCGTAATGATAACAGGATATCGCACTCTCATCGAGCGAATTTACATGAATAAGAGCACGAAGACCATAATTTCGTGTGTTGGCAATAAGCTTAAGAGACTGCTTTACTATTACTCTATTCTCATCTTTTAGCTCCATTACGTCACATACTGTAGCTATGCCCGCAAATATCAGCATTTCAGTAAAAAAATCTTCATAAGAACTTCCAAGCAGCTTTGCTAAAACCTGCAAAAACTTGTACGCAACAACAGCTCCACAAATTTCCTTGAAGGGATACGTTCCATCTTTTCTCTTTGGATCAATAACAGCATTAGCAGGAGGAAGTATTTCTGTCTTGACACCACTTTCATCCATGTCATAGGGGACTTCATGATGATCAGTAACAACTACAGTCATTCCTTTTTCTTTTGCATGCGCAATCTGTTCATAGGCTGCAATTCCGTTATCGCAGGTAATTATTGTATCTATTCCGTCATCCAAAGCATTATCTACGAGCTTAATACTAAGACCATAGCCATCCTTTACCCTGTCAGGGAGTACACAATCAACATCCGCTCCAAAAAGCTTAAGACCGGAAACCAGAATATATGAAGAACAGATACCATCAACATCATAGTCTCCAATAACTCTGATTCTGGCACCTTGTCTGATTTTATCAAGCATTACTTCAGCGCCTGTCTCCATATCAGCCATACCATAAGGATCATGCAACGACTCCAGACCGGCATTTAAATATGAATCAATCGCTTCATCACTGCACTCAATTTTCTCATTTTCTCTTTTGGTTATGAGCCTGTTGGCAATAAGTCTCGCTGTTATATTTCTAATTGCAAACTTATCGGCAATCCTGTCAAAATCTGCCTTTTTGTTTGCCACCATCCATTTCGACATATAAAACCTCTAAACATTTATAAAAGTATTTTACTTATTTTTTCATTAACTTCAAAGCATAAAAACTGTGCTACACCTGGCAATATATGCTAAATTTTAAAAAGGTAAATCTGATTTGATATTATATCCAAATCAAATTTACCTTTTTAATAATCACTAATCTAAAGTTTTCGCTATCTTATGCAACTTTCTTCACAAAAAGTGTCTTGAACTTAGTCTTAAGGTCATACCACAAAGGAGATGCGATAAAGATTGATGAATATGTACCACAAATTACACCAACCATAAGAGGAAGTGCAAATGCCTTAATATCAGCTACACCGAATATATAAAGTGCAAACACTGTAAAGAATGTAGTAGCTGAAGTGAACAGGCTTCGTGTAAGTGTCTGTGAAACAGAAGTATTAACAAGCTCTGACATTTCCTTCTTGCTTGTAGCATTATGGATATTTTCACGAATACGGTCGAAGGTTACGATTGTATCATTGATAGAATAACCAATAATTGTAAGTACTACAGCAATAAATGTGCTGCCTACAGCAAGTCTTGTAAGCGCATAAGCAACTACAACGATAAGTGCATCATGTGCAAGAGCTATAATAGCTGCGGCACCAAACTTGATATCCTTGAATCTGATCCAAATATAGATAAGCATAAGGATAAGTGCAACAATAAGTGCTTCAATAGCTGCTGTTCTCATCTCACCGGAAATTGTTGAGCTGATTGTCTCAGCTGCGATATTTTCAGCAGACACTCCATAATTATCAACAAGTACTGAATCTACAGCTTCTCTCTGTGCAACTGTAAGTGTTGATGTCTTGAAAATAACTGAATTTGTTCCTGCAACTGTCTGAATCTGAAGCTCAGAAACCCCGGCAGCTTCCTTGATATCTGCTGCAACAGTACTTTCAAGTTCTTCGAGAGTATATTCCTTATCAAATGTTACTGTCGTAGATGTTCCACCTACGAAATCAAGGCTGTAACTAAATGCTCCCTTACCCTGAGCACTGTTTACACCCATTGTAACGAATCCGATCACAATGATAAGACATGATATTGCGTAGAAAATCTTTCTCTTTGCAACAAAATCAATAACTTTTACTTTCTTTGCCTTACCATAAAGAACAGGATTCTCAAGTCCAAGTCCATAGAAAATTGAAGTAATTGCTCTTGTAACTACAAGTGCTGTAAACATTGAAAGAATAATACCAAGCATAAGGGTCTGCGCAAATCCCTTTATAGAACCTGTACCACCAATCATAAGAACAACTGCAACAATAAGAGTTGTTACATTACCATCGATAATTGATGAAAGAGCTTTGTTATATCCGCTCTTTCTAGCCTCGTTTACATCCTTGCCACCAGCAATTTCTTCCTTAATTCTGGAAAATACCAAAACGTTAGCATCAACTGCCATACCGATTGAAAGAATAATACCGGCAATACCCGGAAGTGTAAGTGTCATATCGAATGCCGAAAGCAAAAATACGATAAGTCCGCAGTAAAATGCAAGTGCAACAGTAGCTGAAAGACCAAGTATTCTGAAGAATACGATCATAAACACTGCAATAAGTGCAAAACCAACTGCTGCAGCGATAAGGCTTGTTTTGATAGCATCTGTACCAAGCTGAGCACCTACAACATTTGATCTAAGTTCATTAAGCTGAAGCTTAAGACCACCGATACGGATCATGCTGGCAAGGCTTTCAGCAGCCTCGTAGCTTGACATACCTGTAATAACTGCTTTACCATCTGTAATTTCAGCCTGAACTGTAGGAACACTAATGAATGCACCATCATAATAAATACCGATTGACTCACCATTTGCATAAGCCTTCTTTGTAGCCTCTGCAAATGCTGTTGTTCCTTCCTCGGTAAACTCAAGTGAAACAACAGCCTCATTTGAGCCATATGAATCCTGCTGATATACAGCCTGAGCTGTTTCAACATCATTACCGGAAAGAACGATTGAGCCCTCTTCTTCGAGTTCTTCGATAGTCTTATTTAACTCATATGTATAGAAAAGGCCATATGTTGAGTCAAGCTTGTACTCATAATTGGCATTTCCATCTGCATCTGTCTGAGCAATAAAATAAAGATTACCAGGCTGTCCAAGTTCCTCAAGAATTTTGTTTGCATCAGATACACCGGGAATCTCGATATTGATTCTGTTAGATCCCTCCTGATAAACCTGAGCCTCTGTGCTGTACTGATCAACACGCTGTTGCAACTTGTAAATAGTATCAGCCATATCCTCTTTGTCAGGATTTTCTTCACCTACAACCTCATAGGTGATACTGACTCCACCCGCAAGATCAAGTCCCAGATTAATACTGGAAAGTGATCCCGACTTGTCTGCGCCAAGTCCATTGACTGCCGTGTAACCAATTCCCCCGAGCAGTAACAGACAAACGATAAGCGCAAGTACTGATTTCAAGCGTTTCATACTAAATTCCTCCATTACCCTTCTTCGGCCATAGCCGCTTTTATCATAATCGCACATTCGATACGCTTCCTCTGAAGCTCACATCCGTGCTTATATGTCGTATTGATATCCCCATTAAAATTATATGCATTAGCTGCGCAACCACCGCTACAGTAATATCTGGCAAAACACTTCTCGCACTCAGGTCTTGAGTAAACGTTGCTCTTCTTGAACATCTCTCTGATATCGTTTCTCTTGATACCCTCAAAAACATTACCCATAATGAAATCCTCATTACCGACAAACTGATGACAAGGATACAAATCTCCCCAAGGGGTAACTCCGAGGTATTCACAGCCTGAGCCACATCCTGAAAGTCTCTTGGCTACACAAGGGCCACCTTCAAGGTCTATATTGAAATGGAAGAAATTAAATCCTCTTCCCTCTTTCTGTCTTTCAAGATAAAGCTTGGCAAGCTTGTCATATTCCTCACAAAGCTTTGGAATATCTTCATCTCTCAGAGCATAATCATCAGTTGGCTTGGCAACAACAGGCTCTACAGAGATCTGCTTAAAGCCAAGATCAGCAAGATGCTTGACATCCTCTGAAAAATCAAGATTATGATGAGTGAATGTTCCTCTTACAAAATATCTGAGCTGATGACGACTCTCAGCAACCTTCTGGAACTTCGGAACGATTTCATCATAACTGCCCTGACCGCCGCGCTTTGGTCTCATGGCATCATGTACTTCTTTTCTGCCATCGATGGAAAGAACTATATTTCCCATCTCTTTATTAACATATTCCAAAATTTCATCGTTCAATAAAGTACCATTTGTTGTAATGGTAAAGCGGAAATTCTTTCCTGCTTCTTTTTCAATTGAACGTCCGTATTCTACAATCTTCTTTACAACTTCCCAGTTCATAAGTGGCTCACCGCCGAAGAAATCTACTTCAAGGTTTCTTCTTGAGCCGGAATTCTTAACCAGGAAATCAAGAGCAGCCTTACCAACTTCCTCAGTCATAAGAGCACGTCTTCCGTGGTATTCTCCCTCATCTGCAAAGCAGTACTTACATCTGAGATTACAATCATGTGCAATATTAAGGCAAAGAGCTTTTACTACTGTATCTCTGTTTTGGAAATCTTCCACATAGTTCTCATATACATCATCAACATAGAGAACTTCTGCTGCACGAAGCTCCAATATCTCATCTATTCCTTCCTTAATATCTTCTTTTGAATATTTGTCTGCCAAATCAGTAGTTGCTAATACATCCTCAAAAAGCCACTCTGCCTCTTTAGCATCTACTTCTGTTTCGCCATCCCTGGCTGCAGCAGTTCCATACTTGCTGCTTATTTTCTCCTCAATGACCCCTACAAGGTCAAAAACAACATCATCAACAACGTGAACTGAACCGCTGTTAACATCCAGTACGATGTTGTAACCGTTGTTCTTATATGCGTGAACCATACTAACTCCTAACAATAGATAAATAAAAATAACAATAAAGCAAAAAATGCAAGCCAAATAAGCCTGCTAAAGACTACTACGCGCTTTACGAATAGCAGCATAATAATAGTAATTCAACTAACGCTACAAAAATTGAGGCAGCGACAAAGTCGCTGCCCGACATGACAAAATCATGTTTCCGGGGATTTTTCAGTAATACTTCTTTTCTTCCCGGAATATTTGTAACCGGTAATCAGGAATTTAATAAAAATTCCTTACTTGCTGAGCTGCTCACAGCTCTGATTTCCTACTGTGCAGGAAGTCTTGCAAGCTGACTGACAAGATGTCTGGCACTCGCCGCATCCGCCCTTCTTCATTGATTCCTTAAGATTTCTTGTAACTAATGACTTTACATGCTTCATAATAACGCCTCCTACTTGAAATTGTGGTGATTACCATATTTCGAGTTTTTCAATCGCCTAAGTATAACATATTTTTACAAATTATTAAAGAGTATTTTCTTTATTCTCTTCAGTCTTATCAGAATTTAATTTTTCCAAAGACATAAGTACCTTGGTGATTCTGTTGCGCTTTATTGCCCTAGCAGTCAATGTTATGCCGTTATCAAGAGTAACTGTCTCTCCATACCCCGGAAGTCTTTCGAGATTTTCTATCATAAGACCGCCTATTGAATCATAGTCCTCTGAGTCAAGCTCTGTGCCAAGCGCATCATTTATATCATCAAGCTTAACATTGCCCTCAACAAGATATTTTTTATCACCTAAATCCTTTATAAGCTCTGCTTCATCAGAGTCATACTCATCTCTGATTTCGCCAACAATTTCCTCAAGAAGATCTTCAAGTGTTATCATTCCGACAGTCATACCGTACTCGGATAGAACAAAAGCAACATTTTGGCTCTTCTTTCTCATTTCCATGAGAAGATCAGCAGTCTTTTTATACTCATAGGTATAGTAGGCTTTTCTAATATAATCTTTAATTTTGAAATTCTCTTTATCCTGAACAAGTATCAGATCCTTAACATTGATAAGTCCAATGATATTATCCTGTTCACTTCCTTCGAATACAGGAATTCTGGTGTACATATTTTCCTTGAATATTTTCATAACCTCGGAGTAACTTGCTTCAGTACTCACACAAGTCATATCAATTCTCGGAATCATTATGTCCTTGGCATGAGCGTCGCTAAAATCAAATACATTGTAAATGATTTCTTTTTCTCCGGTTTCAATTACACCGTCTTCATGGCTTACATCCACGTAAGTCTTCAACTCATTTTCAGTCATGGTCTGTCTGTTTGTGACATCAATTCTTAGTAGCTTCAAAAGAAATGTTGCAATACCGTTTATAAAAAAACTTATCGGCATGGTCACGTAGATTATTACCATTACAATATGAGAATAGATAAGTGCTATGCTCTCAGCATTGGCTGTTGCTATAGTCTTAGGCAATATCTCGCCTGCAATGAGAACAATCAATGTCAGAACTCCGGTGCCTATACCTACAGCAAAGCTTCCCCAAAGATCTGTCACAAAAACAGTCATAAGCGCTGATGCACTTATGTTAACAATATTGTTACCAATCAGGATCGCTGATAGCATTTTCTGAGTATCTTCACATATTTTCAGCACAAGCGCCGCACTTTTGTTGCCGTCATCGGCAAGTGCCTTCATCTTGACCTTATTAGCCGTCATAAAGGCTGTTTCCGCTGATGAAAAAAAAGCTGAAAGAAGAACCAAAATCACGAGTGCTATCAGCCTCGTTAAGTGAATATTCAAAATCTTCCTCCTAAATAATTAGTCGAGATGGAATACAGGATGAAGATCAACTGCCACCGGACTGTTATCCGGATTAGTCTCCATGATATCAGCCATGAAATCCCACCACTTGCGGTTAATGGCTGTATCTGCACTCTTTGCCCAGAGCTCTTCATCTTCAATCTCAATATATCCGTAAAGTACAAGTGTTTCTTTATCAAGGAAAATGCTGTAGTTGTGTCCGCCATGCTCATGTATCATCTGCTGCATTTCCGGCCACAGCTCATTGTGTCTTTTCTCGTACTCTTTTTCCATTCCTGGATATAATTTCATTTTGAAACCTTTTCTGATCATTTCTGATACCCCCGTTTTTTTAAATCCTATTATGCAATTCAGAAAAACAAGTTTCAACGCATTTTGGGTTAAACCCTTTGCATTTATAACGGTTTCTCATAAAAATCTTTTATTTCTTCGTAGCCCTGCTCAGTAAGCTGCTGCTTCTGGAATTTTTTATTCTTATTCATACGAACCACAAGAACCTGCTTACCGCTTTGGCGCTCTTTCTGAGCTTCTGCGATTATCTCTGACAATCTCTCGCCTTTTATACCTTTTTCAATAAGGAAAGCAACCTTCTGACTTTCTCCCGGTATCTTAAAATTCTCATCCATCATGATCATGATGATACGCTCAAATCCGATAGAAAATCCGCATGCAGGTGTATCCTGACCCAGAAATTTGCCAACCATTTTATCGTAACGGCCACCGCCGCCACAGCTTCCGCCATACTGAGGCATGGAAACTTCAAAAATAGTTCCGGTGTAATAGCTCATTCCACGAACAAGTGTAGGATCAAAAACTATTTCAAACTGAGCTGACTTTGTGGCATCTACGCTGCTAATTATTTCCTCAAGACTTGTTCTGACCTCTTCCTCAAGATAATCTCCGAGCTTTTGGGCAATAACAGAAAGTCCGTCAATACCATTCTTGTCCTCAACTGCTCTGAAAAGATCAAGATATTTGTCGATACTTTCCTTGGAAAAGCCGCTTTTTTCAAGTTCCTCAGCTACGCCGTCTATTCCAATCTTATCCATCTTATCAAGAGTGATGAATACATTATCGTATTCTTCCTCAGGGAATCCGCTGTAAGCAGCCATTGCTTTTAAAATTCTGCGCTCATTTATACGAATCTTAAAATCCTTAAAACCAAGTCTCCCAAGTGTTGTAGTTGTAGCTAAAATAAGCTCAATTTCAGCAAGATTAGAGGGTTCTCCGAGAATATCGATATCGCACTGCATGAACTGGCGGTATCTGCCCTTTTGAGGTCTGTCAGCTCTCCATACATTTCCCATCTGAAGAGCCTTAAAAGGTGAAGGGAGCTCATTAGCATGATTAGCATAAAAGCGAACAAGAGGAACAGTAAGGTCATATCTTAATCCAGAATCAGCAAGATCGTTTTCCTCCTTTGCAGTCTCAAGATTAAGCTTTTCTCCTCTTTTCATCACCTTAAAGATAAGCTTCTCATTTTCTCCGCCCTGCTTGCTGTTCAAATTTGCCAAAGACTCAACACAGGGAGTCTCAATTGAAGTAAAGCCAAACTCAGCATAGGTCTTCTTTATTACTCCTATACAATAATCCCTGAGCATCATCTCTGATGGCAGGATATCCTTCATACCGGTTACAGGTTTCTTTATCAGTGCCATATTTACCTTCCTATCTTTATTTACATTCAAACATCTCCTTCCTGTTGCGGAAAGAGATGTATTTTTATTCCTCTAGATTTTACACTTACAACCGTATCTTTGCAATATTTAGCCGTTATGGTCTCTCAAAAATTCGATAAAATTATCCTTTGGCATGGGTCTTGCATAAAAGAATCCCTGTATATGATCACAGCCCAGCTTTATTATCTGCCTTGCCTGCTCCCCTGTTTCAACTCCCTCGGCTACAATTTCTTTATTCAAAGATTTGATTATCTTAATAAGGTTTAGCATGACCATGTAGGAAACTTCGGAATCAAATGCAGACTGAATTATACTCTTATCAAGCTTAAAAATTTTGACCGGCATATTACTGATTCTGGCAATATTTGAATATCCCGTCCCAAAGTCATCCATGGAAAAAGATAATCCGCATTCTGTAAGTTTATTGATATTCTCATACATTACAGAAGTTATTCCCTGTTCAGAGGTCTCTGTAATTTCGAGGTTGATCTCACTTGTATCAACATTGTATTTATTGAGAGTGTTAATTACATTTTCTGCAAGATTGGTCTGAATACAGTCAACCACAGAAAGATTGACCTCAACATACTCAAGTCCGTATTTACGGGCTTCTGAAGTTGATATCATCTCGCAAACCGAAGCAAGTACAAATCTGTCTATGCTCAAAATTGTACCGTTTCTTTCAGCAATAGGCATAAAAATTGCAGGCGAAATAAATCCAAGCTGCGGATCTTTTAATCTTAAAAGTGCCTCGCAGGATGAGAACTTTCCGGTTTCCGGCGAATAAATCGGCTGATAATAGACTTCAAAAAGTTTATCCTCAAGAGCATGTTTTACTATACCATCAATCTTTTTATCATGCTCAACAACCTTCATATTAAGGTCTGATACTCTCAAAATTTCGCGGTTCTGCCTTGTAAGAGCTTTTTCAATCACCCCCATTACTTCGCCATATCTTTCGATAGTATCAACTTCATCAGGAAATCCGATAGCATACGGACTTTCAAAGAGCTTAACTTCTCCTCCTCTTACTCTCCAGGGCTCCTTGAAGCGTTTTCTTATTTGGTCTTCAGTTCGTGTTATTACTGATTCATCAGGTGTTACACCACTAAATAGCAATATATACTCATCATTATCCGGAAAAAACAGATTTCCGTCATGGCAATACTGCTGCAAATATTTAGAAATCTGAAGTTTAAGATCTGCAGATGTCTCAGGTGATTCACTTCCCAAAATAACCGAAAATCTGTTGATATGTATTCCAAAAAGCGTAAATTCTTTCTTCTGAAGCAGGTTTGTCGTAATAGTGAAATTTAGAGCATTTCTTGTTCCGGCTCCTGAAAGCTTATCTACAAATTCGCTTGGATTTTGGAAAGTGTACACACAAAGAAGAAGTGAAATCGATAAGCTGAATTCAAAAATCGCGCTGGATTTTGTTATGATTCTTATTGGAATCGCTCCAAGCATCAGAAAAAAATAAATCCATAGCGCCACAGCCTTTTCGCTGCTTAATGTCCTGGTATATTTAATATAAAGGTAAAACGCGAATATCAAATAAAGCCAGACTCCAATATTTACAGTTGCCCCATGAGGATAAAAGAACTTAAGATTACCTCTTTCATTAAATGTGAAAAAGAAATCGCCGAAAAATCCAAGTGCAAATGCAAGTACCGCATAAGCTGTCGGAATCACCAGGTAAGCTTTTTTCCGTAAATTGTCAGGTTCAATCTGAAAAATACTCATCACATAAAGAATTGAGCAATACGGAATCAGATAAGTAAAGATTTTTTCTGAAATAACTGCATATCTGTTGCCTGCGGGTCCAAGAAAATCTCTGACCACATCAGAATACAAATACAAAAGATGCGTTATCCCAAAAAGATTAACCAATAGTGCATTAAGCACTATTGCACCAAAAATATACCTCTGCCTGCTGAAATACTTTTCTTCCGAAACATGGATAAGAAGTGTTACAAGCACAAGTACAAGAGATGCTATTGAAAAACATAAATCATAACTTTGAGGTTTTGTTATCAGTTCCATTCTTATCCTTCCTCAAAATACGCATCTATAACTTTAACAAAAGAACTATCACATACAGGGGCACCCATATAATCTCCCATCAAATAATCACATTCAAGTTCTTCAGCCATAGCCTTATCTTCTTCTGTCTGTAGTTCAAAAGCCCCCACAAAGATACTGACATCATGGAAAAGATTGACAATTCCATGTGCCACAATCTTCATCTGTTCAGATTCTCTGGCTGTTTTAAGAACCGAAGGATCTATATTTATCTGCAATACAGGCAATGAGAGAATTCTCTGAAGATCACCATATCCGCTTCCAAAACGGTCAACTATAACATAGCTGCCAAGCTCACCCATAAGTTTAATATTGCGCTCAGCTATACTGTTCATGGTTGTAATAGTTGTTTCAGTAAGCTTAAGACTGATCCACGAAGCTTCAGCCCTCTCTTCTCTTAGTATTTTCTTTATTCTGCGAATGAAATCATTTTTGGATATTTCTCCCTGAGACAGGCCAACAACAGCTCTGTACTTGCCATTTTTATCCCCGCCATTCCAAAACGAAAGAGCCCTGCACGCACTTCTATAAACAAATTCATCGGTATCCATGAGAGTCTGTGTAAGTTTAGAATCAGGGACATGCTTTCTTATATCAATTTCATTATTTTTTTCATCATAAAAATAACAAACAACATCAACCGTGTAATTTATCTTGTAAACCTTGGAAAGAATCGGCTGATACTTAATACTTGCTTTCTTATTCTCCAGATTTTCCCGCGCAAGTGCATCAAAATCATGTGACTTTTTAATTTTCTTATATTCTTTTCCGTCAACGTCGATAATAACGCTATGCTTATCAGCAATATCTTCGGTTATAATGTCAATCTTAGACATAAGCTCAGCCGAGCTTAGATAGTTTTCCGGATATCTCATCAAAAAGCAGTGGGCCTCAACTCTGATAGTCATCCCGGTAACACTCCATGGCTCAGCCAATCGGTCTGCAATCTTTTCCATAAGCGAAAAAGCCGCAATGGAATCCTTTGTATGAACCGTGATAGCAAAAACAAATTCACTATACCGGTAAGCATATGTCTGAAGTCCACTCTCTTTTATTCCAACATTTTTTAGATAATTAACAACATTTTTTACAACATTCTGGGACTGTTTGTATCCAAGTTCAGAACTTAATGCACTCATATTGTCGATGGTGACAAATATAGTGCAATGAGGGCTTTTTCTTTTTATCTTAAGATCAAGTCCCTCCGCAAATGCCTTTCCGTTCAAAATATTAAGCTTATCATCTACCATTTCACTTGGATTTTGAAGAGTTATATACACAAGAGTCACGCTGACAGTATTACAAAAATTCTCTATAAGAAGAGACGGATAAAAATACTGCAGAGCTATTCCTATAACTACAAATATAATGTATGAAACGATGATAAGTTTTGTCTTAAAACGCACCAGATTGCTATATCTAAGCAAAAAATACAGCCCCGCCCCAAGATAATAAGCTGCCAGAATATAATATATCCAAATCCAAAAATCTCTGTGATATAATCCGGCACCATCATAATGAAACAAAACAGGGTAAAACAAGTTGATCACTACAAGAATGACACCAATGCCATATCCCAGGAACAACCTTATCACATTTTTCCTATCATTGATGCTTACATAGATATCAAGAACAGATAAAATATACAAAAGATAGCAAAAAGCTGAACCGAGATGAGCCAGGAAGTATACTGATCCCGAAGCTTTTTCTGCAACAGAAAACCAAACTGTAGATACAGGATGAAGCTGCAAGTGAGTTTCAATGCGTTCAGCAATCGTAGCTGTAAAAACAGCAAAAAGAAGTAGACCATAAGCCCGCTGTCTATAAGCAGGCACACTTCTCCTGGACAGCGATGTTACGGCAATAGTTGACAATATACAAAGAGCGCAAATATCGAAGTAATAATTTAATGACATGCGCCAGCCTCCGAATTCAATTCCATGATTTCCAGCCTCAAAACATCAAAGCCACTTTAATGGATTACTGATGATCTTGGCTTTCCCCATTATGTCGTCAAGGTTATTCTTCATGTACTCCTCTAAAACCGTAATCTCCTCGTCGCTGTAGCCATTTTGTCTGACCACACTGCACTGTGGCAATACTGCCTCTGCAACCTCTTTTATGCCATTCCGGTTCCGTTCAAAAGAGACTCTGACTATCTTCTTATTATCTTTATCCTGCAAGATTGCAGAATACGTCATCGTCAAATCGTCAACCGCCATGGCACTCCCCCTTAAAACGATAAATATTTTCAATAACAAAATAGTGTTATCAGGAAATATTAAATCCCGATAACACTATTATACGTCATTTTATGAAATTTTGATACTAAATTGTGTGTTCAACCGTACTTTATTAATTCTGCAAGCCTTTCCGCCTTCCATTTGAGGCCAATTTTGCAAATACAGGCTATTCTTGTCCTTCTCAGATAAAGGAGTAATGAAAACATCAGCAGCTATAGCATTATCAACATATCTCTTAAGGCCAATTTCCCAAATCTGCCCTGTGTAGAAACTGTCTGTAGCAATCTCACCGTCGATATAGAATTTTCCGGTATCGCCCACATAATCAATCAACATATAGACTTCATTTGCATTTTCAGCAAAATTCTCAGCCATAACACTGTAATTCTTGCCATTCTCATCCTCTGATGTCTGAATAACAGAAATATTTCCTTTATTTTCGAATGTATTGACACTTTCATAAACTGCAAAAGCATCTGAATCAATAAATTCTCCAGAAAAAGAAACTTCCTTTTCCTTAACAAAATTCTGAGGAACATCGGAAAGTGCAGGAAATGTTTTAAATGTCAGTTTTCTATCTTCAGAAATAGTATATTTAAGCTCTACACTGCCATTTGAAGCAGTAATAGCTTCAGCCTGAGAAATAATCAGATACTCTTTTCCATTAATACAAACTTTTGATGAATGAACAGCATCATCCCTGCTTATCACAATTATAGCGTTGCCATCCAGATCTCCTTTTACATCAACATGAGGCTTTCTGTCATCATCAGTATAAAAAACATACGCATCATGTTTTTTATCATCAAAATTATGCACTACGCATACGGCAGTTGCATCAATTGTAAGGTAAGCCTTCTCTCCCACAGGCATATTGAATGGATAAAAGAAGAAGTCTCCATCTTTCACATCTCTTTTTGCAAAAGAAGCAAGTTTTGCCCCATTCTCATCCCATGCAGTTAACTCAACATCTTTGTGAAGAGCCATTTTATATCTTCTCTGATAATTATTCACGAAAAGATATCCTCTTTTGATTGTTGAACCATCAGAAGCAGTCTCAGTCTTGTATCTTACTGCACTTCTCAAGTTTTCAAAATCAGTTGGTTTTAATGGATTTCCGGGCTGTTCAACATAAGGCATATCGCAAAGATCATCGCCAAAGTCATGCACAAAGCTTGAAATAAGCCTTACCTCTCTGTAAGTATCCTCCATCTGTCCAAACTCACGAAGAGGTGCATTAAAATCATAGGAATATTCAGGAAGATCATTAGGATAACCTGTCGCTCTTGTTTCCTGTAAGGTTGTAAGTTTTCCCTTAGGATTAGTTCCTCCATGGTACATATAATAACCAAGAAGATTTGCTCCGCTTCCCATTTTTGTCATAGTCATTGCAGCAGTATCAAGCCCTGATGCAATCGGCCTTCTGTGGTGAGTAACCTGAAGTCCTCCACCAAGCTCTGCTGTCAGGAACGGGAACTTATCCATATCAAATGTAATTCCGGCTCCAAGTCCATGATCAGAACCTATATTGTGATCATTTCTTTCTTTTGTAAAAATATAATTACCACTTGGCTCTATCTCAGTAAGTCTCTGGTCCCAAGGTGCTTCACAGTAGCCGCCCATTACAGGAAGCATGCCACCAGTTACAGCACCTCCCCAACCTGTTGCTGTATAGATTGGAACAACAAAACCTATTTCTTCAGCCATTTTCTTGAGAGTGCGCATGTGCTCTTCACCCTCTTCACCATTTTTTCCGCCACAGTGCCCATACTCATTTTCAATCTGAACTCCGATTACAGGTCCGCCGTCTTTCAGAAAATATCCTTTTGCCTGTTCATAGGTTTTTTCATAAAAAGTTCTTACATGCTCAAGGTATTCAGAAGCATTAGTTCTGGTTTCATAGCCCTTTTCTTTTGCCTCATTAAGAAGCCAATCAGGAAATCCTCCATTTCTGGCTTCACCATGTGCCCAGGGACCGATTCTCAAAATACTGTACATTCCAACTTTTTTCACTGTTTCGAGAAAATCCCTAAGACATCTGTCCCCTGTAAAATCGAATTCTCCCTTAATTTCTTCATGATGAATCCAGATAACATAAAGTGAAACAATATCCACTCCACCGGCCTTCATCTTACACAATTCTTCTTCCCAGTTTTTCTTGGGATATCTGCTAAAATGCATCTCACCCATAACCGGAAACCAACGTTTTCCATCAACCAAAAGACTGATTGCATCAAATCCAAGTTTTGAATCTGCTGTAATTTTCATAAGTCCTATCTCCTCAAAAAAAGGCCTGCTTAACAAGCAGGCCTTAATGAACTGCATTTACTTTGTGCTCTCTTTTAATACAACTTCATAATTTTTCAACATCTGATTTTGAACCTGATCACCATCAATCATTGATAATAATGTTCTGGCAGCAACTGCACCAAGATTTTTATCATTAAAATTCAATGATGTAACCGAAGGCACAGTGCTTTCAAGTAATGAACTATTATAAAATGATGCAACTCTTAAGTCATCAGGTATCTTTACTCTCTCATCTCTGCATCTGGCTAAAAGTTCACCGGCAAGACTATCATCCATGCAGATTACGCCATCAACATTCTTTCTAAGCAAATCCTTAAGTATTCCCTTAATTCTGATATTGCTATCAATATCAAGATAAATCAAAGACTTGTCAAGCTCTACACCAAGCTCATCAAAAGCAGCAGCAAATCCTTCATAACGCGTCTGAGTAATGATATGATTCGTTGAACCTCCGATAAGTGCAAGCTTTTTATGTCCTTTCGCCAAGAGAATTGATGTAAGCTCCTTGCAGGCGCCAAAATTGTCATTATCTACAGAAACGATGTCAGGTTCTACGGTCTTGCCGATAGCTACGAAAGGAAGTCCGCATTCCTTTAAATACTTTGCAGGAGCATCATTCACAAGTGTCCTGGTAAGAACCATTCCGTCAACCTTGTGATTTTCAACAATTCTTTTTAATCCGGTAATATCTCCTCCCGCAATCAAAGAAACTATGATATCGTAGCCAAAGCTCGAAGTAACTTCGCTCATTCCCATCATACATCTTTGAAAGAATGGTAAATCTGATGCATCATAGTCATCCGGCCAAACTACGCCTATATTATAGGTTCTTTGCTTTGCCAAAGCTCTTGCCATGACATTAGGTCTGTAATTATGTTTTTCTATAAATTCCATGACTCTGGCTTTGGTACTGTCTCCGACTCTCCCTTTTCCCGAAATAGCGCGGGATACTGTAGTCTTTGAAATACCAAGAGCTTTCGCCACGTCGTCAATTGTAATTTTTCCATCAGCCATAACTGTAGTCTTTTCCTTGTTGTTTATCCGGAATTCTCACCAAGCTCATAAAAAGCATTAGTAAATTTTCTCAGCCCTTTACAGCTCCGCCGGTTACTCCTTCTACGTAATACTTCTGAAGGAACATGAAAAGAAGTGTAACAGGAATTGCTACCAATACTCCACCTGCGCAGAACCTTGTAAAGTATCCCTGATAGTCTCCTGTATTCATCCAACGATACATTGATACCGCTACATTATAGCTAGCATCATGTCCAAAAGCTATGTATGACGCAAATACATAGTCATTCCATGGAGCCATAAATGCTACAAGCGCTGTATAAATAATAATAGGCTTACTCATAGGAATAGTCATTGTAAAGAATACTCTTGCTCTGGATGCTCCATCAATACGGGCAGCTTCATCAAGTGCCTTAGGAATTGTATCAAAATAGCCCTTACAAACATAGTAGCCCATACCAGAACTTGCAACAGATACCAGGATAAGACCCGGGATAGCTCCTGCCTGCGTAAGTCCCATTTCTTTAAGAAGGAAATACAAACAGATCATTGTAAGGAATCCGGGAAACATTCCAAGTACAAGCCAGAATCTCATAAGTGCTGTTCTTCCTGTAAATCTCATACGGCTCAGAGCATAACTTACGCAAAGAACTATAATTGTCTGAAGTGCAGCTACAAAAAAAGCAATAACTACTGTATTAATGTACCATCTGATATAGTTTGTCTGACCACTTAACACAAATCTGTAATTATCCAAAGAAAAATGCTTGGGAATTACATAATCAACAATTCCGCCATATTCTACTGCTGAATCATACGAACGAAAACTTCCAAGTACAAGTCCCACAAACGGAAACAGCCATATTATTACGATTATAACAAGTGCCAGATAAGCAAAGAAATTACTTATGGCACGATTTCTTTTCATTGAACCCTGCTTATTAGCCATTATTGGAATCCCTCCTCATCCTTTACTGAAGGTAACATCTGATATACAACCAATGAGATAACTGCTGTAACAACGAATACCATGATACCAATTACGGCTGCCATCTTGTAGTCTGTATCATTAATTGTCATCTTATAAAGCCATGTAACCAAAAGGTCCGTTCCACCGGCGCCTCCTGTATAGGTCATGGACTTTGGTCCGCCTCCGGTCAGAAGATAAATAACGTTAAAGTTATTTAAGTTTCCTGTATATGATGTAAGAAGATATGGTCCTGTCACAAAGAGCATATAAGGCATTGTGATATGTCTGAACATCTGCCATGGAGTTGCTCCGTCAATTTTTGCAGATTCATATAGATCAGCAGGAATATTCATAAGAAGACCTGTAGCCATAAGCATAAGATAAGGAATACCTATCCAGATATTAACTACTACTATAGTAATCTTTGCAAGTGTAGGATCAGTCCAGAAAGGAATGGCATTCTGAATTATGCCAAGCTTCATAAGTGTTCCGTTTATTATTCCTGCACTGTCAAACATTTTTGATACATACAAAAGACTTACAAACTGAGGAACAGCTATAGTCATAACAAGACATGTTCTCCAGAATTTTTTAAACTTAATGCCTTTTTTGTTAATAAGCATCGCAACTGCTATTCCAAGGAAATAATCGATGAATGTAGCAAGAAGTGCCCATATAAGAGTCCATACAAGGACACTTAAGAATGTGCTTCCAAAACCACCTGTTCCAAAAGAAAACAGATTTCTGAAGTTTTCAAATCCAACCCAGGTAAACAGTTTTGTAGGCGCCTGGTGCGTTGCGTCATAGTTTGTAAAAGCAACACATATCATGAAAACAATTGGCAAAACTGTAAAGGCAAATACACCTGCAACAGGAAGTGCCAAAAGAGTTTTATCAAAATTAGAGTCAAAGAGTGACAAAAAATCTGCCTTGTTGCCAGGAAGAGTCTTTCCGGATTTCAAGATTTCTTCCTGCTTTTTATTGTCCCTGATATTCATGTACCAAAGAACAATCAAAAATATAATGAAGAATACTGTAAGTAATCCAAACAAAAGTATAAGAAATGAGTTATCTCCATATACTGTAGTTCTGTTTTTCTTTGTGGTCTCTACAATACCAAGTGTACCAAGCTTAGCAAAATACTGACCACCGAAAGATGTTACGAACCATATAAACAGCAGCTCAACTGCAAGGTACATTCCACCTCGTAAGAACTGTCCTCTCATTATCTGACCAAAGCCCATAACGAGATACGAAATTTTAGTTTTCCAATCCCCACTTACAAACGTAACACCAATATCTTTTATTCCATTGCCTAATACAGAAAAGAAGTTTCCAACTGGATTCTTCTTATTTCCGGTCCCAGACGCGTTACTCATTTAGATTTTCCTCCGCTTTTACTCTTTCTTGGAAAAAACCGGCAGAAGGCAAGCCCCCTGCCGGTTGAATTGTTACTGTAATATCTTATCCAGCTTGCTCTATTAACCAATAAGGATCATCTAAGAGCTGAAACTGTCTCCTGGAAAGACTTAAGTGCAGCCTTAATGTCATCATCAGATGCACCCTGAAGTGATCCTGTTACATCACCAGCAAGTGCTTCTGCATTTGTCCAGTAATCTCCAGGATACTGTCCCTGAGGAATTGTATATGCAAACTGCTCTGAAAGAGCTGAAAGAGCTTCATCAGCCTTTACTGCATCATCAGCCTGTGCATTGAGGTTTGAAGGGCCCCAGCCAACTGCATTGTATCTGTCAAGCTGTACCTGTTCGCTTGTAAGGTAAAGAGCAAGTGCATCGCATACAGCAAGCTTAAGTTCATCTTCCTGAGGCTTAACACCAAGAAGTTTGCATCCGTTAAATCCGCTCATCTGATATTCTTTTCCATCAGAACCTGTGAATGTAGGAAGCTTAGCACATGCATAGTTGTCGCCAAGGAAATCCTTAACAACTCCGGCATCCCATGTTCCATCGATGATTGCTGCATAGTTTACAGCATCACCTGCTGAAGAACCGGGCTGATATGCCTTGGAGGATGCAGTATCGATCATTTCCTTAAGAGCAACAAGGCCCTTATCAGAATCATAATCCATTGTGCAGCCTGTGAAGTTTCCATCACTGTCTGAATCATATGTAAGTGTGCAGCCTGTTCCGAAGAAGAATGCTACCTGATACCATCCTGTCATATCCATGTAGAAGTTCTTTCCTGCTGCTTCGCACTGCTCAAGAATTCCCTCAAGAGTAGAAGGATCTGTTACAACACTCTTATCATAGTAAAGGAAATATCCATTATCTGCTGTCATAGGATAAGCATAAAGAGTATCACCAACTGTAGCTGCTACTACTGCGCCTTGTGCATTGTCATTCTCAATTGCGCTTACGTTCTCAGGAGCAACTTCTACAAGAGCACCTGCAGCAACAAGTCTTGCTGTCTGGTCCTGTGCAAATCCATAGATATCAGCACCTGCTGTAACATCTGTAATCATGTTACCTGCTGCATCGCCTTCACCTACTGCCTCAACAGTTACAGTGTAGCCGGCATACTGTGGATTCTCTGTCTGCCACTTATCAATTGTTTCCTTTGTGAAATCAACAACGTTATCAGCAACCCAAACCTTGATTTCGCCTGTGCCATAGTCTGTGATTTCTTCTGTAGCTTCTGCAGTCTGCTCTGATGTCTCTGTTACTGCTTCTGCAGTCTGCTCTGCTGTCTCTGTTACTGTCTCAGCTACGCTTTCTGCTGTATCAGCTACGCTTTCTGCCTGCTCTGAACCGCATCCTGCAAGAAGAGATGCACCCATAGCAGCTGTCAATAAAACAGATACCATTTTCTTTTTCATTATTTTTTCCTCCATAAAAAAATGTTACTCTTCCGTTGCGCATTGAGCGCAATCGGTTGCTCTATTAAAAAGTTTATGCTTTGTGCACTTTTTTGTCAATAAAGCACTTTATATGATAAAGCGTTCATGTTTTTGTAAGTATTGCACATTGACTTTTTCTCCGGAAACGTTTTCGGTAACGTTTTGCGCAATCGGTAACACATAGGCGCAAAGCTGAATACTCTCAGCTCCTTTTCCTGTAATATGCCCCATCCTGAACCACTGTGCCGCTGCATATCATATCCATGAGATATCCCATAAGCTCTGAAACTCCGAGATTTATATCTTTTGAATTCAATGATTCCAGAATCTGCGAAATATTTACCGGAAAAACATCCAATGTTTCAAGTATCACATTCTTTAATTCCGTTTTTTCCGCACATCCCCCGGAAATATGCTTTTTTTCCTCACATTTTTGATTCTTTGCCGTTTCGTTTATTTGAGAAACCTGCTTAAATGTAAATCTATCAAGTCTTTCAAGCACATCTTCCACATGGAGCGCAACACCTGCTCCCTGACTTATCAGCATATTACAGCCATCACTAAGTCTGTCAGTAACCCTTCCGGGAACAGCAAGCACTTCTTTTCCTTGCTCAAGAGCTGTATCTACAGTTATCTGAGTACCTGACTTTTCTCTAGCTTCTATCACCAGAACAATATCTGCAAGTCCGCTTATTATCCTGTTCCTCATTGGAAAAAAACATGCTTTTGGCATAGTTCCGGGAGGATATTCAGATATGACTCCTCCTAAGCTGCACAGATTATCATATAATTCAATATTTTCCTCCGGATAACAGATGTCTGCTCCACTTCCGACTACTCCAAAAGAACTTCCGCCAGCCGCAATGGCTGCATTTTGGCTAACTCCATCAATACCTCTTGCCATCCCGCTTATAATCTGAACTCCCGAAAGAGCAAGTCCTCTGCCAAAGCTTCTTGCCATAAATCGACCATAATCAGAGCAAAATCTTGCTCCAACAATGGCAACAGAAGGTCTAAAAGGATCAGGTAGTTTTCCTTTGTAATAAATAGCAAAAGGTGCATCAGGAATATTTTTTAATTTGTCCGGAAATCTCTCATCTATACGTGAAATAAATTCAATTTCCTTGCTTTTAAGCTTTTCTTTTTCTTTCTCAAAGTCCCATACTCTTTTTGACTTCATGAGATTATTTATCATTTTGGAAGTTATAAATTCTTTTAATTCTCCTTCACTGGCCTCATATATTTCTTTACAGGTCATACCTCCGCATAAAAGCTTATCTATAGATTTATTACCAATACCAGGCACATTAAAAAGCCAATGGGCGAATTCATTTTCAGTGATTGCGTTAATATTGTTTTTTACCATTTAATTTCTATTCCTCATTTTGTCTCCAGTATTTTCCGTCAGTCATGCGATACCCCACCGCTTCCATCAGATGAATGCGCTCAATTTTTTCGCATCCGTCAATATCTGCTATTGTTCTTGCCACTCTTAATATTTTGTGATATGCTCTGGCACTTAAGTCCATAGTATAAAAAACCTGTTCAAGATAACCTTCTTCCTTAAGGCCAAGTTTGCAAAACTTTTTAATATCCTGCGGAGACATATCACTGTTAAATCTTAAAGAAGTTCCTTCAAATCTCTTTTGCTGAATCTCTCTTGCCCTTTTAACCCTCATTCTGATTGCAGCGCTGGACTCATTGACACATTTTGTCTTTTCTGTAAGATCCGATATATCAACTCTTGGCGCCTCAACACAAATATCCACTCTGTCAAGAATAGGGCCTGATATATGACCAAGATATCTTCGAATTTCATTTGGTGTACATTTGCATTTATTTCTGTCAGGATAATAACCGCATGGGCAGGGATTAAGTGCTGCCACCATCTGAAAGTCCGCCGGATATGTAAACGTGCCTCTGCTTCGCACTATATTTACTCTCCTGTCTTCAATAGGCTGCCTTAGCATATCAAGCTTGGCACGTGAAAATTCAGGCATTTCATCCAAAAACAAAACTCCCCTGTGAGACAAAGAAATTATTCCCGGTCGAGGTATACTCCCTCCTCCAACAAGTGCTGTTTCAGTTATCATGTGATGCGGACTCATAAACGGGCGTTTTGTTATCAAACACTCATTTTCTCCAAGCATTCCAGCAACAGAATAGATTGTAGAAACCTCAAGGCTTTCTTCTATAGAAAGCGGCGGCAATATTGTCGGCATTCTTTTGGCAACCATGCTTTTTCCGGAGCCCGGCGGTCCCACAATAAGAATGTGATGGAAACCTGCTGCAGCAATCTCAATTGCTCTTTTAACCGCTGCCTGCCCGTTTATATCCGCAAAATCAACGCAGCTTTTTTCATATTCACTTTTATTAAACAATGCTGCTACATCCACAACAGTTGGCTCAATAAGCATATCTTTTTCTTCATCCTTTGCGCCAAGATAAGCAATTACTTCCTGCAATGATCCGGCACCTATTACCTTTATTCCGCCTATAACTGCGCCCTCTTTTGCATTTTCTTTAGGTAGTATCACTCTCTTTAAGCCCGCTTCTTTTGCTTTTGTTACAATTGGCAATGTTCCGTTTATTCTTTTTATTTCTCCATCAAGACCAATTTCTCCCAGAAAAATTGTATTTTCAAATGACTTTTCATCAAGTTCTCCTATAGCTGCAAGAATTCCTACTGCCACCGGAAGATCAACTATGACTCCCTCCTTCTTGATATCTGCAGGAGATAGGTTAATAGTTATCTTCGAAGGCGGAAGCTTGATTCCAATATTCTTAAGCGCAACCCTTACTCTGTCGCCTGCCTCCCTCACTTCTCCGCTCAAAAAACCGACCATATTGAAACCGGGAAGTCCATCGGACACATCAACCTCGATCTGCATAAGATAAGATGAAATCCCATGAACAGCTCCCGATGTAATCGAACTGTACATATTACCGGTAAACCTTTCTAAATATTTAATTCATCAAAACCAATATGTATTGGAAATCAGCAACAGAGAATCTGCTGCTTTTCATAGATAAAAAATCGACCTGCTTATTATAACGCAGGTCGATCAAAATGTCTCTATATTTTTTCAGATTATTAGATAATTTTTTTGCATGTACGCTTATACTGTACTTATCGCAGCATTTTCATCTGCATGGTATCCGGATCCTGCGCAAACTGTACTGCCATTTCTCTCGAAATCTTCTGAGCACTGTATAACTCCAAAATAGCATCATCCATAGAAATCATTCCAATTTTTCTGTTAGTCTGCATTACTGTGAGAAGCTGATGGGATTTTCCCTCACGTATAAGATTTCTAACAGCACTGTTTACATGAAGTACCTCAAAAGCTGCTATTCGTGACACTCCGTCCCCCGAAGGGATAAGCTGCTGGGATATAATAGCCTCCAACACGCTTGCAAGCTGTATCCTGATCTGTTGCTGCTGATGAGACGGAAATACATCTATTAGTCTGTCTACAGTATTACTTGCACCGATTGTATGAACCGTAGAAAGAACAAGATGTCCTGTTTCTGCGGCTGTAATTGCAGTACTTATCGTCTCAAGATCACGCATTTCACCCACAAGGATAACATCCGGATCTTCTCTAAGCGCCGCTCTTAAAGCATTTGCGTAGGAATTTGAGTCCGTACCGATTTCCCTCTGATTAACAATTGACATCCTGTGCTGATAAGTAAACTCTATAGGATCCTCAAGAGTAATAACATGAGCTTCTCTGTTATTGTTAATTTTATCAATTATAGAAGCAAGCGTCGTAGACTTTCCACTTCCTGTAGGTCCTGTAACAAGTACAAGTCCTCTCTTTTTCTTGTAAAGTTCAGAAACTGCATCAGGTATACCAAGGCTCTCGGAAGAAGGTATTTCCGATGCAACTACTCTAAATGCCATTGCATAGGAGCCTCTTTGTTTAAATACATTTAATCTGTATCTTCCAACTCCCGGAATGGAAAAAGACATATCATGCTGCCCGTTTTCTTCAAGTTTTTCTCTTTGTTTCTCATTTGTTACTTCATTAACTATTTCAAGAGTATCCGGAGGAAGCATCTTTTTATAATTTTCCATCGGAACAAGTTTTCCGTTCAAACGCATTTTAGGCGGAAGGCCAACCGTTACATGCACATCCGATGCCCCTTTTTCCTTAGCTTCCCTTAAAATATCTTCAATAATCGACATAATAATCTCCGTTATCGTTACTGTTCACTCGCATACTGCTCGTTCCAGTAACCACTTCGCGCATTCATTCCAAATCGACTTCGTCGATGGAATGCGCTCACTCCTGCATCAGGTTCTCACGAAATGCGCAGCTTAATGCGCATTTCTGTCTGAACAGTAACCCGTTACCAGTTGCTTAATTTTATTCCATCACTTTAATATAAATTATGACGTTACAAAAGTATTAAATCAATTAAATAACAATAAATTTACGTCAGTTCATCAAGTGTATTTCCATACGAAGATAAAAACTCGTCCACAAAATCAAGAACCTCAGGGAGTTCATGATAAAGACTTCGTATTGATTTACCTGTACTTTCTTTGGCTGTCCTGAATTCATTATTGCCTGCATTCATCTCTCCGATGCACTTTATAAGCGCTGAAAGCTTATCTGCTGCCTTTACAAGCTTCCTTATATATTTTTCATCTTCATCCTCAGAAGATCTGAATATTTCCTCATAAGCAGGTCTTAAATCCTCAGGAAGCTTCTCAAGCAGTTTTTCATCAGCAATAGCCTCAACCGCTTTATATGCTTGTTTAAGTTCAGGGTTAAAATACTTTACCGGAGTAGGCATATCTCCTGTAATAATCTCAGATGCATCATGATAAAGACCTATAAGCGCAGCTTTATTTGCATCAAGATGTTTCCCATATCTAACATTGCCAATCACGCACAATGCGTGTGCAATCATAGCAACTTCCATAGAGTGCTCACAAAGATTTTCTGCTCTGGTATTCCTCATAAGCGCCCACCGGTCTATATATTTCATTCTGGAAATCAATGCAAAAAAATTGTAACCCATTCTCAACTCCTCCAAAGTACTTAGAATTTTTCATATCTAAAAAACAAAAGAACAAATTCAGTCAATCAAAAAATCAGCCATAACGGTATTGCTCACATCAAGTCCTTTTTCTGTAAGCCTAAGATAATCTTCATCAATACTGTATTCAAGAAGCCCCATATCAGTATACTTATTTATCACCGGGCCATAAATTTCAAAGATATCACAATTAAATACATCTTTAAATTCCTTTATACTAATGCCTTCAATTAGCCTAAGTCCCAAAAACATGAACTCTTCCATCCGGGATTTCTTGTCAAGAAACTCAATATTTTCATGTAATACATCTTTTTCTGTTTGCTTTAATTTTCCTTCTGCCGATGGTTCATTTATAACATCATGGAAAATATCTGTGTTTCTCACCTGCTCAAAAATTGTAATATATTTATCAAAATCAGAGGTATTATTCCATCTCACGTTTTCTACCATTGAAGCCGCCCCAAGTCCAAGTCCAAGGTAATTACCTCTTTTCCAGTAAACTTTGTTGTGCCAACATTCAAATGTCTCTTTTTCCGGTGAGTTTAGAGCATAGTTTGATATTTCATACCTGTGATACCCCTGTTCAGCCAAAAAAGCTTTTGTGGCATGATACATTTTCCTGTCAAGCTCTTCATCAGGAAGATGCAAGTCCATGTTGTAAAAAGGAGTTCCCTCCTCAATTATCAGACTGTATGCTGATATGTGTTGTGGTTTTAACGCAACTATCCTGTTCAAAGTACTCATATAGGAATCAAAACTCTGATCAGGCAACGCACTCATAATATCAACATTTATGTTCTCAAATCCGGCTTTCCTGGCATTCTCATAGGTTTCTAAAAACATTTCTTTATTATGTACTCTTCCAAGCTTTTTAAGCTCTTCATCGTTTAGGGACTGGGCGCCTATGCTGATTCGATTTATTCCTGCTTTTTTATAAGCAGTAAGTTTATCAAAAATAGCCGAAGCAGGATTTACTTCAATACTTATTTCCGCATTCTTTTTCATACAAAAGGATTCTTTTATAGTTGAAAGTGCCATACAAATGAGCCCGGAATCAACAAATGAAGGCGTCCCGCCTCCAAAGAACACCGATTTTACACTATAATCTTTGTATACTTTTGAAGCGCCGACAATCTCAGTAATCAGCGCTTCAAAATATCTTTCTATATTCTTTTTTTCACAATTAAAGGAAAGAAAATCGCAGTACAAACATTTTTTAACACAAAAAGGTACATGAACATACAGCGATATTTCTTTACACGTATCATTATTTTTTCTTTGAATCATTTCTTTAGTCTGTATTGTCAAGTTTGAGGACACTAAGGAATGCTGACTGCGGAACTTCAACATTTCCAATCTGGCGCATCTTCTTTTTACCTTCTTTTTGCTTTTCAAGAAGCTTTTTCTTACGGGAAATATCACCGCCGTAACACTTTGCAAGTACGTCTTTTCTGTATGCCTTAACTGTTTCTCTTGCTATTACCTTACCACTTACTGACGCCTGAATCGGTATCTCAAACATGTGCCTTGGAATCTCATCTTTTAGCTTCTCACACATCTTGCGGCCTCTTTCATACGCACCGTCCTTGTGAACAATAAATGAAAGAGCATCAACTTCTTCTCTGTTAATCAAAATATCAAGCTTTACCAGTTCTGACCTCTCGTAGCCCTTGAGTTCATAATCAAAAGAAGCATAGCCTCTTGATCTTGATTTGAGTGCATCAAAGAAATCATAGATAATCTCATTTAGAGGAAGCTCATACTTGAGAATTGCTCTTGTCTGCTCTATATAATCTGTGCTAAGGTATTTTCCACGTCTTTCCTGGCACAGCTGCATTATTGCGCCGACATAATCCGTCGTAACCATTATTTCGCCATTTACAATAGGTTCTTCCATATATTCAATTTCAGAAGGATCAGGAAGATTTGTGGGATTAGTCAGATCAAAGACTGTACCATTGGTCTTGTGTACCTTGTAAACAACAGAAGGCGCTGTTGTAACCAGATTAAGATCATATTCTCTTTCAAGTCTCTCCTGTATAACTTCCAGATGAAGAAGCCCCAAAAATCCTGCTCTAAAACCAAAGCCCAAAGCCTGCGAAGTTTCAGGTTCATAAAAAAGTGAAGCATCATTGAGCTGCAGCTTTTCAAGTGCATCTCTAAGATCAGAATAATGAGCTGAATCTGCAGGGTAAAGGCCACAATATACCATAGGCATTACCTTTTTATAGCCCGGAAGTGCCTCTTCACATGGATTTGCACAGTCAGTAACAGTATCTCCGACTCTGGTATCCTGAATATTTTTGATTGAAGCAGTAAAATAACCTACATCACCTGCTGATAGTTCATCACTAGCTATAAATCTTCCGGGGCCGAAATAACCAACCTCAACCACTTCTGCTTCAGAGCCGGTAGCCATAAATCTGACTTTCATTCCTTTTTTTATGAAACCGTCTCTTACCCTGACAAATACTATAACGCCCCTGTATGAATCATAAATACTATCAAAAATCAGAGCCTTCAAAGGAGCTGAAACATCTCCGTTGGGAGCAGGAATCTTTTTTACTACAGCTTCAAGCACTTCTTCGATTCCAATTCCATTTTTCGCAGAAATAAGAGGAGCATCCTGAGCTTCAATTCCTATGACATCTTCTATTTCATCCTTAACTTCCTGCGGCTGGGCACTTGGAAGATCAATCTTATTTATTACCGGAAAAACGTCAAGATCATGATCTAAAGCCATATAGACATTAGCAAGAGTCTGCGCCTCTACTCCCTGAGTTGCATCAACTACAAGTATAGCTCCGTCGCAGGCAGCAAGACTTCTTGAAACTTCGTAGCCAAAGTCAACATGTCCGGGAGTATCAATCATATTAAAGGTATACTCCTGCCCGTCTTTTGCCTTGTATATCATTCTGACTGCCTGGGACTTAATAGTGATACCTCTTTCTCTCTCGATATCCATATTGTCCAGAACCTGATTCTGCATTTCCCTACTGGTAAGAACACCTGTCTTCTCAATCATTCTGTCTGCAAGTGTCGACTTACCATGATCTATATGTGCAACTATACAAAAATTTCTAATTTTGCTCTGATCCACTTAAACTACCTCAATTTCTGTTACTTTTTATTTATCATCGTTTACGTCAGACTAATCTGCCGCTAATTTATAAATATAGCCATGTTACATAATATCATGCCGGGCTTTAAAAATCCACGCAGAAAAACAAAAACCTCATGTCGGTGAGAAGACATGAGGTGATTTTGCAATAATATATTCAAATGAAGAAATGATTAAGCCATCTTGTTTACAGCAACAGCAAGACGAGAAACTTTTCTGGAAGCTGTATTCTTCTTGAATACGCCCTTTGACTCAGCCTTGTCGATAGCAGATGTAGCAGCAAGAAGTGCCTTTGCAGCCTCTTCCTTGTTACCAGCTTCGATAGCTGTTCTAACCTTCTTGATTTCTGTCTTAACAGCAGACTTGATTGCCTGGTTTCTTTCAGCTTTCTTCTTATTAACTAAAATTCTCTTCTTGGCAGATTTAATATTAGCCATAATTACCTCCGATATCTACATAAAAAGTTTATTTTATCATGTTCGTGTGCGCATTAAGCCGGACACGGACAGTTAATGCCACATACGATAGATATTTTAGATTAAATCGCTCAAACTGTCAATACATTAATGATTAGATACTCTGTCTTCATTGAATAAAAAAGTAAATTCCACATTATACGGAATTAAGTCTTACACCCTGGTTCATATATAGGTATTCTAATACAGGTCTCTTTCGCAGTAGAAAGAGGAATCATGTCTAAGAAAATAGAACCCAATCAGAAACACA
>JAFSQI010000118.1 GCA_017446685.1 Butyrivibrio sp.
GGATGCCCGAGCGGCGGAGATGCCCTTCTCAAAGGGCAGTCTCCAAGAGCGGAGTTAAGGCTATGATAAAGCAAAGCCCCGGCATAAAAGCCAGGGCTAATGTTAAAGATTTTTTGAGACATTTTCAAAAATGCTTGACAGCATTTTTTTAATTTTTTTTATTTTTTTTGGATTTTATCTGAGGACTCATGTTATCATGTTTAATGGATCAAGCCTGCATGCGGGCGGAAAGTAACAACAAAATATAAAGGAAGAATTGAAAAATGAATTATATATCCGATATGAGAAAATATGTTGGTCATGACCTGGTGATGACCGTAGGATGTGGCGTACTTGTAGAGAATGAAAAAGGACAAATCCTTCTTCAGAAAAGGAGCGATACTGGGGAGTGGTGCGTTCCGGGTGGAGCACTTGAACCGGGAGAAACATATATAGAAGCTGCACAAAGAGAATTGTCTGAAGAGGTAGGAATTAAAGTCGATAATCTTGAGCTTTTTGGACTTTATTCCGGTGATGACAGAGAGATACATTATCCAAATGGAGATGTGGTATATTCGTTGTCAGTAATTTTTAAGACAAAAAGCTACTTTGGAGAAATATCGGATTCTGATTCTGAAGTTTTAGAACACAGATTTTTTGACAGAAACAGTATACCTAAGGAGCTTTTTTACCCGGATGCAAGGCCCATACTTGATTGGGCAAAAGGAATAAAAGAGATAGAAGTAAAATGATTTTATTGTAAACGACAAACGCTTTTGACGCATACTACAGGAGGATGTCTGAGTGCATCCTCCTGTTTGGTCAATAACTGTATCATTATTTTTCTAAGAGAAATTTACGTATTCTGTCACGATAGTCAGGCGCAGTATCAAATGCTGCATGTCCGTATCCTATGTACATAAAAAGCTTGAAGTCAGGTCTGTAATCAAGATTTTCTGCAATTTCCATAGTGGCATCACTGTCTAGTACTTTGTCTTCGTAAACTCCCATCGCAAGTGTGGGACATTTTATTTTTTTAAGATCATCAGAGATGTCAAAGCCTTTTATGGCGCTTGCTAAAATTACAAATCTTTCAAGATCTCTATTTGTGACTGAGTTACTTACGTCGTTGAAATAATCTATGTATTCGGAATAAATTTCTTCAGGGTAAATATCTTTTGCAAACTGCTGGTAGAGTAGGTGAGCATTTTTATTTTTGGCAAGCTCAATCCAATAATCTAAAACTTTTTCCTGAGATTGCTTTATATGAGAGGATGTTGAACCAAGTACAAGCTTTTCAACAAGCTCAGGATAATTTATTGCAATCAGCATGGCAATCATTCCGCCCTGAGAAGCACCAAAGATACTTACTTTATCAAGTCCAAGGGACTTTATTGCTTCCGCAGTATCTTTTGCCATGTCCTGAATTGAATATTTCTCAGGAATATCACTTCTTCTGTCAATCACATAAATTGTGAAGTCTTCTTCCATAGTTTTATATTCGGCAGCAACAGTGTTGGCAGCCCCCATAACACTTTGCACACTTAGCCCCGGAATAATTACAAGATTCTTTTTCCCGGTGCCGAACTTAAAATAATCCATAGTAAAATTATCTGTTTTGATGGTACTTATTTCAGTCATTTTTTCTTTTCCTCATAAGATTGATGTAATATAACTTTTTTTCCTTACAATATTATAATCCAGTAACTATAAAACTTCTATTAAAGATTAACCTAAAGTATATTCAAATATATAATGGTATTGATTTAACGTTGATTGTGCCGGGAGTTTGATTGATGATATTGTAAACAATATAATTGCAAAAAATACAAAAAGTGATATAATTCTTTTATCAAATGGGGCGTTATAACAAAGACTCAAAATTTCATAGACTAAATTGCTTGTTATTGATATTTAATGAAAGGATTATAAAAATGGATAAAGAGTTTGATATTCAAGAATATATGACGCATGGAGTTGAGAGGGTTGTATCAGATGCTATCAAGGCTACCCTTAAAAATCCGAGAGAAAGTGCCTATATGGCTAAGTTTGCTCTTGCCACAAAGGCTGCTTCCAAAAAGAGGAAAAAGCTTGAGGATGAGGGCGAGCATATTCCTCCATTTCTTATTGCCAGTATAACAAGTAGCTGCAATCTTCATTGTGCAGGCTGTTATTCAAGATGTAATAATGCCACAGAGGATACTGAACCTGTAAGTCAGCTTACTGATGAAGAGTGGCTTAAGGTATTTGATGAAGCAGATGATCTTGGAGTCAGCTTTATTCTTTTGGCAGGTGGAGAACCGCTTCTTAGAAGGGGCGTTATTGAAGCAGCAGGTCGTAAACAGAACATTCTTTTCCCGATATTTACCAATGGAACCTATATGGCTGAAAAATACTTTGATCTCTTTGATAAGAACAGAAATCTGGTACCTATCATGAGTATTGAAGGCGAGAAGGATGCCACTGACTCAAGGCGTGGTGAAGGTGTTTATGATAAGCTTATCTCAAATATGGATGAGCTAAATCGTCGCGGACTGATATATGGAGCATCGGTTACAGTGACTACAGAAAATATAAGGGAAGTTTCTTCCGAAGATTTTATCGGAAAACTATCGAGCAAGGGCTGCAAAGCTGTTATTTTTGTCGAATTTGTTCCTGTGACAGAAGATGCAACTCACCTGGCACCCGGAGATGAAGAAAGAGAGTATCTTAAAAAAGAGATTGCAAGGCTAAGAGAAGAGCATCCGGAGATAGTATTTGTCTCTTTTCCCGGAGATGAGAAGAGTTCAGGTGGATGCATCGCTGCCGGAAGAGGATTTTTCCATATAAACTCTCATGGTGGTGCAGAGCCGTGTCCTTTTTCACCATATTCGGATATTAATGTAAAAGAGACATCACTAAGAGATGCCATGAAATCAAAGCTTTTTAGGGCATTACAGGCTGAAGGAGTTCTTCTTGATGATCATGAGGGCGGATGCGTTTTGTATGAGAAGAAAGAAGAAGTAGAAAGGCTGCTTGCCTGTGATAATGGCAAAGATAACCAGAACAAGTAAATCGAGGCCAGGTGTCACTTAGTGACACCAAAGCCTCTTTTTTTGTTCATCGATAGTAAACTATACTTCAACAGAAAACTAATCTTTTGAGTATTGATTATTTTAGTGTAGGGGTATAACATCAATAATTGTACACAATATGATTTGAATGGAGTAATTAATGGATTATATATTTGTGGCCACTATCGAGGAAAAATCATGAGTTATATAGAAGTAAATAACTTAAAGAAAAATTTCATTGTAAAAAAGAAGCATGAAAAAGGAAAAATTTTGAGGGAAAAAGAGATAGTGAATGCTCTTAAAGAGGTTTCTTTTTCTGTGGATAAAGGAGAACTTGTAGGTTACATCGGTCCTAATGGAGCCGGTAAGTCTACAACGGTCAAGATTCTTTCCGGAATTCTTACGCCAGACGGCGGCGAAGTAACTGTTGGAGGCATAGTGCCCTGGAAAGAGAGAAAAAGACATGTCAAGAATATCGGAGTAGTGTTTGGTCAGCGAAGCCAGCTCTGGTGGGATGTTCCCATAATCGACAGTTACTCGCTTCTTAGGGATATCTACAGAATTCCGCAAGGGGATTATGAATCCAGATTAAAAGAGCTGACGAGTGCTCTTTTGCTTGAAGAGCTAATGAGGACGCCTTTAAGACTGCTTAGCCTTGGGCAAAGAATGCGAGCAGAACTGTGCGGCTCACTTCTTCACAGGCCACAGCTACTATTTCTTGATGAGCCAACTATTGGTCTTGATGCTGTTAGTAAACTGGCGCTAAGAGATTTCCTTAAATGGGAAAATGATGAGTATGGCACAACAATCATGCTGACAACTCATGACATGGAAGATATTGAGGCACTCTGCTCAAGAGTTATGGTTCTTGGACATGGCAAGAAGCTCTTTGACGGGAAACTTCAGGATCTTCTAGAACGATATGACACAGTCCGTAATGTAAAAATAAAATACGATCAAACTGCCACTAACTTAAGACTTCCTGAGGGAGTTAACTGTAACCAGACAGAAGATGGGATAGAACTTAGCTATAATCCAGCTGAACTTCCTACATCAAAGCTTCTGGCATTACTACAGGAAGCAGGGAATATTAGCGAGCTTACCTTGCAACCTCAAAACACGGATCATATGATAGCTGCCATGTACAAGGAACTTGATCTGTAAAAAGACATAAAATAACAGAGGTGAATATGCCATATTTTACTGTTTTTAAAATGAGGCTTCGAATGGAGCTTCAATATAGAGGAGCCATGATTGGAGGAATCGTCTGCCAGATGTTCTTTGGTCTTATTCTGGTAGCTCTGTATAGGGCTCTTTATGCAGGAAAACCTCAGTCAATACCAATAGAAAGCGTAGCGACTTATGTCTGGTTGCAACAGGCTTTTTTCAGGATGATGCTTGCGTCTGACTCAGAGCTGGTGGACAAGATAAAATCAGGTGATATAGCCTATGATATGTGTCGCCCTGTAGATATGTACGGCTTTTATTATGCCAGGATCATGGCGCAGAAACTCATGGGAAGTCTCATGCGCGCTGTACCAATGCTAATAGTAGCATTTCTTTTACCAAAGGGGTGGGGAATAAGCTTGCCGGCTTCTTTCCTGGAACTTATTTCAGCAATACCAGCTCTTTTGCTGGGACTTTTGTGCGTATGTGCTCTTGAAAATATCACTGTGGCCTTTACAATGAAAACTCTTGATCCAAGGGGAATTCAGGGACTTCTTAATCTTTTGATGATGACACTTTCAGGAAATCTTTTTCCATTGACTCTTTTTCCAGAGAGTTGGCAGAAGGTTATTACTTTTTTACCATATGCGCAGCTCCTTGATGCCCCTATAAGATTCTATACCGGAGAATATTTGCCAAATGAAGCATTTAGAATATACGGTATTCAGGCTTTCTGGGTTGTCATTCTTATAGCCCTTGGCGTATATATGTGGAATGCCAACAAGAAACGAATGGTGGTGCAGGGAGGCTAAGTGAGGCGCTTTCCATAGTCACGTGTGCGAGCCTGAATATTAAATAAGGAAAAAATATGAACACTTTGAAATTATACATCAAGTCAATAGGAATACTTCTTAAGAGTCATCTGCAGTATCCAAGTTCTTTCTTCATGCAGACACTTGCCCAACTTGTCATGGAGGGCGGAGAGATGATGGTTGTCATACTTATTGTTGACAGGTTTGAGAGCCTAAAGGGGTGGAGCGGAGGAAATCTGTATTTCTTTTTCGGGATAATGTCAGTATCTTTTTATCTAACTGAAATGTTTGGAAGAGGAATTACCGGAGATTTTCCATCTATGATCAGAACAGGGCGCCTGGATACATTTCTTGTAAGACCACGTGGGGTGCTGACCCAGGTTTTGTGCGGCGGAACGGATCCAAGGCGAATTACCTGCATAGCAGTGGGCGTTGCTGCACTGATAATGGGAAGTAACTTCTCGAATATAGTCTGGAATCCTCTTAAGGTACTTGTTTTGGTTGAATCCATTGCCATGAGCTGCCTTTTGATACTGGGACTTTTTATGATTGAGGCAATCTTTTGCATTTTCAGCGTAAAGTCTGTGGAATTGGTAAATGCCATAACTTATGGCGGGCGAAGTGCCTGCCAGTATCCGATTGATATTTACCCATTGCCTCTTAGGGCACTTTTTACTGTTATAGCACCATTTGCCCTCACAATGCATGTTCCGGCATCATGGATACTGGATAAACCGCTATATGGCTGGCCTTCTTGGACAGCTTTTGTTACACCACTTTCGGGTGCCTTAGTTTTTGCGGTAATGACAGTTCTTTTTCATTTGGGTATAAGACATTACAGGTCTACTGGAAGTTGAATAGAAGCGTTATAATAACGCTTCTATTTCTTTTGCGGAATTAACCAGAAAAGTTGCACCCTCACGCATCATTTCTTCAGTATTGCCGTAGCCATAACTAACTGCGATACTGTCTATTCCTGCATCCACGGCGCCCTTAATGTCATAGGCTGTATCTCCAACCATTATGCATGCATTTTTGTCAAGGTCATAGGTGTTTATGGCAATTTCGATGAGGCGCTTTTTGTCTGAACTGTGGTCAGAAAGATCGGGACCAACCATATGATCAAAGTATTTGCTAAGATCAACTCTTTCAAGAATCTTCTCGGCAAAAACAAGAGGCTTACTGGTTATTAAGATAACTGTATAGCCTTTTTCTTTGAGATTATTTAGGAGAGTTGGAATTCCTTCATAAATATCTACGTCGTACATGCGCTCTTTTTCATATATGCTCCTATAAAGAGCAACTGCTTTGTTGCAATCTTTATCATCCATCTGATATTCCCTCACAAATGAATCGTAAAGAGAAGGTCCGATAAAGGTTTCAAGCTTTTCCTGTGGCTGATCTGTTATACCAAAATCAGATAAGGCATATGCAACTGATGAAGTTATCGCTCTGCCTGAGTCTGTCAGCGTTCCGTCAAGATCAAACATAACAACTCTGTAGGGAGTAATGAATGCCTTTACTTTCTTCATGATTCCCATTAGATTGCGTATATCAGTTGTTGCAGATCCTGTCTCAAGAGAGTGGTTTGCCTTATCTACTGTAAAAAGCTCAAGCCCCAACTTTTTACACATGGAGGTGGCAATATCAGTTGGACACCAGGGGTCATCAAGACCATGGAAGACAATTCCTGACTTGTCCCTTAGCATTTCGAAGGTCTGTGGGACAGGGGTAAAAACAATATGTCTTGCTCCAACCTGCAGCTTTCTGTCATAATATGCAGCCAGCGCTGTGCCTATACTTTTTCCAATGAATACAACATCACTATAGGTGGTAAAAGAGATTTCTCCAAGCTTTTCCTTGATCTGATCAGCAGCAATTTCAAAGGCCTCCTTCATTTTGACCTTATCATTCATGATCTCACGGGCTTTGTAAGGAAAATCGTAGTTTACCTCTATTAGTTCATATCCATTTTCCCTTGCTAATTTCTTTGAAAAATAAAGAAGTGGCTTATCACTGTGATAACCCATACCAGGGAAGATGATAGCAATCTTTTTATTGTCCATGCATGCCTCCGTATAAAAACTTTATAAATTCAATTATTTCCGACTTATTTTACCACAGATCAAAGATAGAAACACCAGGGGAGGCAATAAACTATTCGCAAAACGCTGGTTTAACGAATAGTTAGGCTACTGTTATGCTGTTTTTCCGGTATTTACTATAACTATGCCAGCTACAACCAAAAGAAGTGCTATTAGTCCTGTAATTGAAAAGGCTTCCTTGTTTTCTCCAAGAAATAATGCTGATAACATTACGCCCATTACAGGATTAATGAATCCAAATATTGATATTCTACTGACAGGATTATGTTTTAATAAGACTCCCCAAAGTGTATATGCACCTGCAGATATAAATCCCATATATATAAGATTATACACACAGGAAGAACTGTAGAAATACAGCTGACCTCCCATAACAAATCCAATGATAAAAAGAATAAGTCCTCCAAACATAAACTGGTAACCACTTAGAATTACAGGATTTTCATATTTGGAAAAAATCTTTATTATACAGGAAGAAAATGCAAAAAACATTGCAGCCATGAGCATCGCTCCTTCTCCCTGGAAAGTAATGTTACTTCCGTCAAATAAAGCCTTAACTCCTCCTAAAATCAGAATTATACCTGAAAAACCTACAATGCATCCGGAAATCTTGCGCACAGTAAGCTTCTCTAATCTAAAAATAGCAGCTGCTATGATTATCGCCAGGAAATTTCCCGAAGCATTTATGATTGAACCTTTTACTCCACTTATATATGCGAGTGACATAAAAAAGAAAAAATATTGTCCCACTGTCTGGAGAAGAGAAAGTGAAGCTATATATTTTAAAGAGCCTTTTTGTGGAATCAATATTTTTCTTGATATTATAGAGCCAAATACGATAGTCATGGCACCAGCCAGCAGAAACCTTGCGCCTGCAAGCATTATTCTTGATGCAGTATCATCAGGTGAGATTTTAAAAATTTCATATGCTATTTTTATTGCCGGTGACGCACTTCCCCATAGTATACAGCAGAATAATGCTGTCAAAAATGTTATTGGAAAATATGACCAAATATTTTTCTTACTTGCGTTCATAAAACTAATCCTTTTATCACTTTGTTTTATTATATTGATACTTTATCAAAGCTATACCGTCAACTATAGACTATAAAACTGTGTAATATAATTAGCAAGTAAAAAAATAAAAAAATTAAAAAAAGGTATTGATTTTTATAATTACTTGTTGTAATATATAGAAGTTCGCTCGTTTGAACAATGAGTGAGCACATAATATAATGGTGGGCTATCGCCAAGCGGTAAGGCAACGGACTCTGACTCCGTCATTACGTAGGTTCGAATCCTACTAGCCCAGTTCAAAAAAGCTCAAAAAATATTAAAATTATAATATTTTTTGAGCTTTTGCCAGGTATCTTTAATTATTTAGTCGATATAATCGATTCTATCTACAGTAAATAAACATGGAATGACCAGGAAATTACTGCCTTTAGCTTTTTCTCTGTCAAAATGAGATTCCGGATCAGCTTTTATCCATGCCTCAATGGCTTTTGATTCTTCATCGATTCCCTTTATATTTACATTGTTTCTCGGCTCTTCATAATATGAGAACAATAAGTTTTCATGAAGGGATATGTAGGCATATTTATCGCCTTTTAACAATCCTTCTTCTACTATGGCATTGTGATGCATAACGTATGAAGGCAGCTTTTTTGGGAAAAGAAAAGCTACACGTCCTATGCGTTCTTTTTTTGCTGTCGTTCTTTCTTTTTCCCATAAATCCAAATCTTCTTCCGGACCATAGTGATAATATACATTAACCATAGGAGCGAAATATTTATCACCGTTTTCCTCAGGCCAGGGCTTTAAATAAGGTTGTAAATCCGACATGAACTGATCGACAGGTAGATAAGGTTCACTCATATCTTCTACTATTTCCTCAACATATAAAAAACCCATGCTGTTGTATTTATAAAAAGACGCATTGCACACTTTGCCTTCTTTTATAAGTTTTGTAAATCTCTCACAACATCTATCTATAATATTCTGGGGTAAAATATCCGCTGTAATTAGTTTAAAGCTACATCTGTATTGTGAACGTCTGATTTTCATTAAAACACCTGCCTTTCCTGTTTTTATGTACTCATTATACTGCCAATCGGCATAAATATGCTATAGTAAACGGTTTTTGGTTGACAGATATTTTTATACACCGTAAATTAATTTATGTACGTATAATTTTTTTGAGGAGGGACAAAAGGTGAATGAAGAGAAAAAAACAAAGAAAGGAAAAGCTTTTGCAATTTACAGTATAATTCTTACTGTTCTATTACTGTTCATCTGTGCACTAAGTTTCGGAGCAGGACAAAAAAGTGATACTGTAATACTTACTTATGCCGAAGTTAATCCATTGGATGGAACTATTTCGGGGGAAATGGCAAAAGCTTTCAAGGAAAAAACCGAGGAGTTATCGAATGGTAAAATCATTATAGACCTTCAGCCCGGCGGTGTTCTTGGAAGTGAGGATCAGCTTCTTGACAATCTGCTTGGCGGTGGAAATATAGCTGATATTACAAGGATTTCTGCTCTTGCACTGCCTAGTTATGGCTGTGAAAAAACAGGACTTCTTGCAGTTCCATATACTTTTACAGGGGCGGAACATTTTTGGAAATTTACAGAGAGTGATGTTGCTGAGGAAATGCTTATGGAGCCTCATGATTTGGGATTACCTCTCAGAGGTCTATGCTTTGGAGAAGAAGGTTTTAGAAATTTTTTCTTTAGAAGTGAGGTAAAAGATATTTCTGATCTTAAGGGTAAGAAAATCAGGGTTTCCTCTGATCCTATCCTTACAGGTATGGTAAGTGATATTGGTGGCTCTGCGACAGTAGTTTCTTTTACAGAGCTTTACAGCTCTCTTTCCACTGGGGTTGTGGACGGCGCAGAACAGCCTACACCAAATTACAATTCTAATGCATTTTATGAGGTAGCACCTTATCTTTTGCTTGATGGACATACATTAGGAACTATGGAGTTAATCGTTTCTGATTACAGATGGAATAATTTGAGCGTTGAACAGCAGGAAATTCTAAAAGAGGCTGCAGAATATGCATCTGAGTGTTGTCGTAATAAGGTTTCAGAAATTGAAGAAGAAGCTTTTAAGAACCTTAGAGAAAAAAATGTAACAATCGTGGAGGTTGAAGATAAAACGCCTTGGATAGAAGCTTGCCAGAATACTATTAGCAAATATAGTGCTAAGCAAAAAGAGCTTTATCAGAAAATAGTTGATTTAAAATAACAGGGGGAGATATTTGTATGACTGAACACAATGTGGCATTTCCAAAGTTAAAGCCACTGTTTGACCAGACCGAAAAAATAATAATGTGTATCTGTAAAATTCTTTTAATAGGGGATATTCTTGTTACTACTATTTCAGTTGCCGGTAGGTATATTCCATTTATTCCTGATCCATATTGGAGTGAAGAAGTTGTCCTTACACAGATGGTGTATATGGCTGTGCTTTCAGCCACTTTGGCAATCAGAAAAGGAAGTCATATCAGAATGACTGCATTTGATAAGTATATGTCTGAGTTTAATATCCTTTTACTGGATCTAATGGCAGATATAGCAGTCTGCATTTTAGGATTATTGCTTTTCATATATGGAATCAGACTTTGTGCATCTCCATTATCTGCACTTGGAAGATATGTATCTATGCCTTTTCTTAGCAAATTTTGGCAGTATCTTTCAATTCCTGTTGCTGGTTTTGGAATGGTGGTTTTTGAGCTGGAACAGATTTTTGATAAATTTGTTCAGGTAAAAGAGTATAAGAAAGGAACAAAATAAATGGATGCAGAAACATTATCTACAATAATTCTTCTAGGAAGCTTTTTGATCATGATACTTTTGAGATTTCCAATTGCATATGCGGTAGGTATCTCTACTGCCCTTTGCCTTGTTTCCATGGGACAGAACCTTGTATCGCTTCCTCAGCTAATGGTAAAAGGTGTATGGTCTTATTCACTGATGGCGGTCCCTTTTTTTATAACCATGGGAGTATTCATGGGAAGTGGCGGTATTTCAGATAAACTTATTGCTCTGGCTAATTCACTTGTTGGCTGGATGCGTGGCGGGCTTGCCATGGTTAATATTGTTGCTTCCTATTTTTTCGGAGGAATATCAGGTTCTGCAGCGGCAGATACTGCGTCTCTTGGATCTATTATGATCCCTATGATGGATGAAGAAGGTTATGATACTGATTTTTCAACAGCTGTAACAATTACATCATCCTGTGAAGGTCTTCTTGTTCCTCCTAGTCATAATATGGTTATATATGCTACAACTGCAGGTGGTATCTCTGTTGGTGCTCTTTTTATGGCAGGGTACATTCCCGGAGCTCTTCTTGCCATTTCATTGATGGTTGGCTCTTATATTATTTCAGTAAAACACAATTATCCAAAGGGTGAGAAATTTTCGATTAAAAAGTTTTTAAAGCAGCTTGGTCAGTCATTTTGGGCACTTCTCAGTATTATAATTGTAGTAGTCGGTGTTGTAGGCGGTGTTTTTACAGCTACTGAATCTGCAGCTATTGCCGTATTATATTCTTTATTTGTTTCAATTTTTATCTATAAGGGAATTTCAATCAAAGATGTATGGAAGAGCCTGGATAAATGTATAGAGACTTTATCAATTGTTCTGATACTTATAGCTATGAGTTCAGCTTTTGGCTCATGCTTAACACTTTTGCATGTACCTGCTAAAGCTGCTACCTTTATTACAAAAATATCCGGTGGAAATAGCATTATCACAATTTTACTGATCAATCTGATTTTATTGTTACTTGGTATGATAATGGATATGGCTCCGATTATTCTTATAGCTACTCCTATCCTGCTTCCTGTAGCGGTAAGTGCCGGTTTACATCCTATTCAATTCGGAATAATGATGGTTCTTAATTGTGGAATCGGATTACTTACTCCACCTGTTGGTTCAGTTCTTTTTATTGGTTCTGCGGTAGCGCATCGTCCAATGGATAAAGTTGTTAAGGCAACTATGCCATTTTACATCTGTATGATTGTCGCTCAAATACTTATTTCTTTTATTCCGGCTATCAGCATGTGGCTTCCTCAAGTAACCGGAGCATTGAAATAATAAAAAATCTAATTCAATAAATTTTTATATTTAATTCAAAAAAAATGGGAATACCATGATGGCAAAACAAGCCATATGCAGTATTCCCATTTTACTATGTGATTATTTATCTTTGTTTACTCTTAACTGATAAGTTGATTCATTTCATATGCGGTAAGATATTCGCACGAGTAAATATTTCCATCTTCACAGAGAAGGCAAGGAATGTTATCTGCCATAAAGAAGTCAAAAAACAGAGTATCTCCAATTGTTATTCTTTCTACAGTTCCCAGATTTGTTACATTTACACTCTTATCTGTATATGAAGTACATACATGTGATATTCCATCATTCAGATAAGCTATATTGGTTCCATTTTTTTCATATAAAGCTAATATTATTTCGTTATCGTTTTCATCCTGTCCATGAAGAGCTGTTAAAAATCTTGCTCCCTTTAAATACTTTGCAGAATCACTTGCTGCATATGCTTTTGTTGAAGCAAAACCACTTGTTAAAAGTATCATCATAGCCAGTGTCATACCAAATATTGTAGATATTATTTTTTTCATTGTTTTATACCATCCTTATATTTTTTATATTTTTTTATACGAAATAGATTATTGTCGTGGCAAATTTTTTTTCTAAAAATAAACGCGTCGCAAAAAATATATTTTAAGACGCGTTTTTATGCTATAATAAAAAACAAAAATCCTGCCCACTACACAAATTAAAAAAATGAACAAAAATAATAAAATTTATTCAAGAAAAATCAACAAAGAACTGGAAAAACTCCCTGACTACATTACAGAGTTTGTATATAATCATGGGAAAATGAATAATTATGCAACCAAGTATGAATACAGCCGAGATATTTATCATTTTTTCGAATATATATTCCATCTGCCTTTATTCAAAGAATACCGGGATATTTCTGATATAGTTCTCTCTGACCTTGATAAAATTGACGGCACTATAATAAACGAATACCTGAATAAATTATCTTTACAAGGGAATAAGCCACGTACACTTCAAAGAAAACGAGCCTCTATTTCAAGTATGTATACCTATTTTATTGATATTGGAAAGCTAAAGAATAACCCGGTAGCAGCATCACAAAAAATACAATTAGAAAAAGAAGAATTTATATATCTTACTGAAAAAGAACAGGAAATTCTCTTGTATTGCGTCAGGACCGGAGAAGGTCTTTCTCACAGAAAAGCCGGTCATCATGACCTTTATGTTGATAGAGACTCTGCTATTATTTTGCTCCTGCTTGACTCAGGACTTAGGATATCTGAATTGGCAAGTACTGAAATAATCGATTATGATTTTGACAAATGCTGTGTTGAAGTAATGAGAAAAATCGGAGAATATCAGACAGTATTCTTTTCTGATGAATGTGCTTCATATTTACAAACCTATTTTGACAAACAAATTGACAAATATCAGCTTACTGACACCCATTTTCCAGCTTTCACCAATAATTACGGAGACAGACTGACTATCCGTTCAATAGAACGCATGGTAAAAAAATATGCCGAGGTAGCTGTTCCTGGAAAAGCCAAAAAAATAACTCCGGCAAAGCTTAGATCAAGCTTTGCCATGAGTTTTTATAATGCTTCAGATCACGATATTGTTAAACTGCAGCACATATTAAACCACGCGAATCTGGCTACAACCAATATCTATGCCCGCGCCGCAGATACCGATTCTGAAAAAACCAGAAACATTTTGCAAAATGCACGGGCAGGCAAAAAATAAAGTTAAAATATTTTTTGAGTAATTCACCCTTATATTGACGTAACTCTTTAATTAAATGCAAAAAAATGCACATTGCTTATTAGATAACAAAGAGCTTTTTCTAAGCTGAGCTACAGCAGACAAAGCACCTATTGATTGCAGTTTTTTCTCCAATAAGATGCTGTTTTTCTGCGGTGACTCAGCCTCATTTACACCTATATTTTTGCCATCTCTTAATAATATTTTTTTCTCAGCCATAAAAAATAACCCCCTATAATTTGTTTTCAAATATTTATACGAAGTTATTTTATTCATGGCAAAAAAGTTAAGTTTTTTAGTGAAACTTCACCACCTTTTCGTAATCGTAGCCTCGATCCGATGATAAATATCTCTTTTTCAGGGTAAAAAATACAACTCCGTTTCTTTTCACCTCAACCGAAATAGCTGCTTTCATATTCTCTGAAAAAATTACTGCGCTTTCGGTAAGCGGCCAGGCTGCCCTCTTAATAAGCTCAGTTTCAGCTTCTGTCGGATAAGCAGGCTCACCAATATCGTGCCATAACTTTAAAGGATTACAACAGATTTCATCAACAGTTTGGGTTACAAGAACATAATCATTTTTTTCAATCAAATCAAATGAAATATCTCTTATTCCATCTTCTTCATCAATATTCCAAAGAATACCTGCATATCCATCAGAATTTTTTACTATTACAGAATTATCGTCCTTATAAACACATTCTTCACCAAATAATTTGAGCTGCTTGTAGAAATAAAATGTCCAATAAGAATATGCTTCGTTTACATCTCCCAACCTCGAAAGTTGCCTTGCCAGATACGCAGCATTTATATTTGTATCATGGATTACCCCTTTAGGAGTGTATGATGTGCTAAATTCAGTTAGATGTATCGGAAGACCTTTAAATTCTTCAAATGAATCTACTATATCTCTTGTAGACTGCAGATTTTCAAAGCGCATTTCTGAATCTTCCAGCTTTGAATAATCATAGTGTCCAATTCTCTCCGGAAATTCTACTGTATAGTGATGTCTTGTTATGCGATCAGGACTAATTCCTTCTTTTCTGCAAAAAGAAAGGAATGCTTCTATCCATTCTGCATCCTTCACACCACAAATTGCAGGTCCGCCTACTTTAAATCTGGAATCATACTTCTTGATAGCAAGAAATGTCTCCTTAAATAGCTTAAAATACTCCTCCATATCGGCCTTGTACCAGAACCCCGGCAAATTTGGCTCATTCCAGACTTCTATCGGCCAGTCACACACTTCTTCCCCATAACGGGTTTTCAAATGTGAAAGAAGAGAAATAACCATATCAGTCCACTTTTTATATTCTTTTGGCGGTGTGGTATTTCCTTTCCAATAAAAAATCGTCTGTGTCCCACTTGCCAATTGTCCCGGCATAAATCCAAGCTCAAGGTATGGTCTAATCTCCAGCTTTAGATAACTATCAATTATTCTGTCAATATATGTGTAGTTATATTCTACTTTTTTTTCGCCATTTTCCTCATATTCGTGATATATTGAAACATCATCAGAAAAAAGGCCGTGTCCTCTTATAAATGAAAAACCAATCATTTTCTGGACAAACTCAAGTTCTTTTAAATATTCCTGAGTAAGCGCAAGACCTAATCGCCCGGTTCCTACACAATAATCTACATTATTGTTAAAAAAATACTTTTTATTCGGATTTACTCTTATTTTCCCCGTATACATACCTTATTCTCCCATTAAAAAATTAAAACCTTATGCATTACTACTGTAACACATAAGGTTTTTTTACTCTAAAGCATTATTGTTCCATTTTTATCAAATGTTGCTTTTTTAATTTATATTTATTGCTTACTAAAGCTGTCGACCATCTCCTGTAGCTCAACATATCTTTCCATTTTACGCTCAATTTCTGCGTCAACTTTCTCTTTTTCTTTACTTAATGCTACAAGTTTAGGATAATCTGTCGCTGCTTCAGCTATCTGAGTTTCAAGTTCAGCACTTTTTTCTTCAAGCTTCTCTATTTCTGACTCCATATTATCATATTCCTTTTGTTCATTATAACTAAGCTTGGTTTTCTCCCTGGGAGCACGGTATTTACCTTTGGGAGCCTTTACTTCTGACTGGTTTTTGTTGTTTTCAATTATTTGCGGCTCCGTTTCATGCTTGTGAACTATATAATCTGAATATCCACCCTCACTTTGATATAAACTGCCGTCCTGCTCAAAAGCAAATATTCTTGTAACTACACGATCAAGAAAATATCTGTCGTGACTGACTGTAATTATTATTCCAGCAAATCCGTCAAGATAATCTTCCAGGATTCTGAGAGTCTGTATATCAAGATCATTAGTAGGCTCATCCAAAACAATAACATTAGGTTGTTCCATCAAGACTCTCAGAAGATATAATCTCCTCTTCTCACCGCCTGAAAGCTTTGCAATCGGTGCATATTGCATATCCGGACTAAAAAGAAATCTCTCACACATTACAGATGCAGAAACAAGGCCCTCTGCAGTTCTGATAAACTCAGCAGTATCTTTTATATAGTCAATAACTCTTTTTTCTTCATCAAGAGCTTCATTTTCCTGACCAAAATATCCTATTTTGATGGTTTGTCCAATTTCAACCATGCCACTATCCGGTGACAATGCGCCGATAATACATTTCAAAAGCGTAGATTTACCACAACCATTTGGACCGATAATCCCTATTCTGTCGAGTTTATTGAAAGTATATGAAAAATCTTTAAAAAGAACCTTTCCACCATAAGATTTAGAAAGATTCTCAAGGATTATTGTTTTATTCCCCATTCTGCTTGGTAGTGAACTAAGCTCAACAAATCTCTCCTCTTCGGGTTTATGCCTGTCTCGTAGCTCCTCAAACCTTTGAATATGCGCTTTTTGCTTGGTTGAACGTGCCCTCGCTCCTCTCAGCATCCACGCAAGATCTTTTCTATAAAGTGATTGCGCTTTTCTCTCAGCAGCCTGTTCGTAATCAAGTCGTTGTTGCTTCAACTCCAAAAAGCCTGAATAATTCGACTCATATCGATATATGCTGCCTTTGTCTATTTCCAAAATCTGATTTGTCACTTCATCAAGGAAATATCGGTCATGCGTGATCATAAGAAGTGCACCTCTAAAGTGCTGAAGAAAATCTTCCAACCACTCTATCATGTCTGAATCTAAATGATTAGTTGGCTCATCCATAATCAAAAGATCTGATGGAGACATTATCGCCGCAACTAAAGCTGCTCTTTTTTTCTGCCCTCCGGATAATATTGAAGGACTACACTCAGGATCATCAATTCCAAACTTAGAAAGGTTTGCTTTGATCTCACCCATTTTGTCCCAATGTTCACCGCCTGCATATATCGTATCAGTAATATTTTCCAAAAGAGTCTTTTCCATATCAAACACAGGGTTCTGCGGAAGATATGAAATCCTAAGACCATTGCTTGCTATGATTTGTCCGGCATCAGGTTCCGTAACACCTGCTATTATAGAAAGAAGTGTAGATTTGCCGGTTCCGTTTGTTCCTACTACACCAATCTTATCAGTATCACTTATTCCAAATGAAATATCACTAAGAACAGGCTTAGACATATAAGCCTTTGTAATGTTTTCTACATTTAAAATATTCATCAAAAAAACTCCAATAGTCGAGAAAAATTGCAAATCCTATTATATATCATTTTTCTCGCATTGTATAATCATTATCTTCATCAATGAGACCAAGCATAGTTTTCGCAAATTTAGGATCAAATTGAGTTCCCATTCCTTTTTCTATTTCATTTCGTACAGTTTCCTGTGGCATTACACCACGATAGCTTCGTCTACTCGTCATAGCATCATACGCATCAGCCACTGCTATTATCCTGGCTTCTACTGGAATGGTCTCCCCTGCTATACCATCAGGATACCCTTTTCCATCAAATCTCTCATGATGCCAACGCGCTCCTGTTGCAAGCTTAGGATTAGCTTTTATACTACCTAGAATCTTACTTCCGATAACCGGATGAGTTTTTATCATTGCATATTCCTCATCCGTAAGTTTTGTTGTTTTATTTATTACCTCATCAGGCACACCTATTTTCCCAACATCATGCAAAAGCCCCATCATATATATTTCATCTTGTTCAGCATCGGAATAACCATTTATTGCCGCAATCATCTTGGAATATTTTGCTACTCTAGAAGAATGACCGTTTGTATATGTATCCTTTGCATCAATCGCTTCAGCAAGCGCACTTACCACCTCCATGTTCAATTCTTCCACTTTTTTATCATTGTGACGTTCAATTCTATAACCAAAATAATAGAAGAATGTTATTAGTATAAAGATGATAATCGATATAAGTATATTCAGCGCGAGTTGAGAATGCACACTTTCCAATAACTCAGTATTACTTACAACGATAATGACTACCCACTTCTCCATCAACGCGTGCGCATAAAGAGTAACATGCTCCTCATCCAAAATTGTATCAAATTGCCCTTCAGCAAATCCTATAATTGTATCATTGAATATTTCATTAAAAGCTTTTCCAAGCTTTGTTTTATCATGATGTGCCACCACAAAGCCATCCTGGTCCAGCACCATTCCATAGCCTTTCCCGGCAATACTGATTTTTTCTGTTATTTCCTGAATATGATTAACTATAACATCAAGACATACAACATTATATGTTTCTGAATTTGAATCGTATTCACTGAATCCTTTAACAAAGGTTATAACAATTTCTCCTGTTTGAGCATCCAAGTACGGTGATACAATCGCAATCTCACCCTTAGCATCAATTGCAGTTTTGTACCAGTCCCTACTAGTCGGATCATATCCTTCTGGCGGATTCCATCCGGATCCATCCATAAAAACCCCATCAACATAAGCATAAATACCTGTAAAATTTTCATCAAACTGCTGGGATTGTATTTTTGTTTGAGCCTCCAGATATTTATATATCTCTTCTGAAGATGCCCCTTCCTTCTCCATGAGCTCTGTTGAATCCGCTACTACTCTTAGTGTTGTCTCAGCCACAGTGATATAATTTTCAATCTCTGCAGCAGTTGATCTTACAACATCCTTAGCATTTTCATTAATCTATAGTTCCCGACCATGTTTTCTAACCACGTTTTAGCGACACCTCATCAGGACACTTGATCTTGAAAATCTTATAGCAGTCATTCATGATCTTGGTTGCCTCTGTTGTGAGTAGCTCAGTAGCATAAACCTTACACTTCTGGTTACGAAGGTTCATGAACATTGAAATTGGGTTATACTTGGTTGGCTTAAGCTTGTCCTGTATCATCTTAAGAATGACACAGGCTATAAATGTTAACAGCAGGTGACCACGGAATGTTTTTTCGGTCTGAACTCTGAGCGGAAGCATATCGGCATAGTTCTTGCTGATATCAAATATCTGCTCTATCTGCTGACGGGTGTAGTAAGTTGGTAGAATCTTGTCTGTTGCCATAGGTCTGCTCGAAACAATGACAAACAGACCGTGATGCCTGAGCTTATCAAACACTTCATCATTGGTGAGCTTCTGGTCATCAGCTCTCTGGAAGAGTTTCTTGTCTTCATCTTCCTTACGGCTGATATCAAGACCAATGTAGGCATAACCTTTAAAGTCTTCGACCACGTTGCATTCAACGCGCTTGACATATATGAATCTGCCGTTATATCTGATCAGGTTCTCCTTGCTTTCAAGAGAGTCCAGATTCTCGGCAACAAGCTCTTTATAGAGGGTCATCTTCTCAGGAATACGGCTCACAAATGAAATGCCATTATGATACAGCTCCCGGATGTTATCAGCTGTGTAGTACCCTGCATCAAGGATTGAGAACTTTGTGTTAACACCATGATTTTTAAGTTCATGGATAGTCCTTGTGAGGGTTGAAACATCTATCACATTGCCGGGGCAGTATCTGAAATATATCGGTAATCCAGTTGACTGCTGTGTTACGTAGATAAGCCTTACTTCGTTGTTGATATCGCCGTTGTGGTTGCTTATGGCAGTCAATGGAAAATGTATGTTGTTTGGTAATCCGGTACTGTCGATGAGAATGTTATCACCGCCAACAGTATCAGATATATATGGAGCGTAGGCTCTGAAGAAGTTCCTGTAACAGGATTCAGATCCAAGCTCTGCGAGGAATTCACTGATCCTTTGGCTGTCCATCTGCGCCATAGGATATCTCATCCTCGCAAAATTGCCTTCCCACCATGTCTTAGCATGGCAATTGGCAGTGTTTGAAAGTATGTAATAGCAGATCATGGAGTACAGCGTATCTTTATTGTGAACTCCGCAATTATCTATGATCTCAGTAAGTCCGTTGGCGTGTATAAAGCTGTCAATAAGAAAAGTATCTCCGAAATCAAGGATCAACTTTTCTTTTCGGACCTCCTTAGGCTTGGCATATTCGACAGGAGCCTCTGATCCTGACCAGTCAGGGCTCTTGTCGTAGTAGTCGTTGGCAAGATCGTATTGATATATTCCAAGTTCACGGCTTTTGAAGATATTCTTTTCCTTGTCGATAACCCTTCCAAGATTCTTGTATTCCTTGGAAACATCTTTGCCATGACGGACTGATTTGACAAGCTTTGCGTACTCAACACCATTCTTCATATCGTATGCTATGTACATTCGGATTTACCTCGGTGGTTAGAATTTATTTCTATCCGCATTATAGCATTTTAATATGAAATTTGCAACTACAAGTGCGCTGAATCCCCAGCGTTTTTCGGCATTTGAGCAACTTTTGGTGGTTAGAAATCATGTAGTCAGAAAAGTTGCTCGGGAACTAAAGTTAATTTCAGTGACTGAAGAATTATACAGAAGCCTTGCATTATAAACAACAACTATTAGAATAAGAAAAAAAGTTATTACAAGTGTAAAAATAAAGCTATATCTGCTTTGCCTACCGGCATCAATTTTTTTTAAATTTTCCCGACTCTTTTTATAACGAAGATCAATTATGTATACTATCCCTAAAATAAGAAATGATAAAACTAAGGAAATTATAAAAAGCATTATCACAATTTTATCTGAAGCTGTAGTTCCGAGTTGCATAAAAAGCATCGATTCTTTTATAGCTGTTGCAAGAATATACCCACCTAACGATGCTCCACATATCAAAACTGAAACAATAGCTTGAAATAACATCTGATATCTGAATTCAGCCAACTCATTTTCTGAATTCTCTTCATTTATTATTCCGTATTCTTTTTCTGCCCCCCAGGCAAACATAACTTTCAATACTGCACCAACAATCGTGCAATAATAATATGGGTCCAGTAGCTGATTGCTCCATGTAAAGCAAGAAGCCGTCCACATTCCATACTCAGAAATAAGAAAAGCCATGACTAAAATAGCCAAATAAGGAATCCTAGCTTTAGCTTTCCTGTTCATTAAATAAAACATGATTTCCTGCATACAGACTATCATGATAATAGTTGTCACGCCAACCTGCCACAGATTATTAAAAAATCCTCCAAATTGAATATAAATGAAAAATTGCCAGATATTTGTTAAAACAGGCCATAGAATAATAGGATGAAAGTAGTGTTTTACACTATCCGAGCGAAAATTAATTACAGCAAGCAAAAGAAATAAATATCCAACATTCCATCCAAAATATGCCAACAATTCAGAAACTTCCGGATAGGAACGCATAACAAGTGTATATATAGTCCAATAATAATCACTCAAAAAATTAGCCAAAAAGAATATGATTAGATATAGATATCCTCTTCTTGGCGTTTTAATATATTTAAAAAGACAACCAAAAAGTCCAAGTATTGCAGCGAGCAGGGTTAATACATTTTCAAAATCTTCAATAATCATTTTAGCCCGTCCTCATGCTTCGTTTCCATTAGGAATCCAAAGTACTACTTACATGCTACTACTATATTATCTATTAATTTAGGCTAAAATAATATTAAATAAAACTAAAACTTTTTCTTTTATATTCAGATAATTGTATCAGAAAATACGTAATATGGTGCATCTTTCTGTCTGATTATTTCTTTTATGCTAATGTTACATATAAATATCTTAATTCTGCAGCCAATTAAAGCTTACTGATAATCGCCTCTGCAAGTCTTTTATGCCCGTATTTATCAAGATGTTCATGATCCACTTCACTGGCAGATGCATAGTCTGATGCCGCTATAAACTGATAACCATTTGCTTTCGCAAGTTCCCTGTAATATATTTCAAGTTGCTTGCTGACATCTATGGAATGTTTGCTAAACTCCGGGTCCTTGTCATCTCTCCATACTTCCTCACCTAGATAAATCGGAGAAACTACAAGAATTTTTTCAGGAGCCAGTTTTTTCTTAACCTCATTAAGACATTTTTCAAGTCCTTTGCAAATTGTATATGGGCCGGCATTATATCTTGATTTGCAATCATTTGTTCCCAGCATAACAATTGCATAATCAATAGGACTTATGCTTTCTAAAATCATAGGAAGAACATCTATAGCTCTCCTCAATGGTCTCAATTCATCTTCAAAAATAGTTGTTCGTCCGCATAGACCTTCCTCAATAACTCGTATATCCGGGACACTATTTTGAACAATACTGGTCCATCTAATGCCCCAGTCAAATCTGTCTTTAGTACCTGGAATCAATCCCCATGTATTTGAATCGCCAAATGCTAGAATATTCCTCATAATCAACCCTCCAAATATATCTCTATAGTATTGATTATGTACTCAATAAATCACTTCGTAAAATACATGTGTTTTATCGCCAATTATAAGTTCATCCTATCGCTAACAACGGTTATTTAATAATGTGAAAATAAAAAAAATACCATGCGTAGCATGATATTTCTAAATAATAATGAGCGACCCGAAGGGGGTTCGAACCCCTGACCTCCGCCGTGACAGGGCGGCGCTCTAACCAGCTGAGCCACCGGGCCATCTATTTAATTAGTTGTACCTTCAAAACCGAACACTGAACCATCTTTTCCTTCTTCAATCTCTATACACCTTTTTTCTTGGATAAGCCCTCGACCTATTAGTACACATCAGCTGAACACGTTACCATGCTTACACCTTGTGCCTATCTAACCTCGTACTCTTCAAGGGGTCTTACTTACTTGCGTAAGGGATATCTCA
>JAFSQI010000119.1 GCA_017446685.1 Butyrivibrio sp.
AATACAAGAACAAGCTTCATTTCAACGTTGTTCAAAGCATTCAGCTTGTTCTTGTATTTTCATCTTATGAATTATCTCCTCGTCCGAGAACTGCACATTTATGTCCGCTCATATAATTAGGCTGACAACTGAATTGTAACGACACCTTATAAAAATTAATTAAAATATTAATTTTACTCTTGCATATATTAATATCAGTACTATAATAATGCATATATATACATTTTATGCACCAATAATGTATAAAGATACAATTCTGCAATATTAGTATAGTATGTGCTAGGGAACAGTAACAGAAAATGTATAAGGCGGAAATATTTATCTGATATCTGCCTGACAATGGAGGAAAAATATTATGAAGAAAAAGATTTTAGCTTTAACAATGGCAGTTGCTATGGTTTCAAGTCTTGTTGCCTGCGGAAGTTCTTCAGAAACTTCTGAGAAAACTGAAGCTACAAATGAGGCAGCTGAGGAAACATCAACAGAAACTGTGCAGGAAACTGACAATGTGGCAACACAGGAGTCAGCAGAGAACAAAGGTACTTTGGTAATGGCTACTAATGCTGAATTTCCGCCTTATGAATATCATGATGGTTCTGATGATCAGATAGTAGGAATTGATGCTGAGATTGCAGCAGCTATAGCTGAAAAGCTTGGTTATACTCTTGAGATTGAAGATATTGCATTTGATTCAGTAATTCCAGAGGTTACTTCAGGCAAGGCTGATTTTGGTATGGCAGGAATGACTGTTACTGAGGAGAGAAAAAAGAGCGTTAACTTCTCTGATTCATATGCTACAGCAGTTCAGGTCGTAATCGTAACTGAAGATTCAGATATCGCTAGTATTGATGATCTTTCAGGAAAGATTATTGGTGTTCAGTCAGGAACTACCGGTGACCTTTATGCTACAGATGATTTTGGTGATGAAAATGTAGAACGCTACAATAAGGGAATGGAAGCTGTTCAGGCACTTTCACAGGGCAAGGTTGATGCAGTTATCATTGATAATGAGCCTGCAAAGGTATTTGTTCAGGAAACTGCCGGATTAAAGATTCTTGAGTCAGCTTATGCTGAAGAAGAGTATGCAATTGCAATTAATCTTGATAACACAGAATTTCTTAATGATGTTAATGCAGCACTTGCAGAACTCAAAGCAGATGGTACAATTGATAATATAGTATCAAAATATATTACAACAAATTAATAATTTGATTACTGTTCAGACAGAAATGCGCACTGAGCTGCGCATTTCGTGAGAACATGATGCAGGAGTGAGTGCATTCCATCGACGAAGCCGATTTGTAATGAATGCGCGAATCAGTTACTGGAATGAGCTGTATGCGAGTGAACAGTAACATAATTTGTATTTAATATTTGGAAGGTGAACTTTTTTGAATTTACAGAGTTTAAGGGAAGAGTTTGTCCTCAATTTCATAGAGGATAACAGGTGGCAATACCTTACCAGAGGTTTGGCTACTACATTAAAAATAACATTATTTGCGGCAATTATTGGTATTGTTCTTGGATTTTTGGTGGCAATTGTCCGCACAACTCATGAAAATACCGGTAAAGCTAAGATTGCGAATGCAATATGCGGTCTGTATTTGACAATTATCAGAGGCACACCTGTACTAGTGCAGCTTCTTATATTGTATTTTGTCATTTTTGCAAGCGTCAGAATTGATAAGACGCTAACTGCGATAATAGCTTTCGGAATCAATTCCGGAGCATATCAGGCTGAGATTTTCAGATCCGGTATCCAGTCTGTTCCGAGAGGACAGCTTGAAGCAGGACGTAGTCTTGGATTTAGCTATAAGCAGACAATTTGGACTGTAATAATGCCACAGGCAATCAGAAATGTTATTCCTGCGCTTTGTAATGAATTCATTGCTCTTATGAAAGAGACTTCAATTGCCGGATATATCGCTCTTGAAGATCTTACAAAAGGCGGAGACATCATTCGTAGCCGCACATATTCAGCATTTATGCCATATATAGCAGTTGCTTTGATTTATCTTGTTTTAGTACTTATTCTTACACGAGTTGAGAAATCCATTGAGAGGAGGCTGAAGAAGAGTGAACGATAATATGCCTTTAATCAGTGTAAAAAATCTTTGTAAAGAATTTGACGGAAAAAGAGTCTTGAATGACATATCGGTTGATATTTATAAAGGAGATGTGGTATGCGTTCTGGGACCTTCCGGATCAGGAAAGTCGACTTTTTTGAGGTGCTTAAACAGGCTTGAAGAGCCGACAGGCGGTCATATATTATTTGAAGGTACAGATATCTGTGATCCTTCTACAAATATCAATATTCATAGGCAAAAGATGGGAATGGTATTTCAGCAGTTCAATCTTTTCCCACATATGACTATTATGAAAAATCTTACAATAGCACCTATGAAGCTTCAGAATGTTCCTGAATCAGAGGCAAGAAGCTATGCACTTGAGCTTCTTAATAAGGTAGGACTTGCAGACAGAGCAGATGACTATCCATCTCAGCTTTCAGGTGGTCAGCAGCAGAGAATTGCTATTGTCAGAGCTCTTTGCATGAAGCCGGATGTTATGCTCTTTGATGAGCCTACATCAGCGCTTGATCCGGAGATGGTTGGAGAAGTACTTGGAGTTATGAAAAATCTTGCCAAAGATGACATGACAATGGTTGTGGTAACTCATGAAATGGGCTTTGCAAGAGAGGTTGCCTCCAGAGTTATGTTTCTTGACGGTGGTGATTTCATAGAGGAAAATACTCCTGATAAGTTTTTTACAAATCCGCAAAATGATAGACTGAAATCCTTCTTAAGTAAGGTATTATAATGCATATTTTGACAGCAGAGAATTTGAAGACAGATTCTCTGCTGTTTTTACGTTTTAGGTTACAACTGTTCAGTAACGCAGTTGAAAAAACATTATATAAAATATAATTTTACAAAATATATAAATGGATTTATAATTATATAGATAAATCATATTATAACTGATAATTGTTACTATTTAGTTTGTTGCTTTACGGATGTTCATTATATCTGTCTGAATTTTCGAAGAGCAACGATTACAAATCAGGAGATTTCTATGGAATATAGGCTAAACAAAAAGGGCGAGCCAATATCTATTCTTGGGTATGGCTGCATGCGTTTTACCACAAATGGCAGAGGTATCGATATTGCAAAGGCAGAAAAAGAAATAATGAAAGCCTATGAAATGGGTGTGAATTATTATGATACCGCTTATGTCTACAGTGGCAGCGAAGCAGCACTTGGTGAGATTCTGGAGAAAAATGGAATCAGAAAAAAAGTCAATATAGCAACCAAGCTTCCGCAGTATCTTGTTGGAAGCAGGACTGCGCTTGACAGATATTTTGATGAAGAGCTCAGAAGACTGCGCACTGACTATGTGGACTATTATTTAATGCATCATATGACTGCAATGAATCAGTGGGACAAGCTTGAAGCTGTTGGCATCCGAGACTGGATTTACGAAAAGAAGAAAAGCGGCCAGATTAGAAATATTGGTTTTTCCTATCATGGAAATACTGAGGATTTCATTGGAATTTTGGATGCTTTCGACTGGGATTTTTGTCAGATTCAATATAATTATGTTGATGAGCATACTCAGGCAGGGCGAAAGGGACTTGATCATGCGGCTAAAAAAGGCATTCCGGTTGTTATTATGGAGCCTCTTCGCGGAGGGAAGCTTGTAAATCTTTTACCATCAAAGGCTAAAGCTTTGATAGCTACAAATCCAAGTGGTTATACTCCGGCAGAATACGGGCTTAGATGGCTTTGGAATCAGCCTGAAGTGACCTGTGTTCTCTCCGGTATGAATTCTGTTGAGATGGTCGAAGAAAACTGTAGAATTGCCTCTAATGCTAAAGCCGGCTCTTTTACCAAAGAAGATTTTGAAGTAATAGATCAGGTAAAAGAGATAATTAAAGAGACTGAGCTTGTTGGGTGTACAGGGTGCAGATATTGTATGCCATGTCCAAAGGGAGTGGATATTCCCGCGCTGTTTAGAAGCTACAATATGACAGCACTTGACAGTGTGAGCAGTGCCAGATTTGAGTATGCACAGACTGTTGGACTCAAAAAAGAGCCGGCATTTGCAACTCAGTGTATCGGCTGCGGAAAATGTGAGCAGCACTGTCCTCAGAATATTCCAATCAGAGAAAAAATAAAAGAAGCGGACAAGGTTATTCGTCCACTTCCCTATAAAGTCGGAATAAATATAGTCAGAAAGTTCATGCTAAGAGGCGTGAAATAAAAATATAAGCTTCGCGAGTATGCGCAGGGATTTGTATAAGAAGTGTGCAATCACATCGGTGTAAATCCTGCGCATATTCTCGTTTGATGAGTCTTGAATTAAGAATTCAATTCCATTTTGTTAAAAATGTTGCCCAGGCCTGCTTTGAAATATAGGAATAAAGAGCCGATTACACCAAGGAGCGCCTGGGATATCTCATATGGAAGCTTTATCATTGCGTATTCAAAGGTACTGTATACATAGGTTTTTCCAAGAGTATAGCCGACTACCATGATAACAGCTCCTATCAGGGTCCCTATGAGAGAAGCTGTAAAGTGCTTCTTTTTATCAGTTTGTGCATATTTACCGGCGATAACAGAAATTACAATTGCCTGAAGACCATGTGTTACGAGAGATACGAACATTGGAGCAGGATAAAATAGCATATCTCCAAGGAAAGAACCGATTCCTCCAACAATAAATGCTGCAAGTGGGTCGAGTAAAAGAGCCGCTGTGCAGATAAAAACATCACACAGATACAAATGTCCGCCCGGAACGGGTATTCCAAAGCTTGAAACAATTATATTCAAAGCCATAAAAAGTGCTGTCACAGCAATCCATCTTACTTTGTTTTTTTCACGAAGTGTCTTTACAGGTGTCGATACAGATTGATTCATAATTTCTCCTCGAATTTCGTTTAAAGATTTTAAGCATTTAATACAATATACAAAATTTTTTTCTATTTTTAAATATGTAAAAAGGTATAGTAGAAACAAATTTTAGTTTTTTGATTTTTATATGGGGTAATTGTGTTATACTTGCTATCAGAATGAAGGTAGAAAGCAGGTTTTTTTGTTGATTATGGAAAAGCTTGGAATGAGACAGGAACTTGAGAATACAGGCAAAAAAGTGCTTGATGCCTCAAGAACTGAACTATATATTGCTATGAGGTTTATGGGGGAGGCTCTTAGCAGTCTGTCCTATGAAATGGACCTTACTACAACCAGTGTGGGAACTGATGCAGTCAGTATAAGATTTAATCCTTCATATGTCTTGCAGCTTTTTGTGGAAGAACCCGGCAAATTAAACAGAACATACCTTCATATGATACTTCATTGCATATTCAGGCATATGTATACCTCAGCTTCTTTCAGTAATGAGAGGCTTTATGATCTTTGCGCCGATATTGTTGTTGAGTCGATTCTTGACGGGATGGATTATCAGTGCATTTACCGCATTTCCTCAGATTACAGAGATCGTGTCTATGAGGAACTTGAGAATGCTGTCAAAGTTTTGACTGTTGAGAGGCTTTACAAATATTTTTCGGAAAAAGAGCCAGATATTTTTGAGCTGGAAAAACTTGAACGCGAATTTTTTATGGATGATCACGGATTCTGGACAAGGCTTCAGGATGTTCCTAAGGATGATGAGTCTAAGGAAAAACCTGATGAAAAAGATAAGCCTCCGATTCCTGATGATTATGAAAATCCATTTGATAATAAGAATAAAGATGATGAACAAAAAAAGAAAGAACATTATATAAGTCCAAGGCGTCTTAAGCAGATACAAAGCAAAGAAAAAGACTGGGATAAATCTGCTAAGCGCATGCAGACTGAGATAGAGACAATCGGAAGACAGGCAAGTGACAGACTTGGAAAGCTTGGATGGATTTTAAAATATCAGAACACAAACAGGCGAGACTACAAAGAGTTTCTTGAAAGGTTCATGGTCATTCGAGAAGAGGGTGGTATAGACATGGACAGTTTCGACTATGGAATGTACTGCTTTGGTATGGAATATTACGGGAATATGCCTCTTATAGAAGAAAATGAATTTCGTGAGGTCAAAAAGGTTCAGGAACTGGCGATTGCTATTGATACTTCGGCTTCCTGCAAGGATGAGCTTGTCCAGAAATTTCTTGATGAAACAGCATCCATGCTGCTTAGAAGCGAGAATTTTTTTCAAAAGATCAGAATACATATTTTGCAATGTGATGATCAGGTTCAGCGTATAGAACGTATAGAGTCGGTGGATGATATGAAAAAGTATTCCGATGGAATACATGTTGAGGGTGGATTTGGAACGGACTTCAGACCTGTCTTTGAAAAACTGCAGGAATTAAAGGAAAATGGAGAAATCATAAATCTTAAGGGGCTTTTGTATTTTACAGATGGATATGGAATATATCCCGAAAAGCCTGTTGAATATGATACAGCCTTTGTTTTTCCAAAAGATGGAGATTTTGATGATGAAAAAGTGCCGGATTGGGCATTGAAATTATATATACAATGAGGAGTAAGTTATGACTATAGATGAGGCAAGACAGGAAATAAAGAATGCTGTTTTGGCATATTTGGAAAAAGATGAAGTGGGACAATATGAGATTCCTGTCGAGAGACAGCGCCCTATTTTACTCATGGGACCGCCCGGAATTGGAAAAACAGCTGTTATGGAACAAATAGCTCATGAACTGGGAATTGGACTTGTTTCGTATACAATAACTCATCATACAAGACAGAGTGCAATAGGTCTTCCTAAGATTTCTGAAAAGAGCTACGGAGGCGAAATGTATTCTGTTACCGAGTACACCATGAGTGAAATAATTGGAGCAGTGTACGACAAAATAGAAAAAACAGGTGTGAAAGAGGGAATTCTTTTTCTTGATGAGATTAACTGCGTTTCCGAGACTCTTGCACCTACTATGTTACAGTTTCTGCAGTACAAAACCTTTGGAAGTCACAAGCTTCCGGAGGGCTATATTATTGTGACTGCCGGAAATCCGCCGCAGTACAATAAATCTGTTCGCGATTTTGACATTGTAACTCTCGACAGAGTAAGGCAGATTAATATAGAAGAAAACTTTGAAGCCTGGAAAGATTATGCCTACAAAGCCGGAGTACATGGGGCAATTATTGCATATCTTGAGATAAAAAAGGAAAATTTCTACAGCATAAAAACTGACATAAATGGAAGAAGCTTTGTCACAGCCAGAGGCTGGGAGGATTTGTCCAGAATTATCAAGGTTTATGAGAAGCTTGGAATAGGTGTTGATGAGAATCTGACATCTCAATATCTTCAAAATGACACGATTTCAAGAGATTTTGCTACTTACTATGAACTTTACAGACGTTATAATGAGCTATATAAGATACCGGATATTCTAAAAGGAGATTTTCCTGCAGATACCGATACTATAAGAAAAGGCTCTTTTGATGAAAAGCTTAGTATCATAGGTCTTTTAACAGACAAACTGATGGAAGAATTCAGAGATTATTCTGAGGAACAGGCAGTTCAAAAAAGACTTTTTGAGATAATCGGTAAGGGAATAAGTTCTGAAGCTTCTAATGAAAATAGCTCATTTAAGAAGTGGCTGGAAAATGAAGCTTCTGCAATCGATGTAGATATACAGAATAAAATAACATCTGGTATGAGTAGCCGCAGTGAGGAAAAAATTGAAAAACTCACTTTGAATGAGCTAAAAAAATGTACTGAGCTTCTTTTAAACGAAAAGACATATGAATCTGAAGTTGCCAAAGTTAAGAGCTGGTTCAATGATAGAGAAAAAACACGTCAGGATAAAATAAAGCTTACAGGTGAACATCTAACTCACAGTTTTGAGTTTTTGGAAAAAACTTTTGGTGATGAGCAAAGCCTTACGGGAAGTCAGGAGACAGTTATTTTCCTGACTGAGTTATCGGGGGCTTATCATAGTCTCAAATTTGTACGTGAAACAGGAAATGAGGCATTTTACAAGTATAATAAGCTTTTGCTTTTAAACGACAGAAAGCAGGAATTAAAAGAGGAAGTCTCTAAGCTGATACTATAATTTACCTGAGCGAGCTGAATACGAATGAACAGTAACAGGTTAAGGTGTTACTGTCTAATGGCAATAATATTGCTCTTGTTAATAACATATGAAATAGTGTATACTCGATTAGTTAATGAGTTTTGAGCATTTTTATGCGTATTTCATGAGAACATGAATTGAGGGGCAAGGGGAATAATTTGAAAGGGACTAACTGTTTATGAATACAAGAACATCTTTATTAGTAGTAGTATTAAAGCCATTTGTGGCCTTATATAAAGTGCTGTCGCCAAGAGGAGGACAGCGCGGCTTTATTTATTTTATTCTTGGCTTGCTTACACTCATTGTTGCAGGAAGTATTGTCGGAAATGTTGTAACAAAGAAAAATAATGTAAACAATTCATCTTATGATGCCGGAGCTACCGTAGGTGAAATTACAGATATAACTTCGGATACAGATTTGACAAAAAATCAGGAAACATCCGAATCTAATGTGGAAACTGTCAATGAGAATAAGCAAAATACTGACAATTCTGTAAATACAGTAAATGAAGCAACTACAAGTACAAATGTATCTGAAAGCACAAAAAATTCTGACAATGCAACTGATAATTCTGTAAATCCTGCAAATAATACAAATAATGCATCTGCAGAAAATAATGGCGGTTCTGATCAGGATATTGTAGACTCAATTATCCCTGATGAGAAAAAAGATGATGATACTGATTCTGATGCAAATGGTGCATCAAATTCCTCATCTACTCAAAACAGTGCAAAAGCAGAGTCTGACAGCACTCAAAGTAAATCGGAAGATGAAGGCAATAAATCTGAGAATTCACAGTCAGATGATTTGTACGCATTTGCACCTAATACAAGCGATGTGACAGGAAGTCTTGAGCCGCTCTCCTCAGAAGATACAGGAATTGAGTATTTTACTGAAAATGGAAATACTTCTAAGTGGTACAATATGTTTTCTGTAGATTTTAATTCTCTGAAGAATGTTAATTCTGAGGTTATCGGATGGATAGTATGGGAAAACGATGATATCAGCTATCCAATTCTCTATTCAGGAGACAATACCAAGTATCTTGATACTGCATTTAACGGAAAGAAACTTGACAGCGGTTCAATTTTCCTTGATGGCAGAAACTTTGACAGTTTTCAGGATCATCACAACATTCTTTACGGACATAACATGCAGAACATGAGCATGTTTGGCAAGCTTAGGCTTTACAAGAATGACGAAAGCTATTATGAAGGTCATAAATATTTTCAGATAATCCTTCCTGACAGAGTAGAACGATATGAGGTATTTTCATATAATACTGTTGCAAGTGACAGTATCGTGTTCACTGCCAATTATGCTAGTAAGAGCAGCTTTAATGAATTTATGGATTACATTACACTTGCTTCATACAAGCAGACAGGAGTTGAAGTTACCTCTTATGACAAGATTCTTACGTTATCAACATGTACTTCAAGTGATGATTTGAGATTTGTAGTAAATGCTGTAATGGTTGATTGTTACTTATCAGACAGAAATGCGTACTAAGCTGAGCGTTTCGTGAGAAGTTAATATTTAGTTTGTATATAAAAAGGATATAAAATATGGCATTTTTACGATTAGAAGCCCCAGCCAAAGATTATCTTTGGGGCGGAAACAGATTAAAAACTGAATATGGTAAAAAAAGTGACAAAGAAATAATTGCCGAGACATGGGAATTGTCCTGTTATCCAGGTTCTTCTTCTGTAATTGCAGAGGGAGAATATGCAGGAATGTCGCTTCCCGATTATATTGAGAAGAACGGAAAAGAAGTACTTGGTACAAATTGCCGTGATTTTCAGTTTTTCCCTGTTCTGATCAAATTTATTGATGCCGCCAAGGATCTCTCAATACAGGTTCATCCCAGTGATGAATATGCGATAAAAAACGAAAATCAATACGGAAAGACGGAAGTTTGGTACATTATTGATGCTGAGGAAGGTTCTTTTCTTTACTATGGATTTAAAAAAGAAATTTCAAAAGAAGAATTTGAAGATAGAATAAAGAATAATACACTTTTGGAAGTATTAAATGCTCAACCTGTCAAAAAAGGCGAGGTTTATTTCATAAAATCGGGTACACTTCATGCTATAGGAAAAGGTATAATGTTAGCTGAGATTCAGCAAAATTCAAATGTAACATACAGAATCTATGACTACGGCAGAAGAGATAAGGATGGAAATCTAAGGGAACTTCATATAGACAAGGCACTTGAGGTTACTGACAGATTTCCGGTAAAAGATATTCCGGATTGTTCACCACATCTGGCATCGTGTAAATATTTTACAGTTGATAAAGTTGAGAATGATTACAGCTCGGTAGTAGATGAAAAAAGTTTTTTTCATGTACTTGTAATAGAAGGAAATGGAGAACTGACTTGTGGCAAGGATAATATTTCCTTAAAGAAAGGTGATAGCATTCTGATTACTGCAGGCAGTGGCGATTTTACAATAACAGGTGATACAAAATGCCTTCTTACAAGTATCTGACGCTGTATAATAGATTTAAGATAAATTAAATCAAGTTGACTGACTCATTCGTATACTTCGCTATTTTTTCTAAATGAACGAGTCAGTTCATTATTTTTAGGGCGGAGAATTATTTTGGGAATAATTAAAAATATAGGTTACAAATATAGAGTACTGATGGCTATAACACTGTTTCTTATAGTGACTGTTGTGGCATTCGGTACTCTTTTTATAAAAGGATTTATAGACAGAAATTCAGAACTAAGATCTTCAGAACTGGTTAAAGATACTGAAAACATGATATCAAGCATCGATAGTACGCTTATGACACTTCATAAGTATTATCTTGCCAGTGAGTCAAATGAGGAAGTCAGGTACATTACTGAAAATGATGTTGATTATAATCAGGTTAGTGCCATAACGGAAGGGACAGATACTCTATCCGGCAATAATATAGTTTCTGACTATGTTTCTGCTTATACATTGGTCAATTTTAAGACAGGTACAGTACTTGGAAGCCGTGGAAGATATTCAACAGATGAAGTTGTAAATCTTGATCGGCTTATTGAGATTTATGATACTTACAAAGAAACTTATACCAAAAATCTTTGGATATATGTCTCTGATGATGCTCCGGATAAATATTCCAGAGAATACAGGATGACTGTGCCAATCAGTGGTTTGGATCTGGTACTGTTTACTCCTTATTCGGAGATTACTCCGTATTCACTTGTTGTAATAAATGTTAATTTAAATCAAATTACAAGCGAACTACGTAAACAGCTTGGTGAAAACGAGCAGGCTGCACTATATACATCAGATGGAAAGCTTATTTATACCACAGATGATGATCTGGTAGATGTTATTGATAAAATTGACTTATTATCGATGAGCGGAAAGGGATTTATAGCCCAAAAATCTGCCGAAAAAAAGCTTTATCTTAGTAAAGGCACAATTTCTGTAGCAGGTCTGGTGCTTGTTGTATCATATGCTAATGACAGTCTGGATATTTATGCCGGTACTTACCAGATTTTAGGCTTTATTCTTGTGATATTGCTGATGTTTTTTGTCGCTATGCTTGTTTTCAAAAGTATCTATTCGCCAATTAAAACGGCAGTCAATGAGATCTCAAATTCCAGCGAGGAGCATTTACGTCCGGGGGAAGATGAGCTTAAATTCCTGACGAACAGTGTAAAACGTCTGGATAATAAAAATGAGGCGCTTATAAAGCATACAACCAATCTATTTGCAATGAGACTCTATAGAAATGAGCTGACAAATGATGAGATTGACCAGTATGTTTACAGGCTTTCACTTTCAGATAAAATTCCGGTAAGTTTCAGGATTCTTACCTTTGTACTTAAGATGACACAGGAAGATAAGGTAATTACCGAGGACGACGAAAAGCGGATATGTACCGATATAATAAAAAGAGCAACGCAAAGTATTGGAGATAAAGATGATTTCTTACCTGCAGTTTATTATTCAAGAGCAATAGTTGTCTTTTTAAATGGAGATGATTCTGAGCAATTTAAAGAATATGTGATAAAACACTATAATTACATCAGACAATATGTTTACAATGATTATCAAATGAATATCGGAGTTGGTATTAGCATGGTTCATACTGATATTCATGAGATAAACGAAGCATACAATGAGAGTATTCAGGCAATTCAACGCGGAAAGATAGATACAGGCAGCTTTTTGAATTATTACAATAAGGAAGCCGGTATGGGAGCAGTAAAATATGATACTCAAAAGGAAGAAGAACTTCAAAGAGCCCTTCGCCTTGGGGATAAAGAAACTGCTTATGATGTGATTAACGAGATTTTTGCCGGAATGATTGATCAGGAGGTCTCAAGAGATAACGTTATACCAATTTTGCTTCAGATAGTTAATTCAATAGTTATCGAGGCTCAAAGCTCGGGCATTGGGATGGATGTATTCAGAGATGATGTCAGGCAGATTTATCCGGTCATTTTGGACTATCATGATTTAAACAGAGTCAGAAAATATATCAAATTTAATTTAATAGACCCTGTTATTTATAGACAAAATGAACTAATTGATAATCAGGCAGGCACTATTATGGCTGCGATTGAACAACTCGTGGAATCAAGAGAGGGAAATATTACACTAAATGAGTGCTCGGAAATCCTGAGCTATCATACAAGTTATATATGGAGAATACTTAAGGAAGAAAAGAATCTTACTTTCTCTGAATATATAGAGCAATACAAGATAAAGCTTGCCAAAAAGCTTCTTACTGAGACGGACATGACTGTTGGAGCTATTGCTGAGAAATTAAATTATACAAATGCTCAAAATTTTATAAGATTTTTTAATAAGGTTGTAGGTACTACTCCGGGAAAATATAGACAGGCAGCAAAAAACAACCTCTAATGCTTATTCATTTACTATGGCAAAATGTAATTTGAGTAGCGATGGATGTGTCAATACTACACATAATCATTTTATAGAGAATATAAATACTGCACAATCACCCCCCTGAAAAACGCCTAGAAATCTAGGCGTTTTTTATAATGCAAGAAAATGATTATAGACGTTATGACTGTCACTTTTATATAATTTGCACATAAACGACGTGGGTGCAGAACGAAAAAGTCGTAATCATTACTAAAACGGGTTAAGGAGGTTTGTATGAGTAACAGCGGTGAAAAGCGAAAGGGCTACCGCAGGATTGTTACTACGGATGGGAAAGTTTTCTATAGTAAAGATCCGGGGCTGCTTGCTTACATGTGGCGTCATAAGGGGTTATATCTGATGCTGCTTCCGGGACTTATATATTTTATAATGTTCCGTTACGTACCTATGGGAGGTTTGGTAATTGCATTTAAAAACTATTCACCTTTCCAGGGAATTTGGGGAAGTCCTTGGGTAGGACTTGATAATTTTAAACAATTCTTTTCTAATCAGGATTTTTTGATTTTGCTTAGAAATACGCTGGGAATTTCATTACTTCAGTTGGTTTTGTATTTTCCGGCACCAATTATTTTATCTCTTTTCTTAAATGAAATCAGACATAGTTGGTATAAAAGAACAGTTCAGACATTTATTTACATTCCGCACTTTGTGTCATGGGTTATTGTAGCCAGCTTATCATATCAGCTCTTTAACACTAATGATGGTCTTATCAATATGATGATAAAGATGATGGGCGGCAGTACAATACCGATTCTTACAAGCGGCAAGCATTTCTGGGGATTGATCGTAGGTCAGGATATCTGGAAAGAGACAGGATATGGAACAATCATTTATCTTGCAGCTCTGGCTGGTGTAGACCAGGAAATGTACGAAGCAGCAAGAGTTGATGGAGCCGGAAGATGGCAGATGATGTGGCATATAACACTTCCTGCAATTAAGAGCACCGTTATTATTATGCTCATCCTGAGAGTTGGTTCTATTCTTAATACAGGTTATGAACAGATTTTCCTTATGAGAAACGATCTTAACGTAGCTTTTGCAGAAGTATTTGATACCTTCATTTATACAAGAGGTATTCAGAATGCGCAGTATTCGTTCTCGACTGCGGCAGGTATGTTTAAGTCAGTTGTAGGTATGATCATGGTACTCGGTGCAAACTATACGGCTAAAAAGGCCGGCGAGTCAGGAATATATTAAGGAAAGGAGGAGGAAAAAATGGCAACATCTAAAGTAATAAAAAGAGATTCTCGTGGCGTGAAAATGAGTCTTGGATATAGAATAACTGATGTTATTATTTATACACTCATGGGCTGCGTTGGCATTATAACACTTCTTCCCTTTCTGTATATTGCAGCCGGTTCTTTTGCGACAGACAGAGAGTTGACAGAGAGAGCTTTCTTTATCATACCTAGAGTTTGGTCACTAAATGCTTATAAGTATTCAATCAATAACGGTAACATTCTTCTAGGTTTAAAGAACTCAATTGTTCTGACAATATTAGGAACATTGGTAAATATGATTCTTTCAACAACTTTTGCTTATCCGCTTTCAAAAAAGCATTTCAGGGGAAGAAACTTTTTCCTTAACATGGTAATTGTTACAATGTTGTTCTCAGGTGGTATGATTCCTACCTTCATGGTACTTAGAGCATATGGTCTTTATGATTCATATTGGGCTCTTATCCTTATCGGAGCAATCAGCCCTTTCAATATGATCATTATAAAGAACTTTTTCCAGGAGCTCCCTGCAGAACTTGAGGAAGCAGCATATATGGATGGTGCAAGTGAGTTTAGAACATTCCTTACAATTATACTTCCACTTTCCAAGCCTGTTCTTGCATCAATATCCTTGTTCTACGCAGTAGGATACTGGAATGATTACTTCAACGCAATGATTTACCTTCAGACACCAAGTAAGTACACAGTTCAGATTATGCTGAGAAACATAGTACTAAAGGCAAGTGCAATCAGTGATGTAATGATGGATTATTACGATCAGAATGGTGCACCGCCTGATAAAGCAGTAAAGATGGCAACTACAGTTATTGCCACAGTTCCGATTCTTATTGTTTATCCATTCGTCCAGAAATTCTTTACTAAGGGAGTTATGGTCGGAGCAGTAAAGGGGTAATAGATAAAAAACTAATATATTAGGAGGATCAAAATGAAAAAGAAGTTACTAGCAACACTACTTAGTGCAAGCATGGTTATGGGAATTGCAGCATGCGGTTCATCAACCAGCACAGAAACAGCAGGCACAGAACAGCCTGCGCAGACTACTGATAATGCACAGTCTTCTGAGACAGCTCAGAGCACTGATACAGCATCAGCTACTCCTGTTGAGTATCCTGCAGTTACTTTCATGGCAATCGACTTTAACTCAGGTGCATCAAATACAGGTGACTACGCTGAGCAGGTTATGCAGACTCTTGAAGATCACACAGGAATTGATGTAGATATTCAGTGGGTTCAGAGTGATGTTCTTGAAGAGAAGGCTACACTTGCTATGCAGGATCCAAGCTCAATGCCAATGATCATGACCTGGAACGGATCAGTTACAGGAACAGTAGTTACAGCCGCAAAGCAGGGGGCTTTTGTAGATCTTACAGAGTATCTTAAGGATTCAACAAAGTATCCTAACCTTTCACAGCAGAACGCAGACGTTGCAGAGTCTCTTACAGTAGACGGCAAGCAGATTGGTATTTACAGAGCACGTGTACTTGGTCGTTATGGTATGTCATATCGTCAGGACTGGGCAGATGCTCTTAATATTGCAGAGCCTAAGACAATTGATGATGTTTACAACATGCTTTATCAGTTTACTTACGGTGATCCGGACGGAAACGGACAGGATGATACAATTGGTCTTGAAATGACATCCTACACAGGTCCTTTCGATATTATGCAGACATGGTTTGGCTGTGGAAACGGCTGGGCTGAAGTAGATGGAAAGCTTGTTCCGGTATGGCAGCAGGATGAATATCTCACAGCTCTTAACTGGTTCAAGAAGCTTTATGATGAAGGACTTATGCCTTCAGACTGGGCTTCAAGAACAACAGATACATGGTCAGATGGATGTAAGAACGGTGAAAACGGTGTTTATATCGACGTTCTTGATGGCGGAAGAAGAATTTGGGACTACTTTGTAAACAATGAGATTCCTTCAGTTACAGATGCTTCACAGACAGCTTCCATGACACTCCTTAGCAACATCGAAGGAAAGACAATGGCTACATCAGGTTATAACGGATACTTCACACTTTCAGCATCTACATGTAATACACCTGAGAAGATTGAAGCTGCACTTACACTTCTTGACAAGATGTGCGACGAGGAAATGCTTGTTCTCACAAATTATGGCCTTGAAGGTGTAACATATCAGATCAATGCTGAAGGCAACGTTGAGCGTCTTGATGCTTCTGATGATGCACTTAAGGCTAATTATAACGGTCTTAACCAGCTTGTAGCTTATATTCCTAACCTTGAGTCAGAGCTTACAGAGGAAAAGACAGAGCGTCAGAAGATTGAAGCTGATGTAAAGGCTGATGCTGAGCAGTATGCAGTTCTCAATCCTGCACTTCCTTACCTCATCAACTCTACAACATATGCTTCACAGGGAAAAGATCTTGAGGATAAGATTTCACAGGCTCGTACACAGTACATCTGCGGTGAAATTGATGAAGCAGGTCTTAAGGCTGCATGGCAGGATGTTCTTGATCGTGGCTACTCAACAATCATTGAGGAAGTTAACGCTCAGTACAAGTGATTTTGAGAAAAAAATTTAATGCGCTGGTTTAGCAAGGCTTGCATAACAATCAGCAGTATAGGTGAGCCGTCGCATGGTATTTGCGGCGGCTCATCTTTATTACACTAGGCTTTTTTACTTGATTAAAGAGGAATAGCATGGAAAAAACAAAGATTTTTTTAATAGGCGATTCAACAGTTCAGACTTATAAAATAACAGATGCTCCGCAATGCGGTTGGGGACAGGAATTATACAAATATTTCGACAGCAGGAATGTATGTATCAGACCATCGGAAAAATCTTCCTTTGATAATTGTGTGACTTATGAGACACCCGAAATAATTATAGACAACAGAGCAATGGCAGGCAGAAGTTTAAAGAGCTTTTTTGACGAGGGTAGATGGAATGAGGCTTTTTCTTCAATAAAATCCGGTGATTATTGCCTGATACAGTCAGCTCATAATGATGCATACAAAGAAAAAGAGGAGAGATTTCTTTCTCCCTCAGATTACAAAAATAAACTTAAAAACGACTATATTGATCCTATAACCGTTAAAGGCGCAATACCTGTACTTATTACAGCTATTGCTATGAAGGATTTTGACGAAAGCGGGAAATGCAGGATTTCTTTTCCCGAATATAGAGAAAAAATGTTAGAACTATCCAAAGAATACGGAATAAAACTAATAGATCTTGGAAAGCTAACGGCAGATTACAATACAGCCATTGGAAAAGAGGCTTGCAGAGGGATATATATGAATCTTGATAAAGGCGTATATGAAAATGCGCCTGAAGGAAAAGAGGATAATGCTCATCTAAAATTTGAAGGGGCATTTATTTATGCCGGGTTTGTGGCAAGAGAACTTAAAAAATTGATGTGATTTTCGGAGAAAAAATTATGGAACAGAGAGAGAATTTAAAGCGTGGATTGATCGCTGTTAAAACAAATACAGGTGTTTTTTTATCCTGGAGATTGTTTAAAAGAGAGGCAAACGGAAATAATAAGCTTGGACTTACAGGTGCTGATTTTAAAGTGTACAGAGATGGAGAATGCATAGCATTAGTGAAAGATTCCACCAATTATCTTGACAAGGATGGCACAGAGAAAAGCAAATATGTAGTTGAAGCTGTAAGTGATGATGCTGATTTTAACAAGATAATCAATTCAAAACAGTACAAAGCTTCCGGAAAATCTGAAGAGGTTTCTGTATGGGATAGTAATCAAAACTATATTGATATTCCGGTAAAAAGACCTGAGGGCGGCGTGACACCTTCAGGGGAAGCTTTTGAATATACTTTGAATGATATGAGCGTCGGAGATGTTGACGGCGATGGCGAATATGAGTATATCGTTAAGTGGGATCCGACAAATTCGCATGATGTATCGATAAAAGGATATACAGGAAGATGTATTATCGACTGTTACAAACTTTCCGGTGAGCTTTTGTGGCGTCTTGATATGGGACCGAATATAAGAGCAGGTGCGCATTATACCCAGTTCATGGTATATGATTTTGACGGAGACGGAAAGGCAGAAATGGCTGTAAAGTCTGCTCCTGGAACCAGAATTACCAGATATTCCTCTGATGGAAAAGAGATTTCTTCTGAGTATATTTCTTTACCGCATGAGGACATCAAAAAAGGCGTAACAAATGAAGATAATTATGTTTGTTCTGCTGCCGATTACAGAGAACATTTGATAAATCTTTTTACAAACTGGCAGGAGCATCCTGAGGTGAAGAATGGTAACTGGCCCGATACTTTGGAGGAATGCTTTGGAATTTCGCCAAAATACAAGTATCCCTTGAATCGAACTGATGCAAATGAGCTGGTATCTTATTTTATTGATGTTTTTGCCAGGGAAAAGAGCCCAAGAAACGAGCTTGATAAATTCGAAGGCTTTATCTATGAAGGACCCGAGTATCTCACAATGTTTTCCGGCGATGGAAGAGAACTATCTACAATAGACTACCCTTTTGGAAGGGATGATGATGGTCTCATTTGGGGAGATTACGCATTAAAGAGAATAGAACCCTGCAACAGAGTTGACAGATTTTTAGCCGGAGTGGCATATCTGGACGGTAAAAGACCAAGCCTTGTAATGTGCAGAGGTTATTATACCAGAACTACACTTGCTGCCTACAATTTTGACGGAAAAAGCTTTATTCCGTTATGGATGGTGGACAGCGGACATGTTCCTATGCATAATCCTTTCAATGACGATCCTCATGCGGGAGTTGGCTCTGATCCTGTGTATGGAATTCTTGCAGGTCAGGGTGATCACTCACTGTCAGTGGCGGATGTTGACGGTGATGGTAAGGATGAGATTATATATGGTGCAGCATGCATAGATGATGATGGCAGCGTACTTTATTCAAGCTATGATTATCTTCCGGATGGTACTTATGCCAAGATGGGACATGGCGATTCAATGCATGTGGCTCATATAGATCCTGATAGAGAAGGATTTCAGATTTTTAATGTATTTGAAGGGGCAGAAGCTGCACCTTACGGATATGCGCTTAGAGATGCACGGACCGGAGAGGTAATTCATGGAACAGATGAAAGTGGAAATGACACCGGGAAATTCGGCGTTTTTGCAACTACGGATCTCGGAAGATGCATGATTGGGGATATTGACCCAAATGTTCGCGGACTACAGTGCTGGGTTAATGACGTATATACCTGCAAAGGGCAGAAAATGGAACACAAAGCTCCTTCAACCAATCAGGCTATCAGGTGGGCAGCAGATCTTTCAACTCAGGTAATTGACGGACCGGACTATCTTGATGGAGAACATAGGGGTGTTATAAATGATATAACTCACGGGGTATTACTTTCTCCTGAAGGAACACTTACAAATAACGGAACAAAGGGCAATCCCTGCCTGGTGGCAGATCTTTTTGGGGATTATAGAGAAGAAATAATACTCAGACTTGAAGATAACAGTGCCCTCAGAATATATACAAATACAGAAATATCTGACCACAAGCTTTATACGCCAATGGATGATGTAATGTACAGAACAAGTATTGCTTGGCAGAATACCTGCTACAATCAGACGGGGTATACAAGTTATTATTACGCTTCTGATATGGATTTTTCAAAAGTACCACTGGATTATGGTAAAAAGTAATTGTATAATTGTTAATGTTCTCACGAAATACGCACTAAGGTGTGCATTTTGTGAGAATTTGATGCAGGAGTTAATGCTTGTGATAATTTGAATTTGCGTGGGTTAGGGGATTTTTTGTTATGGAAAAAGCTGGAAATTACAGGATTATCAGTGAAATGATCGAAGTAAAGAAGGAAAACGGCAGGATGATACGAGGTTTGGTTTACAGACCTGATGCTGAGGGAGAATTTCCTACAGTGATTTTTTCACATGGCTTTGGGGGAAGTTATAAATTTTTGATGCACCATGGCGGAGGATATGCTGAAAACGGGATTGTATGTGTGTTCTTTGATTTTTGCGGTGGCGGAATGGATTCCGAAAGCGAAGGGTCCATGCTTGAGATGACTGTTATGACAGAGGCAGGTGACCTGGTGGAAGTAATGGACGCTGTAAAAAAGTATCCGTATGTTGATGATAAGAAATTATTTCTTCAAGGCGAAAGTCAGGGGGGCTTTGTAACAGCTATAGTAGGAAGAGCCTATCAGGAAGATGTAAAAGGTCTTATTCTCTGGTATCCGGCATTTGTAATACCTGATGATGCAAAAAAACGTATAGAAGAGGGTAAGGTCATTGCCATGGGACTTCAGATTTCACCGCATTATGATGAGGTGGCTAAGGATATAGATGTAAAGGATCTTCAGACCGGATTTGAAAAGCCTGTTCTTATTCTTCATGGCAATAAGGATGATGTGGTTCCAATAGAGTATGCCAGAACCGCTGCTGCAAATTATGGCTGTGCTACGTTAAAAGAGATACAGGGAGCCGGTCATGGATTTGAAGGGCATGACAGTGATATGGCAAGAGAAGAATCCATTAGTTTTATCAAAACTATTCAATCGGCCAATATATGAGATAAACATATTCATATATATTCAAATGAGGTAACAACTTCGTTACTGTTCTTATAAAATGCGTATTTAGCTTTGCATTTCATAAGAACAGTAACATTTTTTTACTCTTTTTTTATCGATAAATAAATTGCACAATATTATATTGACATCAATACAAAAATATGAGATTATATCGTGGTTAGCAGATGCTAACAGAAAAGAGGAGAATAACATGAAGAAAAAAATACTATCTACAATTCTTACAATTGCTTTGAGTTTTTCAGTTGTTGCATGCGGAGCTGTGAGCGAAACAACATCAACTTCAGAAGATGCATTAATTTCAGAAAATAATGAAGTTACAGATACAAAAGCTTCCAATGAGGCAGCACAAGGTGCGTCAGAAATTACAACTACAGGTGAAGCTGCAAGTGATGAGGCTTCAGATAATATTTTTCCGCTGACTATAAATCATGGACTTGGTGAGACGGTTATAGAATCACAGCCTGAAAATGTTGTAGCCATTGCCTGGGGCAATCCTGATGTGCCTCTGGCTCTTGGAGTAATTCCTGTTGGAATATCTGAGGCTAACTTTGGTCCAAGAGATGAGAATGGACTTTTGGCATGGACAGCCAAGGCTTTTGAAGACGCAGGTGTAGAGCCAAATGTTTTTGATGATACAGATGGATGGGATTATGAGGCAATTTCTGATTGCAATCCGGACGTTATCCTCGCTGCATATTCAGGACTTAGCCAGGAGGAATATGACAGGCTTTCAGAAATAGCACCGGTTGTTGCATATCCGGAGATTGCATGGACTACTACCTGGCAGGAAGAAACTATCAACGATGCAATTGCTCTTGGACTTGAAGAAGAGGGAAAGGCTCTTGTTGAAGAAACACAGGAGCTTATAAATGACAAGCTTTCAGAGTATCCTGCACTGAATGGTAAAAAAGTAGCATTTTTCTGGCTTTCAGAGGATGATCTTGGAACGTTCTATATTTATACTAACAATGATCCAAGAGCTGCTTTCCTTTCAGATCTTGGATTTGTAATGCCTGACAGTATAAAGAGCCTTATCACAAGCGATCAGGATTTTTCTATTACAGTAAGTGCTGAGAATGCAGATCTTCTTAATGATGTAGATATCATAATTACATACGGAACAGAGTCACTTGTTGAAGCAATGAAGGCTGACGGCAGATTTGCTAATATACCGGCTGTTGCAAATGAAGCTTTTGTACTTCTTGATTCAAATGATGTTTTGGCAGCGGCCAGCACACCGACTGTTCTTTCAATACCATATGCTATTGATGATTATTTAAAGGCTTTAAATGATGCAGCAGAAAAAATTCAGTAAAAATAAGTTAATAACAGGTCTTATAGTTGAAATCATATTTGTCTGTGTGGGTTTGTTTTTGTCAATATCCTATGGCAGTAAAAATATTCCTTTAACAGATGTAATAAGTTTTTTTTCAGGTGACTTGAGTGATGATTTCATTACTGCCGTTATTGCAGCCAGAATCTCCAGAACTGTTTTCGGGCTTCTGGCTGGAGCGGCGCTTGGGGTATCAGGTGTACTGATGCAGGCAATAACAAGAAATCCTATCGCAGACCCAAGTATTCTCGGAGTCAATACAGGAGCCTCGCTTTTTGTAGTTATTGGCATTGCATATTTGGGCATTTCATCAGGAATAAAGCTGATAGGCTTATCTTTTGCAGGAGCTTTATTAACAGCATTTTTTGTCTATGGAATTGCATCGGTAGGATATGGTGGTGCCGGAGCAATTAAGCTTGCACTTGCGGGCGCAGCGGTGTCAACTGCTCTAGGAGCTTTGGTAAATACAATTATGCTTCCCGATTCACAGGTCATGAAGGAATTTAGATTTTGGCAGGTGGGCAGTATAAGCGGCGCAACATGGGAAGATGTTAAGCTTTTGATACCATTTTGTGTGATTGGACTAATTGGTGCAGTTATTTTTGCATCTCCATTAAATGCCATGGCTTTAGGCGATGAGATGGCGGTATCTTTAGGTGTAAAAGTAGGACAGGTAAGGCTATTTGCTGCTTTTGCCGGTGTGCTTTTATGCGCTTGTGTAACTGCACTTGCAGGACCGATAGGTTTTGTAGGATTGATGCTTCCTCATATAATAAGGCAGCTTATGGGTAATGATCTCAGAATAATGATTCCACTGTCTGCTATTGGAGGTGCCGGATTATTGACTTTTTCCGATGTTTTGGGAAGGGTACTTGGAAGCCCGGGAGAAATAGAGGTCGGAATAATAACTGCGATAGTCGGAGCACCGGTATTTATCTGGATAGTTACGAGAACAAAGGCTAGGAGCATATGACAAACTTTTTAGAAAAAGATTTAAGAAAAATATACAGAAGACATTCAATTCAAAATGCTGTTTGTATTTCAGTTTTGGTGGTTTTTATTATGGTTCTCGGTGTGCTGATGATGACAATCGGTAATACAAATTATTCTTTAAAAGAGGTATTTGCTTATCTGATTGGCCCTGAGACAAAAGGGGCTGCCTACACCATAAAAACGCTTAGACTTCCTAAGCTTATAGTTGGAGGCTTTGCAGGATTTGCATTTGGAATAGCAGGATTTACTTTTCAAAGTCTTCTAAGAAATCCGCTGGCATCTCCGGATATAATAGGTGTTACCGCAGGTTCATCAACTGCCGCTGTATTCTGTATTTTGATGCTTGGTCTGAGCGGAGCTGTTGTCTCCTTTTTTGCAGTTATAGCAGGACTTGCTGTTACTGCCATGATTTTTCTTTTATCTGGAAAAGGGCATTCTTTTGGAAACAAGATGATACTTATCGGGATTGGAATGCAGGCAGTTCTAAATGCGCTGATTTCCTGGATGCTTCTTGTCGGCTCCGAATATGACGTTGCAACTGCTCTCAGGTGGCTTAGAGGAAGCCTTAACATGGTTCAGATGAGTGATGTTCCGGTTATCGCACTTGTTACTATCATATGTGCCGGACTTCTTCTTATTTGTAACAGAAATCTTAGAATGATGCAGCTTGGAGATGAGTATGCAACAACTCTTGGTGTTCCGCTTACTGCGGTCAGGATATGCTGCATTGTTTGTGCGCTTATCCTGAGTGCTGTTGCTACGGCTGCCACAGGACCTATAGCCTCGGTAGCTTTTTTATCAGGACCTATTGCAAAAAAATGTACCAATAACGGGAAAGATGCCATGTTGGTAGCAGGGCTTGTTGGTACAATACTTGTCTTTGCGTCGGAGCTTGTAAGTAAGAATCTTTTTGAAACGAAATATCCTGTGGGTGTTATAACAGGACTTTTGGGAGCTCCATATCTTTTGCTATTACTTATAAACCTGAACAGAAAAGGAGAAAAAATTTAATGGATGGATTTGCACTTAGCCATGATTTTTGTGCCAGGAGCGTGAGCACCGGGTATGAAGAAAAATTGATTATAGATGATATGAATATCTCAATACCCTCTGGAAAATTCAGCGTATTGATTGGTCCAAACGGATGTGGCAAATCCACTCTGCTAAAGAGCTTTGCGCGTCTTTTAAGACCTAAAAACGGATCGGTTTTACTTGATGGCAAATCAATTTATGAGCTTCCTACTCAGCATCTTGCCAAAAAGATAGGTCTTTTGCCACAGTCTCCAATTGTACCGGCAGGAATTACAGTTGCTGATCTTGTAGCAAGAGGCAGATTCCCATATCAGAATCTATTCGGACAGCTGACCAAAAAAGATTATGAAGTTATTGCCTGTGCTATGGAAGCTATGGGAATTGCTGACCTTGCTGATAAAGCTGTTGATTCCCTTTCCGGCGGGCAAAGGCAGCGAGTTTGGATTGCACTTGTTTTGGCGCAGGATACCGATATTCTTCTTTTGGACGAGCCTACTACATATCTGGATATTGCTTATCAGGTAGAAATTCTTGATTGCCTTGCAATGCTTAATCGCACAAGAAAAACCACGATTGTGGCAATACTTCATGACATAAACCTTTCTATAAGGTATGCGGATTATATTTTTGCAATGAAAAAAGGTAAGCTGATTGCTGAAGGAAAGCCGGGCGACATTATTACTGTAGACCTTATGAAGGAAGTTTATGGTATGGAGAGCTCTATAATCACTGATCCGGAAACAGGTGACCCATATGTGATTCCCAGAAGCAAAGCCGGATGATAGTAACTATTCAATTGTCAGGAGGTATATGAGCGAATATATATGCCTATGTCGTTTGCTATAGACAATTGTGTAAAAATGATGTTTAATTCACTCAATTTGAAAAATATAGGTTTTTTTCATGCCAATAATGGTATATACTACAATTCTCAGAATTATTATAATATTTATATTAAAAGGCATGTGTTATTTATATTGATTAAAAAAACACTCAAAATATAGTATGCCAAAAATTGGAGGATTGTATGGAAAATAGTACAAGAGCTAAAACATCATTTTCAAGGATAGGATTTGGATATCTATTACCTTATTTCGGTTATCTTCTTATCATGTTAATTTGCACGGTTGTAATTGCAAAAATCTTCGGCGCAGGCTCTATGACCGGAAATGGTTATATGATTCTTAATTACGTTATCAGGGTAGGTCTGTTATATCCTGCAATGTATCTTTTTGTCAGAAGTATTCCAAGTTTTGAGATAAAGAAAAATAAACTGGGCGTAGGTGGTTTTATAGCGTGTATATTTATTACTTATGCCATAATGTTTTGTTGTAATGGTGTCGGACTGGTTCTTAACAATGCAATCGGAAAATTGACTGGTCAGGGATCTGTAAATCCTTTGGTTGATGCAATTGATGCTATGTCTCCCGTTGTTCAGGTTGTTCTGGTTGTGATTATTGCACCAATTTGTGAAGAATTGTTATTTAGAAAATTCATTATTGACCGCATTGTTAATTATGGAGAAGTGCCTGCAATGCTGATTTCCGGATTGATGTTTGGACTCTATCACGGTAATCTTGCACAGTTCATGTATGCAGCAGGAATTGGAATCTTTTTTGCATTTATTTATATCAGAACAGGCAAAATTGGTTACACAATTGCTCTTCATATGTTCGTAAACGGATTCAGCACACTTTTAACACTCATTATGTTTAATGGACTTAGTGTAAGTGAATTTATGAATGTTTACATGAGCGGTGACGCAGAAGCTTACCAGGCTTATTTAGAGCAGCATATGGCAGTTTTTGCAGTAATGGGACTTGTAGGAATATTCGTATTTTTGATGGTTATTGTCGGAGTGATTCTTATGATAGTTCTTCATAAGAAATTTGTTTTCGAACATCATGCTGAAGAAGTCGAAAAAGGAAAGAGGTTTGGTGTATCCGTCCTTAATCCCGGCATGCTGCTGTACATATTGTTCTGGGTAATAATTATCATAACGACACAGTTTGGAATTAGTCTTTTTGATAATCTGCTCTCTCTATTTATGTAATATATTCAAATAGTGCATAAAAGACAGAATATAGTCAATTATCTGAAAAAATGCAGCTAATTTAAGTAATATTACACAAATATTACGGAAATGTTGAAAAATCATTGACAATTCGTTCAAAAAAACACTATTATATAGTTGTCGCGACAGAAAAATTTGGGAGGTTTTTAAAAATGCACAATTTAAAATGCATTAAAAGGGGTTTTACATTTTTATTGGCTTTTTTGGTTTTTCTTTTAGCGATTCCTGCAACAACTGTTAGTGCCGCAAGTGGTACTAACAAGACAGCTTCAGAAGTAGTTTCAGATATGAGTGTCGGTTGGAATATAGGCAACAGCCTGGATTCTTTTGGTCAGGCTTACAACTATCCCTGCACGACATTGAATGAGACATACTGGGGCAATCCTGCTACAACAAAGGCACTTATCGACGAGATTGCAAAGGCAGGATTCAATACAATTCGTGTTCCTGTATCATGGGGACAGTACACCACCGGTTCAGATTATCAGATTCCTGATTTTGTTATGAACAGGGTAAAAGAAGTAGTTGATTATTGCATAGCAAACGATATGTATGTAATCCTCAATTCACACCACGATATCAACTCAGAAAAATGCTTCTATTATCCTAATAATGCCAACAAGAGCCGTTCGGAGGCATATTTCAAATTTATCTGGACACAAATTGCCGATAAATTCAAGAATTATGACTATCATCTTGTATTTGAGACAATGAATGAACCTAGACTTGTTGGACATGGTGAGGAATGGTGGTTCCCAAGAAATAATCCAAGCAATGATATTCGTGAAGCGGTAGAATGCATCAATGATTACAATCAGGTTGCACTTGATGCAATCAGATCAACAGGTGGAAATAATGCAGAAAGATGCGTTATGGTACCGGGCTACGATGCTTCAATAGAAGGATGCATGACTGATGGCTTTAAGATGCCAAGCGACTCAGCGAGTAACAGACTTATCCTTTCAGTTCATGCTTATATTCCATATTATTTTGCACTTGCAAGCGATACCTTTGTTACAAGATTCGATGATAACCTCAAGTATGACATCGATTCATTCTTTAATGACTTGAATTCCAAGTTTTTATCAAAGAATATTCCTGTTGTAGTTGGTGAAACAAGTGCAACAAACAGAAACAATACGTCAGAGCGTGTGAAGTGGGCTGATTATTATTGGGGAACTGCAGCTAAATACAGCAATGTGGCTATGGTTCTTTGGGATAACAATGTATATAATAATGATGCTTCAGGTTCAAATGGTGAGTGTCATATGTACATCGACAGAAATTCATTAACATGGCGTGATCCTGAAATCATCAGTGCTATAATGAAGCATGTTGATGGAACACCTGCAACTATCAATGGCAAAGAAATACCTGGCCCATCACAGGATCCTGAACCAGAGCCTGAGCCTACACCTGAGCCACAACACGATCCTGAGCCTACACCTCAGCCACAGCCCGATCCGGAACCTGAACCACAGCCGGAACCTACACCTGTTGCTGACGGATTAGATGTTTCTTATACAATTAATAACTGGGGATCAGGATATCAGGTACTTATTAAGGTTAAGAATGATTCAAAAGAAACAGTTGATAACTGGACTGTAAAGGTTAGCAAGAATGAAGTTAAAATTGATTCAAGCTGGTGCGTAAATGTTGAAGAGCAGGGTAACTATTACGTTATTACACCAATGTCCTGGAATTCAACAGTAATGCCAGGAGCATCAGTAGATTTTGGTATTCAGGGTGCCGGAACTATCGGAACATCAATTGATGTGACGGTTGAGTAATTTTGACATAATTTAATAAGAATGTTTATTAGTAAAGAGCTGTGAAAAAATTTCGCAGCTCTTTTTATAATAAATATCAAAAGCATTTGCTACTTAAATAAAAAACCTTCGTAAATATTCACGAAGGTTTTTAGTGCACCGCCAGGGTCTCGAACCCTGGACAACCTGATTAAGAGTCAGGTGCTCTACCAACTGAGCTAGCGGTGCATTTATTATATTGTTCTGTCGCTTTTCGTTTCTCTCGCTCAGCGACGAAAATTATATTACCACGCATGAAATGATAATGCAAGCATTTTTTTAATTTTTTTTATTTTTTTATAAGTCATTTTTGATAATGTCTTAATATACCACAAAAGAAAATGTCTCAAATGTGGTAAGATAGCCTCCGGAAAGGGAGGTGGATATTATTA
>JAFSQI010000120.1 GCA_017446685.1 Butyrivibrio sp.
AATACAAGAACAAGCTTCATTTCAACGTTGTTCAAAGCATTCAGCTTGTTCTTGTATTTTCATCCTATGAATTATCTCCTCGTCCGAGAATTGCACATTTATGTCCACTCATATAATCAGGCTGACGACTGAATTGTAACACTGGTTTTTGATATGCTACAATTATACCGCTTTAAATCATATGTTTCTAATTGGATTATAATGTAATTGAGGAAAAAATAATTATTTAGTGCTGTGACATAAATGATAAGGGAGTGTGAAAAATGGAAAGTGTAAAAAATAAGATTTATATTGCAGTGATAGCAGTTTGCGCAGTCGCGATTATTTTTCTGGGAGTGGATTATCTGAATAAGGATTCACAAGAGGAAAGCGCTGCCAAAGAGACATCAATTGCAGAGCTTGTACAAAAGGAAGATAAAACTGTCATTACAGTGGATACCAAGGTGCTTCAGGACGGGCTTGCCAATATGGGATTTCTCGTTACTCAGGAGTACTATTTTACCCAGGTGGAAAAATATTCAAAGGAAAAGAAAGTACTAAGTATTATTCCCACAGAATCCGGATTTACCTATAGTTATGATGGCGCAGTTACGGCGGGGATAGACTTTGATAAAATAGAAGTAAAAAAAGATGACAATGAAAAAACGTTAACTGTTGAGATTCCAAAATCACGTATTCAGACCGTGATAATAGATAAGGATACGTTCAAGGTATACTCAGAAAAGGATTCCTTATGGAACCCGATTAAAATTGAGGATTATAATAATTCTCTTTCAGAATATGAAGATGCCGCAAAAAAGAAAGCTATAGAAAACGGGATTCTTGAGAGGTCTGATGAGCAGGCTGAAAGCCTTATAAAGAACTTTATAGAAAATTTCCCACAGGCAGCAGATTACGAAGTAAGATTTGAGTGGAGGACAGAAAATGAATATTAAGAAACTGTCACTTGTTGCAGTTATTTTACTTATTGCAGTAATTTCTTTTACCAAAATTGCACCCTGGGCAGCAGACCCTGACAATCATACACATTCTATTGAGCAGACAGATGAAAAAATATCCACAGTAATGACTCTTTCCGGCGGTGCGGCAGCTACTTCTGCAACTTTATCACTTCTTCCCGGAGATATGTGTACGCCGATTTCTGAGCAGCTTGCTGAACTTGCCAAGTATTTTCTTATGATACTCAGTTCACTTTATCTTGAGAAGTTTATGATAAGTATTTCTGGATATATAGCATTTTCCGTGCTCATTCCGTTGGCATGCATTATTTTGTGTGGTTCAATAATATTTGAGAAAAAGAACTGGAGCACAATTGCGGGGAAAATTGCCCTTCTTGGAATTGTCTTTTTCATAATTGTTCCTGCAAGTGTAAAGCTTTCGGATATGGTTTATCAGACACAGGCAGAGAGAGTTAATGCAGCAGTTGAGGAATATAATGATCTTGAAATCGAGGGTGACTCATCAAGCGGCATATTTAGTGAATTTACCACTATAACGAATGAGACTATAAATAAAATTACAACATTTTTAAGTAGCCTTTTGGAGTCGTTGGCGGTGATGATCGTTACTGCATGTATTATTCCGATACTCGTTTTTGTATTTCTTGTATGGCTGGTAAAAACTATTTTTAACTCTAATGTCCTGACTCTTGATAGTTCTGCAATTGAATCTGTCATAAAGAAAATAAAAAAATAAGTGGATGGACCTCTTTGGAAGTGTTAAATGCAAAATTATAATTTTAAAGAAGGGCATAAACACTCAGAAATCCCTGCATTTTAAGTTTATGAAAGCGTTAAGGTTTTGTTAAGGTTCTTTTCGATTAGCAGAAAGGTTTATCTGTTATCCTTGCTTCATAAGATAACAACACCAAATGACAAGCATATATTTGGCGCATTCATAAACGGAGGAAAAAATATGTGGACAAGAAAAGAACTTAAGGAAAAAGGAAAAAAAGCATTTTTGTTTAATTACTGGAAGACTGTTCTGGTAAGCCTTGTACTGGTAATACTCGTCATAGGAACTTCAGGATCAGTTGCAGGCAGGGGAAGATCAAATCCGGCAAATGACAGGGGAGAAACATCTGCAGTTACAACTATGACTGAAACAGCAGAAGATACCATTAACGAGCACAGCTTAGGCAATAAACAAGTTGAACTTCCATCTGCAGCAAAAGCTGTACTTGCTGTTCTTGCAGTATTTGTTGGAATAGTAGGCGTTGGATCTGCACTTGCATTCATGGCATTTCTGGTTAATCCTTTTGAAGTTGGTTGTAGACGTTTTTTTCTAAGAAATCTTAATCAAAAAGCCAAGTTCAGTGAAGTAGCATTTGCTTTTGATAATAATTATCTGAATATTGTTAAGATTTGTTTCTTCATGACCATTTACGCATTTCTTTGGGGATTATTGCTGATTATTCCCGGAATCATAAAGTCTTATGAATATAGGATGATCCCATATATACTTGCTGATCATCCCGACATGAGTCAGAAAGAAGTTTTTGCAAAGAGTAAAGAGCTTATGAAGGGACAGAAGTGGAGAGCATTTGTGCTTGACCTTTCCTTTATTGGATGGGAGATTCTTTCTCTTCTTACAGCCAGAGTATTAGGAGTGCTCTATGTTACTCCATACAGAGATATGACAAATGCAGCATTATACGAAAGACTTGAGTATGGTAACCTGGCTGCTGAGGAAAATAATTGATAGATAAAACACTCATTGCTGAGGAAATAATTGATAGATAAAACACTCATTGCTGAGGAGAATAATTGATGGATAAAATCCTTATTGCTGATGATGAAACTGAGATCAGAAGCTTACTAAAATTATATCTGGAAAATGAAGGTTACGCTGTAGCAGAAGCAGGGGATGGCAAGGAAGCCTTGAAGATATTGGCGGGCGGAGACATTAGTCTCTGCCTGCTTGATGTCATGATGCCGGAAATGGATGGCTTTCATGTACTCAAGGAGATGCGCAAAAACAACAACATCCCTGTGATCATCATATCAGCCAGGGACACTGATCCTGATAAGATACTTGGACTTGACCTAGGGGCAGATGATTATATGATAAAACCTTTTAATCCACTTGAAGCTGTGGCCAGAGTCCGTTCCAATCTTAGGAGGTTCCACGCACTTAAAGGTGACTTGCAGCCTCAGACGGGTAAGATAATTGAACTTCTTGACCTTAAGCTTGACACAGAGGCCTGCATCCTATATCGCCAAGGAGAGAAGATTGAGCTTACTTCAAATGAACTTAAAATGATGGAACTATTCATGGAAAATCCGGGAAAAGTTTTTACCAAGGAAAAGATATATGAGTACGTCTGGGGCGATACCTACGTCGTTGCAGACAATAACATCATGGTTGCAATCAGTAAACTCAGATCCAAACTCTGCGACGATCCTTCTGCCTATATCAGGACCGTCAGGGGACTTGGCTATCGTATGGAAAAAGAGTAATCAGAGGAATATAGCTTATTATGGATAAGTTCAAATACTTTTTAATCAAACATCTTGTTTTTGTTATGGTAATTGTAGTTGCTATAGAGCTGATGCTTACCATTATTTTTAATAGCTTGATTTTTCCATTCATTGGATTTTTGCTGGGACAACCGGAAATATCATCACTGTCACTTGGCAGTATTCCGTTTTTTATATGGGGACTGATCAGTGGTAACAGTGCATTTGTTTTTAACGCTCTGGAGACTTCTACGGTCATTCTGCTTATTCTCTTTTCACTGCTTCTTGTTGTTCTTCCTATCATAGTTGGAATATTGATATATGCGAGAATTGTCACAAGGCAGATGGAGATTTTTGAAAAAGAGAGGATTGAAGAGCGGAAGAGTTATGAAGCAAGGAGAAATCTCATGCTATCTGATTTTGCTCATGATCTTAGAACACCGATCATGACGATCAGCGGTTATGCAAACGCGATAACAGACGGAATGGTAAAAGATGAGGCTCAGAGAAATGAGTATTTATCTGCAATTGCGGCAAAATCCAAAAGAATGGCTGAGCTGATAACTATTCTCTTTGAATATGTCAGGGTAGGAAGCGAGGGTTTTACTCTGACAAGAAAGAGGGTTGATCTTCATGCCCTTCTTACAGAGGTTATTGCGGGATTTTATCCTGATCTTGAAAAGGCCGGAATTGATGTAAATATAGATATTCCCGAAGATCCTTTTTACATCAGTTCAGATGAACTGCACCTGAAAAGAGTTATAGAGAACCTGATCATTAATATCATAAGACATAATGAGTCCGGGATAAAAGCAGGCTTTATCATCAAGAAAACTTCCGGCGTAGAATATTTTGCAGTTGCTGATACCGGAGAGAAGATTCAAAAGAGCGAAGAAGAATTGTTTGAACCTTTTGTAAAAGATGATGACTCTCGTTCCAAGAACGAAGGAAGCGGACTTGGACTATCGGTATCCAGACAGGTAATGGATATGCATGGCTATGAAATTCACTTAAAACAGCCATACGGGGGCTATACTAAGGCATTTGTGCTGAAGTTTATTGAAGCGGAATTGGTGGATGAAGTATTATTGGACGGCACATGCTAAAATGAGCGTGCCGATAATATGAGGGGGCTATCGCACTAAGAAATTACTTAGTGCGACAGCCCCTTTATTTTATATCCAGTAACCAATCAGCACTAATCTTATAGAGTTTGCATAAGACTATCAGATGCCTTACAGGCAACTCATTAGCCCCTCTTTCATATCTTGCATACATGGTTTGAGAAGTTCCCAATATCCGTGCAACATATTCTTGCTTATAATCATGATCCTCTCTAAGATTTTTTGCAAAAGAGGGTACTTAAATGAAATAGTAAATTCCAGTTTCAGCAATTATCGATAAAATGCGGATTTAAATTCCGTTTTGGCACCTTAACAACTTCATATTTTTGCCATATAATGAGCCCATAAGCACCCAGATATTTAGTTTTTTGCATGC
>JAFSQI010000121.1 GCA_017446685.1 Butyrivibrio sp.
AAGAACAAGCTTCATTTCAACGTTGTTCAAAGCATTCAGCTTGTTCTTGTATTTTCATCTTATGAATTATCTCCTCGTCCGAGAACTGCACATTTATGTCCGCTCATATAATTAGGCTGGCAACTGAATTGTAACAAAAAAAATTCCCGGCAGAACAATATCTTTCTGCCAGGAATTTATTAATAATCCTTCATTGTGTCTTTTATGGCAAAATAAGCAGCTTTTGGCTGATAATCTTTGTCAAAGATTCTGGTATTTGTGGTGTCTTGCTCGCGGTAGTGATCGACAAGACCAAATAATGTTACGCAGGTAATATTTGCAGGTCCCCCTGCATCTTCATCCATGTCATGAAGCATTTTAAATACTTCTGCATATCTTTTTGCCTGTTTTTCAAATTGAGCATCTGTTTCTTCTGAAACACCGATGGATAATTCTGTGACCTGAATTTCAAGGCCGAGTTCTGCAAATCTCTCGATAGCAGTTTTTATTTGAGCATCTGAAGGATAGTCAATTCCCCAATATCCCTGCATACCGATACCGTCTATGAGTCCTTTTTCTTTTAAATGACTGCAAAGATCATAGATTCCCTGAGTTTTTGGAACCTGATAGGTGTTGTAATCATTGTAAAAGAGTTTTACGTCGCTATCGACATATTTTCTTGCGTAGGTAAATGCCATCTCCACATAATCTTCACCTATGGTTTCATACCAAGGATTGGGATCATCGCCACATTTTGTTCTGCACATGAAGTAGCTCTCCGGATCATAGCTGTCAGGCTCTACTGCTTCATTTACCACATCCCAGCAGTAAATGACACCGGGATATTCTTCCTGTACATGGGTTACAAGCTGTTTGATGTAGCTTTCCATTCTGGCAAGCATTGTATCTTTGTCAACATAGTCACCATCATCTGAATAACCTTCTCTAAAGAACCAATTTGGTGCCTGAGTATGCCAAACCAGTGTATGACCGCGCATTTGCATGCCATTTTCCTTACACCATTCAAGTGTTGGGTCAATTGAACCAAAGAAAAGAGCAGGTTCATCATTTCCATTTTTTATATTTTCCTGTGAGCCGAACTGGTCAAGAATGTAGCAGCTTTTCATAAGGTTGGTCATGGTACAGCTGTTAAAGTGATGCTTTGAAAGTTCCATATATTCAGGAATATTTAAACATTGATTATCGAGAGTGCTTCCGTTTATTCCTACGCCAAGTCTGAAATAATCACTGCATAGGTCTTTCAGCGGAACATTGTCATCCTCAGGTGTATCTTTTAAATCAGCTTCTGAATTTTCAGTTTGAGTAAGAGAAGCTTGTGAAGAAGAACTTGCTTCAGCATCGGATTCTTCGGAAACATCAAAAGAAGCCGATGATTCTGCCTGCTTTTCTGAGAGAGCTGTGGTGTTTGCTCCTGTGGCGCATCCCGCCAAAATTGTTGCAACTAAAATGCCTGATAAAAATGTCTTGATTTTCATGTAATCCTCCGTATATTTATTCAGTTTATGATAATAATCTTAAAACAACGGTTATGATACTTCTAATCAGTTGTTGTTAATATATGGTATAAAATTGTTACTTTAACTTCTTGTTACAATTCAGTCGTCAGCCTGATTATATGAGTGGACATAAATGTGCAATTCTCGGACGAGGAGATAATTCATAGGATGAAAATACAAGAACAAGCTGAATGCTTTGAACAACGTTGAAATGAAGCTTGTTCTTGTATT
>JAFSQI010000122.1 GCA_017446685.1 Butyrivibrio sp.
AGACAGATTAAATCACTCGAAAAATACGCTTCAGACCACAATATTGAATATCTCATCGATTTTACAGAAGAAAAATCTGCAAAGAATTTTTCTGAGCGACCACAGTTCAAGAAGCTTGATAAGATTCTCCAGGCTGGAGATACAGTTGTATTCAAAGATTTATCTCGCTTCACACGTGAAGCGGAAAACGGCTATAGGAAATATATGGAGTGGCTCGACAGAGGTATAAATATAGTATTCATAGATAATCCAACTATCAGCTCAGATTACATAAAACAGATGATGACAACAGCGGAAAAACAGGATCTTGTGACCAAAACAGCGATGGAAGGAATCATAAAGCTGCTTCTTATAGTTGAACTGGACAGAGCAGAGCAGCAGCGAAAATATATTTCCAAAGCTATCACAGACGGCATAAAAGCAAGTTCCAAAAAAAGCGGAAGAAAGGAAGGAAGCATGGATAAACTAACAGACGAACTCAAGGTAGATATAGATTTATATTTATCTGATAGACATATTACTCAAACTGAACTAATGAAAAAACATAGCGTTAGTCGTAACACTCTAAAGAAATATATAGCTTATGCTGAACGCGCAAAGGCTATAAGAAAAATGCTGAAAACTGACAATTAACACATTAAAGGATCCAAAATGACTATTGAAACCTATAAGAATCACATAATAGAAAAATATAATTCCCAAAAGTTTGATATAAATAAATTCACAAAGGGCAGTAGCGTAAAGTTTTGGTGGTTATGGAATAATGAACCAGAGTTACTGGAAGGAATTATAAAAGTTATTGATTATGATGGCGGTGGAATCTGTTTTAATATCACTCCTTCTTTTGATATAGATTGTAATGGAGTTTTATATAAACATATTTCAATTGTAGATATAGAGCCTATAGATCCATTTTTTAGTGAAATAAATATGGAACGATTACTCAAAAATGCAGCAGAAATGGATAAAAGCGGAGGCACAATCCACGAGGTAAATTAAAGGCTCACTCTTGCCGGCTGCAGCATCTCTTTTATGTAAGTAGTGGCAGACAATTTCTGACAGGATAGGCGAAAACCTACCGCAAGCAATGGGAAAGGGGTCTGGGGAGATGGTCAGGCTCGGCTCTCCCCAGTCTTTTAGGAAGCTCCAGCTGGCAGCTTCCTAAAAAATCATTGTGCTATTGCTTCGGTCTGCGACTCTGTAAACCAAAAAGCTTTTGTATGAAACATGGCTTCTTGCGGCTCTTCGTCTTTTTCCTTGGGTTTTCTTGTTGTGTGCTTCCATATCATAAATGAAGCAATTGACTTTTCGCCTTTTTTAACTTGTCTGTTTAGGGCTTTCCATCCTGCGTATGTGTGTATCTGCTCTGGCTCTTCAAGCTCGAATTTCTCACCCTCTTCATTTTCTACAGTAATTTTATTTCCTGTTCCTTTTATAATGCCCTTATCCATCAATTCAACTCTATTATTAAAAATAATCTGCTCGTTAGTCATTTGCTCTTGCTCCTTTCCCGTGGGGAGTTATCAGCTCCCCACGTATAAAATCAATTTATATAGACCTTAAAACTCTAAAATATAGGCTCTGTCTGTCAGCCTTTCCTCAGGTGCAACCTCTGTAGCATTAACCTGAGAAACCATATCAGAAAACATATCAATGTTCATATCATCTGTATAAGGAAGAATTATCATTTCATGCACAGATGAAGGAAGTACAAGCAATTTCTTTGTGTGGTGCTGTTCTGTAAACTCTGCAAGGTGCTTTCTATCGCATATTGCAGATGCTCCCTTAACCTTTTTTGTATTAGAGATAACATAAAAAGGTGTTGCCTCTTCCAATTCCTCTGTATAAGGTATTCCCATCATTTCAGACAAAACTTTTGCCATAGATTCAATCTGAGTATCTGCAAAAGTATTTTTCTTTGCGTGTTCCCACGCTTCAACTTCTGAAACATCAGCATTTTTAAGATAATCCTTCGATAACTTGATGGAAAAACCATCTTCTCCCATATCTCCGCCTATATAAAGATAGCTTTCGATTCCCTCAAGTTCAGAAGCTCCTTTTATAAGTTCCTCTGATGATTCTTTCTGTAAGCCAATGCGGATATGAGATAAAACAAAATCTCTGTCTGTAAGCTGTGCAATATCAAAAGTTGTGTCCTTGTGTGCTTCGTAGGTGTCAATAACACGTGAAACAACTTCTTCAAGGCTCAATCCGTCTTTTTCAGCTCTTGAAATAAGCTCTTCTGTATAAATTACGGGTGCAACTACAGAACCCTCTGTCTTGATAACGATTGCTTCAAGAACAACTCCGTTCTTGGTGTTGTCCTGTGCTATTGCGTTGTAACCTCTGTTTGTAAGTTCGTTGATAATCATTTCTCTTGTCATCATGGTAAATTCTCCTTTACTCGTTAAACTGATTGATTGATAGTTAAGGCTCGCCAAAGCCCTTAAAAATTTGCTTTACAAGATTCTGAAGCTTTTTCTGGAGGGGAGCGTTTCTTTTTCGGAAGCTGTAGTTTCATCGAATTTTCTCCTTTCTTTGTTTTAAATTTGCCTCACTGAGTTCCTTGCTCATCTATCGGGTTTGCGTGGCACAGTCAATAACTGTCGGAAGGAATGAATGCAAGGGGAAAAGCGGTAATCGGACTGAGCGCAGCGAGGGAGAATTAAGGAGCGACCCTTGCATTCAGGAGGGAGGCAGTTATCGTGCCCATTAGCAAACCGATGAGCAAGGGACTTAGGAAGACAAATAAAAGAAAGGGGAATATGAAACTGCAGCTGGAGAAAAAAGGGGTTCCCTGGGGAACCGATTGGCAAAGGGGACTTCGATATTCCGCTTTCTGCCCCGTTTTAAGCAGCCCACAGGCTGCAGGGGCAAGTGGTCTCAGGAGATGGGGAGACCAACGCCAGCGGCGGTGCTCGGAATGGTACACGAAGTCCTAAATAAGAACTCTATTGTTTACTGAATCTTAAAAACTACATGATTGAATATTAGCTAATTTATGTTATAATTAAATTAGCTAATATGAAAGGAG
>JAFSQI010000123.1 GCA_017446685.1 Butyrivibrio sp.
CGGTGATTTACCGTCAGCAGTTATTTTTTGTGCTGTCAAGGGTGGCGTCCGGCTACCTCAACCTATATATCTGCAATTTTCAAGGTTCATCTGAGCCTATTTTTTATACCCAGTTTTTTCATAGATCATTTGACACTATCATTGGTCCTAAGGGGGTACCGTTAGCGGTAGATTCCTTAGGACAATCTACTGTTTTCAAAAATTACTTCTGATTTGTTTTCAAGATTTTCTGTCTAATCTGCAATCATCTCACAACCTTCTAAGAGTTGCCCTTACAGCCCAACCGCAAAAATAAAACAATGAAGCCGGTACAGACAAATTTGCAATATTTCTATATAAAAACCATATTCTTTCAACCGCAACAAATTTATTGGATGATAATGATTTGGCAGGTCTTCTGTAAATTGCAAGATTCTCATTGAGACCATAAGCCACATAACCGCTTTTTAATATTCTCCACCAGGTTGCAGTATCCTCACTTGGAACCTGAGGCATATGGATAATTTCCATATCAATTTTTTCCGTATCAAACATAACTGTTGTAGTAAATATAATTGTCCTTGAAAGAGCCTCTTTAAAGCTAAGTGTCTTTGGCACAGTAACTATTTTCCCTGTGGGATTTGCTTTTTCATCGCCAAACTCATAGGCATGAAAAGAAAAAGCTGCATCATTTTTCTCCATAAATGCAATCTGTTTTTCAAGCTTATCAGGCTTCCATACGTCATCAGCATCAAGAAAGGCAATATATTTTCCGCTGCTTGCGTCAATTCCGGTGTTTCTGGCAGCTGCTGCCCCTTCATTTACATTTTTCCTGATGAGTCTGATCCTTTTACCCTGCTTCTCAATTATTTTTTCTATAATGTTGGCACTTCCGTCAGTCGACGCATCATCCACCAGTATAAGCTCCCAGTCCTTATAAGTCTGAGCGCTCACCATACTGATTGTCTCGGAAATATACGAAGAAGCATTATAAACAGGCACAACAATACTAACCATTTACACTTCCTCTTTTACTATATACATAGGTCTTTTCTTAACTTCAAGATAAGTCTTGGACAAATATTGTCCGACTATACCCAGGCAAAAAAGCTGTACACCACTAACCAGCGAAATAATACAAACAAGTGAAGGCCATCCACTTGTCGGATCACCGTAGATCAGCTTTCTCACAATTATGAATATAATGAAAATAAAAGCCAGAAGACAGAAAAGAACTCCCATTACAGAGGCAAATGCCAAAGGAACAGTTGAAAATGCCATTATGCCATCAAGAGCATAAATAAAGAGCTTCCAAAATGACCACTTGCTTTCGCCCTTTTGTCTCTCAACATTTTCAAATTCAATCCATTTATTATTAAATCCAACCCATCCAAAAATTCCCTTTGAAAAACGGTTGTATTCCTCAAGCGATAAAATAGCATCAACAAACTGCCTGGTCATCAACCTGTAATCTCTTGCTCCATCAACAATTTCAGTCTTTGACATCCTATTGATAAGCCTGTAGAACATTCTTGCAAAAAAAGATCTGATCGGAGGTTCACCCTTTCTGGTTACTCTCCTTGTCGCAACACTGTCGTATCCCTCTTTTGTAATAGCCTCATACATTTCAGGTAAAAGAGCCGGCGGGTCCTGAAGATCACAGTCCATGACAACTACATAATCTCCTTTTGCTTTCTGAAGACCTGCATAAATTCCTGATTCTTTTCCAAAGTTTCTGGAAAAACTGATTAAATGCGCTCTGTTATCTCTCTCATGAAGTTCTTTAACAACATCTGAAGTCTTATCCTTAGAACCATCATTGACAAAAAGAATTTCAAAATCAACATCCTGAGCTTTGAAATAAGCTTCATTTTTCATAAGTTCATAATAAAAATCATTTATATTCTCCTGCTCATTATAACAGGGGACTATCACACTAATTAGTTTCATACCTAAATCTCCCCGGGTATTTTGGGCATAAAATCCCAATACTAACAAGTATTTTACACTTATTGTACAGTTCTTTCAATCAATTTACTGTTACTGTTCAGTTCCTGACCAGTAACTATGCAATTTTGCAATTAAATCGCTTCGCGATGGGCAAAATTGCCACTTGAATCACTTTCTTACGCAGCCAGCAGCGTAGTGCTGGCTGCTGACTAAATAGTAACAATTTACTTCCACTGCTGCCGGTATTCCAATGGGCTTACTCCCTCAATTTGTTTAAATATCCTCGAAAAATAGTACAGGGGTGTTATTCCACAGCTATTTCCAATCTCTTCCACCGTATCATCAGTAAATCTAAGCATCTGTTTTGCATGAGTTATCCTTGTAATAAGCAGATAATTGATTATCGATGTGCCATACTGTTCCTTAAACCCACGCGAAAGTGTATATTTATTTATAAGAAAAATATCCGCCAGCTTATCTAGCGTTATTTTTTCCTGATAATGCGTATCCATATAGTCCTTGAGAGCAGATGCAGTCTTTAACGTATTTGACACCTTTGCCTCATCAGGATTCCAACTGTAATTCATAAGAAAAGTAACAAGTCTGGATAAATGCTCGTTTATTTTTATATCCCTGATATAATCCGACGACCTTGCCACGCTGTTAATATCTGTCCATATCCCTGTTTTTTCAAACTGTTCCTTCGCATAAAAAACAGGCTGTCCACCTCGCTCAACATATTTTAGATATATAGGCAGCATACTCTCACCGTTAAAATGTATCCAATTAAGCGTCCACAAATTATCACTGGTCTTGTGTGAATATAGATTCTTACAGTTTATAAATACACAGTCACCTGCTCCCACCTTATACTCTTTTCCTTCATAATCCAGAACTCCGCTGCCTTCACTTACATAAAAAAACAAGAATGAATCAAGATTCTGTCTTTTACTTGTGTGAGTCTTACGGGCTTTGAGGCTGCCTATTTCCTGGAGGTATATAAGATTTGATCTTGCAAATTCAGAAGGTGTATATAACATTCTGTCTGAAGATACATATTCTCCCTGAAATAACTGTTGTTTCATAATATGTCACCTTTATGATTTTTAATTCTTTACAAGCCTAGTATAAATACACTGTCAATATAATGCAAATTAAAATCAAGAAAGTGAATTTAAATCATTTTTTTAAACAAATATAATAGTTGAGAAATATGCAAATAAACTTGTTTTCAATTAATGAGAGGTTATTATATGGCTAAAAAAGCACTTATTACCGGTATAACCGGACAGGACGGATCATATCTTGCAGAGTTTCTTCTTGAAAAGGGATATGATGTACACGGCATAATACGTAGATCATCCGTAGACTACAGGGAAAGAATTGCTCACCTTGAAGGACATCCTAACTTCCACCTTCACTATGGTGATCTTGGTGATTCCATGAGTATCATGGGACTTGTTTCTAAAGTTCGTCCCGATGAAATCTACAACCTTGCTGCGCAGTCACATGTTCAGGTTTCTTTTGATGCTCCTGAATTCACTGCTGACGTAGACGCTGTCGGCGTAACAAGGATTCTTGAAGCAGTAAGACTTTCAGGACTTGCTGATACATGCCGTATTTACCAGGCTTCTACTTCTGAGCTTTATGGTAAGGTTGAAGAGGTTCCTCAGAACGAAAACACTCCTTTCCATCCATATAGCCCATATGCTGTAGCCAAACTCTATGGTTACTGGATTATAAAAGAATACAGAGAAGCCTACAACATGTTCTGTTGTTCAGGTATACTTTTCAACCATGAATCTGAAAGAAGAGGCGAAACATTCGTAACTCGTAAAATCACTCTTGCCGCTTCCAGAATTGCTCAGGGCAAGCAGGATAAACTTTATCTCGGTAACCTTTCAAGCCTTCGTGACTGGGGTTATGCAAAAGATTATGTTGAATGTATGTGGCTTATTCTTCAGAATGACAAGCCTGAAGATTTCGTAATTGCAACAGGAGTACAGCATTCTGTACGTGAATTTGCTACCCTTGCTTTCCACTATGCCGGAATTGAGCTTGAATTCAAAGGCGAAGGGGCAGATGAAAAGGGATATGACAAAAATACAGGCAAGGTTCTAATAGAAGTTTCGCCTGATTTCTACAGGCCTACAGACGTTGTAAACCTTTGGGGCGATCCAAGTAAAGCTAAGGAAAAACTCCACTGGAATCCTCAGACCACTTCTTTCGAAGACCTTGTAAGAATAATGGTTGAACACGACATGAAAAAGGTTGCCGTTGAAAGAGCAAATGAGCATGTTAAATTTAATCTTGCTGAATTTCTTGAAAAAGGTATTGATAAATAATTAGGAGGCACCATCAATGGAAAAGAATTCCAAAATTTATGTTGCCGGCCACAGAGGAATGGTTGGTTCAGCAATTGTACGTGAATTAAAAAAGCAGGGTTATGACAATATCATTACCCGCACTCATAAAGAGCTTGATCTTACAAGACAGGACCAGGTTGAAAAGTTTTTTGCTGAAGAAAAACCCGAATATGTATTTCTTGCTGCTGCTAAAGTTGGCGGCATTATGGGTAATTCCGAGGCACTTGCCGATTTCATGTATGAGAACATGATTCTTGAGATGAATGTTATTCATTCAGCATGGCAGAACGGATGCAAAAAGGTTGAATTCCTTGGTTCATCCTGTATTTACCCGAGAATGGCTCCTCAGCCCATGAAGGAAAACTGTCTTTTAACTTCTGAACTTGAAAAAACTAACGAAGCCTATGCACTTGCAAAAATATCAGGTCTTAAATACTGTGAATTCCTGAACAAGCAGTACGGTACAGATTACATCTCAGTAATGCCAACTAACCTGTATGGACCAAATGATAATTATCATCCTACACATTCACACGTTCTTCCTGCTCTTATCAGACGTTTCCATGAAGCAAAAGAGCAGAATCTGCCGTATGTTACATGTTGGGGTGATGGAAGTCCGCTGCGTGAATTTCTTTATGTAGATGACCTTGCAAATCTCTGCGTATTCCTTATGAACAATTACAGTGGAGATGAGACTGTCAACGCAGGTACAGGAAAAGAGCTCACAATTAAAGAGCTCACAGAAAAGGTTGCTTCTATCATCGGATATACCGGAGAAATCCGTTGGGATCCCACAAAGCCAAACGGAACGCCAAGAAAACTCCTTGATGTTTCCAAGGCAAAAAAACTTGGATGGACCTATACTACCGAACTTGATGACGGAATACGTCTCGCATATGAGGACTTCCTCAACAATCCTATTAGAGCTGAAAGATAAAATGGGATGTCGCTTTAGCGACATCCCATTTTTTATCTAAATTCGCAGGCTATAAATGTCTCACCTTCGTCATTACAATAATATGCAATTCCAACCAAACTAAAATTACTTCTGAGCACGTTTGCACTATGCTTTGGACTAAGCATCCAGGCATAAACAACATTTTCCGGCTTCTGCTGATTATAATTAACAGCATGTGCAAGATTTTCACCATTAGTCAGTTTCGATACCGTGTACCATGCCTGACCATTTGGCCTTGTATGCGAAAATTTTTGAGAACACTCTTCTGCCCTTATCGCTGCGACCCCGTTTAATTCATCATCCATTGTCACAGCATCAAGTCCGGCTGAAGCCCTATACTCATTTATCAAGTCAAGAACATCTCCTTCACTGGATGCCTCAACACTTAATGGAAAAAGAAACAATCCTGCCAAAATAAGAGATAATACAAGATTTATTATTCTTTTCATAAAGTATCCTCTTTAGAGTTTATTTCAAAAGCCTCTATATTTATGATACTTTATTTCTTTACAAAATTACTGTATTTCCGCAGTTTTTAAGACTATTTTCATTATTTTAATTTAAATTTTAGATTTCTTTTTCGTTAATTAGTTGACATTATACCGTTTTTAATTTCACTTCCCATTAGCTTTATTTTTCCGGTCATATCCTCAGGCGACGAAGGAAATGGATAATATCCAACCCTATCTCCTTCAACCGGATAATAGAATGTAACTCCATCTAATTTATATGTATTAACCTCATACTCTCCATAATCCTGTTGAACAATCAGGTTCAACGCATTAAACCTGGGAATATCGTACATTCCCAATCTTGCAATCTTATACCCCATCCAAAGAATCAAAAGACAGCAAAACAATTTTAGTCCACTCTTTAATATCTTATTTTCATTCTCAAATCTATGAAACACCAATATCAACAGTCTTCCAAACACTATAGTGAATGTCAGACAAACATACACTTCTCCATACCTTATGAGTGGTGCACTAAACAGCCAAAAGCAAAGACACAATATCATTGTTCCGCTAATAGTCAAAAAATCAGCAAAGCTCAGCATACTGCGATGATTTATATTAAACACCTTACTATTTGAAAGTTTCTCATTATATTTGCTATTTCTACCTATAACAGCCACAAGAAAATATATGAGGCAAACAATATATACCAATATTGCCACTATATCCAGTATCAGCATTATCTTATTAAATCCACCGATACCGCTGAACCATTTCACTATCCATTCACTAAACGGAACATCATTATATGCTGCTACATCTGTATAACCTCTTCCGTAGGTCTTTATCTCCATTGCATCATATGAAGCAAGCCCTTTGGGTATTTCCCAAATAAAATTAAAGAAATCCAAACTTGTTACAGGATACAATAACCACCCTGATATAAGAATATTTCTGATAAAAAACGGAATTACAATAATAAATGCCATAATAACCGATATCAAAAAAGCTTTCAGCTTATAGCGATCTTTTTCATGAAACAACTTGTATATTGGTATTATCGAAAGCAAAACCATAGGTGCTGCTGACAGTTTTATCGTTACAGCATATACACCCACAAGCGCAAGCATAATATAAGGTACATATGATCGCTCATGCCTAACATTCATGTCAAGCCAATGAATTATCACATAAAACACAATTGTAGACAAAAAATAATCAGAAGCCGGAGCAACCATTTCATCATAAATTGTAAATAGATAATATATTGCCATGATTCTGGCAAAATCAGAAATAACAGGATGTCCGCGGCGCAGAATATTTTTTAGATCCAGGCATTGCCATGCAAGAAGTAGCGCAAAAAAACCAGCCATTACATGGAAGGATCTGCCCGTAAGAAACCTCATGCTATATAGGGCAGAAAGAGCAAATGATGAACTATTATACGCCAGCCTCACATGCAAATTACCAAGTCCCTTAATTACACCATATTCTTCAATCCAATGGATTGCCTGAGCATGATAAAGATCTGAATCATAATGCATTATTCCATGAGAAGTTCCATATGCCATAAAAAGAAAAACCAGAGTATAATAAATCCAATTTCTTTTTCCAAAAAGCATACGCGCCAAATTTATGCCTGATTCAAATAATTCTTCCCTGTAATATACTGCTATTATTATGCAGATTCCAATCATTATTAAATTTGCCCAAAGACCGACACCCGACAAAAGACTGAAAATTTGTGCATAAACAGTATTAACAACAAGTCCGACTATGATATAACTCTCCTGGAAATGGACACTGTACTTTTTACTCCCCTTCACCTTGTGTAGATGCATGCATTCCAAAGCTGTAAACATATTTGTACATGCATATCCGACAAGATAAGTTGTAGCAATAACGTACAGCCAAATAAGCATTACTGATAACATATAAACCAAGCCCCTCTGTCACTAATTATTTACCGCACAAAAAAAGTTCAGAATATTTAATTTCAGCTTTCTATAGTAAACGACAAATTCTTTTGACGCCTATTAGCGAATAAATCAAATAACATTGCAAACGATAAAACCGACAATAATCCCAAGAATAGCCCCAAAAAGGACCTGCAATGGTGTATGTCCTACAAACTCTTTTAACTTTTCTTCGACAGGAATATCACTGTCAAGCTCCTGAAACCAATCCATCATATTATTGATAACCTTAGCCTGTATTCCAGTCTCACGTCTTACACCCATAGCATCATGCATTACAATTAGCGCCATAACTCCTGAAATAGCAAATTCAAAGCTTGATGCTCCGTAATATATACAACATGCAGTAACTAGCGCCATTACAGTGGCAGAATGTGAGCTTGGCATTCCACCATCTCCCATAAGCCTTTCAGGATTAAAATTCTTATTAACAAGAACATAGATAATTGTTTTTAAAAGCTGCGCGCAAAGCCATCCAAAAAAAGCTGAAATCAATATTCTGTTACTTAATAAATCATATGCAAACTGCATAAAAACCTCTCATTATCTAACCAATTTTTTTCAAATAATATCTTTCAAATAGTCCTTAATTGCATCATGCCAATCTGCAAACATATAATCAGATGTGAGCTTTAACATATAATTTTCAAGAATACTATAAGCAGGTCTTGGTGCTGCCTGAGGATTCTTTTCAAGATATTCTTTTGTTGTCACATGATTTACCCTGGTACTCTTTCCGGCAATCCTAAAAATCTCATCAGTAAAATCAGCCCAGTTAGTTGATCCCTCGCATGTCCCATGGAACACACCATAATTATCAGTTGGGAAAAGAAATGCAATTGCCTTAGCAAGTTCTTTTGCACTTGTAGGAGTTCCAAGCTGATCATTTACCACACTTACTTCATCATACTTTTCTGATAAACCAAGCATTGTCTTAACAAAGTTCTTGCCATCTCCATAAAGCCATGCCGTTCTGACAATAAAATACCTATCTGAAAATGCTTTAACAAATTCTTCGCCGGCAAGCTTAGTCTTTCCATAAACACTTACTGGTCCGGTTTTATCAAATTCTATATAAGGCTTTGTTCCATTTCCTTCAAAAACATAATCTGTAGATACATGCACAAGCTTAGCACCAACTTCATTTGCTGCTATAGCAAGGTTCCTTGGGCCAATTGCATTTATTTTATATGAAAGATCAATATCTGATTCCTGCTTGTCAACTGCAGTATATGCTGCACAGTTGATAATTGCAGACGGCCTGACTTTTCTTGCAAGTTCTACCACAGCATCAACATTTGTAATATCAAGAGGAGTTATTCCTTCTCCTTCAAACACATCTGAATTAATAATTTCATATCTGTTATTCCCTGCAAGTTCTTTGTTTATTGCCCTGCCAAGCTGTCCATTACATCCGGTTACTATAATCTTTTCCATCGATATTTCCTTTCATACTAGTATATTAATACGTTTCACTTACTATACTTTTAAAAATTGCAGACTTTTGCCTGCAATTATCTATTCTACCATAAAACGGACGGCTTGTATGCCGTCCGCCAAATTTGTTACCGATTAATCCTTGTATGTTACACCGTCCACTTCAAAGCTTGAGAATGAACCACCTTTTTCCTGAATGACAAATATCATTGTCTTTCCTGTATTAAGAGTTATTTCCTGACCATTATCATCATAATATGTAGTAGGTAAATAGTCTGCAGTCTTTTCCCATGTAATATGAATCATTTTACCCTTAGTGATATAGTAGCCATCTCTTGTCTTATCATGCATCTGATATGCAAGATATCCATTGCTGTCTCTTACCTCATGGTAAGTTCTCTGGATAATTACATTTGTAAATGCAAGTTGCTCACCTGTAACTGCATCTTTCTGTGCAGATCCGTAAAGAGTCTTAAGATATACTTCCTTCTCGGCATCATAACTAAGCGCAGATTTTGTAACAGGGTAACATCCAGACATATCAATTTCAGTTGCCGGGACTGCATCTGTATAAGAATCAAGTGTATTGGGATTTGTATACCCTGTAAAGTTAAAGTGTGACTCTCCCTCAAAATAATCTCTATGTGTTAGAGAAAATCCCGCTTTATCAATTGCAGAAAGAACATGAGAACCATCAGTAAATGCTGTATGCTCTGATGTACTTCCCTCAGGAACTCTAAAGAAAGCGCCATAGTCAGATCCCATGGCCTTGCCACCTACACCGTTCAAATTATCAACATCATCAACACCATTTGGTCTGTTCTTTCCTGTAAGTACTCCGCTTACATAAAGTTCAGGTCCTCCAAAATGTACAATAATCGGATCATATTCAAGGGCTGCATAAATAAAGTAATCACGAATACTTCTGATATTTCCGATTCTGTCAAGATTCTGCCAGTCTTCAAGAATACCCATCTGGCGACTCATACTTCCTTCTTCCATTATCTCGTAAAAGACAGCAACATTGCTAAGACCATACTGTGGCTGAGCCTCTTTATTTATAGGATACATTACAGCTAAGGGTCTGTTCTCATTAACACTCTCATCTACCCATTCATTAGTAAAATAACTTCTTACCATTCCCTCACGAGGTGGCTGGTCCTGATCACTTTCCTCAACTGTTGCTTCAGCCTGAGCTTCAGTAGTCTCCTGAGCTACAGGCTCAATTTCTTCCAACTTTTCTATACTAAGTCCTACAACAGCATCATCATCTGAACTTCCACATCCAAGAAGTGATAATGCAATAGCACCTGCAAAAAATAGTGCTTTAATTCTCTTCATACGTTTTTATCCTCTCTAACTCCGTTTTATTATCTCGCGCAAAAACAAAATTACTCTCCCAAGCCACTTTCAATTGCGCTTATCAAAGCCTCCATAGCTTCTTCTTCATCTGGTCCTTCACATTTGAAGACCAGTTCATCTCCACATTTAATGCATGCTCCCAAAACACTCAATACGCTCTTAGCATTAGCAATATTATCACCGTAGCTAAATGTGATATGAGACTTATAATTCATTGCCACCTTACATAAATTCCCCGCAGGTCGAAGATGAAGACCTGTTGGATTTGTTATTACAACTTTTTGGCTTACCATTAGAGCATAACCTCCTCGATTAGCTTGGCGAGTTTTTTTGCTTCTTCTTCTATCTTTGTCTGATCTTTTCCTTCAATCATTACCCTTACCAACGGTTCTGTTCCTGAAGGTCTTATCAACACCCTTCCATCTCCTGCAAACTCTTTTTCCAACTTGCTGATTGCCTCAGAAATTTCAGGATATTCCATAAATGAATCCTTCTTGTGTGTAGGAACATGTGCATTCACAAGCGCCTGAGGCATAACCTCCATAACCTTAGCAAGCTCAGATAATGGTTTCTTAGTATTAACCATTACTTCAAGTAAATGAAGTGCTGATAAAAGTCCATCACCTGTTGTATTATCATCAAGGAAAATAATATGTCCAGACTGTTCACCGCCAAGGTTTGCACCAATTTTCTTCATATGTTCCAGTACATATCTGTCACCAACCTTGGTCTTATCTACCTGTATTCCTTCTCTTTCAGCCATTTTAAAGAATCCAAGATTGCTCATAACCGTCGCAACTATAGTATTTTTAGCAAGCTTACCTTTTTCTTTCATATACTTGCCGATAATGGCCATGATTTCATCGCCGTCAACCATTTTTCCATTTTCATCAACAGCCAAAAATCTGTCTGCATCACCATCAAACGCTAGTCCAATATCAGCTTTCTCAGTTACAACCCTTCCCATCAGTTCTTCCATATGAGTTGATCCGCAACCTGAGTTAATATTTGTTCCATCAGGATTATTGTGTATTACAACAACTTCTGCCCCTAATTGTCTTATAGCCTCAACGGAAGTATAATACGATGCCCCTTCGGCACAATCAATTACAATTTTCATCCCAATTAAGCTTATATCAACTGCGTTTAAATTATGATTAATGTATTCCTCTTTAGCATCTGTGCGATTCTTTATTCTGCCCACTCCTGCTCCTGTAGGCATCTTCACACCTTCCATATTGTTCTTTATAAGTTCCTCAATTTCATCCTCTAAAGCATCCGGAAGCTTATATCCATTTGCATCAAAAAACTTAATTCCATTAAACTCCATAGGATTATGAGAAGCAGATATTACAACTCCAGCATCCACTCTATACTTTTTGGTAAGATATGCTACTCCAGGAGTAGGAATAACACCGACATTTACTACATCTGCGCCTACGGAACATGCTCCTGCCATCAGCGCACTTGCAAGCATATCACCTGAAAGTCTGGTATCACATCCAACCATGATTGTTGGTCTATGATTTACCTCTTTAGATAATACATAAGCCCCTGCCTGACCAAGCTGCATTGCAAGCATTGGTGTAAGTTCATCATTTGCCACACCTCTTACGCCATCAGTTCCAAACATTCTGCTCATTACAAAAACCTCACTAATTATTTTTCTCAACATTTACGTAGACATATACCGGTGTCCTAATACTAACACCTGAAGGAAGATTAAAATTCACTTCAGCGCTGTAAGTTCCTTCGCTAAGTTCGGTAATGCCATTATTTTCAAGTAACTTATTAACATCAACTTCTCCCATAATGTTGCCGGCATCTATCAAATCCAGATTTGCCTTTAAGCCCTGAACAGTTAATGAAACTGTTTCGTATTCAGTGTCATCGATGCTGATTTTATATCCTTCCAAAGAATTAGTTATCCCGATATTCCTGATACTTACATCATATACACTGTCAATAAGTGGCTCAATATGCACAACAATAGAAGCTGTTCCATTAAAGTCACTATCGCCGAGAGTAACTCCGCTTGGTAGGCTCTTGGTTATATCAACTGTACAAACAAGATTACCTGTCATTCCTGTTACATCAAGAAGCTCATCTTCCACCACAATCTCATTTATTGATGAAATTGCACTACTTCTTCCTGCAACTAATATTTGTTCAGGTGTACTTTCAACTTCTCCTGTAAGAGCATATCCAGCAGCTGGTTCGCCGGTTATTGTGTAACTTACAGGCACATATTTAGTCTGAAGTATCTGAACATTAACCCTTACTGTCTTGATATTCATCGATACGCCGGAGGAAGCTGCATCTAAAACATTTCCATCCGAATCATACAATACAATATCTGCATCGGTACCAATGTTAGATGTAAATCCTGTAACATCGACATCAACTGATGCCTTTGCAATCTTATTCACAAATGACTCAGGACCACTTAGGCGTACCATATTTTGCTCTGTCGTAATATCTCCAACCACGTATCCATCTGTAAGTGTGCCTGATGTAGTTGCAGATATAGCCATACCCTTGCTTGCTTTACGCTCAACATTAAGCTTTACAACATCTGAGCTCAAAACAATGTTCTCAATCTTGTCACTATATTTATTTGTAGTTACATTAATGCTGATAGTATTCAGGCTTGATAATTCCTGTATATCTGCTGTAGCTACAACATTACTCTGACTGAGAGAATCAATAACTCCCCTGGGAGCATATATAGTAACAGAGCTTATTGTATCGCTTCCATCAAGTACCGTATATACCTGACCTTTATCTGTAATAAGATTACCATTTTTTATAGTAACAGGTATATTTGTATATCTTACTGAAGTAATAGGATCATTTATATTTGTTACTAAAAACCAGACTATAATTGCAAAAATAAGCGAAGCCAGCTTTAATCCCCAATTGGCCATTATCTTCTTCATTTCTTTATCCTGGCCTTTCTGGCAAAGTGTTTTACCGGCACTTCTGTCCTATGTTTATTCTGAATTAATCTTAGTCTCTCACGAAGTCTGTCACTATCAACTGCTCTTTCAAGCTCACCTTCATAGGCTACACTAATCTTACCAGTTTCCTCAGAAACTATAATTGTAAGTGAATCTGTTGCCTCTGAAACGCCTATACCAGCACGATGTCTTGTTCCAAGTTCTTTTCCGATTCCCATATTATCTGAAAGTGGAAGATAACAGGTAGCTGATGTAATTCTGTTTCCTCTGATTATTACTGCACCATCATGAAGTGGTGTGTTATGCTCAAAGATATTTATAAGCAATTGACTTGTTACTATTCCATCAACATCAATTCCTGTACGTTCAAATTCTGTCAACGGATGGCTCTGTTCGATAACAATAAGCGCACCTGTTTTCACTTTTGCCATTTCCACACAGGCTCTTGTAATTTCATTTAATGTCTTATCTGAAAATCTTTCCTCCGTCTTTGCATCTCCTAATGAAAAGACATTTGAAAAGAAATTTTTTCGTCCAAGTTCTTCCAATGCTTTTCTAAGTTCAGGCTGCAGAATGACAACCATTGCAGTGATTGCAATTCCAACAACTTTCTCAACAATCCACAAGATTGTTGTCATATTAAAAATCGCAGCAATAAGTATGAATACAACAATAACTATGACCCCTTTAAGCAGAGACCACAGTCTTGTATCCTTTGCCCAGACCAATATGTTGTACACTAAAAAAGCAATGATGAATATCTCTAAAACATCAAAAAACCTAATAGTGGGCATATGCAGGGTAGTTCTGTTAAAATCAAAAAGAAAATCAATCTGTTGCATATTAATCCCTTATATTATCTACGTTTTTCTTTAGCGCGATTTATTCTCTTAACTCTGCGTTCAGGAGTTGCTACTGTAACCTTCGGAACAGCCTTTACATAATAATAGTATTCGTCATCTTCAAATTGAACCTTTTCAGTTCTGCTGTAATCAACATTAAAAGCAAAGAACTCGACACCAAGCATTAAAACAGCTGAAATTACTGTTCCAACTATCACACCAAACAAAGAAATCTGAGTTTCACAGACCAGATCACCTACCAAAATACAAACAATAAGGCTAATAGCACCTGAAAGAATTGCTATTTTCCATGAATAGTCAGCAGAAGATCTCCGAATAACATAAACAAGTAACAATGTAATACAAAATGAAATAATCATGACAAGCATTGCTTTATCACCAAACAGCCCGCTTATAATCTGTGAAAACTGATTGGTAGTTTCTTCTACATCACTGCTAAGAAGCGTCACACTTGTATTTCCGGAAAAAAATGTGATCATATACGCGATTACGAGTCCAAATGAAACGGAAACAATTGATGTAGGCAATCCCAATAATCCCATGGCAAGTGGCATAACATACGGAATTTTAAGGAAGAAAAACACCGGTGTCAAAAGCACTGCCAAGGTATCTTTAGGTGAAAATCTGAAATATAAGAGAAACATAAGCAGAAAAACAATCCCCGCAATAAGTGCACTCTCAATAGATAATGAATAAAGATGTCCCAAAATAAAAACAGCTGAAATAAAAACAATAAAATTAGCCGGGAGTATTGCACACAATAAAGACGCCATCAGTACAATGGCAATATTATTAAGTGCCTGCATATAACCCAGCTTATTATTTATGATTGCTATACTTATAATAGCTACTACAAATTTCCAAATATATCCCAGGTAAGCTTCATTTTTGGTGTAAAATCTGATTATGTATTGTTTCAATTCTAAAAGTGAAGTCATATTATCAGTCCTTTTTCTCATACATTCTAGCTAATTTTTTTAAGTTTCCATAATATGCCTTCATATTTTTACGCATTTTGGAATACCTATATGAATAAATGACATATGATGCAAGACAATACACGCCAACAAGCAGGAGGTAATATATCAGCCACCTCCTGCCTTCAGCAAGTAAATTTTCGGTATTGTAGAGATTTGATAAAAACTCTTCAAATTTACACAGAACATAAGTGGCAAGAAAAACAACAAATACAATAGTTGCACTTATTAAAGACTTGATTACGTTAAACCCAACATAATCACTCCTAAAATATGAATTTATCGCATCGTTTTCCTTACCCTCATGATCTATAAATGCAGTCATTTTTGTCATTAAAATGACTTTCTCTTCATCTAACATTTTTGCTCCTCAAACATCCAGGAAGCGCATACCAGACTTTGGATCACTTTTAGCAGCAATCTGCTGCATAAGACTCTTTTTCTTAGCAACTGTATCGCTAAGATTATCCGCCATTTTTTCTTTACAGTTCGAGCAAAATCTTCCTGTAAGTATAGTAGCACCACACTTTTCACAAGTAAGTTTTATTGGAGAATCTTTAGAAAACTCCAATCTTTCCTCTCGAACCCACTGTTGTATCTGCTTCTGTGTAACATTGCATTCTTTGATAATTTCAGGTATCCCGGCACAAGGATTTTCCATGATATACTTCTTGACATTCTGAAATTCTTCTTCGATTGCTTTTTTACACTGGTCGCAGATATTTGGACCCTGTACATAGTTGAACATTTTACCGCATCTTGAGCAATTCCGTAAGTTCATAAAGTAACCTCCGAATATAATTAAATAGTTTTTCCAATAGCCAAAGTAAGAAAAAAACTACTCTGCACTCCTGCAATCATAAACTCATGGGCGATTTCATCAATTGTACTTCCAGTTGTATATATATCATCTATAATTAGTATGCATTTAAATTTTACATCATTTTTTGATATATTAAAAGCCCTTTTCAAATTAATGCGGCGTCCGCGGGAATCAAGTTCTTTCATAGGCGTAGTATTGCGTTTTCTTGTTATCACTTTTGAATAAATTGGTATACCTGTTTTGTCTGAAATTTTTCTTGCTAGTATCTCCGCCTGGTTATAGCCTCTTAATATTTCTTTATTTTTGTACATAGGAACAGGAATTATTGCATCTATGCCCAGACTTTTTAATTTTCGTCCGTATCTGTCTGCTATCTCCCCGGCATAAAAATCTGCATACTCCTGTCTTCCCATATATTTATATTTATACAATGAACCTGAAATACTTCTATACTCAAAAGCAGAAAACCCACGAACAAAATAATGTTTAACATTTTTGCAGTCACTGCAGTACTCCTCTTCGCTCAACTGACCGCCAAGAGGTTTGCCACATTTCACACATGTATTTCCTGCAATTCTCTTTATTTTTCTGTTACATCTTTGATGAACAAGCGCGCCTTTGACTAATTTCCCATTCTTAATACAAAAAGGTTCCATAACCTCATCGCATATCGGACAATGTCTTGGATAAACGAGATTTAACACGTTATCCGTAAGCTTACTTAACTCTTTACTCAACCTCTGCTGCATCAAAAAATTCTATTATCCTATCTTTTAATCCTGTATATCGTTTAAGTTGTTCCTCATTTTCCACCATAGAATAAACAGTCTGGCTGTTTCCCAAAACACATACCGTGCTCTTCGCTCTTGTCACCGCTGTATAGAGAAGATTTCTGTTAAAAAGCATCCTGGGTCCACCCAAAAGAGGAATAATAACTGCAGGATACTCACTCCCCTGCGATTTATGAATTGTAATCGCATAAGAAAGCTCTATTTCATCAAGATCTGTAAAAGGATATCTCACCCTTCTGTGTTCATCATATTCAACCACTATATCCTGCGAATACTCATTTATTTCTTTTACAATTCCCATATCTCCGTTAAATATTCCGGTTCCTGAATCTACTTGAATATCATACTTTCCTACAATTTCCCACTGTGCCTGATAATTGTTCCTAATCTGCATAACCTTATCGCCTTCACGGATTATCTGCTCACCATATAAATGCTCTTTTTTCCCTTTATCCGGAGGATTAAGATATTCCTGCAAAATAAGGTTGAGCTGAATAGCTCCTAAAGGTCCTTTTCTCATAGGAGTCAGAACCTGAATATCGTAAGGAGCAGCATTAACATATCCGGGAAGCTTGTCACGAATAAGCAGGATCATATGTTTATATATGACATTTGCGTCATTTCTCTCAAGAAAAAAGAAATCCTTGCTCTTATTATCAAGCACAGGCTTTTCCCCATTATGAATCCTATGGGCATTCATAACAATATCGCTTTCTTCAGCCTGTCTAAATATTTTTTGAAGAATAATTGTGGAAAATTTGCCACTGTCTATCAGATCTTTCAGCACTTGTCCCGGTCCAACACTTGGAAGCTGGGCACTATCACCTACCAAAATAAGATGGACTCCCGGAACCAAAGCTTTTAGAAGTGCATAAAAAAGATGAATATCCACCATAGACATCTCATCAATAATGATTGCGTCCGCTTCTAAGGGATTATCTCTGTTCCTTTCAAAGTGTGCGCCACTATGTCTGACAGAGTCATCATCACTGACCTGACCTGATACTTCCAAAAGGCGGTGTATAGTCCTTGCTTCATATCCAGTTGCCTCAGTCATTCTTTTTGCTGCCCTTCCAGTAGGCGCTGCCAAAAGAATATCAAGTCCCTGAGATGCGTAATAATTTATTATCGTATTTATCGTAGTTGTCTTTCCGGTTCCTGGTCCTCCAGTAATAATAACTACCCCGTTGGCAATACTCTTTATAACAGCTTCTCTTTGCAGTTCATCTAGCTCAATACCTCTTTTTTCCTCAATTGCAACTATTTGAGAAATATATCGCTCTCTCTCCTGTTCAGAAACCTCTTCAGAAACATTTAAATCGCACAGCATCGCTGCGCATCCCTGCTCCTCATAGTTGTAACTTGCCGCAAATATCTCATCATCTTTCTTGCAAACAAGTTTTTTTTCCATCATAAGATTTCCAATTTGAGTCTTAATATCCTCAGTTTCGATAACTGACTCAGGCCCCAAAGCAAGAATTTCCTTTGTTTTACTTATTAACCTATCTATCGGCAAATAAGTATTTCCGTCAAGTGAAGCCTGCAAAAGACAATACATAATTCCTGACTTTATTCTATATTCGGAATCAACTCTGATTCCCACCTTACCGGCAATTTCATCTGCAGTTCGAAATCCAACTCCGCTTATATCATCCGCAAGCTGATATGGATTTTCTTTAATAATGCTGTAAATTCTGCTGCCATATTTATTAAAAATCTTAACTGCAAGATTATTGCCTATACCATATTGCTGCAAAAATATCATAGCATCTCGCATCTCTCGTTTTTCAGCCATTTGCACAGCAATATCAATAGCTTTTTTCTCGCTTATTCCTTTTATTTCAACAAGTCTTTCCGGTTCATCTTCTATAATTCTGAAAGTCTCATCACCGAACTTTTTTACTATTCTGGCCGCAAGTGCCTCCCCAACACCCTTAATTGCCCCTGATCCAAGATATCTTTGCATAGATACCGCATCATCAGGTAATGTTATCTTGAAATTCGCAATTTTAAACTGTTCACCATATACAGGATGCGTAATAAAAACTCCTTCTATTTCCAGAGTATCACCCACATCGGCATCCTTAAAATTTCCGGTACAGACTATTTCCTCTTCATCAGTTACAAGATTTGCCACCCCATAACCATTCTCAGCATTTTTAAAAATAAAATGTTCTATATATCCTTTAATTTTCTTTTCTTCATTTTCCATACTAGGCATTATAACACATAAAAAAGCGCATAATTCTTAAGTTTTCTTAAGAATCATACGCTTTTTTGAATATTTTTCATCTTTTACTTGTCAGTAGCTGTATCTGCCTGCGTTTCAACCGTAGGGATATCGTAATTGCGTTTAAGATTTTCATATAACATCTGTGCAAATCCATTACTTTGAGTTTCAACAGAAGTCTCACAGATATCCTGAAGCGTTTCGCCTTTAAAATAATCTACCAACGTACTTGTCGAATTATCTCCAGTCTCTGGCTTTATTGCATCAACTGACTTTTGCATTTCTTTAAACATTTGTTCAAGAAAATATGCTTCAAAGCTTTTACATGCCGCCCATAATTCATCTTCTGATGACTTGGATGATACATTCGAAATTTTATTTTTTACCAGTTCTGCACTTGCATTTTTACTTTCACTTGCCGCATATTCAGTTAAAGCACTTGCATTAAGTCCCGATAGCTCAACTCCTGCCATAATTACCCCCTAGAATCGCATAATCATTTTATCTCTTTAAACTATTGGCCGTCTGCATCATCTCATCCGTAGTCTGAATAGCTGTTGAATTCATTTCATAGGCTCTTTGAGCAACAATAAGATTTACCATTTCTGTTGCAACATTAACATTTGAACCCTCTAAGTATCCCTGAATTATTGAGCTTCTTCTGATATTATTTGCTGCGTTTGCTTCCGGAATAGCTGCACCACTTGCTGCAGTCTGCCTCCAAGCCGCACTTCCCACCCTCTCAAGTCCTTCTCTGTTAGGGAATTGCCACAATCCAATCTGTAATCCATTGACTTGCTGCGGAACTCCTTCAGCATCAGGATAATAAATCTTTCCATCTTCATCAATAGTTATACGACTAGCTACCAGATTTCCCGTAACTCTAATTTCTGCATTATTTGTACTAAGCACTTTATTTCCTTCAGCAGTAGTCAGCACCAGATCTGTACTTCCGTTTCCAGCTAATGCCCATGTAAAGTTACCATTTCTTGTGTATAACCTTGTTGTTCCGTCAGTATCTAAATAACTAAAGAAACCATCTCCACTTATAGCCATTCCAGCCGGATTATCACTATTTAAAAGAGATCCCTGACTAAAATACTGATTTATCGATGATGTTCGCACACCAAGTCCTACCTGCGAAGTAACAGGTTTAGGATCTCCATTTGCCGTAGTTGTTACAGTTTGAAGTTCCTGATAGAGCAATGATTTGAATTGAGCCCCCTGCGCCTTATATCCTGTAGTATTTACATTAGCAAGGTTATTAGAAATTGTGTCAACATTAGTCTGCTGAGCATTCATTCCGGTTGCTGCTGACCAAAGACTTCTTACCATAAGCACCTCCGAATAAAAATATGTCTTTTTTCACAAAACATTTTATAAAAAAATTTCTTCTTACTTTGTATCGGACAATAGCTTAAATAGAATTATAAAAAAAATATAAAAAAACAAAAATAATACTCCGGACAATAAACATTGCCGGAGTATGTCTTTTAAATTATAGTCTTCCAAGCTGATTAACAGCTATATCCAGTGTTTCATCCACTGTAGTTATCATACGCTGATTTGTATCATAGTTTCTCTGAACTGCAATCATTGTAACCATCTCATCTACAACAGAAACATTGGATTGCTCCAAAAAACCTGAATAAACAGAATACTGAACATTATCTACAGGTTCAGCTCCATCAACCGGAATATACAAATTCTCACCATAATGTTCAAGATTATCATAGCTAATTCTGCCATCTTTGTGTGTTGTTTTTTCAAAATCAAACACACCTACTCTGGCAACTACTGCTCCATCCTGAATTATATCGCCCAAAGTATTGATTGTAACCGGAAGATTAGGATTAATCTGTATATGTGCACCATCGGCAGTTAATACAAAATCACCATCCTGTGTTACAAGAACACCTTCGTTTGTAAGTGTAAAATTACCATCTCTGGTATACATTGTATTGGTAACATCTGCAGAATCACGCTCAATATTAACAGCCTTATTGGTATACTCAACACCAAAAAAGCCATTTCCACTGATTGCGAGGTCAAAGGTATTATTCGTTTCCTTCATTGGACCCTCAGTCCAATCAACATATCCTTCGCCGATTTTCACACCGGGATTTATTATTCCAAGCCCCCTTGCAGTATGTGGAGCATCTGTGTAGTCTTTTATCTTAAGCGCAAGCTGATCACTAAAAGCCTGTGATGTTGCGCCCTCTTTTTTGTAACCATTCGTATTGGCATTTGCAAGATTATTAGTTAGCACATCCATTCTGTGCTGTTCATTCAACATACCCGTGTAAGCAGTGTAAAGACCTTTAACCATACAAATACCCCTCAAATGATTGCAGGCAATACATCAATCCTCGTGATAGCCTACAATAAACTCCACATAACGACCAGTTCCAATTGCAACAGCAGTCATAGGATCTTCGGCAGTCATAGTATTAATTCCTGTCTTTGAGTAGATAAGATCTTCAAGTCCTCTTAGAAGTGCACCACCACCCGTAAGAACAATTCCTCTGTCAGCTATATCAGCAGCCAGTTCTGGAGGAGTATTCTCAAGAACGCTGTGAATAGCTTCAATTATCTGTGCTGTAGGTTCTCTAAGTGCCTCTTCTGTTTCCTCAGATGATACTCTTACAGTCTTAGGAAGACCTGTAACAAGGTTTCTTCCTCTGACATCCATGAAATCATCCTCAGCTCGTGGATATGCTGACCCGATCTTAATCTTGATATCCTCTGCTGTTCTATCACCAATGAGAAGATTATGCTTCTTTCTCATGTAGCGCACAATAGCCTCATCAAAATCATCACCGGCAACCTTCACAGATGTGCTTACTACTGTTCCTCCAAGAGATATAACTGCAATATCAGATGTACCGCCACCTATATCAACAATCATATTTCCGCAGGGTTTTGTAATATCAATTCCTGCACCGATAGCAGCTGCAATAGGTTCCTCAATAGTCTTTACATCTCTTGCCCCGCAAAGTCTTGTTGCGTCTTCAACAGCCTTTTTCTCAACTTCTGTTGCTCCGCTGGGAACACAAACAGCTATAAAAGGTTTACGATGAATTCTGCGTCCAATAGCCTTTTTGATGAAATATCTCATCATCTGTTCCGTAATCTTATAATTAGAGATAACGCCCTGTCTAAGAGGTCTTACTGCCACAATGTTTCCAGGTGTTCTACCAAGCATAAGCCTGGCATCTTCACCTATAGCCTTAATTTCCTCTGTATCTCTGTCATAAGCCACAACAGATGGTTCTTTTAAAACAACGCCTTTGCCTCTAATATATACAAGTACAGAGGCTGTACCTAAATCAATTCCTATATCTGCGTACTGCATATTACTAAGTACCCCTTTCAAATGAAAACAAAACAATATTTGTTCTGAAATTTATCGCATAATATCATTGCAATTATAAACCAAATCAAAAATATTGAAAAGGGGTCTGAAATATAATCACAGATTATATCGGCACATTTGTATAATTACTTTAGCATTTTTTTGATATATGCTCCTGTATAGGATTTTTTGCACTTTGCAACCTCTTCGGGAGTCCCCTGTACAACTACTGTTCCTCCTTTTGATCCACCTTCAGGCCCCATGTCTATGATATAATCACCTGTTTTTATTACATCAAGATTATGTTCAATGACAACAACTGTATTACCCTGATCTACCAGCTTGTGCATGATCTTAACAAGCTTTTGAACATCCGCAAAATGAAGACCTGTAGTAGGCTCATCAAGAATATATACAGTTTTACCTGTTCCCACTTTACTAAGCTCTGTAGCAAGCTTGATTCTCTGAGCCTCACCACCGGAAAGCTCTGTACTTGGCTGTCCAAGCTTTACATAACCAAGACCCACATCGTAAAGTGTCTGAATCTTACGCTTTATTGTCTTAACATTTTCAAAGAAGACAAGTGCCTCTTCAACAGTCATATCAAGGACATCATATATGCTCTTTCCCTTGTATTTAACTTCCAGAGTTTCATGATTGTAACGCTTTCCACCGCAAACTTCGCATGGAACATATACATCAGGAAGGAAATGCATCTCAATTTTTATTATTCCATCACCGCCACAGGCTTCACATCTTCCGCCTTTAACGTTAAAAGAAAATCTGCCTTTCTTGTACCCTCTTGCCTTTGCATCCTGAGTTCCCGCAAAAAGATCTCTTATCATATCAAAAACACCGGTATAGGTTGCCGGATTAGACCTTGGAGTTCTTCCTATTGGAGATTGATCGATTGCAATAACTTTATCAACCTGTTCAAGTCCCTCTATACCCTTGTGTTTTCCAGGTATACACCTTGCTCTGTTAAGTTCCTTTGCAAGATGTTTATATAAAATTTCATTAACAAGAGAGCTCTTACCCGAGCCCGATACCCCTGTCACAATTGTCATAACACCAAGCGGTATATTTACATCTATATTTTTTAAATTATTTTCACATGCACCGATAACTTTCATGAATCCGGTAGGCGTTCTTCTTACGGAAGGCACTTCTATCTTTAATTTGCCGGACAAATACTGGCCAGTAACAGATTCCTTGACCTTCATGATTTCTTCAGCAGTTCCTACCGCAACAATTTTACCACCGTGCGAACCAGCCCCCGGGCCGACATCAACGATATAGTCAGCTGCTCTCATTGTATCTTCATCATGTTCAACAACTATAAGGGTATTACCAAGATCCCTCAGATTCTTTAATGTATTAAGAAGCTTATCATTATCCCTTTGATGAAGTCCGATACTAGGCTCATCAAGAATATAACATACTCCGCACAAACCGGAGCCAATCTGAGTTGCCAGTCTGATTCTCTGAGCTTCTCCACCTGAAAGAGTCCCGGTTGCTCTTGAAAGCGATAGATAATCAAGTCCTACATCAATAAGGAATCCTACTCTCGCTCTTATCTCTTTTAACACCTGGGCACCAATAACCATTTGATGCTCCGACAAATTAAGATTTTCAAGATACTCATGTAATTCACCTATAGACATGGATGTTATCTCAAAAATATTTTTATTATCTATAGTTACAGCAAGTGACTCTTTTTTAAGTCTCTGTCCTCCGCAAAGCTGACAGGGAGTAATTCTCATATATTCCTCGTACTCAGCTTTGGCAGTTTCAGAGAATGTTTCTTTATAACGCTGCTCAACATTCTTGATAAGTCCGTCAAAAAGAATTGGATAATCACCTACACCTCTGCTGCCTTCATAATGCACATTTACCGTCTTATCAGCTCCATGTATAAGCATATGTCTTACATTTTCCGGAAGATCCTCATAAGGTGTATCAAGGCTGAATTTGTATGCTTTTGCCAAAGCCTTCAATGTAGCATTGGTAAAGCTTCCTTCTTTATTGGAAGACTGCCAGCCCATAACAGTAATACAGCCCTCATTGATAGAAAGCTTCTTATCCGGAATCATGAGGTCTTCATCAAATTCCATCTTGTAGCCAAGTCCAAAGCAATCAGGACAGGCACCAAACGGATTATTGAATGAAAAGCTTCTAGGCTCGATTTCCGCGATACTCACACCACAATCAGGGCAGGCAAAATTCTGGCTAAAGCTCAGTTCCTCCCCATCTACAACATCTACAATAAGAAGTCCTTCAGCAAGTGCAAGTGCATTTTCAACCGAATCTGTAAGTCTCCTTCTAAGATTCTCGTTATCTTCATGGACCACTATTCGGTCTACAATTATTTCGATAGAATGTTTGATATTTTTATCAAGCTTTATCTCTTCCGAAAGATCATATTGACTTCCATCAATCCTGGCTCTTACATATCCGGCCCTCTTTGCTCTGTCGAGTGTTTTTACATGTTCTCCCTTCTTTCCTCTTACAACAGGAGCAAGAATCTGAAGCTTCGTTCCCTCTCCGAGAGCAATTATCTGGTCACACATCTCATCTACTGTCTGTCTTCTGATTTCTCTTCCGCAATTAGGACAATGCGGAATACCTATTCTGGCATACAAAAGTCTGAAATGATCATATATTTCAGTAACTGTTCCAACTGTAGACCTTGGGTTTTTGTTAGTTGATTTCTGATCAATTGAAATTGTAGGAGAAAGGCCTTCAATTCTCTCTACATTAGGCTTGTCCATCTGTCCCAAAAACATTCTGGCGTATGAAGACAAAGATTCCATGTATCTTCTTTGTCCTTCTGCAAAAATTGTGTCAAACGCAAGAGAAGACTTTCCGGAACCCGATAGTCCTGTAAATACAGTAAGTGTTTCTCTTGGTATCTTTACACTTACATTTTTCAGATTATGTTCATTGGCACCACGAACTCTTATATAATCATGAATATCAGAAGGAAGAATCCTCTTTGTCGTGGTATTCTTTTTTGTCATTCTGCTATTTTCTGGCATTTGCTTCACCGAATCCTTTTTAATCACTCACCAAGATCATTCAATATCTTTTTGAGTTCAATCATCTTGTCTCGTAAGGTTGCAGCAGTTTCAAAGTCAAGCTCTGTAGCTGCCTTCTTCATATTTTTCTGAACCTTGGCAATAAGCTTTTCAAGTTCTTCCCTGCCCATAGATTCAGGATCTTTTTCAAACTTAACTTCTTCTTTTGCTACTGCCTTAGTCACTGCAATAAGATCACGAACTGCCTTTTTGATAGTCTGGGGAGTAATTCCATGTTCCTCATTGTACTTTTCCTGCAATGCGCGTCTTCGTTGTGTTTCTTCGATAGCCTTTTTCATGGAATCTGTCATATTATCAGCATACATTATGACTCTTCCTTCTGCGTTTCTGGCTGCTCTACCTATAGTCTGTATAAGCGATGTCTCAGATCTTAAAAATCCCTCTTTATCCGCATCAATTATAGCCACAAGAGATATCTCCGGAATATCAAGACCCTCTCTTAGCAAATTGATACCTACGAGTACATCAAAAACATCCAGTCTCATGTCTCTTATTATCTCTGCTCTCTCAAGTGTATCAATGTCAGAGTGAAGATATTTTACTCTTATTCCGGATTCTGCAAGATACTCAGTAAGGTCCTCAGCCATTCGCTTTGTAAGCGTAGTGATAAGTACTTTGTTCTTTTTATCTGTCTCTGTTCTGATCTCGCCTATGAGGTCGTCAATCTGCCCCTCGACAGGTCTTACCGAAATCTCAGGATCAAGAAGTCCTGTTGGTCTTATAACCTGTTCTGCTCTTAATAATTCATGCTCCTCTTCATACTTACCGGGTGTTGCAGAGCAAAAGAGCATCTGATCTATACGTGTCTCAAATTCTTCAAAATTAAGAGGTCTGTTGTCAAGTGCCGAAGGAAGTCTGAATCCATAATCTACAAGGGTGAGCTTCCTGCTCCTGTCGCCATGATACATAGCTCCAATCTGAGGAATCGTCATATGTGACTCATCTACTATTATCAAAAAATCTTTGTCAAAGAAATCCAGAAGTGTAAGCGGTGGTTCTCCCGGCGGCATAAAATTAAGATGCCTGGAATAATTCTCTATTCCAGAACAAAAACCTGTTTCACGCATCATCTCTATATCAAAATTCGTTCGCTCTGAGATTCTCTGCGCTTCAATAAGCCTGTCCTCTCCCTTAAAGAATTTAATTTGTTCTTCGAGCTCTTTTTCTATATTGTCGCAGGCTGCATTAATCTTTTCCTGTGGAACAACATAATGTGAAGCCGGGTAAATCATAACATGACTGAGCTCATTCCTGACTTTGGCCGTTACAGGTTCAATCTCAGTTATTCTGTCAATTTCATCTCCAAAAAATTCAACCCTTATCAGGTAATCATCTGCATTTGCAGGGAAAATCTCTATCGTATCGCCTCGCACTCTGAAGTTACATCTGCTCAGTTCAAGATCATTTCTGTTGTATTGAATTGCGACAAGTTCCTTAATAATCTCATCCCTGTCCTTCTGCATACCTGGTCTTAAAGAGATGGACATTCCCTTGAATTCGTCAGGGCTTCCCAGTCCATAAATACAAGATACACTAGCTACAACAATTACATCTTTTCGTTCAGACAAAGAAGCTGTCGCGGAAAGGCGCAGCTTATCAATCTCATCATTTATCGATGAATCCTTGGCAATATATGTATCAGTCTGCGGGACGTACGCCTCAGGCTGGTAATAGTCATAGTAAGAAACAAAATACTCTACTGCATTTTCCGGAAAAAATTCCTTCATTTCACCATAGAGCTGCCCCGCCAAAGTCTTGTTGTGTGAAATTATAAGCGTAGGCTTATTAAGCGCAGCAATTACATTTGCCATAGTAAATGTTTTACCGGAACCTGTTACCCCAAGAAGTGTCTCAAACTGATTACCCTCTTTGAATCCCTTTACAAGTGCCTCTATTGCCTGTGGCTGATCTCCGGTCGGTTTATACGCAGAATGTAATTTAAACTCCATACTTATCCCTCATCGTTCATCACTACTTTCTAAAATGTAGTTCGCTAAAAAAACAATCTACTCATCCATTCCGTTTACATCGTCTTCAAATAAATGAGCAAACTACATGAACTTATTATCATTACAAAAATAGATTGCTAACAATTTGTTATGGAGCTTAGTATATCATCTTAATTTTATAATGTCTACCCCTAATTCGAATATCTGTTCGGCTTTTTCATCTGACATTTTTGTCAGAGATTTAAGTCAGAGATTTATTGAATCATAGGTATATACCAAATCCTGCTCTATAACAAAATCCTTTTCATCAAAGAATTCTCCTTTATCATAGCTCTCTAAGAGTCTTGTGGTACACATGGCAGCGGTCGCTTTTCCTTCTCTTACCTTAGAAGGCTCTTCACCTGATTCTGTCAATATACTTCCAACACCCAAAATTACAACAAGCGCTATAAAAATCACAAAAAATGTATATAAAAAAATAATCAATTCATTCTACTCCTAAAATATCGTCAATATAGCTTCCTATCTTTAATCTTGCGTAACCAATCCTTTCTTCAACAGCCGGAAGTCTTCTTCCAAGGTCAGTTACTGCAAATGTTTTTATATCATTCCCATAAGATATTAGTACAGATATGGTAAAAGACATCACTACAGCCAAAGATACAATTCTTATGCTTCTTTTTGCCTTTCTTTTTCTCACTCTTGCAGGATATCTTTCAAGTTCAGCAGCTATTTCCTGAACTGCTTTAAATCTGTCATTCCTGTCCGGTCTGGTGCACTTGGCAATTATATCCATGAATTCTTTTGATACATTGTTAATACCATTTATTTTATATCTCTTTACTTTTTCAAAGTCCTTGATATCGACACCTGAAATCATCAAAAGCATGGTCATTCCAAGACAGTATATGTCCGTTCTGGGATCAGTCTGTCCGAGATTCCCAAACTGCTCAGGTGCCGCAAATCCCAATGTTCCCAGATTTTGCGTGTCGTTTTGTTCTCCGGGTTTATATATCCTTGCTGCGCCAAAATCAATTAGTTTAACATGCCCTTCATTGTCAATGATTATATTGGCCGGTTTAATATCTCTATACACAATGCACTTATCTTTTGAATGAAGATATGCAAGAATATCAGTCAGCTCCTTGGCTATTCTTGCAGTTTCCCGTTCAGATAATGTCCCTTTTTCCAGCAATATTTTCTCCAGCGTTTTCCCTTCGCAGTATTCAAGTATTATCCCATCTGAAAGCTTTTCTACAAGCTTTGGGACTGATGGATGATTTATCTTTTCCAGTATTACTGCTTCATTCTCAAATCCAAGGAGTTCGTGAATATTATCATTATTATTTTTTGCCTTTTTTATTGTATACTTAATTCCTTTGTCATCTACAGCAAGAAAGGTATGACTACTTCCGCCTTCGCCAAGTCTTTTTACTATTTTGAATTCTCTTTTTTCCATAGGCACCTCAAAATACCATGCAGGCTGCAGCGACGCTTATATTATCTTCTTCCTTTTTTATAAGAGCCTCATCTGCAAGTTTTCTGCACTCACAAAGCATATCCTCATCTGTCACGCACATCTGTGGACACAGTTTGGTTCTAAGCTGCTCCAAAGATAACGTTCTCCAAAAACCGTCACTACATGCAATAACTGTTGTTGGCTTGTGCAGCTCTCCCATTTTTATCTCAGGTTCAGGACTATGCCGGGTACCAAGGCACTGTAAAAGAACATTTTTCTGAATATCCGAATCTGCCTCTTTTTCATCAATTATTCCTTTTTCGAGCTTATCCTGAACTACACTTTGATCCTTTGTTATCTGCTTTACCTCTTTTCCCGTCACAAGATATATTCTTGAATCTCCAATATTCATGGTCATATATTTTTTTCCTATTTGTAAAAAAGCTGTCAAAGTTGTTCCAAGACTTATTCCTCTATGTTTACCATATCGCTTTAAATCACCATTTATTCTGGCTGACATTCTTCTAAAAGAATCCTCTATAGTACTCCAAAGTTCCTCTCCTTCCAGACTCTGAAGCATCACAAGATCTTCATGAAACCAGGTTTCAAGACTCCTTATCGCCTTGCAGCTTGCAACCTCGCCTTTAGATAAGCCTCCCATTCCATCACATACCGCAATAAGACTGATTCTGCCATGCCTGCTCGTATTTGCTACCTTTACAAGCGCAGCATCCTGATTGATTTTTCGTGTCTGCCCGACATCTGTATAAATACACGCTTTAACTACCATTCTTTTCCTTCCTTTTCAACAATATAATAAGTAATCACAAATGGAATACCCGCTCGAAATGAGCAAAAAAAGACTGTGCTAAGAATTAGCACAGTCAAGAATAATACTATTTAATTTTTTAGTTGTCAAGAAGTTCCTTCATTACATCCAAAGCTTTATTAAGCTGGGTATCTGTCTTGTCCTCTGCATAAGCCTCGGAATCAAACTCAACTTCAATATCTGGTTCTATTCCGATTCCATGAATATTTACGCCACTTGGAGTAAAATAACTGCTAACTGTAAGTTTTACAGCTGTTCCATCTTTTAAATCGAATATCCTCTGAACAATTCCTTTGCCATAAGTTGTTTTTCCAACAAGCTTACCAAGACCATAATCTTTAATGGCTCCTGCAAGAATCTCAGATGCACTTGCAGAATACTGATTAACCAAAACCACTACCGGTATATCTATCTCTTTTTCTCCGTCGCAATTATAGTATTCTTTATTGCCGTCTCTGTCCTCAGTGTAAACTATAACTCCCTCAGGAAGAATTTCCCTTGCAATATCACATACTGTAGCAAGATTTCCACCGGGATTGGATCTTAAATCAATAATAAGGCCTTCTATATTCTGAGAGCGAAGTTCTGCCATGCCGGATATAAATTGAGTGGTAGTCACTTCATCAAATTCTGTTATCTTAAGATAACCAATGTTATCTTCATAGACTTCTGTGCTGACAGTTGGGACTTCAATCTTGGCTCTTGTTACGTCCACCTCAATATTTTCAGATGAACTGCCTCTTAGAAGCGTCAAATGAACCGAGGTTCCTTCTTCACCCTTTATAAGTGAAACTACCTCTTCAAGTGTAAGACCTTGCGTTGACTCTTTATCCACTTCATAGATAATATCGTCAATATTCAGATTGGCACTTTCAGCCGGGCTTCCAGGCATAACTCCGGAAATCCTTGCCATGTTAAGAGTTGAATCATAACTCACATATGCACCGATACCATAATAAATTCCCTGGGTATCATTCATCAGTTCTTCAAGCTCGGATTCTGTATAGTAGACTGTATAAGGATCTCCCAGAGAATCCATAAGTCCCTTATAAATACCGTCAGCCTCTGCTTCTTTATCAACATCAGTCTTGTAATAATATGTATCTATTACACTTTCAAGAGCCTGTATTTTTGAAATAGTTGTTTCATTTACAAGTCCGCCTGTCAAAGCGCCGTTTGATACACTACTTACCACTTTATTTTGGTAATTCAGATACAGATAAGCCCCTGACAATACCAGTGCTGAACACAAAAAACCAATCAGTATTCCGCTTAAAAATCTTCTGAAAAGCTTACCTTTTTGTTCCTGTTCAATATCTACATCACTATTGTTATTAATATCCACCTGCTGCCACCTCAAAATTATTTTAAATAATTCCACGGGCTCACATATGCACCATTAAGTCTAACACCAAAATGCAAATGATTACCTGTCGATCTTCCGGTAGAACCAACTGCCGCTATCTTTGTTCCTGCAGATACATCCTGTCCCTTCGACACATACAAAGCCGAACAGTGCATATAAACTGTATATAAGCCATCGCCATGATTTATCATAACGTAGTTGCCCATCGACGCCTCATACGAAGCAGCAACAACAGTTCCGGCATATGCAGCAAGAATCGCTGAGCCTCCCGGAGCTGCAAGATCTATACCGTTATGCATTTTCTGAACACCCAGTGTCGGATGCATTCTCATTCCATAATCATCAGAAATCCTGGTATAGCTTGGACAAGGCCATGTAAACATTCCGCCGTCATATTTATACTTGTTGTACAATTCAGCTTTATCTGCAGCAACCTCTTTTTCAAGAGCCGCAATTGCAGCGTTTTCCGCTTTTATCTCAGCATCGTATGCCGCAATCGCTGCCTCTTTATCTGAAATATCAGCCTGAACTGTTTTTAATTCTGCACTCTTTTGACTTAGCAATGACTCAAGATTATCCTGTTCTTCTTCTCTTGAAGCCTTTGCCTCATCGAGAGTAGCTTTCTCTTCTTCAAGTGCTTCCTTTGTAAGCGAAATAAGCTCGGTAGTAGTAATGTATTCATTTAGCTTATTTCTGTCATAAGAAGAAAGTCTCTCAATGTACTCGGCTTTATTAAGCATTTCAGAAAAGCTTCCGGCTTCAATCAAAAGTTCAATATAAATAGCATCGCCTCTCTCATACATAAACTTGATACGTTTTTTCATGGCCTCATATTGAGCCTGCTGAATTTTCTCAGCTTCTTCAAGTTCTGCCTGAGTTTTCTCAATCTGATTCTCTTTCTCGGAAATCTGTGTATTCAGCGAATCGATTTTGGTTTGTATGTCCGTAAGAGAGCTGTCAATCTGAGAAATATATTTATTTAAATCTGATTTGCTGCTCTCCAGTTGCTTTTTTAATGACTCAAGATCTGTCTTGGCACTCTTTAATGAATCTCGTTCTTTCTTTGCATTGGAAATCTGATTTTCTTTTTCCTTGATGCTCTCCTCTGTAACTTCAGCATAAGAAACTGTAGAATTTCCAACTCCCATTGAAACAACTATTACAAGTAAAAGAACTGTCGACAATATTTTTTTTACTGATGGTTTTAAAGCTTTACTCACCCCGTTATGTCCTTTTTATTACACGTGCAAATGTTTCCTTACAGTTGTGAAGCTACCAAAGAATCCTATTCCGATACCAATCATTAAGGAAATCGGTATAAGTCTGTTATATATAGTTTCAACCGGTAAGAAGTCCAGGAGTGAACTTAACATGGTGAACTTTGACATAACGTATGAAATAGCCTTAGTATAAACAAAATATACAATAACAAGCGGTATGATAGATCCGATAATACCTATCAATATACCTTCTACAACGAATGGTGCTCTTACAAAAAAGTCTGTTGCACCGATGTACTTCATGATATTAATTTCATCTTTTCTTACAGAAATACCCATTGTAACTGTATTGCTGATAAGGAAAATAGATACAAGAAGCAGTATTACAATTATTCCAAAAGAAACATATGCTATCAACTTATTGATTCCGCTAAGTGTATTGGCAGTAACCTCCGATCTGTTTACTTCTCTTACAACACTGATAGATTCAGCATAAGTAACAAGTGCTCCCTGCATTGATACATCATTTAGATAAATCTGTAAATTAGCTGAATCAGCAAGCGGATTTTCAGTAAAACCATCTGCATATTCACCAAGATAGTCTGCCTTAAAGCTTTCCCAGGCATCCTCAGCTGATACATAAATGATCTCTCTTACTTCGGATCTGTTCTCAAGATCACTCTTAACTGCAAGAATCTGGTCTTCAGTTGTTCCTTCATTGAAGAAAACTGTAACAGAAACACCTTCCTCTGCAGTTTTAACAACATGCTCAAAGTTTGTGATTATAGAATAAAAAAGACCAAACAAAAACAAGCAGGCACTGATCGTTGCTACGGAAGCAAGCGTGTACCACTTGTTTCTTCCCAAGTTTTTAAATCCCTGTCCAATGGTGTAAAAGAAACTACTAATCCTCATCGATGTACATACCCTCTTCCTCGTCCTCAATTATGACGCCTTTTTTCATGGTAATAACTCTTTTCTTCATGGCATTAACGATTTCTCTGTTATGTGTAACAACTATAACAGTAGTACCGTTTTCATTAATCTGCTCCATGAGCTTCATAATTTCCCACGAATTATTAGGATCAAGGTTTCCTGTAGGTTCATCCGCCAAAAGAATAGTCGGCTTATTTACAAGTGCTCTTGCCAGAGCAACTCTTTGCTGCTCACCACCGGATAACTGATTTATTTTATTTTTGTATTTTCCTGCAAGATTAACCGTTGCTAGAATTGACGGAACATTTCTTCTTATGTCCCTTGAAGGTGTCTGCACAATTCTCTGTGCAAATGCAACGTTCTCATAGACATTTCTGTCCTTTAAAAGTCTGAAATCCTGGAACACAATGCCAAGATTTCTTCTGAATTTTGGTATTTTACTGTGTTTAATCTTTCTAAGATTATAGCCAAGGACTGTTATTTCCCCATCAGTTGGTACCAGTTCCCTAAGCAGAAGTTTTATCAGTGTTGATTTTCCAGAACCACTGTCTCCAACTATAAATACAAATTCGCCTTTCTTTATATGAAGGCTGACTCCATTAAGAGCAGGTGCTCCGGTTGAATAAGATTTTGTCACATTTTCCAGTGTTATGATCTCATCCTCAGGGATTTGCCTGCTGGTTCTTCTTCTCCTGTATGATCTTTCCATAAATCTCCCTCGAATCTTAATACGTTATATCGTATCAGGTAAACTTCTCCATATACTTCATGTATCTTACTACCATTAATGCAATTTTAAAAGTTATTGCATCATCAAATATTCTAAGATCAAGCCCTGTGCTCTTCTGAAGCTTATCAAGTCTGTATACAAGTGTATTTCTGTGAATAAAGAGCTGCCTTGATGTCTCAGACACGTTCAGGCTGTTTTCAAAAAACTTATCTATTGTAATAAGAGTTTCCTGATCAAAATCATCCGGATTTCTGCCACCAAAAATCTCTTTTATAAACATTTTGCAAAGAGGAATCGGAAGCTGATAAATAAGACGTCCGATACCAAGCTCACTGTAGCAGATTACTTTTCTTTCATCAAAGAAAATTTTTCCTACATCAAGTGCCATCTTGGCTTCTTTATATGAACGGCTGACTTCCTTTATTTCGCCGACCACAGTTCCGTAAGCCACTCTCACTCCGGTAAGACCTTCTTTTTCAAGAGTAAGAAGCATCTCTTCGGCAGCCTTCGAAATATCTGATGGCTTCATCATATCGCTGACATCCTTAACAACTATAACATTATCCTCATCAACTTCTGTAACAAAGTCATTTCCATTGCCAAAATGTGTTCTGGTAACTTCAAGTGCATTATTATCACGTCCGTTAACCGATTCAATTATCATCGCAACTCTCTTGGCATCTGTCTGAATATGGAGCTTTTTAGCTCTGCTGTATATATCAACCAAAAGAAGGTTATCCAGCAACAGGTTCTTGATGAAATTATCTTTATCAAATCTCTCTTTGTAAGCAACTAAAAGACTCTGTATCTGGTACGCGATCATCTTGCCGAGCATATATGTATTTTCACCGCTGCCACTGCAAATTAATATATATTCAAGCTGTTGCTCATCATAGATTTTAAAATACTGATGCCCCTGTATTTCCTGTGAATCAGCGGGCGACTCAACAAAATCCCTTGTCGCCATAGACACGTTGCCAATATCGGTAGTTGTAGACGCAACTTCCTTTCCATCAATATCAAGCACACATAAATCAACATGAGCTATGGTTTTTAATCCATCAATAGTATTTTGTAGAATCTGATTTGAAATCATTTGTCACTCCTCTATAAACATTAGTTTATATTTGGCTCTTTATACAGCACACAATCTGCTGCTATTATAAGGCTAAAGTAATTTTAATATAAATGTACAAATAAATCTATATCAAATAGGAGTTTTTTTGTACATTTTTTTATTATTCCCGTCATTTTTTACAAAAACACTATATTTTTTTTGGATATGACTTTTGATACCCGGTATAAACCTTTATAAATCCATACCGATATAATGTACAAGATAAAGTGTATATGTGCAGGACATTGTTCTTGTTATTACACACTGTAATGCACAGGAGGTGCTTATGGATATTCCCGCTTTATCAATGGCATTATCTCAAAACAAGGTTTTAACCGATGTTGGTGTGGCTTTGCTCGCCAAGAATCTTGATACTATGGAGAGCGCTGGAGAAGCGCTAGTATCTGTCATCGATTCTTCTATGGAATTATCCGTAAATCCGGACTTAGGCGCCAACATCGATTTAAAGATTTAATGTCATTACCCAAGAAACCCGCAGCTTTCCGGCTGCGGGTCTCTTTTTTATAGTTCTATATATGCAAAATTGGGGTCCATCGACAACTGATGACAACGCAGTAGATTCAAATTATAGCAAGCATATAGTCGAGTTAATATAAAACAGCTACACTAGTCATGTAAGTGTAGTATAAAAAACCATATAAATCAGTGAAATTGCCATGGCAATGACAAGAGGAATCGTAATCAGTTTATATCCCTGTTTTCTGCACCTTGGTATGTTCACAAAAAATTCTTTTCTTCCTTCATTGGCTGAAATCATTCTGACAATAAAAAATGCCAGAACTGTAAAAATTATTGCAGCGACTCCCAAATAAACCATGTAGCCGAATTCCCAAACTGTTCCCATATCATCCAGGTATTCTGTTGCTTCATCCAATGTATTATTTGAAGTAAACATCATAATAACTTCGACACTATTGAACAAAGCGTGTGCAATAAATGAAGTAAGAACAGTCCCTGTAGCTTCAACAAGAAGCGCAAGCATTACTCCCATAACTGTTCCATAGGCAAACTGATTAAAATTGAGATGCATCATGCCGAACATCACAGATGAAAGAACAATTGAGCCAACAATTCTTCCGGTCCTTTGGTAGGATTGAAGTATAACACCTCTAAATACTATTTCCTCAACAAATGGTCCTAAAATGCCGATTGCAAATATCATTACCCACATAGGCATGGCCAGAACATCATCGCTTATGGCAGTAACTGTATTTTCCACAAACAGCATCGAAATCGAATTAACAAATGCCACCATCGGGAAAAGTGTAAAAACATATACCACTGTCAAAAAAACTGACGAAAGCTTTATTTTGTGAAACGGAATCAATACAGAAAGCTTCTCACCACTGTACAAAATCGCAGCCACCGCAGGAATCAGTATAACAGATTCGCTAAGCAGATTGTTGGCAAATATTGACAGTACCGGTCCTCCGTTCAAATACCAAAGTGATAAGACCACAACAAGCCCCAGCGTAGACAGTATCATATACAAAAAAGCTCTGTTCGCACGCTTATAATCCATCGCCATTTCCTCACTTTTTGTTTATTGAATTAGTGCCTATTAATATCTTGCCTTCTTTTAGCAGTCTTCCAACCGCTCTCTTAAACTCATTCTTACTCATCTGAGTTTTTTCTCTTATAAGCTCCGGTGACGCCTTATCTGTAAACGGGATACTTCCACCATTTTTCTCAATCATTTCCATGAGTTTTTCTGCATCTGTATCCATCTGCAGATAAGCCTTATCCCTAAGGCTCAAATTGAGCTTGCCATCATCTTTAACCGATGTAACTCTTGCATCTACCCTATCACCTATATTTACATTTCCGTACAACTCTTTTTTAGGAATAAGTCCGGAATATATATCATCTACAGCAACAAATGCTCCAAAATTGTCACTTAGCTCATAAACAGTTCCGATAACCTTATCATCCTTTGAATATGGGCTGTTTGTCAAAAGATATGGGTACACGTTCATCGTAACGCATAACCTTCCGCTCTTATCTATATAGAGTGCACAAAGAACATCCTCGCCCTTTGAAACTTTTCTAGTCTGCTCTCTAAACGGTAGAAGAACATCCTTCTCAAGTCCCCAATCCATAAAAGCACCAATCTTACCGGTTTCTTTTACTCTTAACACCCTTACGTCTCCCAGCATTATCTTTGGAGTGTTGGTAGTAGCAATAAGCCTGTCGGAAGAATCTTTATAAATAAACACTTCGATAGTGCTTCCGAGCGAAGTTCCTGAAGGTACCTGTTTTGCAGGCAAAAGCACTTTTTCATCAGAGCCTTCCTCAGGAGAAAGATATACTCCGAATTCCACCTTCTTTACAACTGTCAGTTCCTGTTTTTCACCTAATCTTATCATAGTCTTATCCGTCCATTTTTTCTTTAAAACTTAGTCTTTAGTTCCACCACACAGACAGGAGCCTTTCCGGCATCATTCAAACTGACTGTATAGATATTATTATCCCCTAATTTTGTTTTAATAACAACAGGGTATAAGGTATCCCCAAGGAGCGCCTGTTTTTTGTATTCGGCACGCATTGAGACAATCTTTTTCTCTCTGTCAGGTATGACATCCATAGCCATTCTTACGTACTGTCCATTATTCACGTGATTGTTTGTATCAAGATGATGCTGCCTTACAACAATCTCTTCACATTCAAACCGCTCACCCTCATCAGGTAATGCTATTTTCCTGGGCTGATAGTCCATTTCAAGCTTCTCATCAAGCGGATACGCTTCAATAATCTCAGGAGTCACTCTGCTTGGTACGCCTTTTACAAAATCAAATAATGTCCATACAGAATTAGCAACTGAAAGCCTTTCTCCATCCTGTGTATCCATAAAGAAATTTCTGATTCCCAATGGCCCTTTTAGCTGATACGGTACAGTACCGATCGTAACCTTCTCGCAAAGTTTCGGAAATCTGTAAACTTCTATCTGCCATGAATTAAGAACCCATGCTATCCCTTTTTCTCTCAGATATTCCATGCTGGCAGGTCCATCCTGAGTTTGAAAAGTTGAGCAGTCCTGGTAATAATCAATAAGCGACTCCAATGTCAATTCAGCCTTACTATCCACTTCACTGTATCTTATTCTGGAATCAAAAGTATACATTATTCCCTCCCGCACTCTTAATGGTAAAAAAAAACGAGATTGTTGCCAATCTCGTTTCAAAAAGCTGGGCTAGAAGGATTCGAACCTTCGTAATGACGGAGTCAGAGTCCGTTGCCTTACCGCTTGGCGATAGCCCATCGACAATATTGAATTATACGTGAATCTTTAAAAAAAAGCAAGTACTTTTTAAAATTTTTTTAAAAAACTTCGCACATAATGTAAATGCCCGGATTTCTATGTGCGAAGTTTAGTAATCAAAACTATTTTCAGCCTTCAAAAAGCAGATCTGCATACGTCGGGAATGGCCAGTCTTCTTTATCAACCAGCATTTCGAGCGCATCTGCAGGTTCTCTTAAATCAGCCATTACAGGCCTGACTTTGTCTTTATAGAAAAATGCCAATTCTCTCTGATCAGCAATACCTGACGCCTTCTTTTCAAGACTCTTTAACTTATCAAGTGCCTTCTTCATCTTTGTAAGATTGTCCTGAATCTCACGAAGTTCCTCTGTCTCTACAGTTGCATCAACACCTGCTGCCTTGATAGCGCCAAGATCAGCCGCAAGTCTTCCCGCATATTTCATAACGGCAGGAATAATCTGCTTTGAAGCCATATCAATCATAGTAAGCGCTTCAATATTTATAGTCTTGGCATAGTTTTCAAAAATAATCTCTTTTCGTGATTCAAGCTCGGTTCTTGTATAAACTCCGAAGTTCTCGAAAAGATCGATTGCCTTTTGTGTTGTAAGTGTATCAGCAGCTTCAATAGTAGACTTAATATTTGGAAGGCCGCGTCTTTTAGCCTCGGCAACCCACTCATCGGAATATCCGTCACCATTAAAAATGATTCTCTGATGATCTGTCAGATACTCTTTTATAAGATCATGTACCGCCACATCAAAATCTTCTGCCTTTTCCAAAATATCTGCGGCTTCTGCAAATGCTTCTGCAACAATTGTATTAAGTGTTGTATTTGAACTTGCCATAGAATCAGAAGATCCAACCATTCTGAATTCAAACTTATTACCCGTGAAAGCAAATGGTGATGTTCTGTTTCTGTCTGTGGCATCCTTTTCAAACTGAGGAAGTGTGGATACGCCGGTCTTTAACTTTCCGCCCTTCTTGCTGGACTTTGCCACACCAGTCTCAATAAGCTGTCTGACTACGTCTTCAAGCTGTTCTCCGAGGAATACAGAGATAATTGCAGGCGGAGCTTCGTTAGCTCCCAGTCTGTGATCATTTCCAACATCAGCAGCGCTCTGTCTAAGCAGATCCGCATGTGTATCAACTGCCTTAAGCACACACGCAAGTACAAAAAGAAACTGTATATTTTTGTTTGGTGTATCACCCGGATCAAGAAGATTTACTCCATCATCCGTGCAAAGAGACCAGTTGTCATGTTTACCGGAACCATTAACTCCTGCAAATGGCTTCTCATGAAGAAGGCATCTCATATGATGATGCTCAGCTACTCTCTTCATTGTCTCCATAATTATCTGATTATGGTCAACCGCAATATTGGCAGTCTCATAAACAGGTGCAAGCTCATGCTGACCGGGAGCAACCTCATTATGCTGTGTTTTATCAGGAACACCGAGTTTCCAAAGTTCAACGTTAAGATCCTTCATGAACTCTCCGACTCTCTCACGGATTACACCAAAATAGTGATCCTCCATTTCCTGTCCCTTTGGAGGCTGAGCTCCAAAAAGAGTTCTTCCTGTAAAAATAATATCTTCACGTTTCATTGACTTGTCCCAGTCTACCAGGAAATATTCCTGCTCAGGGCCAACCGAAACATTAACTTTTGTAGCTGTAGTATTGCCGAATAATTTGACAATTCGAAGAGCCTGCTTATTAACAGCCTCCATAGACCTAAGAAGAGGTGTCTTTTTATCAAGTGCCTCTCCAGTATATGAACAAAACGCAGTAGGTATGCAAAGTGTAACTCCGGCTCCGGACTCCTTCAAAAATGCCGGAGATGTAATATCCCATGTAGTGTAACCTCTTGCCTCAAAAGTAGCTCTAAGACCTCCGGACGGGAATGAAGAAGCATCAGGTTCTCCCTTTATAAGCTCTTTTCCGGAAAAAGAAGTAAGCATTCGACCATCCTTGTCTGCACTTCCGACAAAAGAATCATGCTTTTCAGCGGTAATACCTGTAAGAGGCTGAAACCAGTGTGTATAATGCGTTGCCCCATGTTCAACAGCCCACTCTTTCATAGCGTTTGCAACCACATCAGCGGATTCTTTGGAAAGTTCTCCACCATGTTCGGTAACATTCACAACCTCTTTGTAAACATTCTTGGGAAGTCTCTCTCTCATTTTTGCAAGAGTAAAGACATTTTGCCCAAAAATCTCTTCAACATTCACCTTATTACTCATGTATGCAACCCTTTCGTGTTTAGATTTACAGTCCATTAAGATATAAAAAAAGCACATTATCTGAACATTTCTAATGTGAACCGTAACTTTCCGTTACATCTTACAACAACTTTAACAAATCGCATAGTATTTTTTTGTAGAAATCTTTTGCAAATTTGTTACTGTGTTACAATTCAGTTGTCAGCCAATATATGAGTGGACATAAATGCTTATTTTCGTCTACGCTGTATGACATTTCACTAAGCTCGAAAAAACCTCGCTAAGTGATCTGCACATGCGTCGTAATTCATATAGATTCAAATACAAGAACAAG
>JAFSQI010000124.1 GCA_017446685.1 Butyrivibrio sp.
AGAAGGAGCTTTAATATCTGCTGATTAGCCTGAGCCGGAAGGGCATAGTATGCCTTATCCCTTGTTATCTTTAGCAGATGGTCCAATGCATTGTATGATAGCCATTTGCTATCACCAAGATATTTAGTCCCAAAGAGACTATCCCTTACGAGTCTGTAAACTACCATCTGGTTTGGGAAAAGAGGCTTGAACATGGCCATTGAATCGACCGATGACGAATACTGCCTTAAGATGAAATTTGCCCTGTTGTACAGGATGGCTGATGATCTGCATATATCCCTGCAATAGTCGTAGAGTATGTGGTTTTTGCTTATCTTGTATTGCCTTGTTCTGTACACGGTTGAAAATTCCTTATTAGTATTCTATATTTAGTATTATAGCACACTTTTCAGAAATAGACAAACATTTGTTCTTCTTGGATAGGAAGTAAATTTATGCAGAAATCAGTAGTAGAATCAGATATCCTGAACGAGTACAGAAGAGGCTCACATTCCGTATACGAACTCACTTACCATGTGATTTTCGTAACTAAATACAGAAAAAAAGTGATCACGGATTGGTGATTTCATGAAGAATTACGCTGCTTACCTCTGTGGACGCATGAACAGTGAACTCATTTCAGCAGAGACAGATGTCAATCACATGCATCTGCTGATCTCCATGCCACCTGATGTGGCACCTGTAAAACTCATCAACTCGTTAAAATCACAACTTTCTAAAGAAGTGAGAAATACATATAGAACACACGTTGAGAAATACCTCTGGGGAGATTCACCCTTCTGGAGCGCAAGTTACTTTTGTGCAACTACCGGAAGCGTTTTTCTTGATACCGTTAAGAAATACATCGAAGATCAGCGAACAGAAGAACACAAACGCCAATACATTAAGACTGGGAAATACAAAAAGAAAAGCTAGTGCGATTCATCCCACAACCGATTTCATCGGAAGGGGTTTTCTCGCACGTTGATATAATTATGATACGCCATCTATAGATAAATTAAAGTACTCACTGCACTACAAAACAAAAATTCATAATGGTATGTCGCTCCACCGTCATTTTTGATAGATTACTTTTTTATGGTTTGTAGCTCACGTGTCGCTCACTTGTAGTTTTTTTGTCGCTCACGATATCATTTTATATGGTTTTATCTTGCGTTATCTGAATATTCTGATAATTTCATTAGGCATAAGAAAGCCCTTGAAATCACTGGGATTCCAAGGGCTTTATCTTCAATTTTAATACTTATTAAACAATTCCCTGAGCTTTCATAGCCTCTGCTTAAGGTAGTAGCAAATAAGAGCTTTCTACGCAATTTGTAGGTCACAGGTTGCCTACAATTGTCAGTTAATTTGATTTTTCTTACATTATCTTCCACTTCTTAAGTTTCGATGAAGATCTTCTTGCTCACTATTCTCTATTCCTTCGTTTAACAACTTAGATTGATTTAGGACTTTTTCATAATAGGGAATTAATAAATTATTGTATCTTGTTTGAAGCTGAAGTATATATAAATCTTTCCTATTTTTTGAACAAACATAAACCTCTTGTCCGTTCTTTAAAATATGCTTTTCATCTATGCCATTTATAAACTCAAATATTTTTTCTTTTTTGTCCTTTATTAAAGGAACTACTTTTTTAATTGCTTTAGCCAATCCTGGCTCTTTATCCCAAAAATCCATAAACTTCTGAGTTGAATATGCGTGTCCATTTTCTCCATATGCAGTCTGAGTGTTACAAGCATTCTTTTTAGTTAATACAGGGTTCAAAAGCATATTTGTGATTTTTTCTTCAGATATCTTTGTTTGTAAACATCCACCGTTATCAAAAACCGGTGCCAATCTATCCGCACCATTATTGCTTTTAATTATTCCCCAATTGCCATTGTTTCTATCATTATTATTTATGAAAACATCAACCACAGCCTGTTCCCAGAATCTATCTTCAATATTTGGAACATTAAAAAATGCATCATTATTCCTTAAATGTAATAATAGTTCGTTCAAATCGACAACATGGGAAGATCCTGTGGCATGAAACTCTATGCCTAATTCTTCTCCAAGCTTTTCATTATCATGATTTTTAATAGTACGAATCTCAGTTAATCTTTCATCTATGCCTTCAAAATCTTTGCAAGCAACAGCTATTTTTAGTCTTCGCTCTACCAACATAGTCTCATGAACAGGAAATCCTAAAATGTCAAAGATGTGACTGCCTATATATTCACTTAAAGGAGAGGTTGAATATGAAGCTCCACCAGTTCTTTCAAGATTACCTATATTCTTAGGATATTTAACAAGCCAGTTCGCCCCATCAATGATCAATCCGTCTTTATCGCCCGCAGCACCATCATAAGAACCATTCTTAAAGCTATATCCACATTCATCCACATTTCTTATCATTGAGGATACCTCCGGCATAATAATTCCCATTGCAGATTTGAAAGCTCTCCATCTTGATAATAATTCTTAGCCCAAACATCAATAGTATCTGCGTAATTAAGATACGTACCTTCATCTTCTTCCAAATCTGCTTTTTCTGCATCAAGCATTAAATTCTTCAAAACCATTGGTACGTCAAAATCAATAACAATATCGTCATTTATATAATTATGTTTCATTTTTCTACCTCTCTATCCCCACCATAAAGTCCATGCATATATCCAAAATATGCATCCTCTTCACTGATATTGCGCTCTTTGGCGATTTTCTCGACCTCTTTCAAGATGCTCTTCGCCACAAATTTCTGTCTTGAAGGCTCCTGGTCTTTCATTACGGATGTAAAACCATATTCATACATCTTCATGTCCTCACCTCCATCCACTAAAGATATTTTATAATGATTTTGACAATTAAGAAAGAAATCAGATTTGCGATTTTTCAAATACATCCCAGAATATCAGCTTCTGTGTACAAACAGGACATACACTGAATGTGTATGCCTGGGACTGTTTAAAATGCGTAAAACATGAGGGACAAGCATAGGGAGTCAAAAAGCCACCCGTAGCAAGATATCTTGTAGGAGTTTTTAATCGTATTTTCTTTCTCTTTTGTTTCTGTCTTCTATTCATATGCACACCCTCACATTCTGCAGGTCAATTGTTCTTAAGCAGCTTCTCATACTGGTCGTTTATCTGCTTTAGAGTCTTTTCACTGCCATTACCCTGATCCGGATGATAGGTCTTCATAAGATCACGATATCTTTTCTTAATGGATTCTTTATCATTACAGCCATCGAAGAAATCAAAAGCGGGCTTATCTTCTTTTTTATTTGTATTGCCAGCTGTTCCATTAATTCTTGCTTCTGCTTCACTGATAACGCTATTGACTGTATCTGTGGCTCTTCTGATTTTGATCACAATGTCATTATCCGACAATGTATGAGCTTCATTCTTATAAATCATTTCAACACTGTCATATAATGGAGTTACTTTTGCCTTAAGCTCATATGAGGATTCCATTGAGATCTTCATGAGTGTAATAAGGGTATTATTGCACTTTTCGTATGCATCCTTAAATTCCATAAGAGCTTTTTTGGCTTCAATGCTTCCAATATTGGCATATATGTTTTCTGTCCGGTCCGCTGTCTGCGCATTTGATGAATTGAAAGTCTCATCATATGAATAGCCATTAGCTGCAGCCACGTTCCTTACTTTTTTAAGTGATTCAGTAAGAAGTTTTCCTTTGTCATGTTTTTTTAAAAGAGATGCAAATTTAAGGATCTTCTTAATGTCTATAAAATATCCCAGGAGTACAACCACCATGTATATGATAAGAAGAATCGATGCCGGAATCTTTGTTATAAGGATTAAGGTAAGTATTGACACCACAAGCACTGCTATTATAGTAGCAATCATATGTTCAAAATATGTTGACAGATAGCTTATGGTTGTAATAATTCCATAAGCGCCAAGCGTATAAAAGATTATATCTGCCGGTTTGTCAGCTTTTATAACAGCTACTGCCACCAAGAGCGATATGAGTACCTTCACCGGAATAAAAAGCATGGATCTTTTCATATAATCATATTCAAACATAAGGTAATCTCCTTCAAAAAAGTCTTCTTTCCTATATATATTGTATCATCTTGTTTATATATTGTCAACTTATACTTTGTCTCATTATGAGACGAAGTGATAGAAGTGATAGAAAAAAATTCAATCACAAATAAGAGAAAAATAACCTTTTTGTTGAAGCACTGAACTTTTTAAACCCACCGATTTCGAGGGGTTTAAAATCATTACATAAACCTATCGAATTCGATAGGTTTAAAAAGCCTACAATCAGATTCTAACCGATTGGAATTCCAATCGGTTAAACAAGCAATACGCACAGAAAAGAATCATGTTAGATAATCCAAATACAAAAACACCCAGGCAGTTCATCACCAGATGTGGCAATGATACAGCCTGAGCATTTTATAAGCATTTCAGCCTACCCCAACCATTATCGTACACGGGCTTAAACTATATAAAAGTCTGTCAACGACAACGTTATCAGTATTGTGGTTTCCTCTGAAGATTGCTGTTTCATTATCATCAGAGTTATTCTTTATAAGAAATTGCAGATAATCAAGGAAGAATTTGTGGTGTCCGGATTCTGAAAGCATGATCTGAAGAGCTTCTTTAGATCTGTACCCTCTGTGGTAAGGACGGTCCGAAGTAAGTGCTTCAAAACTGTCTATTGAATGTAGGAGTTTTGCCCTATCCTGTATCTTATCAGTAAGATAAGGCTCAACAGGAGTAAGGCACAGCGGATCCAGACCATGATGATACAGGACAAGTCTGCAAACATCTTCATTGATATCGCAGTTCTTGAGAATCTTATACCCGTAATACGGATGAAGAGATACAATCTCCCTCTCAAGCGATGTTAAAGGAGAGACTTTATCAAGTACCTTTCTGGAGATATAGATCTTTCCGATATCGTGAAGAAGGGCTGCAATACTGAGATAGTTATCGCCAAAGCCATAAAAAGCTTCAATCTCTGCAGCTATTTTCATAACACGGATGGAATGGTTATAAGTTGTGGCATCAAGCTTGTTGAAGGTTTCCGAAAGATCTGTTCTCATGTTCTTGCACCTTCAAACAGTCCGCCATACGAACCGCTTTCCTCTCTTGCCCTGTTGATTTTCCTTGAAAGGTCAAATCTCTGCTTTTCAACCTCTTCTGACATTTCTGGATGTTTGCCAAGGATACTGTCAAGATCCATATACTCGGTATTATCACCTATAACATGGAAAAAAACCCTGTCATCCTTTTTTGCAATACTGATTTTCTGTAAGTTCTGCATTTTTATCTACCTCTTCTCTGTCGATTAACCACAACCTCTTCCATCGAAACAAGCTTCTCATCAGCTGTTTTTTTATTACTGTGACGTTCTTTCCTTTTATCACTAAGTTCCTGTCTCTGCTCGTCTGAAAGCATTACTATAGAAGCATCAGGACCATATCTTACTACATCATCCGTAATATCATTGAAATGCTCCGCTATTATATGGTGGCAAGAATTAAAATCCTTATATCCGTAATGGCCATAATTAAGAGACTTGGTGCTTTCGTTCCACGAGGTCCAGCACATAAATTCTCCATCACGTTTATCCCTCCCCACAACAGAATAAAGATTCTTATCATCCGGATGATTTGAAGCCCTGGCTACGGAATAAACTTCAACATCCGGCATATCTCCCTTAAAATAATCATAAACATCATAAAGAACATCGCTACTTACTTTGCTGACAAGAGGCTGTCTGTTCTTTACAAATTCCTTCGAAATATCAAAACCTAAAAGTCTGTCTATATCCTCCACTTTTTCTTTTATCTGTCCTTTATCTATAAATACTTTAACAGCACTGGAAAAAGAATTAATAATTCGTGGAGTTATCCTAAATTCATCACTGTAATTTTTCTGAAGTCCATCTGCTACCCTGTTCTTTATCTCATCTATAGTCAACATACCTTACACCAATTTATCCTTGTAAAAGATCAAGCGAAAGTTCATTGATCTGTCTGTAATCCTTTAAAAGATTAAGTTCCTTGCAGTTGAACAAAAGAAATGCTTTTTTCCCTTTCCTCTTGTTCTCTCTTTCCCTGTCATAATAATAAGAAATTGCTGCTGCAATCTCAAAAAATGGTCTGTTATACGGATTTATCCTGTAAATGTTATCTCCAAAGAGTGTGTAGAGTGAATAATCCGTAGTAACAAAATCATTCTTGTTCTTAAGCTTCATCCTGTAGGACTCTCCTTCAATGGCATAGAAAACACTCTTTTTAAAATTGATCTTTTCCAGACCAATCTCCTGTCCGTCAAGAATGCTCAGAACACTATTCTTCCTGTGAAGACTTCTAAAATAGGCATTTTTCTCCTTATCCGTAAATCCCTCAATCTTAAAGTACCTTCCACAGAAGTACCTATAACATATAACCGAACCGTTTATCTTAATGCCGATTACATCATTGAAATGGATTGAAACAAGTCCGGCTTTAAAAGAAGCCTTGAAATCAAGAATGAAATCTTCCGGCGAATGACATTCATGAACGCAGCTGCCCAGAAGATAATAGTCACGACTGTCAGAACTTACCTCAGTACAGACCATAGGTGTAAAGATAACAGCCATGTTACTGAAACCATAAAGAAATTTTTTTCGTACAATATCATCACCAACTATATCAAAGGTCATAATAATATCCCCGCCTTATTAAATTTTGACCATGCTCAAGAAAGCATATTCTTCCATCCATTAAATGGTAATTAATAAGAAGGGGATAATCAATTGCAAAACAGCAACTATAAATGTTCTATTTTTAAAAATCAGCAACAATTAGCTTAAAACTCTATCTTTCAGAAAATAGTTCTGTTATATCTGCATCAAGGACATAGGCAATCTTAAATGCTGTTGATGCAGTTATGTTTTCAAAATCCTCCGGTTTTTTTCTGTACATTGTAAAAAGCTGGAATGAAATATCCACAAGAAAAGCAAGATCCCTGTAATCATAATCCGTATGGGCAAGTTTATTGTTTATCCTTACAGCTGCATTATCCGGTTTTCCGATACCATCCTTATTATCAAGGGATATTCTTATAAGTGCCGAAAGAGGTAGTATATATTTCTCATACAGTTCATCTGATACCAGATCTTCTGTTCCAATACACTTTTTGATTTTGTCAAAATTCTTTTCATACAGTCTTTTGATCTCTTCGAGTTTTTCTTCAGCCAAAATCTTTCTTTCAGCGATTTTGGCTATACGAAGTCTTAATCTTTTCTTTAAAACCTTGTATGAATATTCCCTGGGATTTTTCTCTTTCCACTCACTTATCTTTTTTTCAGAATCTTTATAAAGGTCATCAAAATATTCCCTCGCAAAAGTATCTGCATCAATGCTCAGAAGATTGAACAGGCGAAGAAGCTTTCCAATAGAAAGGTTATACAGCTTGTAATGTCCTGTTTCATAATAAAAAAGGGCACTGGGAGTAATATCAGCAAGCTTTGCAAAATCCCTTACCGACAATCCATTCAGTTCCCTTTTATTTTTTATATACTCATAGCTTTCCATAAATAACCATCCAGTGATAATGCTTTAATGTGTATGTTTTACAGGACAAGCGTATCATTTCGCTTTTCTTTTGTCAACTCTACTCAGTTGGGAGCAAAAATGTTGTATCTGAATCTGGCACTTTAAGCACTATCCCGGAACTTTCAAATCTGAGGATATATTTTACAGATTCCGTTTTCTTGGGATTATAGATGGTAACTATGTTGTTATCATCCTTATCAATGGAAAGTTCATATGAATAGCCTGTAACTTCCGGATTCTCAGCATTAAAATAACCGTTAAATGCGCCTGTCTTTGTAAAGCTGAAGCTCTTACCATCTTCAAGGATATAAACACCAGGAAGAAGTGATGTATAAATCTGGTTATATGATGTTTCCTTTGAATTCTGATTTTTGATCCTGTCAAGAGCTGTATTCCTGTCAATCTCCGGATTAAGTTCTTCATCCTCATCATCAGCATACACAAGATCTGCTGCATTTATTCCACTTGAATCAACAGGCTCATTTACATATTCCTGTCCATCCCCCGCAGTATACACATGAGCCTTCATCTTGTTGTTTACAAAAATAACAATACCGGAGATAACAATGATATTCACCAGTATTATGCCTATGATAACCTTAATGAACTGTTTTTTTGATATCATACTCTGCTCCTTTGACTCTGAAATATGGACTGTTATATATAAATGATAAGCTTCATAAATGTTCTGCTCAATGCTATTTTGTCAACATTTGACCCTGTTTTGTTGTATAAAACAGCAAGAGCCGTACACGAATGTACGGCTCCGCTGATTAAATAAGTAGCGTAGTGATAAACCTCTTATGACATGAGCCTTGGAAGTTTGATCTTTCCATCATGGTCAAGTTTTACAAGGATAAGAACTACTCCGCCTACAACAAGTGCAATAAGGAGAAGTATAAGTACTACTGTTTTTGCAGTAACTCCCTTGTTCTGTCCCTGGTCATCCATTGTATCTGCAACAGTATCGAGAGTGCCGTTTGCTGTAGCTACATTTGATATTGTAACTTTTGCAATGGCAACAGGTGAAAGATCTGCTACAGAGAATTCAAGCTTTCCAGAAGATGCATTTTCAAGAACAACATCATACATACCGGATCTCTTTGTACTCTCATGGATAACAAGGTACATTCCCTCATTATCTATACCATCATAAGATACAACAGCCTTTACATCTGTTCCACTTCTCATCTGAGCTTCCTGGCTTGCGGAAGGTTTAATGTCACCAGCAGCTACAACATCAATTGTGACGGCCTTTGTCTCATCAGCAACCACTTTATCAATATCCTCATAACCAAGACCGCTGAGTGCATCAAGGTTATTTGAATAGTAATCAACTACTGTCATGATATTGTTAAGTGATTCATCAGAAATAGCATTATCAGATTTACCATTAGAAGTAACCTGTGCAAGTTCTTCTTCCTGTATAACAATGCTCTTTGCTTTCTGAGCCGGGTTCACACCCTGGGAGTTTGTAGGCTTTCTCATAGAAACTGCATCACCAAGTTCAACCTTACTATTATCCTTGACATTCTCCTGTTGAAGTGTCCCGCTTACAGGTTTATCAAGCTGTGTTGAGCCAGTTGCAGTATTTGAAGCTACAGTTGAACCCTCAATCTCAACGTCTTCCACGTCCTCTTCTCCGTTTTTCTTTGAAGAATCAGCTTTGTTAGTAGTCGTCTTTCCTGTTGTGCTGTTCGCACTTGTAGTTGTTGTACTACTCTTTCCATTTGTAGAATTAGCAGTTGTTCCGGTTGTTGCTGTAGTTGCAGTATTAGCAGTTGTGCTTGTACCGGATGTATTACTCTTTGTAGTAGCCGTTGTCTGAGTCTGGGTTGTAGCCGGCGTAGTTGTCTGTGCAGTATAAGAAGTTGTTGATTTACTGTTTGCAGCACTCTTCAGATTAGCGTTCTCATTCTTCAGACTGTTGTTTTCATTCTGAAGGGAACTGTTTGTATTCTGGAGGCTGTTTTTCTCATTCTGAAGAGCATTCTTTTCATTCTGCAATGAAGTGTTACTACTCTGCAAGCTGTTCTTTTCGCTCTGTAATGAGTTTTTCTCACTCTGCAAAGAATTGTTTGAACTCTGTAAGCTGTTCTTTTCACTCTGAAGAGTGTTCTTCTCGCTCTGAAGGGTATTTTTCTCTTTTTCAAGAGTTGTTACCTTCGTATTAAGGGAAGAAACCTTATCCTTAAGAGTTGTATTATCAGAAGTAAGGCTAGTGTTCTTCGTTTCAAGCTCACTCTTCTCCTTTTCAAGCTCACTTACCTTTGTGTTAAGTGATGATACTGTTGAATTAAGAGAAGTGTTCTGTGATGTAAGTGATTCAACCTGTGATGTGAGCTTTGTAATTGTAGCACTGTCTGTAGATGTACCTGTTGAACCGTCATTCTTGCTTGTATTCTCGCTTACAGCTTTAGCATATCCGGCTGCATAACCTGTATCATATCCATCCTTATTACCGGATGTATAGCCCGCATTTGTTCCATCGGTCTTACCTACAGCATATCCATCTGTATATCCAGTGTCATATCCAGTCTTATAGTTACCGCTGTTTACATCTGTTCCTGTAGAACCACTGCCATTTGAAATAGCTGTGCTTACATCAGCAACAAGGTCAGAACCGGTATTTGTTGAACCAACAAGTGTCTGGATTGCAGCAATAGTCTCATCGCTTGAAAGCTTCTGTCTTACATAATTCTGAATAGCATCATAAATTTCTGTATCTGTTGCATCTTCAGGAAGTTCAAGTCCGAAAAGAGTATTTGCTGTAGCTACAGTAACAACAAGACCATCGGCAGTATTTGAAAGAGCTTCAATCTGCTTATTAAGCGCTTCAACTTCTGCCTCTTTATCCTCTAATTGTTTCTGAAGGATTGCAAGTGCATCCTGGGCATCCTTGATATCCTGTTCTTTCTGCTCAAGTGCCTCCTGTATAGACTGGAGCTGTGCAATTGTAGCATCGTACTTGTCAATCTGTGCCTGTAATGCAGCTGCTGATTCTGCATCACCATCTGCAATAGCCTTCTCATATGCCGTTACAAGATCTGACTTCTCATCCTTTGCTGTCTGAAGAGCAGTCTTTGTTTCTTCAAGAGAAGCCTTTGTTGCAGCAAGCTCATCTTCAAGAGCACTCTTCTGCTGTTCTGCCTGTGCAAGCTGTCCCTGGAGATCAGTTACAGTTGCCTGTGCTACGTCAAGGTTATTCTTAAGTGTATTTATTTTGTTTACAATAGCATTAAGTGTGTTATTGATACCTGAGATATTGTCCTTATCAAGAGTTGAGTTTGTAAGGAGCGCATAAATGCTTGCAAGTGCTTCTTCGTAATTATCAGCATTTGTATTTGCTGTGGCAAGATCTGATTCAAGACCTGTTATGCTTCTTGCCATGCTGTTGATTATGCGTACAATCTCCTGGTACTGTTCACTGAGTGTAAGGTCTGCATCAATGTCATATCCAGCTGCTTTAAGAGCATTTATGATATCAACAAGACCGGACTTGCATGTATCAAGTGTTTCCTCTACTTCCTGTAACTGCGCTGTAAGGGATCTCTGAAGAGCGCCTATAGTATCAGTATAAACATCGCCTGTGTCCGCACCATTCTCATCTACCACATGAACACCATCACCATCAACATAAACACGGATTGTTTCAGGTGTTCCATCACCATTCACATCATGTGAAACTGTGTAGATCTTATCGCCGTTAGCTGTTGTTTCTCCTGTATCTGTATATGATGAAGCTGTTCCTTCAATATAGACAACATCGTGTATGCCTTCTGCATCAGTGATTGTTCCGAAATAACCGGAATTATCTGTTGTTGTAGATGATACATACTCAGCAAGCTGTGCAAGGAGTTCTTCATAAGCATCCTTGTATGCCTTAAGCTGACTTGAAAGCTCCGCAATCTGTGCAGTATCAGCATCGCTCTTGTTCTGAAGAGTTGTGATCTGTGCTTCAAGATCCTTTACTTCTTTTGAAAGAGTTGCAAGCTCATTAGCAATATTCTCATAAGAGCCGTATGTCTGCTCAACATAGTTAGCTGCGCTGTACTTGTCTACTCTGATTGAAACAGGAGCACTGAAATACTTTGTAGCCCCACTCTCATCTTCATAGAACACAATAACAGTAACAGAAAGTGTTCCTGTATCTGTTCCGGCATCAAGGTCATCATTGGTAGCTGTTACCGGCTCTAATGTAGCCACATTAGCCTCAGATATGGTTCCGTTACCATCCATGATATTGAAATCTGCTGTTCTGATAATGTAATAATCATCTGCTGCGTAGGAATCGCCATAAATGCTGTCATAAACCTTTACAACAGTCATGTTGGCCTTGTCAACATCAAGTGTTGTGATGACACTGCCAGTATAGAATGCTGCAATACCGGACTGTAATTTCTCCTTATCATAATCTGTTGTAACGCTGTCACGCTTAAGCTGTGACTCAATGCTGTCAATCCTGTAGAATGTTACAGATGTTGCCGTACCTGTATAGTAGCTTCTGTAAACATTATTTGCAGCATAGGTATATCCGTAGAGGTTAAGAACACATTCCGAAGGTGCTACAGAATCGCCCTGGTCAACTGAAGAATCTGCAAGGATATATACACGCACATTACCGGATGAACCGAATGAGCTGTAATATGTTCCGTTATCCCCATATGTTCCGAAAGCTGTCTGCTTGTTCCTTACATAGATATTTCTTGATGCATTTGAAGATGCATGGCCTTCCCAGTCATAATTTACATATGAAACGTTCTCATCAAGAATTATAGTAGCAATAGCTCCGCAGTTTTCAAATGCATGAGCTGGGATGCTTGTATCTGATTCAAGCTGAATGAGATTTGTGCATCCATTGAATGCATACTCATTAAGCGTAACACCTGAAGGAAGATACAGATGCTCAAGACTTGTATTTCCGTCAAATGCATACTCACCAACATTTACTGTACCGGACATTGATACATCTGTAATAGATGTACATCCTGTAAATGCAGATTCACCAAGGTTTACGATACCATTTAAATATACATCAGCAAGTCTTAAGCTGTCCTTGAATGCATTTTTATTGATATCCACCCTTCCACTTACTGCAAGTGCCTTAAGGCCGGATCCCTGGAATGCTATATTGGAAACAACAAGTCCCTGGCTGCCACTCATGATGGTAACATTCTCAAGTGAATATGTCTCAGCAAATGCAAGCGAACCGATTGTTCCATCCATTGAGTTGATTGTAAGACCGGAAATTGTTGAATTTCCAAATGCCCTTACACCAATGTTTGTAACAGTTGAAGGAATAACAATGTTTCCATTATAAGGTGATGCTTTATAAAAAGCATAATCATTGATAACTTTAAGTGTTGAAGGGAATGAAACTGAAGTCCAGTTATTCTCACTTGGAAGAATGAAAGGAGTATCTTCACTTCCGCCACCGATACCAACTACTGTTCTACCGGCAACCTTACTTGGAACATTTAGGGTAAGCGCACTGTCAACGATTGATATAACGGAATCCTCTGTATAAAGTCCGATGATATCGCCGTTTGAATTAAGCTTATAGTTCCATGTAATGCCGTTCTCTGTAACCTGATACCATGCATTAACATCGAAATCGATGTTGTTCTCAACAAGTCCTGTAGCAACTACAGGTATTGTGAGCTTGCATGTATCAACAAGTCCGCCACCCGGATAATGGATAAATACTACTGTGAAATTATTTGCGTTAATAGCAAGAGGAACTTCTACATTATTAACTGCTGCTGAAGCAGATACAGTTCCCTCATCAGTAGAAGAAAGTGCATTAAATGCATTCTCTTCCATGAAATAGTAATCATTTGAAGAAAGGATTCCAAGCGACTTGTCACTTACTGTAACCTTTGCTGCAAATGAAGCCTTATCATACTTTTCAGCTTCAGTAAACTTCTCTCCATCCTTTATTACTGCGCTTATACCGGATGTAACGAATGAAGCAACGTTCATTCTTGAGATATAGTCTGTTGCATATGTTGTAATGGTGTTTCCACCTGGTGTGCTGATATTATATGTTCCGCTGATCTGCTCTTCGAATACTGCAAGCTTGTATGCTGTATCCCCGTCAAGATCTTCCGGGATTGTAATATCAACTTCGCCACTTGCATCGCTAACGCTCGCAAGTGGACCATAGTAAACCATTTCATCATCTGAATTGAAAATAGCTGCCGAAATGAAAAGCTTTGTTCCTGTAATAGCTCTGCTACCGATACCTGTATTGTTTACCGGAGCAGTTGTAGCACCTGAATAACTGATTGTATATGTCTGTCCTGGTACCACATTATTAAGTCCCTTGCCATTTATGTCTGTTGTAAGTGAAAGCCCGGAATTCTCCAGTACAAACTTTACATCTGTTGCAGAATTTAGATCGCCGGGATTGTAGCTCGCAAGCGAGCTATTGGCGGTCACTGCCGTTCCCGCCTGGGCACTACGTGCCATTACGACCTTGGAAAGGTCGAGATTGAAAGCGGGCGCAACAGCACCGGAACCCGTAAGGTGGTTGTAGCTGTTGAGGTTGCCGTCACGGTAGACAAGCCAGGCAACGAAGTTGGTGTTGTACACACGCAGACCTGAAAAAGACCTGGACCAAAGGTCGGTACGAGTCCTGTCGTACACATGAGTTGACCCGATACCTTCAGTAGTTGTTCCACCAGCTGTATGAATATAACTCAAATTTTCTGTAGCACTTGTTGCCTTATAATCATTATAAACATTAGAAATAATTGCCTTATACACAGACTCATTCTGCGTAAACTCATTGTATGAAGGCGCATATAAATGCGCACCTTCAATCGTATAGATATTACTTGCTTTAACAGATAAGGAAGAAGAACTGATGCCACTTCCACCAATCTTAGAATCAGCAGTATTATCAAGAGTTGTCGCATTAGCTGCAGAGTTAAGTGTAAGATACTTTGTAGTATCTGTGTTACCGGTTTCATACCACTTCTTAACTTCTGTAATGCTGTAATTATTGGCACCTATATTAGCAGCGGTTGCAGCACCAAGCCAGTAATTATAATTTGAACCGCTTGTTGTAGCACCGGCAAGATATTTCTCATATGTCCTGTACTCATTATTAGCCGTTGTTACAGTTGCTGTTCCAACAGCAGCCTGCTCAGTTGAATTGAACCACTGGCTCTTATAGGCATTCCAAAGTCTCTCACCATATGTAAGGATCTTCTGGTAGTAATAAGATCCTGATGAAGCCTGGTTGTCTGTTGCTGACCATACTGTAAAACAGTCTGTAGTTGCTGATGCACTGCCCCATGTTGAATAAAGGTAAGTGCCATCCCACATAGCATCTGTATCTTCCAAGAGCCATGTGTTGTTGGAATAACTCTCACCAAACTCTCTTCCACTTCTCGCAAGGCCATAGAAAGCATTGCCCGCAAACCAGTACTTTGTACCGGCATTGGAATTGAGCTGTGGAAGATTATCCACGTTGTAAATTGTTCCTGTAGTAAGCCCCGCATCAGTTACCTTTTCAAAGGATGTTGATGCAGCTTTAGCCGTAATAGCTGTCATAGGAAGAGAAGATACAACATAAGCAGCCGAAAGAAGACCTGACAATAACAGGCCGGCTGTCTTCTGAAGTAATCTTCTCTTTCCGAAGTTGATTTTTTTCTGATCCTTCATCTAAGTTACCTCCCTTTGAAGAAAAACCAAATGTTGATAATAGACTCCTGTATATAAAAGCGTTAATTTCGCCTGAAACGGTATTTATCGGAAAGATACTTCCTGAGTGTCCTTGTATCACCGAGTTTGTAGTATGCATATACTGACTGGAGCGAAAGCTGTATATCCTCAAAGGATAAAAGCCCTCTTGCATAATCATTCTGCATCTGCCTTATCTCGGTTTCCTTAAGTTCTTTCCTGTCATTTCTGACATGCAGTCTCACAGTTCCATCATTACGGAGCTTGAACTGCCATCCACAGAATTTAAAAGCTGTTGTGATAGGTGCTATCTGCGTTTTCTGTGGATGAAGCCTTATGCCCATTTCGTTTTCATCAAAATGTTTCTGACAGTAACTTCTAAGACGCTTGCACTGCCATTTTTCTGTGCATACAGCTATAAAATCATCCATAAACCTTACATAAAACAGGACATACGGAAGACCTGTTATGTAATGGTCAATCTCATTCAGATATGTGATTCCTATCCACTGGCTCGGAAGATTGCCCTTTGGCACTCCAAATTTCTTTATGGATTCCGGATGCAGTTTCTTTTCTTTTTCTTTTGCATAGCATTCCTCTGATTCAAAACTGTTTAAAATGTTTTCAAATAGTACAAACGCATCTTTGTCGATGCATGAAAAAATCTTCTTTATATAATCATGGGATACATTATCGTAATACCCCTGTATATCACCCTTGAAATACCAGATCTTCTTCCCATTGACCTTATAGATTTCTTCTATCGCCTGTTTAAGGTAAAGGACTGTCTTATGCTGTCCCTTGTTTTCCTGACAGGCCATGTTTAAAGGAATAAGCTTTGGCTGCATAACAGGCTTTATGTATTTCTCCGTCAGCCAGTATTCAACTATCCTGTCATCATATGCCGGAGCACTTATTATCCTGTCCGGATGATATACCTTAAAATCCTTGTATCCTTTAGGACTCCATATGCCAAGAAGCACCTGTTCTGCAAGTATCCAGAGATAATAAGAAGCCTGTTTTTCAAATTCATAAGCTTCAGCAGTATATCTTTTCTGCTTCAACCTTGTTCTCCAAAACTCATATAGTTCTGTGTAAATGTGGTCTATCCTGTCTGCGTATTTCTTAACTGAGCCACCACATTTCCCATTTATATGGGAAATCCTAAGTATCTGTAATTCTTCCTTATTCATAAGTACACGGGCTATCTCTACAAGTGCAAAGATAACCCGGTTATTTATCCTGGCACTAAGATGATGTGCATCGGAAAGGAATGGACGATCCTTTCAATCTGTAACATTATCCTTGGACAATGAAATAACTGCTGAAAGCGGGCGCAACAGCATTGGAATTCGTAAGGTTGTTGTTGCTGTTGAGGTTGCCGTCATGGTTGACATTCCAGGCATTGAAGTTGGTGTTGTTCATATGCAGACCTGAAAAAGACCTGGACCAAAGGTTCGTACGAAACCTCATCCATCCCTATGAAAAAGCGCATCTGTCAATTACTGCTGATAACAAGAACGCTATCCATCATTTTTTCAAGGATTTTCCTCATTTCAGAAAAATCATCGCCTTTAAGCCTGTTCTTATCCGATTCAAGCCATTTTCTGAAAGAAAACCTGTAATTGTTCAGCCTTTTCGCAAAGGCAGCTTCCTGTCCTAAAGATATGCATCTGCACATCGAGTACACAGGTAACAGATCATTTATCTTAAGCATTGTTTTAATGCATTTCTGCTGATTCTTTATCCTTGCCATACTGCCAAGCAGCGTATTGTTTGCAATTCGTACCTGGTATATCAGCTTTTTACACAGTCCCCACAAGTCACGGCTTATATTAAAACGATATTCCCTTGGGGAATTTGCAGAATACAGAAGTATCTCTGCATATAACCTCTGAGGCTCTTTTGTTATCTCAAATTCCTTGGCCTTGTTCTTATCGTTCTTGTAATGCTGGCCGTATCTGTTAGAGTTGCTCATAAATAAAAATCCCCTGTAACGTACATCCTTGTGAATTTCCTGTAATTCCGTTTACTACAGAAAGAGAAACAACTTTTATATTGTTTTCATCTATGCTCTTCTGAACTTTGCCTTTTATATCAGACATACAGTCTTCAATGGTAAGACCGTTGCCTGTAATCAGCGACACATACTGCTTTTTACTAATGGAAACCGTCTTAACCGGCTCTTCCTCTTTTTCTTTCTTATCCGTATCATTAGCTGCTTTCTCAGCAGCCGTAGGCTTGTACATCTTAAGGTATTCATCAAACCTGTTATCTTCAAAACTGTTTTCAATGACAACTGCGCCATTGTTGAATACCTTGTAATTGATATGGTTCTTATCAAACTCTTCTTTTACGGATGTAAGAACAGTTTCAGGGAAGCCGCATTTAAACCCAGACGGAGCAGTTTTTAGTTTGTATTCTCTTAAAGCTGATAAAACAACAGCGCTGTCATTAAATGCGTTATAGAAATTACCTCGGAGCTGCATGATACAAGTAGAAGGATATTTTTCTTCAAGTATTTCAAACTGGTTTTTCATTATCTTTTTAAACCTGTCTTCTGCTTTTCAGCCTGGTCCTGTTTTTCCATTCTCATCCTTGTTGTCTCGATCATGGATATGCCATCAAGCTGACTTACCATTACTTCCGGCTTCATATTCCCATGGACTGAAAAGCCGTTCCATGTTCCTTTTGTGCCGTTAATACCGTTATACAGCTTAACTGCTATACCGCCCCATTCACGAAGATTGTCAGAGAAATCATCAAGGAGAACATCGTTTTCACGGATACCCCCAATAACTTCAAGAGCTTTTGTCTTGCTTTCTCCATAAGGCACATATATCTGGTCTTTTTCCGGTATATGCGTATGCTGTGCATTCCACTGGATTTTTTCTTTCTTGGAAATTGGAAGAAGATATGATGATAAGATATATACTTCTATTCCTTCTGTTTCCTTCTTATCCATAAGCATGTTTACCATGCCTATAACATTTTCATCAGGCTTTCTCGATGAGAAGAACCCTTCTGTTGTCATTTCCTCAAGTGAAGCTTTTTCCCACTTGGCAACAACTCCATCCATGTCAATAAAAAACCGTCGTCCCATGTTTACACCTTTTTAATAAATAACTGCCAGCAAAAATGTATATCATAAAAAATATATGAATTTGCACTTTCGCACTCTCTTATGATAGATATTAAACACTGGGACTTTTTAAATAAATGAACAAAAAGCAACATTTCAGTCAAAATTTAATAATTTTGGCAACATAAAAAGCCCATGCATGACCGCAAGGGCTTGTATTAAACTAAGTGTAAAATCATTTACCTGTATTAAAGATGTAGTCTGAAAGTTTTGCCGTGTTGTCATACTCAAATACCACTCTGTCAGAGAGAAAGCCTTCAACCTTGTCCTTTAACAGGAGATTTTGGAAATACTCTTCTCCTGTTTCATAACCGGTATCATATGTGCTCAGAAACTCTGCTGCATCCATTTCTGAAGATACTGTAGAAGCTGCTGTTTTTACATAAGAATCAAATTCATCATCTGTTATGATGATGTTTTCTTTTTCTGCTATAAGATGGGAAACCATTTCAAATGCAGTATCAGTCTTTACACTTTCCATGAGCTGCTTTTCAAAATCTTGTCTGCTCACTGAAGCTGTTTCTTCTATATTATTGTTATACTTTTCAATATCACCATCGAAATAATTGTTTATGAAGATCTCCTTTTCCTGTTCAAACCTGTTTTCAAGAAGTCCATCCGGGAAAGAATATTCGCAGGTAGACAGATATATGTTTACAACATCCTCTTTCTTGCCGGAAAGAATATCTGCAAGCATCCTGTACATTTCAGAGCTTGTATCTGAGTAGAGGGAATCCTTTGAATATACACCCATCTTATCTTTCAGATATGCCGTATCAACATTTTCATATGTGTAAATCTTTTCATCAAGAATTGAGTTTACTGATATATGGAATTCAAGCTCTTTCCCAAGGTATTCTTCATTCCCTCCATTCTCAGGATATGTAAGCTTTATCGTATAGTTATCACCTGTTTTCCTGCCTGTAAGTGACTCTTCAAAACCGGGGATAAGAACACCGGATCCGACCTTAAGAATATATCCCTCTTCATCAGCTTCCTTTTCAGTACTGCCAGGAAGATTTGCAGTAAAACTTACATCAACAGTATCACCCTCTTCAACAACAGATTTATTGCTGATTTCATAATCAGGATATGATACAAGAGTATTGTTGATAAAATCTGTAATATCCTCTTCTGTCAGAGTCTCAGGCACATCAAGGTTTATAACTATTTTCCCATAATCACCGAGCTTGACATACTCCGACGGAGCATATATGACCTTTTCATACTTGAATGCTTCATCTGAACCGGGTATATCTGCATCTGAACTATCTGAATCAGAACTGATATCTTCAGATGAAAGTTCTACCACATCTGTAGACACATCCTCCGCCTTTACATTACACGCAGCAAGAATGATTGCAGAAGCAAAGCATACGGCAAACAATAAAATCTTCTTTTTCATTTCTTATCGCTTTCCTTGAGTCTCCTGACTTCCTTACAGTAGTTTATACACATATCCAGGCAGTAATTCTTGCCGGCTATGTCAAGATCCTTGGTAATATCGTCAAATCTCTGACCGCTTGACTTGCGCATATTAAGGTCATAAGGGAACAGATCCATTGGAGAAAGCTGTAACCCATATGCAATCTTTATTAAATTACGCAAAGACAATTTTCGTTCACCGGAAAGGATTCTTGTAAAACATCCTGGATCTATGCCAGTCAGTTCAGACATATTCCGGTATGTAAGTCTCTGTTTGGACAGTTCGACAGCGATATTCTGTGTAATACCATTCAGAATCCTGTCAATGAATTCATTGTCCACATAATCCGAAGATGTAACTGCTCTTTTGATCACATCCTCATTATGCGTGATGAAAAGCTGACCACGGGGAACACTTTCTTCTATCACTGCATTGCTCATGATTCCTACCTTTCGTACAGTTAATACTGTAATAATGTTGAATATTACTGGTAATAACATAAGGTTACAGGCTATGTTGCCATATTTCAATAGGTTTATAGAAATTTAATGTCGTTTGTGCAACAAAAATACAGGCATTTTGCCAAACGCCTGTATTTTAATTTCGCTTTATAAATATTTTTCCTGTAATTCACTTTCAAGGAATCAGATAACCTTCCTCTGGGACTGTATATTCACTACATTCTCGGATTCTTTATTATCCTGTTTCTGATCCTTGTCCTCTTTAGCATCCTCTGAAAGAATTTCATTAAGTTCAGACTGCCTCTCAAGAAGTTTTTTCAGTTCTTCTTCCTTTGCAAACGGCTTTTCAAACTCAATCCTTGAAGCTTCAATATCTGCCATTGTCTGTGCCAGTTTCCCTTCAAAATCTGAAAGGTTCTTTTCAAGCCCCTTTACTACGTTCTGAATGCGGATTATATTACCTACATCTGCAAATGTATTTGCTGTTACAGAATACCTTCCGGCACCCATGACATAGATCTTTGCTTCAAGCTCATTTGAAAAAATACCCCTGCTCTTGGATATGCCAAGATGGAATCCGGCATATTCTCCGAATTCTACAATCTTTCCGTCTTCAGGTATCTTTCGGATAAGATCCTTGATAAGTTCACCCGCCTTTTTCCTTTCCGTGATAACAACTTCATGGATACTCATCTCAAACGGAGACTTATCTTCCTTATCTTCAGCAGATTCACTGATATCCGTATCAGCAATGATCTGCTGTTCTGTATCGCTGTTATAAAGAGGATTATTATTCCTCTTCTCAATATCAGCCTTTACCTTTTCAATAAGCTCATTATATCTGTCCCTTTTTGAAGGAAGTGTATATTTGAAATCATCTTCGAGCTTATATTTGTTCTGCATGAAGTTTCTCTTAAGAAGGGTAAGCCTTGTTACCTCTGAATCGACCTCCATCTTTTCCTTTATAAGTGGATTACCTGATGCAACAGCTTTCATTTCAGCATAATTAAGGACTGCTTCATCAATATCCGTACAGCTTCTTGCAACGTCACCGCCAGTCATTACCTGTGAAATGAATTTCTGCTTGTTCTCAATGATGGACCAGTTATATGCATCAAACGTACCCTTGGTAACATATCTGAAGATATGGACATTATCAAACATATTTCCAAAACGCAATATACGGCCTTCACGCTGTTCCACGTCAGACGGCCTCCAGGGAACATCTATCTCATGCATCGCATAAAGCCTGTCCTGTATGTTTGTTCCTGTTCCCATCTTCTCCGTTGAACCTATAATTACACGCTTGATACCATTGCGTACATCAGAAAACATATCACTGCGCTCTTTATCGTTTTTAGCATCATGGATGAAGCATATCTCTTCAGCAGGCATTCCTTTCTTAACAAGCTCATCCTTTATGAACTGATACACGCTGAACTTGTCCTTATCAGAAGTGGGTACTCCGATATCAGAGAATATGACCTGTGCTGCCTTTGTATCCTTCGTTTCTTCCCATATGCGGAATACGTTATCAACGCATTTATAGAGCTTGCTGTCAACATCAGACTCCGCATCCGGAATAAACAGTCTTATGTCAGTAGAAACAAGCTTTGCATCATGACAGATCTTGAGCATATTATCTTCTTTAGCATCAACTCCACCATTACGGACAAGCCTTGCACGTTCCACAAATGAATCAACACAATCACGGATATCATCATTTGCTTCACACTCAACAATGTCATATTTGCCATCTTCAAGCTTTGGTATATTGAGGAATGGAAGCATACTCTGTGTCTGTATATCAGCGCACATCCTGAAGCTCGTAACAAGCTCAGGGAGATTTGTAAACTTTGAAAATCTTGTCTTCGACCTGTAGCCTTTTCCTTCCGGTGAAAGTTCAAGGCTTGTAACAACCTCACCATAATTTGCAGCCCATGCATCAAAGTGTGAAAGACCTTTTTCACGCAGAAGATCTGATTGCAGATATTTCTGCATTATATACATCTCACACATAGTATTGCTGATAGGTGTTCCGGTTGCAAAAATGACATTTCTGCCCGGATTCATTTCATTAATATACTGCACCTTAAGTGACAGATCATAAGCCTTAAGAGAACCCTGTGGATTAATACCGGAAACATTACCTATCTTGGTATTAAAGCTGAGGTTCTTATAGTTATGCGCTTCATCAACCATGATACAGTCAACACCAAGCTCTTCAAATGTTATTACATCATCCTTGTAGTCTTCATTCATGAGCTTTTCAAGCTGCACACGAAGATTTTTCTCCTGTGCTTCCATCTGCTTGACGCTCCATGATTTATTCTGCTGATGTTTCATTGAAGCTATGAACTGCTGCACATCCTCTATCTGCTGCTCAAGGTACATCTGCTGTCTTTCCCTTGAAATAGGAATCTTTTCAAACTGGGAATGACCTATGATAACAGCATCATAGTTTCCTGTTGCAATCTTACTAATGAATCTCTTACGCTTGCTCTTTTCAAAATCTTCTTTCCTTGTAAGAAGGATATTTGCAGACGGGTACAGATTAAGGAATTCATTAGCCATCTGTCCTGTAAGGTGATTTGGTACAACAATCATGACCTTATTGGCCAAACCAAGTCTTCTAAGTTCCATAGCAGCAGCGCTCATTTCATATGATTTACCCGCACCAACACAATGCCCTAAAAGAGTATTTCCACCACGGATTATACGTGCTACAGCATTCTTCTGATACGGGCGAAGTGCATGATCAGCGCTCATACCTGGGAATTCAAGATTGCTTCCATCATATTCCCTTGGTCTTACATTATTGAACCTGTCATTATAAATACGTACATACTTGTTTCTTCTCTCTGAATCCGCAAAAAGCCACTCCTTGAATTCTTCCTTTATCTGGTCAGCCTTTTCACGGGCAAGCATGGTAGCCTTTTCATTAAGTACATATGTTGCACTGCCACCTTCATTCTCTACCCTGTCCTTAACCTGTATCTGCCTCATGTTAAGTAGATTTTCAAAGATCTCCAGGGCACTCATCCTGTTTGTTCCATATCCATTTGTATTCTCAACACTATATACTGTACCTTTTCCATTGATGAAATAGTTGTTCATCATGGAATTATACTCAAGATAGCAGCTCTTCTGACCATAATATGAGTGTATACCGAATTTTTCATACATGAACTGCTGATAATCTTCCGGGCTTATCCAGTTCGCACCTATCTTGGCATCAATCTCAGAAGCTTCAAGGTCTTTTGGAATAACCATCTGAAGTGCATCTACATTTTCCCTGTATCTGTCATCATTAAGAACTGCGATGTTGGCTTCAGACAGTTTCTTACGTACATCACCGGAAAGATACTCTTCCTTTGTTTCATATCCCTTGTACTCATCTGTTGATACTGCCTTTACAGGGTTAAGGTATATCTCTCCTTTAAGCTCATCAAGAACTTCCGCAAAATCATGCGGATATAGCCTTAAGATATTTTCAAAATTGACATACCCATAATCAGCAACAGTAATGTAAAGTGCTTCAAGAGCACTTTCCGCATGATCATGTACTATACGTGGATTTATTGTCTGTTCAGTAAATATCTTGGCTTTTACAAGCTTTCCTCCTACAGAATCTTCAAGTGAACACAAAAGCGGATATTCAACATCATCTGCAAATGCATTCTTGTTCTGCCTGTCATTGATATAGCCATATGAATCAACAAATGCATCATATGCAGTATTAAGTCTTGACTGGCACTCTGAAAGCTGTGCCGGACTACATCCTTCCATCTGGATGTTTATAAGCTCATGTAAAATCTGCCTTATCTCACAGAGTTTTACAACACGCTCCTTATTCTTTCCCGTAAGCTCCTTAAGTACAAGTTCGTTACCTTCCTTCATATAGACATTCCCATCTATAACAGAGAAGGTAAAATTCTTAGTTTCAGAATCAGCCGGAATTGAAATCTGAGTTTTATCTGCCTTATTATCTGAAGATAATACAGAATCATCGACAGTATTGCTTCTCTTATAAACATCCTTTGGAAGATGTTCTACAGCAGACTTGATATCTCTCGGAAGATCCATATCTGCATTTGGCGCAAGATACGTAAGCATCCTGTCCGGTCCGAAACGCTGTGTGTCAACCTGCATTGTTCCAAGCATCATATCAGGGTTTGTAACATAATAACTGTTCAGCGGAATCCGCAGTTCGCCGTTTTTGATGGACTCAACTGTAACAAATTCCTGGTCCTCTACAAACGGCTTTTCCTTTTTCTTAAGGAAGATGATATCACTTGTAACTTCCGTATTAGCCGATTCTGCAAAAGCAGTGTTAGGAAGTCTTATAGCACCCAAAAACTCCGCTCTTTCAGAAATATACTTACGAACAGATGAATTATTCTTATCAAGTGTACCCTTAGAGGTAACAAAACATACAAGACCACCGGGAGCGCAAAGGTCAAGAGCTTTTGCAAAGAAGTAATCATGTATCATGAAATTCTGGAACTTGAAATCCTTATCAAATACACTGAATTCTCCAAATGGAACATTGCCGATTATAAGGTCATAGCCGTTTTTCTTAAGTTCAGCATTCTCCACACCTTTTATCTGAATATCAGCTTCAGGATGAAGTATTTTTGCAATCCTTCCGGAAATTGAGTCAATCTCTACACCACTGAGTAAACAGTTCTTCTTCAAATCTTCCGGCATAGCAGAGAAGAAATTACCAATACCCATACTTGGTTCAAGTACTCTTCCACCCTTAAAACCAAATCTATAAACAGCTTCATATACACCACCTATAACCTCCTTGGATGTATAGAATGAATCCGTAACAGAAGCCCTTGCAGATTTGTATTCTTCATCTGTAAGAATACTCTTCAGCCTGTCCCTGTCTGCCTTAAGATTATCCCTGGATTCATCAAAATACATGGACAGACCACCCCATCCAACATATCTTGAAAGAATATTCTTAACAGTATCACCGGGTACGAGATCACCCGCCTCAACAGCCTTTAACATGGTTATAGCCTGTAGATTAGCCTCAAATCTTGCAGCATCAGAGCCATTATTTGGAACCCAGTCATTACCATAACTGAAAGAATTACTGTTATAATTCATAACAGATTCATCAAATGTATTTAATACCCTGTCTGATACTGAAGAAGCCACAGTAACATCAACTGAAACTGTATCTGCTAGTTCTATATCTTTACTTGTATTTTTTGAAGCCTCATAACCATATATGATATCAAGCCTTTTCATAAATGATTCAAATATCGTCTGATAACTTGCACTGTCCTTTCCACCATCACGGAAACCGCCACGAAACTTAACTTCTATTCCAGTTGACGAGGAATTGACCATGCAGTTACCAATCGGCATAGGAAAAGTAAATGCAAACTCACTGTACTTGCTCCACAACAGGCTCTGGACAAATTTCTCGGAAACATCCACTCCGTTCCTGTAATCACCTATAAGCTTTATAAAATCTTCACCCGCAAATCTAGTATCTTCTGATAAACCAATACGGAATTCATGAGCAAGAAATACCTTGTCTTCACGGTATTTTTCATCATGGACTGCAAGTGCCATAGCTGCAAGTTCCTGCTTCGTAAGAAATGCATCTATAAATAAATCACAAAACCGTCCATTGACAAGATACTGTTTCTCAGATTCTTCTATTTCAGCCTGTCTGTCTTCCCTTGTATAACTGAACTGCTTTTTATCTTCAGCAGTAATATCTATAAACTGTTCTGCATTATCAGATTCAGTACTTTCAGTTATATTCTGCTCATTATCAGCTGCCTCTTCCGTTTCTTTATTTTTAGAAACAACATCAAAATTATCATCAGCAGCAACATTTTCCGGATCACTTATACCGGCTGCTGCATACAGTTCCGGCATATATTTTTCATAATTGCCATAAGTTGAAAGGCAGTCAAGTACTCCGCCAAGTCCGTCGCCTATATCCTGTCTTTCTGTAAAAGAACTGCCATCTTTTGTATTAACAGTGAACTTGACCTTGTTATAGCCAAGATATGCTGAATTTTCATCAGACTGATACCAGTCTTCCCATGAGCCGTATTTTTCTATCATGGATTCCTTGACTGACTTAAATCTGGAATCCCTTTGTTTCATAATCCTGTCAAATTCAGCTACAGTGTAGTATTTACCATCTACAAATGCTTCATCTTCAGACCACTCACATTTAATATTGGGAAGTTCCGGTATTTCTTCAGATGTACCGGATGACTCTGAAACAGATAAATCTTCTGTACTATCTTTTACTATATTATCCTCAGAAAAATTGTCTAATGACTCAGCTCCTTCAGTAGAATCACTGATATATTCATTATCATTTAATGAATATCCCTCTTCAGAATCATTATCTGATTCACCGTCAGCAGCATCCATATTTTCATTAACAACAGGCTGATTCTTGAGTTTTTCAACATACTCTCCAAGCAGTTCAGAATATATCTCATCTGTACCGCTTTCAGTATTACCATTGTTTCTCAAAATCTCAGGGTCACTTATGCAGAGCTGTGTAAGTCTCTCAGTAAGATCTTCTACACTAAATCCAATATAATTCATGGATGAAAGCCATCCGGTAGAATCTATGTAATTCTGCGGAAATGCACTTACACACAGTACTTCATTTGTAAATCTTGTACTGTGCATATAATCAGTGCCTATCCTTGCGAAATCATATCCAACAAGAGGGAATATCTTAGCCCTGTTAATCATAAGCAGGCTGTGAACAAAGTTTTCCTTATCCTCACGCTGAATATTATCAGCAGTCAGGATCTCTGCCACTGTTTCTCTTATACCATCAAACCTTTTATTATTAAAGAACATCCGTATAACTTTGCCGGACAGTTCTTCCCTGTCAGCATCACTTATATTGGTATAATCAAAATATGATTTCCCCGTCTCCTGTTTAATACGCTCCTTTTCTTTTTCAATTTCATCATTAAAGGATTTTACAGCCCTTGCCTTGATATCCTTTTCACTCTTCCAGTCTTTATAATGCTCTTTTTCTTCATCACTTAAGAAAAATTTACCACTCTTAATGATACGGCAGAAATACTTTGCAGCCTCACTATTTGAAATAGTTCTTTCAATACGGCTGTCACTGTGAACAGTATCAGTATCAACAGCAATGATATTATATTCAAAGCCCTTGGAATCATGGTTCATGCCAAAGCCAGACTGACCAAGCCCGGAAACTCCGGTATATTCATTGATATATTTAGCCAGGGACATGTTATCATTACCACCATCGGAAGCTTCAAAAACATTATATCTAAAAGACTTTCCACGCTCTGTATCATCAAAAAGCCCATGTCTGTAAAGGACAACATCAACAGGAACAAAAGATGGTTCACATACATCTACATTGTCCTTAAGCACAAAACCATGTCTGCCATTTATGAATGCTTCAAGATGTTCGATATGCTTGTATTCAGAACAGTATTTCCATTTTCTGATCTGTTCTGTTTCACCAAGATGATAGACTTCCTTCATAAATGAAAGAATCTCTTTTGCCTTGTTATCATCTTTCAGAACATCGACCATTGAATCCTGTATCTCAGGCCAGCCCTTGAACTGCTGTAATAACTCCGGCACAAGCTCCATATGTTCATCAAGATTATAGCCATCACGGTAAAAGAAAATGATCTCATTGGCAAGGTCTGCTGCATCAATGCTTTCAGCTACAAGTTCAGAATTTTTATCTATATAATCAGAACCAGAAACAAGATTATATATGCGGTTCTCTACTTCTGACCATGACAAAAGGATATCATAATCATACTTTGCAGCATCACCATGACAGAGCTTTAAACCATCTTTATCATAAGTTGCAGAAATCTTCTGCCCGTTATAATCAAAACCAAGTGTAACACCTTTAAATTCAGTCTGTAGATATTCAGCAGCTTTTAAATGGTCTACATTATCCCATCTTGTTGAATAATAATTGTAGATACGCAAGGTGGATTGCAGATTAAATCCACAGGCACCCGCACGTAAAACAGACGCAATAAACTCATCGGAATATTGCGGTTCAGATTTAAGAACAGTATCATCAACATTTATGGACCCTGTGCTGATATTATTATCAGCAGCAAGGTCAAAATATGAAAACAGACTGAGCTGTTCGTTTTCTTCAATGATTACATCGTCAGCTGAACTTGCTGAAATTTCATCTGTTAGCTGTTCGTTATCGGTCTGTAAAGAACTTCCTGGTATATCCTCTCCCAAAGGGACTCGTATATCTGGTTCTCTGCCTGTATTCTCTCCATCGTATCCATCCCGGATACTTTCATCTGCTCCTGCATCTTTGGATGTTCCCTCTCGAAGTATTCCTCCGCTTCCTTCAGTCTCTCGTCCAGGAATTTCTCCATTCTCCCCTCTGCCAGCATCACGGGTATCATGTACTCCTGTGTCTCCGTCAGCCAGTTCACTATATCCCTCGCTCTTCTCGATTTCTTCTGAAGCATTTCCTCCAAGCCCTGATATACTTCTATCTTCTGAAGTCCCAGTGCCTGTAGTGCTTCTTCCTCCGTCATGTTCTCTATCCCCGGTATCATTTCCTCTTCCGGCATCTGCGGATTCTGTTCGTTCTTCTTCAGATTCTCCGCTGCTTTCTGAAACTGATCCATTTCGTAATTGTCCAGATACTCCATATGTTTCCCCTCTCTGTTTCTGTAAAACAAACTGATTGAACTTTACTATCTCCCTGTGGGATATATCCTGTATGATATTGACAGCGCCGATAACTGCTTCAGCATTGGAAACACCATCAGTAACAAAGTACTTTTTATATGTTTCCATTTCCTTTTCGTCAATATCCATCCATATACCGGCTTTATCATTAACAATCTTAACACAGCAGTCTGAAAGCATCCACATGATTGAATCGTATTCAGCAGTTCCCTTTGCAAGGTCAGGAAAAGTCTTTTCCATATATGGGATCATCTGTTCCTTGATCTGGTTTCTTATACTTGTCTGCAACGCATAATCAGACAGATAAGAAGAAAAATCCCTGTGATCGGGCTTTTTCACTTCAAACGCCGCACCAAAAGTATCTGAAATATCAAAAACATAATCAGAAATCTTTCCCGTCATTCCTGAAGTATTGAATGGAAATACAGATATTCCGCTGCCCTTTTTAGGATATCTTCCCACCTTTTTCCACTGATTGAAGGACACAAGCGTTTCAGCCTCCGGTTTCTGTGAAAAGACCGCAAGCTGGTTAGTCGCTGAAAAATTATGAACATTTCCTTTCCCGCAGAAAGAAATGAACCTCTCAAAAGTGGAAGGATCCATTTTTGTTGCAGCATCATGTACCAGTACTTCAAGATTATCTATATGCATAACATTACCTCTTTATCACTTAAAGACCATTTCTATTTTTAACTGTTTTCCTTCATAGTGCTTACCATTTGAATCATAAGAGAAGGATTCTATACCATTAGGAACAGCGAAAGCATCAAACTTTCCATCTCCGGACTTCTTCGGAATTCCGGAAATCTTCGTTTTGTTTCCTCTGCACAGGGAGATGAACTGCTTTTCAGATATCTTCTGGCCAAAGACATGGGTTAACCGGAACCCGCACTTTTTTCTGCAATATGGTCCGAATTTCCCCTTAAGGATATCCGAACCGCAGTTGGGGCACTTGCATATAGCAGTACCGCCGGAAAAAGATGCAAATTCGGATATATCAGTATCCGAATCACTGAAATTCTCCATGACTTCTTTTACGGTATCAAGAACATTCCTTGTAAGTGCTGTATAATCAGCTTTTCCGCTCTTAATGTTTTCCTGTACAACCCACCAGAGAGCTGTTGTATCAGCTTTTTTTATGTTGTCCGGAAGGAGCTTGTAAAATTTTCTGCCTTTACTGGTAGATACGAGGATATCGCTCTTTCCTTCCTTTTTCTCTTCAAGAAATCCGCTTGCAATAAGCTTTTTTATAATCTCAGCTCTTGTGGCACTTGTACCGATTGATCCGTTCTCACCCTTCTTTTCCTTGTCCTTTTCAAGAAGAAGCTCCTTTATCTTCGAATCATCGACATATTTGCTTATCTTTGTCATATCCTCATAAAGAGTAGTCTGTGTATATCTCTTTGGAGGCTTCGTCTCCTTTTTACTGATACTGCTCTTTTTTACAAATCCCTCATTATTTCCTTCCGGAATAAGACAGATCTCAGGATCTTCATCTTCATCATCCTCAGATTTTTTCTGCGATGATTCCTTTAAAAAAGCCGTGAATCCTGGAGATACGATTTTTGATGATGTTGCCCTCAGTTCACCTATGTTTTTCCCATCAAGCACTACTTTTGATGTAACAGTAGTTTTTTCCTTGATACATGGCTGCATAAACTGGATGAGGTAAAAACTACATATAGCCTGGTATACGTTCTTTTCCTGTCTGCTTAGTTTATCAACATCAACAGATATATTTGTAGGAATAATTGCAAAATGTGCTGTTATATAGGCATCATTAAAGCATCTGCTCTTTATCTTCGGATCAAATGCAGTATCATCCAAACCAAGATTCTTTGCAGCAGCTTTTATTGTTTCCGGTGCTTCTGCAAAGTGTTCCGAAGAAAGATACTGACAATCTGACCTGTTATAAGTAATGGCAGAATAGTTATCCCTGAGACTCTGTGTTATCTTCATAACATCATCAGGCTTATATCCCCACTTCCTACCGCAGTAAGTGTTAAGTGTTGTAAGATTAAAAGGAAGTGGAGCACTCTCCTTTACCTTTTCTTTCTTAACCGTAAAATTCCTCTTACTTCCTTCAATACTCTTTCCGAGCCTTTCAAGGAAAGATGGAGAAAGAAATTTTCCATCAGTAAGCTCATTAAGGTCTTTTACGGGTGAATAAGTCAGCATTGCGTTATGCCCGCCAACATCACACTGCGCATTAAGGATATAATAATAGGTCTTTTTATGACCCTCTATCGCAAGGTCACGCATTACAACAAGACCTAGAGTTGGTGTCTGTACCCTTCCGACAGGGAGCTTTGCATCATATTTTTTGGAATAGAATCTTGTAAGGTTTATCCCAAACGTGATATCCGATACCTGTCTTGCATAGGCACTCCATCCGTCATTAACGCAGTCATTATTATCCTTCATGCGCCTCATGGCTTTTTTAAGGGCATCAACTGTGGTATTTGCAGTATCAAGCCTTTTGCAGCTGCCCTTATAATTAAAAAAGCGGAGAACTTCATCGACAAGGAGCTGTCCTTCCTCATCAGTATCTCCGCAATTAACAACTTCATCAGCCTGTTTCAGAAGTTCTCCTATCTGTTTGACCCTTGCACTGTTCTCAGAAGGCACCGCATTATGCCATGGTTCGAAATATATGGGAAGATCTGCAAGATTCCATGATTTATATTTCTCATCATAATCCTGTGGCTGTTTGAGCGTAAGTAAATGCCCTGAAAGCCATGTAACCGCATCAGGACCTTTATAGATAACCCCGTCCTTTATAATCTGTTGTCCATCAATGGCGGAGGCAATCGCCTCCGCCAGTACCTTCTTTTCAGCAAGAAATAGTCTCATTATCTTCCTCCGTGATGCTGTCTGAAGTTCTGTGACTGGTCAATGTCAAATGGCAGCTCTTCTGAAAGCGGGAACTCTGCCACCTTGTCATTGGTTCTTTCCTTTTCGATACCCTCATCAGCAAATACAACTCTTGAAAGCTCAGCATCAAACTTATAACACCTATCTGAAAGGTATTCCTCACTGCTGACAACTTCCCTGTTAACAGAACTGATCATGTCTTCCATTTCTTCATATGTCTGTCCCATCTGCGGAACAGCCAGGATCTCATGTACAGAAGATGGGATAATGAAGTAATCGCCTTGGCATTTTTCTGAAAGCTGCTCAAGCAGATTTTCATCCAGCATTGCAGAAGCACCAAAAAGCATATTTTCATTTGATATTACATACATATTTGGTGTCTGTGGCATTGCAAATCCCATTTCAAGGTCACTTGGGAAAGCATCACCCATCATTTTTCTAAGAACTTCCTGCATACTCTCAACCTTGTAATACTGGTTATTTGCAATGTTATCCATTGCAATCTTGTGGAGTATATCAGAGTTGACCATTGTAACGCCATCAGCCATCCATGCATCCACCATGGTATTCTTTACAGTCACTGATCCCATACCTTCGCCAAATGTTCCAACTTCAAGGTAATAAACCTCAGCCATATCAAGATATTTTTTATGTGGCTTATCCTTAAGGAATTCCACATTCTTTTCATAATTGACAAGCTTTACCTTGATCTGTCCTGAAATCTTATGGAAATCCTGAATATCCGAAATATCCAGTCTCTGGTTTAAAGGCACTTCAAACTTAACCCTGGTTGCAGCAATATCCTTAAGGCAGTGGTCAAGTGTCTGAAGACCTTTCGAATAATCCTCATAAAACTTATTGAGGTAGATGTTGGGAACCATCTTGTTTCCCTGTCCGCCCATCTGGTACGTATCGATCATCAGACCATCATATGTAACACCATTATTTTTTGTTACCCTCTCAATGCGTACATCGCAGTCCTTAAATTCTGGCGGAAGAAAGCCTTTTATCTCATTAAGGACAGTATCCTTAAACTCTTCATAAGTCATCATTTGTCCTTTCCTCCTTCTCCGTTATCCTTTGCTTTAACAGAATACTTTTTTGAAAGTTCCTCGGCATAAGCCTTAAGCCTGTCCTTTCCTTCAGCATTTTTATCAACATCATACGTAATAGCGTTAATCATAATATCAAACCTCTCTTTTTATCTGAAATGTCTGTTTACAGCATGAAACTCCGGTTCAGCACCAAGGGACAGCTCCTCGCCCTCCGAATTTGTAAGTGTTCTGCTTGCCCTGTCATAATGAAGTATCTTATCGGAAAGAACAGTCTCACCACGTTCTTTCATGGATTCACAAAGTTCAGCATAATCACTCTGCATTTCATCAAATGCTTCGGAGCCGTTAAATTCAACACAGTATGCAGCATTTCCATCAACAGGAAATACTATCAGATCCTTATCTTTCATAGACGCAAGATTATCAATGATATCAGGATCATAGAAAACAGCTGCCATACCGCCATCATGTACAGAATTTGTTATTGCATACACTTCCGGTACTGCAATATTGTCAAAAAGCTTAAAATCTTCGCTGTTAGCCCTTCCACTTTCCTTGAGAACATCAATAATCCGCCCTGGGAATATGTTCTTTGCATTTTCCATTGCTTTTTCCTGAAAGTCCTCAACGCTCATCTGAAGTTCAAGTACCATATCATTGGTAACAAGTACAGACGGACCACTGAAGAATGATGATTTCTGTTCACCAAGAAGCAGCCTTGGTATAAGAGCCATGTCCCCCTTCACTACGGAAGGGGACTTCTCTACCATTTCTTCAAAATCAGAAGCATTAACTATGTTCATGTAAACCCTTGATAAAAACTCATCTTTTTCAAACTGTAAACTCATTTCTTATCTCCCGTGATGTCTTACAACATCCTGTTCGTTTTCCTGTTCAGCACTGTTATCAGCACTTACCTCATTATTTTTTTTTTCGTATATGGCTTCAGACTCAGCAAACTTATCAGCAACATCCCTTGCAGAAAGTTCCATTACTTCATCCTCATATTTACTCCATGTTTAGCCTGGAATACAAAATCATTTGAATCCGGAAGGGAAAGATATGTCTTGATTGTTCCATACCCGTTATCTTCCTTCTTGATCTGCCATGCCGGAACTACGATCTGGTAAAATACTGCTTCTTTTTCTTCCTTATTCTGTGTATCTGAATATACAGGTACGGAAACACTGTAAAGGTCATTTCCATCCTTAGAGTGGAAGGATCTTAAGAGCTTTTCTGAAACAGCTATCTTAAGTTTTTCCGGTACATTCTTTGCAGCTTCTACAGCTTCTTTTAGCTGTGAACTGCTGATCTGTTTCTCAACATTCTCATAAACACCTTCAGCAACCTTCACTGATCTCTTAAGAGTGACAAGATAGTCTGCATCAGGGTTATCCTTCTGCTTAACAGGGAATGAAAAATGTCCCATCTTCTTTTCATCAACCTTGAAATGTTCAGACGCAACTATGAACTCATAATAGTTTGCACCGCCTTCCTGTTCCTTAACAGGAAGAGAAACGGATACATACTCTACTCCGTTCTTTGCATTGAATTTTCTGGTCCAGTCTTCAGGAACACTCATCTTTGTATACATGGAATTCTGTTCCTGTCTCTTTGCCTTGTAAGCCTCGCTGTTGGCTTTATACATCTCATAGAGATCTTCTATCTTAACTGTCTTTTCAGTATTCCTGTATTTTTCTTCCTTCGGAGCAGAATCTGGAACACCTTCAACACGTTCCGAATACCTTAATGTAATCTCTGTACCAACAGGACGCATGAAATATACCCTGTTGGGATCTTCTTCATTTTGTTTGAGGGATTCCTTTGGATAAAAGAACACCGAAGAATCCGGCGCAAGAACTCTTAAATAATCCTTACCATTTTTTTCATTATGGTGTGGATGGTCAAAATCGACCTGTTTTTTGCTTAGATCAATCGTTACATATTCTGCCATTGCCATGACCTCCAATACAATAAGCTATAGGTTAACTAACTACACTACTACAATAAAGGTCACGGCAAGGATAGAAAATGTACAAAATACAAACATTTTTTAAGTTTTTCCTCATTTTTGACAACAAAAACAATCAGTCAAAAACAAGATTTGAAGCAGCAATATCAAAGTAATCGTTCTCATTAAGGCAGACAAAACCCTTCTGCTGTGCTTCTTCATACATATCATCCATGAGTTTTATCTCGGATGATACGGGTTGTTCAAGATCCTTTGGCTCAGTATTCCTAACAAAAGGAAGAGTGACATTATCACCAAACTCCATCTGTTCAACAAGAAGTACATCAGAAAGATGCCTTGTCCCGTTCTCATCCTTGAATACATGGTTTACAAACTTTCCAACAGCAGTAACCTTGATACCTTTACTAAATCTCTCACTGATAGTCTTTGCTGCTGAATCAAAGGCTACACACTGGAAAAAATCATATTTTATCCCATCAAAACTATTTCTTGTAGAACACAACACAAATTTACATATATATGCCTGTTTATCAGTATCAAGCGGAAGAAGTTTTACTTCCGGCACAGTTACGATCTTTCCGCAATACATTCCAAAATTCATATTTACCTCTTTCTCTATGCATCATCCATACAAGATCTCGATATATTCACGAATATTATCCGGATCCATGTTCTTATTGAACATCCTAGTTAACAAACTAACGTCAATATCTGGAATATACTCAGTAATCTCCATCATTGCTTTTATCTGTTCATTTGTATATCCCTGGTTATAAAGGTTAAGGAACACATCCTGGCTCATCGTAAACTCTTTTTCCTGTTCCTCGCCCTGTTTTTCCCTGTCCCTTGACCATATCTTTTTTATCTTATTTGTATCTTCTTTTGGCTCTTTCTTCTTATCTTCAGCAAATACATCATCTTCATAATAATCCTCGGAATTATCATCAAGGGAGATTTCTTCAGAAGTAACCTCTTCAGCTATTTCTTTCCTTGAATCAGCCTTCTCACGATTTTCTTCTTTTATCCGTGTCATTTCAGAAACATCAACAAGATCCACATCCACCTGTGAAGCAACTGAATATTTTAGAAGAAATACAAATCCGAAAATGACCTCGGATATGATAAATCCGACAATCATTCCTATAAGGGAATAATCATTAAAATATCCCCTTAACGGATTTGCAAGCACTTCAAGAAACCTTGTCCCATATCCCAATTCAGAACCTTCAGTTTTCGGTATGGCTCCGCATATGAGATACCCTATGAAGATGGATAAAAAAGTAATGATCACCCAGAAAATAATAAGGGCTATTTTGTTGGTGTTTCCTTTTTTCATAATGACTCCTTTATTCTGTCAGTGCATTCAGGCCATGTTCATTAAAGAAATCCCGGATATCGTCTTCTGATGGATCACGGCTTATCAGTCTGTACAATTCAAAACATGGTACTGTTTCATTAAGGTTGCTCTTAATGAGCTGCATTTTATCCTTGGAAAATGCCATATCCATCATCTTGATGAATATGCGATTTTCCTGTTCCTGACGGGGACGTTTGTTGAAATATTTTTCGCTGTGCTTTAGCAAGAAATCCATGAAGAAATTAGATTTCTGCCTGAAATTCTCACTGTTATCAACAACTTCCCTCACATCTTCATATCCGTAATCAGTTTCTTCCAGTTGGTCTACATGTGCATCATCTTCAAAACTTCCTTCCAGATCATCAAAGAATGTACCTTCTGAATCATCCATATCACCAACTACTTCAACCTCATCAAGTCTTGCCATATCCTTTTCGGAAACAGTATTTGATGCATCACCTTCCGATTTATCACCAGATTCATCAAGTTCCTTTGATGCAAGGTTTAAAAGCTGCTGATGATACTGTTCGGCAAGAACAGCATTATGCTCATTCTCAGAACGGAGCTTTTCGTTTGTTTCATTGAGCTGGTCAATGTGTACTCTCTGCTCATCAAGAGAAGCATTTGCTTCTGAAAGCTCATCACTTACACTGATTATCTTCCCTTCAAGTGCACGTATTCTGTTAACATACTTCTCAAGTGTATCCCTTGTTGTATTGAGAATCTTGTCATTTTCTTTTTTGTAGTTTATTATTTTTTCCCTATCGGAACGATACATAAGAATTTCTTTTTTTATCTCAAGAACTGTTTTATTGGCAGCTTCTATCTGGTCAAAGAAATCCGCATTTCTTTCAGCAAGCCTGTCTTTTTCTGCTTCAAGGTCAATAATTTTTTGTTTTTGGGCTGCAATTGTACCATTTAACTGATCAATAATCTGTTCATACTTTTCAATCTCATATCTTGCTGAAACATTTGCTGCTCCGTCATCGCTGCCACTGCCATTAACCTGTAAGAAAATATCAATATTTTTCTTCATTTCGCTTGCAGTTTCATTAGCTTCAAACATGACAAGCGTATCCTTAATGGAAATATTCTTACGGAATGCGCCCATTATGACTTCGCAAAACTCATCCTTATCTGTTTTTTCTTCAAAAACAGTAAGGAACATATTAAACCACCCAAGAGGCGCATTTCTGTCATAAAGTTCCTTGCAGTACTGAACCGCATTTTCATTTATCACCTGTAGAAAATCAGAATGATACAAAAATTCATATAGATCCCTTCGGATACTGTCCTTTTCAAGAATATAATCTATAAAAGGATTGGTCTTTACAGATTCATCATCCTGTATGGAAGTAGGAACTATAAGATGAAGCTTTTCCATGTTTTCTGTAAATCCCCTGTCCCTTGACATGGAGATTATTATAGTTTCGTTCATATACTACTCCCTTCATCAGACACTCTCAGGAAAACTCATAGCAATAAGCCCATCTTCCTGTTTTGTAAGTGTCTGCAGTTCAGACAACTTTTTATCAATCTCCTGTCTTCTTATCTCACTCTTTTCAGCTGCACGAAGCTTTGTATTAAGAACATCAATCTCATTTTGAAGCGTAGCAATCTTTTCCTGTTGCCCGGAAAGCAGTCTTCTTTCAATCTCATAAAGAGCCTTAAGTCTCTCTATCTCTATCTTGTCATTTTCCCAGTCACGGACAACATCATTCATAAATACGGAAAGGTCACGTACATAGCCCTGTAATCCGTTGACGTAATCATTAAATTTATTCTGGATTGACTGTATATTCTCTTCTCGTTCTCTTCCGGCTGTAATAACCTGAATAAGATTATCGAATACATGAACCGGTGAATTCCCCTTGACGTCTTCAGTAGTATTTTCACTCACATCACTCTCATGATAATCGGCAACCTCATTTTTCTCTTTATCCGTATCATCAACAGCATCTATTATTTTCTCTTCATCCGCACCAGTGCCGTGAATTCTGCTGAAAATGCCATAAACATCAGTCGCATCTTCATCAAACAGTGCCTCAAATCTTTCAAATGAAATATTCTCCTGTATAGCACCGTTTATGATGATCATAAGATCACCAACACCAATCTTGTTAATATTCTTATGATAGTTATTTAGAAAACCATACCATTCCGGCGATATCTCAGGATCCTCCATAAGAGTAGAGAAATTAAAAAGATACTCATCACCGCAGTCAATATCTGCTGCATTTTCTGAAAGATATTCCAAAACATCACGTCTTATGGAAACTCCGGTACGGAGCTTGCGCATAATCGATTCATGCAGAGCATCATTATCCTCACTTACCCTGTCAAGAAGTACCTTTATTTCATCATCATTTATCATCTTTTCTGTAACCATAATCGCCTCCTGGTCTATCTTTTTTTACATATCACTTCGTCTCATTGTGAGACAAGGCTTCTAACGGAATTAAAGAAAATCCTTATTCTCCGTTTTCTACATTTTCACCTTCTATAATTTCTTCTTCAATTACTTCAGAAGCATCATTTTGAGTCTCATCAATAGAATCCATGACCGGTTTGTTGCTTATAAAAACTTCATCGACAAAGTCTTCATACTCTTCTGCACCTTCATCAGGCTGATTCTCATCCGGGTTTTCATTTACATAAAACTCATCTGTATACTGGACACCCATCTGTGTAGTTTTACCGGAATTGTACGATGAACTCATATCTCTCTTATCAAGCCCCTGTGACGGGTCATATATAACAAGATGGTTCTCATCATATATAATGATGGGATCATTCCAGTCAACATTTGAGTCATAGGGCATACCATTGTATTTAGCAAGATCACCCTTTGCTACATATCTGAAAAATCCCTGATTTTCAATATAGTAATATCCGGTTTTGAGCCAGTCCGGGATTTTTATTGTTATGCAACTATGAAGATTTGTAAGGTCTGCATTTGCATTGTCAACAAACTCAAAATCATAAGTTTCAAATGATTCAAGGTAACAAAACGAATGCTGATTAGCAGTCATTTTAAAATCATTTACATTCGATCCCTTATACCATTTGCACTTGTAAATTCCATCTTTTTCAAGACCAAGAACCGTACCGCCCTCCGATATAAGTCCTTGCTTTGTAGGAACATCACCAACTTTATCAAGGAATACATCTACATTTTCAAAAAAATCGGAAATCTGTGTTGCATCTGACTTAGGATTAATATATCCCTCATAACCATCATCAGAATCATATATAATGCGGAAATGACCACTCTTGTCTTCTACAAGATTTGCAACTCCAAATGAATAACCATAATCAGCATATCTTTCCCAGGTAATTCCTTCATTTGGAACATCATATGATGATATGTAGATAAGTTCATCACCCGGATACAATGTAGGAATAGTGTAATCATCTTCAGAAGAAAACCATATAGAATGTTCTATCTGTTTATTTTTCTTCCAATTGATAGTTCCTTCAGGACAGAGATTAAATACATCTTCATCAGTTGTTCCCTCAAGATCATGTTCCAGTGTATCCTGTGAGTCATGCCATATATAAAAATGTTCTGTCTGAAGATCTTCTACCGAAACTATAATTTCCGGCTCAACTTCCTCGTCTGAAGCTGTAGGCAGTTTTACCACACCTGTAGCAAAGACAAAATATACAATTGTAAGGACTATCATCATAATGATGAATCCTATAAGTAGCTTTTTTCCCATCTCAGACTCCGGTTATTCTGTAATAATGTGATGTATTACATCAGTACGGGTAGATGCAATAACAATTAAGAGAATAATGAAAAGGACCACGGCAATTGCCACACCGAGAACAAGTTTAATAAGAAGTCTTTTTTGCTCTTCAGGCGAAGCCTTAAGTTCTTCCCTCATCCGCAACTCTGCTTCTTTCTTCATTCTCTCTTTTGTAGCCTTTATCTGTTTAAGATCCTCAGAAGGCTTATTGACATATACCTTGGACGGTTTAAACAGAATCAGTATTATATACTGGAAAAGCGTAAGGTCCTGGTTGAAATTGCAGCCAAAGAGAACTCCTAACATAAGAGGAAAAATGGTCACAATTACCACAATATTAGAATTAATATGAAATACAAATGTAGCAAGGATATTCCATAAAACTCCGGCCACGACACTTCCCCAGAATATTAGTTTTTGAAACGGACTCTGATAATTCAGAAATGGTATTCCCAAAAATGCATCCGAATTGATTTCTTCCAGGTTTACGTTCCTGTTCATTGTTGCCATAAAGATTACTCCTTAGAAAAATCTTGCAATTATGCTGTCTGTAGACTTTATAAGTCCGGCAATCATTATCGGTGTAACTGCACTCTGCATACAGATTGTAATGGCATTACCAACTGTAGAACCATCACCCGCTACAGCTATTAGTCCACTACAAAGCGCCGTTCCAAGGTTCACTGCAATAACCATAAATGCACCACTTAAACAAAAACCAAAGAATGTCTTGAGATAGGATACCGTAACCCTACTGGCATCCTGTGCGCCCGTAGCCATTGCAACAGTTATACAGGCAAACGGAAGAATCACCAAAGGCTTTATTATCCTTTGAATTGCGGATGATAAAATACTTATAGCACTTGCAACCATAATGATTATTGTTACAAAACCAATAATCATAAGAAGAATGGATGCAAGGAAATAGCTTAAATATCCATCCCAGAATTCCTTCAGATTACTCAGAAGATTCATTAGCCCAGAATATTCCCATTCTGGAGCCGTAAGCATTTCATCAATTATTGCTTCCATTTCATCAGATATTTCCATCTGATAATCATTTGCAGCACCAAAAGATGCAGTAACACCATCTGCAATCTGCATTATATAGCCCATAATAGTCCAGAGATTAGCCAGTATTCCAACCATTATTCCAAACTTGATACCATCACCGGCAAATTTTCTTACCTGTTGGTCTGGTGGCGCACTTATAACATCTTTCAGAAGACCGATAAGAAAAAAAATAATTGCTATGGGTAATGCTATGTCCTGTATTGCAGAATAGAGATTATATGTAGTTGTATAAACAGAGCCATTAGCTGAAGTAGGTGATGTCGTAAACAAAGTCATTGCGATGGTTATTATTGAATTCCACAACCCATACGCAGTTCCAAATAGCCCTGTAATCAATGTTTTAAAATCACTCATACAGCCACCTGTAAAACATTAAACACCGAGTACTGTCAGAACTGCTGAAATAGCAGCAAGGATTCCTCCTGCAATGATTGTGTAAATTGCTGAATGCTCACCATTCTGGTCCATTTTCTGAAATGCAATTGCAAATCTGATAGCACCATACACGATAAGAATTACGCCTGCAGAACCAGCTATAGTTACAAGAACAGTCTTAAGATTGTCAAGTGGAGCTGTATAACTGCCGCTAGGAGCAGCATAAACCGCAAGTGGACGTGTGACATATGCATATAAAAGAGCTGAAATAGTAGCAACTATTGTCTCATTTCCCTTTACTGCAACTTCTCTGATCTTTTTCATTACTTTTGTAAACATAAATTTGTCCTCCTAAAAATTAGTTATTTGTAGATCTATATTTATCCAACAACATCAGAACTATTCTCTTGATTTCATCTATGTCTGTGTCCTCAGAAAAATATTCATTTAATTCATCCCTCTTTATGGATAAGCCCTTTTTTGTCTTTTTCTTTTGCTTATCATCCTCATCCATGGGATTGAATATCTGGTCAATATCCATATAAGAAAGACTATTGCCATTTTCTTCGAAGCACTGCCTTAAATCCTTGGCCTGTTCCAAAAGAGGAACTACTTCATTTTCTTCCATGTACCGAAGCACTTCTTCCTGAGCTTCATCATCCAGATATGATAGCTCTACTCCGGTGCTTGTCCTTATCTTATAATCATCAACCTTATCAAGAAGGTCATCATTAAGATATGAAAGCCTTATATACCGGTAAACCTGTCTTTTGCTGTCCTCTTCACCACCAATCATAGCTGCTGTATCATCACCGGCTTTACCCTGGTGTTTTGCAAAATCCATACAAAGTTTATATGCTTTGGCTTTTTCTGACGGAAGAATTTTTTCTCTTGTAGTCGTATTGGTATGTGTCATGATTATTGATGCCATAAAATCATCAACATCATATACACTTACAGGTACATCTATGCCGAGCATTTTTGCTGCTTCTGTACGTCTGTGACCACTTAAAATCTCGTAATCACCATCATCCCTTTTTCTGACATATACAGGACTTAAAATGCCATATTCCTGTATGCTTTCAAGCAAGTCCTTAAAATCACTGCTTTCCGTATCAATACTGAACGGATGTGATTGGAAAGGAATCAGCTTATCAGGACTGATAACTATATTTTCTGATTGTAAGCAGTTAAATTCTTCATTATCACTCATGCTTCAACTATGTTTTCTCCTTTCCTTTGATATTTGCCAATCTGGTGGCAAAATTATATATCTCATCCGCACCCATAGTTGCTGAAAAATAGGTTATCAGTTCATCAAAATCCACTCCTACATTCAGCAACGGATCCAGAGCATGGATCTGTTTACCGGAAAAACCATTGTTTTTTAGTCTCTGCACAGTCATGATTGACTTTTCATCGTAATCATCAAAGTTCAGTTCATTGGAAGCTTTTTCCTTTAACACTGCTTCTGAGTTTTTTCTGATTTGTTCCCAATATTCTTTGCTGCCGGCATCATTACCCTGCGGCTCCATTCCATGTCTTTCAAGAATACTCAGATTATCGATGTCATCAAGAGTAAGATGTATAACCTGTATTCCGTCTTCCTCACACTTTTTAAGAATCTCATCAGCTTCATTTCCAATAAAGAATTCAGGCAGCTGATCACAAGGAGATTTGTTATAGTCATATCTTATGTTTGATGCAATATTGTCCATTCTTTTCATCTTGTATGGAACTTTACGTGTTAGCAGAGGTAGCAAAGGGCTGTTTTGAAACTGACTTTTTCTTACCCATAATGGATCTGTACCTTTTACAACCATTGCACAAGGTCCATCTTTATTCATTTTGAACATCTTCTCCGGAGCAAACAAAGGCATTTGCATAACATCTTCATTCTCTGAATGGCTTCCCTGATTACCTTTGGTAGTTCCTGTTGTTTTCTTATGAATTGTCATTGTTCCGAAGTGTTTTGATAAATACTCACAGCTGTCCCAGTCCGGCGCACCAAGAATATCTATAATAGCCATATTACCTATAAGGTTCTTATCCATACTGTGATTTGGGAATTTAGCTTCAAGCTGTCTTAAGTTCTGGACAATTACAATTGCACTCATTTCCCTTGAACGCATGGTTGAAAGTTTTTCAACAAAACTGTCTGGTAGTGTAACATTTGCAAACTCATCCATAAGGAATGTTAAATGTATAGGTAAATGTTCGTGTAATGTCTCATCAATAGCCGTAAGGTGATAAAGAGCATCGAAGAAAAGCGAATATACCATTGATGTTATCCAGTCATAATATCTCTTATCTTCACTTGTAACGATAAAAAGAATATGCTTTCCGGTTGGCGATGCCTTTGTTTTTTTGCAATAGCCAAAGGAATTTGTAATATCTATTTCATCCTCTGACAGTAGTTCTTTTACACAGTCAAGCTTCATGTATTTACAATGAGCATCAAGTGAAGAAACTATTGACGATGATGTTTCCTGTGCGCCTGTATATATTTTCCTTATATCTACAAGACCTTTAAGGTTTTCTTCTTGTGGTATAGGATTGCCGTATTTATCTCGTGTATAAACACCGGCTAACCACTTTTTATTTGCTTCTTCAAATCTGTTTAGAATGCCATTTGGATCTGAATTATCAATAGCTCCTGTTTTTGGATTAGCTTTAACTGTTGTGCTTTCAAGAAGCTCAACAAAGTGTCTCCAGTCTTTCTGATCATCCGCATACGTATAATGCATGAGGTAGAAAATATCTGTAAGAAGTGTCTGAGCCATATCTTCAAAGAATTGGTTATCACCACCACTCTGTGCTTCAGGATCTTTTGTTGATTTGAACATTATCTGAACAAGAGACAGAATATCCGATTCATTCCTCAGATAGCGGAATGGATTAAAATGGATACTATTTTTCATTCCTTCCTCTGACTCAACATTAAGAACAAATACCTGATATCCGTTATCTTCGAAAAATTGTCCACATTGCCTTGAAAGCTCACCTTTTGGATCTGTAACAAGAAAATTTCCCGCAAGCTGCGATAAAACCGGCCTTGCAAGTCTGAAAGATTTACCTGTTCCAGGAGGACCGATAACTATAATATTCAAGTTAGATGTAAGTTTGTTATCAATGTTTACATAACATCCTTCAGCCAGCCAGTAATTGTGAGTATTTACATATACCGGCTTTTTTGGTGGTTTTACATCTTTACCGAAATTTACTTCAACGAGATTACTCTCCTCATGATTACCATATTCTTTTGAAAATGTGCGGATATCACCCCATCTTGCATCACCATGTTCACGTCCGGCAAAAGGATGTTGAAACTGAGTAATATAGTACAGATACCCTAATGTCCAAATTGCTTCAAAAAAAGCTATGAACATAGGTGTAGCATCTGTAAATCCAACAATGAAATGTCGCTGTTCAATAACAAACTCTGTGAAATGAGAAAGCCACTTATTGAAATCACATCCAGGAGTCCACGCCGAACCACAAAGAATAGCAAAATAGGCAGTAAATATAAATCCCACAAAAAAATATATAATTTTTTCTCTTAATGGTGTCTGTTCATTCATCACCATTGAGCTATCTCTTGCCATTCTTATCTACCTTTTGTATGACTAAGGATATTTTTAGCTGCTTCATTCACTGCATTCATAAGTTCATCTGCTTTGAATGATTTACTATGTTCCTTACCTTTATCCATAATCACCGTACTGCTTTTATTCGTAGTGATTTTAGACCATTCAGAATCCGTAGGCGCAAGATTAACAAGTTGATCATGTTCAAAAGAAAATACTTTACCATCCATGAAGAAATTGACTTTACCATTGTCGAGATAAACATCTTTTGTCGGCACTTCAAACATGACAACATCTTTATCTATCTTCGCAGAAGCAATACCCTTTGATTTATCATCTACAGCTTTATTTATAGAAGATTCTGCTTCTGCACTGCTAAAAACCAGTAGCTGATCTTTTGTAAGCTTTTTCTCAGAATTGAGGTCAACTTTATCATGGAATTTGATATAAGCATTTAACTCTTTTTCATGCTCAAAAGTCTTACACATCGTATCTTCTGAAATTCCGATGTTATCAAGCATTTTGGGCAACTGTTGTTCATTCCATTTTTCTTTTGTCATACCCTTATCAGAAAAAGAGTACATTTCACCAGAGCTATTCTTGAAAGAATATGTAGAATAAACATTATTGTTGTCTTTTTCGTCAATAACAAAATTTCTAGTAACCACAATGCCATTTTCAGGCAAATAAAACTTCAGACCTTGTTCTGGCACAATAGCGGGATCTCTGACAGGTTGAAAACATTCTGATGCTTTAAAACTAGGAGTAATAGGAACGCCTTTATTAAGTTCTGCTACTGCCTTTTCGGGATCCTTTTCAAATTCAGTCCCTTTTGCAGACTGCAAATAATCCTGGAAAGACGTACCTATGCCATTTTTTATATTACTTATGTCCTGTTTGCTGTTATCAATGACTTCCTGTAATTCACCTTTTCTCTGATTAAGGTTTTCACTTTTTACTTCAAGAGCAGCTTTCTCATCACCAGTTGCAGTAAGTAGTTTTTCATTTACTTCCTTAAGCTCATCATCTATCTTCTTTACATCGGACTCTTTTTCATCAACTTTCTTACCCATATTTGCTTCAACAATAGAAGCAAAATAAGCAAATTCCTGGGCCGGTATTGCTACCGGCTTTTTGTTATCAGCAGAGTTAAGATCCGGAAGATATGCAAAATGAAGTCCGGCTTTTTTAGCATCTTCAAGGACCTTGTCAAAAATATCATTGTCAATCTGAATGACCTGTGGATTACCACCTTCAGACATTTTGGCAATATCCTTATAAGAATGCTTTCCTACATGTGTTTCTTTAATATCAACACCAGTATTAATGCCCCATTCAGTAATTGCTTTAAGAGCTTTAAGGAAAAAAGCAGCTGCCTTTACACCGCCTTTTATCACATATTTCACCGTTTCAAATTCAAGCGAACACACTTGAGAAATTTCATCAGCCATAATAATGCCCCTTTCGATTAACTTTAATATGAATTTACATTACCAATATTACTTAAACAATGACAAAAAAACGTTATTATAAGCGTTTTTGTTGTACTTTTAGCAACATTTCTTATAAATAACGACCATAACTAACCACATTACTTGTTCTTACATCCGTATAAACAACACCATATTTTTTACCTCTGGCTTCAACCATCTTTCCATTACCAACGTACATACCAACATGATAAATGCCATTATAACGGCCATTATTTGAGCCACCATAGAATATAAGATCTCCTGGTTGAAGCTCTCCATATGCTACAAAAGAATTATTATCAGCATATCGTGCTTCTTCAGCAGCGGAATAACTACCATGATTTGATATATCAATTCCAATTTCCCTATAACTTCTATATACGAGAGACGAACAATCAAAAATATCTACTTCCAAGCTGAAATGATATCCCTGGTCATAAGAACAACCTACTTTAGTAAGCGCATACCTTAACAATGCTTCTTTTTCAGGACTCATTTCATATGACGCATATAGTTCTTCAATAATCGCATCAATTTCTTCATCTTCTAAATAATCAAATGTATATCCATCACCTTCAGGTATTTCCAAATCCTGGTCTGTTGCAGAACCAGAGAAAAGAACTATCAGAAAATAAAACATGAACATAAGCACAAGGAAGAATCCAATTACAGCCATAAGTGGCGCAAGAGCAGCTCCCACTTGTATCATAATTTTTCTGATAAGTTCCTTTATAGCAGCTTTAATGCCTTCAACAAGTGCCCTTAATCCACCACTCATTCCATCGTGCATAAGATCTCCGGATGATTCGCCGGAAAAGTCTGCAAGACTGTTTTGCATATTCTTTTTAGCACGAAGCATATTCTGGACTGAAGCAACAGCTGCCATTCTTTTTTTTGCCTTTTTTTCTTTTTGTTTAGCCTCTGTTTTTTCAGATTTTACAGTGTTTTTTTCTTTCCCATTGGATTTTGTATTATTATTGTCTTTCTTTTCTCTATCATTATTGCGATTATTTTTGCTACCAATTTCCTGTTTGCGTACATCTTTATCACCGTTATCATCAGAAAAATATGATGAAACTGACCTTTTTATACCATTACTGGATTCAGACAAAGAACCATCTTCAAATCTTCCAACAGAACCAGCAAGTCCCTTTTCCTTTAAAACCTCATTTACAGAAGAAAATTTATTATCAACAGCAAGATTATCTGCTATATATTCTGCATAGCCTGTTTGACCATCTGAAAATTTGCTATCAATATAAGCTGAATACGTACTTTTGCTATTATATGCTTGTGCCTTAAAACCATCTGATGAGTTTTTATCAAATCCCATCGTTGCAGAAACAGCCATTATTCTTTGCTGTTCATTTGGCAAAAAATAACTGTTCCCTAAACGGTCTGTTCCAGGAGTTCTGAATGTATTTTCAAATTTATTATAAAAAGCATCATTCTGATCCTTAAATTTACTTTCAGACTTATTAAAACGTTCTTTCCCTTTGGGTTCATGCTCTAATTTATCAATCTGTTTTAGAATCTTTTTTCTATCTTTGTAAATATCATGATATCTGTCACGATCATCCCGGAAATGATCTTTCATGATATTTCCTGCAATTAACAGCTTATCATCTACATTCGACACAGCTGACTCATTACTCTCAGGTTTTACAGTTTCAAAAGCCCTTTCCGTCCTGTCTATAAAATCAAAAGATTTCTTGCTGAACGTTTTTTTATCAGTTCTTTCTTTACCCTTTTTTAATTGTATCTGTGTCTGAATTAAGCCTTTTTCATTTACTTTATGATGAAGAACAGCTCCTCCGCCCTTATCAGTAAAAGTATCAAACGACCTGTCAACAAATTTTCCGGTTTCAGGATTTGTGAATCTGTCCGTCGATGAAAAATCAGATAATACATCTTTTGCAATTTCATCATGAATCTTTGCATCAGAATATCCCTGTATATTCCTGTATGGATTATATGAATATCCTTTAGGATTAATATTGGGATTATCATGTACTACATCATTTATATGCTTATATGCAGCATTTTTATCATAGTGAGGTTGCCTGTCTTTTATCTCATACCCATGACTATCCTGTATCTCTACATTCTGACTGCGGAATTTTCCGTTTTCAGGATCTGTGAATCTGTTTATCGATGAAAAATCAGCAGAACCATTAAATGATGATTCAGAATCAAAGTCTTTCTGGTTGCTTAAGTAGTCAGATACAGTGCTATTGTCATGGTGGTATTGATCATTTTTTATTTCATATCCAAGATCGTTTTGTATCTGTACATGCTGTTCACGAAATGAAGCAGAAGTATTGTTTGTAAAATCAGAATGTACTGTACTAGAATAATCTGTTGAAACGCTCTTCTGTTCATTTACATGATTAGATACAGCAGATCTGTCAACGTATCTATTGGAGTCACTGCTACCAATCTCGTAATTTAAATCATTGCGGATATCGATTTTCTGTTCATGGAATTCAACATTAGAATTACCGGTAAACCTGTCTCCATCATCAAGATATGAAGTATATCCCTGACCGCCCGTATAAGGAGTATCGCTGTTTTTATGCATATCCTTAAACGAACCATAATCAAAGAAACTGGTTTTTTCATTATTCTGTTGTACAGAAAAAGTATCCTTTGTCCTGTCAGTAAAACTGTCAAAACTATTACTGAATGCTTTTTTCCTTGCACTGTCATCTTTAAACGGCATAATACTTCTCCATAACAATTAAAAAGAAAAATCAGTCAGTGTTGACGATTTCATATACCTTGCTCTCTTTACTCATTCTCATATCAAACGGAATAGTCACTCCACCCATTTTTAAAAGTCCTGTACCTGATGCAGCACCCTCAACAAAGTTGAACATCGCAGGACTTATCATTGGAAGAAATCTCATAAGAAGTTCCCTGTCAATGCTTGACTGATTGAGAAGTGAAAAATATTCAGTATTTGACAGAATAGCCGTAAGATTAGCATTACTTGCGGAATTGTTCATAAGGTCGGTCATATTCTGTGTTATTCCTGTAAGAACACCTCTGTTCTTACGCATTTCTTTCCAGAGCTTTACAACGAACTTGGCCACAGTATCTATACCAAGAAGTTCATGGAACTCATCTATATAAAGATGTGTCCATAGTCCTTTTTCAAAGTTTTTCTTCGCCCTGGCTCTTACAATTTCAAGCATTACAAGAGTTGCCGTTGTTCTAAGATTTTCTTTGATACCTGTCAGCTCAAATACTATAAATTTCCGATTAAGGTCTATGTTGGTCCTGTGATTAAAAAGATTCAGAGATCCATTTACAAATATCTGCATATGTGCTGCAAGTTTCTTGGAAAGCGGAGTATCAAGATCTATAAGCTCCTGGTATATATCCTGTAATGTAGGACTATATGCCCTAACCTGTTCTTCCGGAGTAAGGTCTGATGTAACCGGTAATGGGGAATCTTTTACTTTCATGTATTCCGGTACAGTAAATTCAGTAACGTTAGCGCCTTCACCATTTAATTTTTTTCGTGTTGCATAGTTCTGGTTATATACTTTCTCAACAACATTTCCGAGAACACCCAGTTCATCAGATGCAATATCCCTTTTCATACAGCTTGAAAGAAGGATAATGATAAAGTCAGTCTTTTCACCAATGATTTCCTGTAACTCCGCATATCCTATGCCTGTAAAATCGACATCCATAGGATTGACGTATATTTCCTTGTTAGAGTCAAAGGACACTATCGTTCCATTTATGCCCTCAACTTTAGCGACACTCTTATATTCGTTCTGAGGATCTATGATCATGATCTGGTCATCAGGATTTACGCAGGCAGTGCTTATAATTTCACACTTTGCAAAAACTGACTTACCGGATCCGGATTTAGCAAGAATAAGGCCATTAAAGTTCTGTAACTTCTTCCTGTTTCCAAGAATTGCATTTTGTGAGAGCTGGTTAACACCATAGTATATTCCACCCTCATCATTAAGCTCCTGTGTTTTATAAGGCATGAACATGGCAAGACAAGGAGCAGAATAGTTACATACACGCTTGAATTCCTGTACCCCAAACATGAATGTGGAATTTATGCCCTCACGCTGCTTATTAAAGCAAGGTTCAAGCTCTACAGACTTTATATTTGCTACAGATACTATCTTTGCTGTCAGCTTATTCAGTTCTTCCATATTCCTGGCAAGAAACATTATAAGAATTGTCGTATTGAAATAATGGTCATCGCCATTTTCAACATCTTTATTGAACCTTATAAGGTCCTCTTTCTGGCTAAGAAGCTTATCAGATGCATCGGAAAGGAAGTCATTATTATTTCTGTTTCTCTGCTTTTCGTTTTCGATTTCCATACCTACTGATGCATGTTTTCTTCCAATCTCCTGTTTTAAACCCGTAAGATCAAGAAGTTCGTTATTTACAGAGATATAGCTTGTACAGTTCAATTTTGAAAGTTCAGAAATAATATCCGATTCAAGAGATTTGGGATAATCTGCGATATACATAACTTTTCCATATCTGCCATTCATAACAAAGTAATCATTATGAAATACCAGTGTTCCAGGTGATACAGTATCAAGCCATGATGAACCCGTATCCCTTAATTTTGAAAAATCAAATTTAAAGCCCGTCTTTAAATCGTAATGGGTGAAATTATACCAGATCTGCATTCTCTCATTTGCATCAAGGTTAAGGATCTGGGAGCCAGCCATTCCGTTTATTCCAATCTGAATAAACGCACTTCTTAGAGCTGCTTCAATACTGCTGAATGTACTCTTTGCTTCAAAAAGACTTTCGCTTGTAATGGTAAGTGTCAGATAAATTGTCTGATATAATCCCTGTTTTGCATCAGTAAGTTTTGCTTTAATTATAGAATTGAAAGCGTCGCACAGATTATCCATGCTGTCACCACGCTTTTTGTATAGGATCTTTTTATTAAAGCTGTCCTCATCAACATACTCATTAGCAATGGTGTATGAGAATCTGCAAGGCATACTGTTAAGAACCTTTGAGAAATTTATGATAATACTCTTCTGCTCTTCATCAGTAACACCCGCAAAATTTATATCTGTAAGGATAAAGCACTTAGAATACATATCATTATTCAAAGTAAATATACCGGTTTCATCAATAGACTTTACTGGCCATAATTCCTGTACAGATTCAGGCTGAAGATACAATGGAGTATCATATTGTTTTGTTTTTGCATATTTTGTAAGTGCAATAGGCATTATCTATACCTCCATCAACCAATCAGATTTGATATTATTTCAGAATTAACAGTTCTCATACAGTGAAAATCATATATTCCCATAGAGGAAATACTTTCATATACGCTACGCTGAATTCCAGTACATGGAGCAAATACCATTCCAGTTTCAGCAAGTGCATCTCTTAACTGTGATTTAGAATGCATAAGCGTTTCCCTTGAATCATATAAAAAGCCGAAAACAAAGGTTATATTCACCATATTCTTAAAATCATGGTGGATTGAAGTGTTAAATGACGCATTCAGAACATCTTCATATGAATTGAAATCCTCTTCACTTATCCTTTGAAAATCAATGCAGCTTAAATAACCTTTACTTACCCTCTTTACTGCATCAAAAACGTTCCTCTTTAGTTTCTCCGGGTATTGGAGAGCCATGATGCAGTCACCATATTTCCCATTCTGGGGAATATGGAAACCACCTTCGATTTCTGCTATATCCTGGAAGAAATCTTTTCTTAAATTAGTAGCTCTTTTCAACACTGTAGAATCTTCAATCCTTTTCATCTGCCCATTAAAATTCATGTATGCAAACATGAATACTTCACCAACCCCACATACATTAAAAGATACCCTGAACTTATTCTTCATGAGATTTACAATGTTAGAGTCAAATTCACGTATTTCATCTATAACCTCAGCATAACTACCGCCTGTAAAATAAACAGATAAGAAAACAAGAGAAGATGTTGTCGAATCATATTTAAATGATGATAGCCTTATCCTGTGTTCAGTAAATTCAAGCAGTGAGTTCACAAGAACATTTTTCCTGTTCTGTGTAAGCTCTACTCCTTTGAGGCTGTATATTTTTACAAAGTAACCATTATCAAGCGATATAACGTTATCATTTGGCTCAATGGCCACTATGCCAAGATTTTCCCTGTTGCGCTTTGACATCTGAATAAGACGTGCATTGATCTCACGCTCTTTCCTCACCTGTTCCTTTGACTTTTTCTTTGGAGCTTCCTTTTCTTCAAGCTCTTTTACAATCTCGTTGTCCATGTATTATCTCCATTTTTTTAAATAAATCTGGTTGAACAGCAACCTGTTGTTTTCTTCATCCCATCCATCTATTTCAACAATCTCATCAATGCTGAATCTTGACATGTGAATAAGGCTGAATGGTGTATTGGTAAGCATTTCCAGCAGTGTATCTACCGGATAATCAGATATAAAACGGGCACAGTATGCAAGCCTGTTTGTAGAACTTCTTGCATTATTGCTATGGATTGTTCCCATAAACCTTGCTCCGGTACTCATTCCTGTAGTGAAAACATAAAGAGCTTCACCGCCCTTGATCTCACCAATGGTAAAATTGTCTATATCCTGTAATAATCCCTGTCTAAGCTCATCTTCAAGAGTATATTCTGTCTTTATACCCTCTCTTTTTATTTCAAGAGTATGCTCAAACTGTATCTGAGGATGGATATTTGAATACAGCTCATCAGACTCCTGTGATACAAGAATTGATTCTCCAAAAGGAATAAGGTCTATCATATTATTGAGCAATGATGTTTTGCCGGATCCTCCCTTGCCAGATAGTAAGAAACTGTATCCATTTACAATCCTGTCCTCCAGGTACTCGATCATTTCATCATTTAACATGCCTTCTCGCTTAAGATAATCCCATGAATACTTTTCTTTAGGAATCTTTCTGATGTGAATGTTGTTATATTCTGTAGAAACAATAGATGCAAGCTCAACATCAATTCTTAGGTAGTAATTTTCAACACCTTTTCTGTCTGTGCAGTGCTGGAGTGCATTATCATCCGTTCTCTGTAATTTATGTATTCTTGTTATCCTGTCAAACCATCTGTTATAATCCTCTTCATTTGAAAAGGACAGGTCAGTAACGAATCTGTCTCCATTGGCCTTACAAGTAATATGGTTCCAGGAATACACTTTAATGTCTGATACGTCTTTTGACTTGATAAGCGGAGTAAGGATGTAATATCCAAACACGCAGTCGCTGAACATATCAAGAAGCAGTTCTCTTCCAGCATCATTCAACTTACTTGTACTTTCAAGGAAGTCTTTTGCCCTGTTCATAAGCATGATGAAGTCCTGTTCTGTACCCTGTATACACTTTGTGATCAGAGCGGGATTTAGATCTACAATATTAGCCCTAAGATTAATGAATTCATTTTGCAGTTTCTTATTGGAATACATTGAATCCACATGGTAAATCCTTGATGTGTATTTATGTTTTTCCTGTGAGATTTTTTTATATGTTAGTTCTCCCATATCAATCCTTTACTGATTCTATTGCCAAAGCCTTCAGTTTCTCATCTTTATAAATATCTGAAATATCATTAGATATGGATCTTATGAGTAAGTTCCGTACAAAAGTCGTATTTGGAGCCTTGTTTTCATGCAGCATATCAATGATTTGTCTATCCTTGCAGTCCTTTTCATCAAGATTTATGTATAAAACAAGAGGCTTTTTTACATAGGCATATCCTTCCGGAATAGTAAAATGAAACTCTGTTTTGTTCACATATGATAAAAGTGCCTGTTTTGTTATGCCTATAAAATCAAGACATGGATTATATCTTAAAGCCACAAGCTCAGGTTCTCTTGGATAGCGAAGCTGTAATCTAATTTTCATCTGTTACCTCCGGCAGATCACATTACCATTTTTGAAGATCTGCTCTTATTACTGATAAATGCGTTCTTGGCATCTGATAAATTGTTAAATGTATATAGATTGTCAGAAAAACCATATTTCTCTTTAATTTCCATCATTTTTTTAAATCCGGAATCATTCTTATTTTTTAAAGCTGGAAGTTCCAGTTGTTCTTTTTCAACACCTTCAGCATCAATTATTTTCAGCACAATACCACTTTTTGTAGTCATAACAACCGCATAATAATCATTAGTATTGTCAGCATTGCAGAAAACATGTGTACCTTCAGCATCACCTGCGGATAAATAATTTATAGCCTGTGTAAACGAGTAAGTCTTTTTTCCAGGGATTGAAAAAACTTTTTTTTGAAAGCTTTTTTCCGAAGCTTTTATATACTCATTGGCGAGGCTTATATCCTTGAATCCTTCATAACCGCTTAAGTTATAATTCTTTTCAATGTCACTAATAGCCCTTTTAAATGCGTATGTACCACCTTTGTTATCAATCTCATCAACAATTCCATTTTCTTTAGAAATTATGGTCACTGTCACTCCCAGTCTGTTATAGCCTTTTTCATCCACATATGGACTTTTTTCAACTTTTATAAGAATATCCGGATTATTTGCTGAAGCATAATGCTTGACATCAAATTTAAAAACTCCACTCCTTGCAAGCTGCATATCTTTGTCATACTCTATAACATCAGTAAGTGAAGATTCATTTTTTAAATGATAACCATGCACAGAGCAATACTTTTTTATTTCTCTGTACTGAAGAGACAATTCGTCTATCTGAGCATTTGCATATAAAAGCTGATTCTCATATCTGTCCACAAAATCGGCTATTTCCTCAACATCTCTTTCATAGTTATTCGTAAGTCTCCTTGTTAGTTCCCTGTATTTTTCATATTCCGGACGATATTCCTTATCATCAAAATACTCATATAGATAAGCCTTTTTTTCTATTTCTTTCATTTCAAAATAGATATCAGTCAGTGCCTTATATTTCTTATAAAGCTGTGTCGAAGCTTTTTTCTCATTCTGTATCTGTCTTTTTAAAAGAATGATCTGCTGTAATGTGTCTTCAAGATTTCCATTATCAGAATATTGCGCCGAATAACTCTTGATTCTCACAGCAAGGTTTAATTCCTCCGCTGCATTTTCCATCTGCCAGTTAGTATTGCGATATAATCTCCAGGGATTCTTTCCCTCCTTTAACTGTTTTATTACTTCTCTTTTTTCATCTTTTGACATTTCAGAGTATTTCTTAAGAACTCTGGAATTGTATATTTTTGCAATGTCTTTTCCCTTGTCAGCTACAAGGTTTGAAATATCATCAAATTCTTTTAAAGGAAGCCTCTTAGACTTAATCCTCTCGATTATCATATCCTTGGAATAGTTAGATCCTAACTGATAGGTTCTAACAGCTTTTTTCTGGTCTTCCATCTTAAGGGAAATATGTTTTCCAACATTTACAGTGATATTCTGTTCATGCAGATAATCAACAAACTCATCAAACGTCTCAGAATTTTCTATAGCATCATCAATATACTTTCTAAGTCTTATCTTAAGATCTACATAGCTTGTATATTGGTTGTTTTCTGTCTGATTAGCATTATCATTTTCTTTATTCCACTTATCATTCTTTATAAATCCATATTTCTCAGCATATTTATTGACACATGGGTGAACAACATTATCAATAAATCCTTTTGGCTGATGGATCTTTTTTCCATTAAGTCCTACTGAATTCACAATAAAATGTACATGCAAATTTTCAGTATTAGTATGGACAGCAAATATAGCCTGGTTATCCGGAAACAATTCTTTTAGAACATCCTCACAAAGTTTCATGAGACTGGCAGCATTTTCTATTTTTGATTCTTCTACTGGCAATGAAATAATTCCATGAAGTGCAGCTCTTCCATCAGTTTTTCCATAATATTTTTTTATCTTCATCATTTCTTCTACAGCCTCGCTAATATCTGTTGTGGCAAGATTAACGCTACCAACATAAGCGCCGGCCATAGTTTTTACATCATTCTCAATGTATCTGCATTCCCTATCAAGCTGCTTATTGCTAAAATCCTCTGATGTTTCTCCCATTGTTTTGGCTTCAGTTTTTTCATCATTAAGGATATATTTGATACTATCAGTTAGTTGAGCATTTTCATTCTTTTTCTTTGAAGTGGAATTGATATTCCATACTTTACAAACAATACCGGACATTATCAGCCTCCACTTATTATTTTTTCTTATCTGTATCTACTTCGTCTCATGATGAGACGAAGTTGAAAATTTTTCATTTTTCTTCTACTTTGTCAACATTATCGACATCTGTTTTTTTATCTGATCAAGCATTTCAAATATCTTTATTTTTTCATCATCACTGATATTTGATAGTTCGAGATATTTCATGTTATTTGTAAACTCACTGAAGCTTTCTATAAGATCTTTATATTTCATGGAAACAGGAAGTCTGTTTTCATGTTCATATATCAGATAATGTATATATGCAGCTCTTGTCATATTCATTTTTTCTCTACCCGACTCGAATAATTCAGCATCCGCATCAGGCAGCGAATATCGTATTCTTTCCATTTATTCTCACAATCTCACTTCGTCTCACAATGAGACGAAGTGCAAAAATAACTTTGTGCCAACTTGACAGAGATTATAAATATGATTCCTGTTCAAAGGATGTATCCGGTTCTTCTTCTGTTTCCGACGCAGTATTTTCAATATTTTCATTGTTAAAGGTATTTTCAAGTTCCTGTTGCCATAAAGCATCAAACTGGCCATCATCAACCATCTCATCTGTTGCTTGTGATTTTTCCGCTACCGGTACATTACCGGTTTTAATTGCATCGTAGATGGTTTCAAGCTTTTCTTTAATGGAATTTATAAGATCAAGCGGAACAAGTTCGAATCTCTCCTTATTTCCCTGTACAATTGCAGTGATATACCACTCGCCACGAATAAGCTCTTCAGCAAGTTCCTGTTTATAGTTATAATCAAGAGCCTTGTGTGCCTTGGATACGTATGACTCAATAATCTTTTTGTTGAACACCGTACTATCCTGTTCAAGAAGATGTATTACAGTGTTGGCATCAAGTCTTATTTCTTCACAGCCATTTATTGTTTTCATAAAATCATCTGACATACCAGGCGTAAGAAGAACATACTTCAGATACTTTTCTGCATTTGACATATCAGAATTGAGAAGCTTTAGGATCTCAGTTTTTCTTTTGTTATCAACTATATCTGCCTTTTCAGATACGGAAAGTTTTGTCTCGTCCATTTTTTTCCAAAATTTTAATCTGTCAGCAAGTGCAGATGATGTTGTTTTAGTATTCTTGACAGCAACATTTTCTTTGCTCAACTCAGTCTGAAGCGGAGTAAAAAAGCTGGGACGCTTTCCACCATATATACCAGGCTTTACTGAAATATCATTATCTGAATATACTTTCTTTTTATCAGTATCAAACACTACTGGACTGAGATTTCTATGAACAGCTTTGCAATCATATATACAGATATCTTTATCAAGAAAATCTCTTATAAATTTCGAGAATATATCGGTGGAGCTATGAAGCTGATCATTACCTTCTTTCAATTTACTATTTTCAAATGACAGATCTGCTATCTGCTTTTCAAGATCCATGATTCTAGAATTCATATTGAATGTTTCTGCTTCAAAATCACGAATCTTTGTCAAACTGTTTTCATAAAGATATTTAAAATCCTGGCCATTAGTTTCTATATCAGATAACTTTGATATAGCCATATCAGGAGTTAACTGACTCAAGATTTTTTTAATGTTATCAATGATAATATCTTTATCAACTGAATAATTATCTTTTGATGATTCTGATATAAGCGGAATAAGTTTGCTAAGATATTCTTCAGTATTTGATGAAGAATCAAATTCAGATGAGACAGACTTTTTTTCAGTCAGATAATTTTTCGAAATGAAATCATCAATATCTTTTAAGGATCTCGTCTCATCGCCCAGAAAAAGGAAGAAGGAAATATTATCAAAAAATTTCTTAAGTTCAGACCATTCATTCATAAACCATTCACCCCATATTTTCCCTGTTAGCAAAAATTATAAAATCCGGCAAATGGTTAATAAATGTCAAAGCAGCAACAATTAACCCTAAAAATATGCACTTTTGCAACACTAAACATCCTACAGATAAAACACTTAATATTTATGCATGGAATAGTTAAGAGTTTTTATAGATCTTAAAAGACTTCTCCAAAACTGATCGCAACAGCTAAATTATCGGTAACAGGATACGCATATTTGGACACCCTGACGGGCATCCTCATATGCATTACTAAAATCCCAGGGATTTTACAGCAAGGGGACACCCCTAACACCCCGGAGAAAACAAAAAAATCAATTAAAAGCTTGAAGAAATAGAACTTCGTCTCACAATGATACGAAGACATAAAGAAGAAACAATTAAGAAAAAGAAGTCTTTTTATTTGATAATCACACCTTCTTTTTGATGTTGCAACAATATATTCTTTTCTGCCACATAAATATCATATAGTGGTTCACCATATGATTCATATAGATCAACTACAGTAATTCTTCCTGTATAAAAGCTACCATTTTTTTCTATGTGAACTATATCGCCCTCATTATATCTATGTGGCATTTTAAGATTATTTCCTCTAGTTGACATATTTATATTTCCCTATTATTAACACCAATATGAGATTGTTTCAGTTGGAAGTATTGGTGATTCTTTAAGAAGACTATATATTTTTGTTCTTGCGTGTCCTGAGTATGCTGATTCTGCTCCGGAACTGTTTTCAAGTTCCTCAAGTGAATCAGCGTCCAAAACAAGAGAGAAAGAATTATCTTCTTTGCCGTTAATCATAACCAACATGGATATTTTGTTATTTTCCTGAGCAATGTTTTTAATTTTAATCATATAAGCCTCCTTTCCAATCTCAATGCGTTCTGCCGTGTCTTCTTATAGCACCACCGTTTAAATCAAAATCAAAATCAAAATCTTGATTTTTGTTTTTTTCTCGTAAATGCTCATAATATAAATTACTTTCTAAAGTATAATTATAGCCAAACTCAACCTCTGTTTTATCATGTGCTTCTTGCTGACTAAAACCCTTATTCATCAGTTCCATTTCTTTTAATTCGTGTTTAATAAGAGTAATATCATGGAGTTGTATATCTTTAGGCATATATGCCAATCTTTGCCATGACTGTGCTATTTCAAAGGATGAGTCAAAACGCTTGATTTCACCTTCTAAATTATGTTCATCTATAAAGAGAAAATTTTTTACCATTATAATCTGCTCTAACGTAAATTGTGTGTTTTCTGCAATTTTATACACATCCGTTTTATTGTTTCTGATAAATTCATAATATTTTTCCGCATGTTCTAAAGCAGCTTTACTATACGGATTGTTTATTGCTCCAAATATTGCTCCAAAATTTTTCATTTCATCCATAAGCTCACCTGTTTCATTTTGTCTCATAATGAGACAAGGTTAGTTTAATATATTCCAGTTTTCATCCATTACCACGATTGCATGAGAGTTCATGAGTCCTTCTGCGGATGATGCAAGATATTCTGTGTTATCAGTCATAGGCCAGTATAGGTATTCAAAGGATCCTGTACCATCTTTATTCATTGAAAGGAATACCTGCAGAGTACACTGTCCTTTGATATTGTCTATATTATAGCCTTTTCTATCATCCTGGGGAAGATTGCTGTCGTATACGTAGAAGTTGATTGTCTCATCATCTACGTATTCATATCCATATACATTTACTGCATGTGCTCCGCCATATCTCATGTAAAGATACATATCAAGGATTTTGCCCTGGTCTATGAGGTTCATCATATTTTTGATAAGCTCTACATTGTCATATTCACCAGACTGAAGCTCATACCTTGTCATGTTTATTCGGTCATTTCCCTCTGCCCAGAAGCAGCCAACCATGTTTACAAATTCCTCTTCGCCTTCAGATAATCCAATGAGATAGTTATTATCTTTTGAGGAATGATCATCTATGAAGCTCTTCTTTTTGTAATCTATAAGACCGGAATCATAAAGCGTGGAGTTATCGTTGTCTGATGTAAGATCCCAGTTTACAGTTTGAGTAGTGCCATTTATTGTACAATTATATGAGCCTGATGTAGGAATGCTTTTTGTATTATACAGATAAGAAGAAAGATGTGTTATGCCAGCACAGTTACCACCTTCAGCGATATAAGATTCAAAGTTCTGAAAAGGAAGTTCATCTACCCATTTATCAAATCCGCTTGATACTGGTTCTGTAGACTCTTCTTTTTCTTCATCATATCTGGCGATATCTGATGTATCTATCTCATAAACCATATATGCAAAGAATAATCTGTCTTTATACTCGTCAAAGAAGTCTGATATATGCTTATATTTTTTTGTGCCACCTTCGTATAAATCTCCTTCGCTATTTGGAAACAGTGTTCTGAAAATACTTAATTTCGCATTCATTTCAGTTTTGCTAACACTGGATAAGATATCGGCAGAATACTTCATTTTTCCGTCTTTAGAATTTTGATTCATGTAGTTTAATATGCTACTCATAAAGTTAGATGTGTTTTCTTCAGTGCTGCAATCAACATAAATAACCTTAAATGAACCTATTATTGGATATCCATATATAACAGCTGTTCCATTTTCTGATTTTGCTGTCTCATTTGATTTATCAAATTTTCCAAATATCTTGTTATAAATAGAACCTACGAGCTTGTCCTGTTTCTTTGCGATAAAGATATAATACTTCTCACTATCTGAAAAATCTTTATCAAGAGTCACTTTATTCCCATCCGAACTGATTGCAACCTTATTAAGCTCTGTAAGACCTTTTACTACAAATGGTCCTTCAGAGACATATATTTCTATATCTTTTTCAGTTATACCATTATCTGAGTAAATATCAGAAAGGTCCATAAGTACAGTACCAGAGTAATTGTAAAGCTGATATGCTTTATAAAGCTTCTCAATGGAGAAATCTTCAGGTGTAATGGTTGATGTTTTATCCTTTACTACTGCTGAGAAATCAGTTGGATCTGATGCAGTGAGCTTCACTTCCTGGCATTCGTTATATGCGAAAGTCATTTCTTCAGCATAATCGTAATATGTGAAAAGATCCATGCCATTAGCAACTTTATAACTGTCAGAATAAAGATCTCCGGCTGTAGAAGCTTTTAAGGGATCTGTTCCATATACTTCAATCTCTTCTTTGTCTGTAAGTCCGTCAAAATCTGAATCGGAGCCATCTTGTCGCTGAAGTCCCATTGCATATTTGTCATACACAGACATTCCCTCAATATCTGATGGAACATCTTTCTGCGTCTCAATATATTTGTCGAATTCCTCTACTTCCATACCATACAGGAACGGATTCTCATCAGATTTATTGGTGAAGTGTTTTATGGCTCCTTTGATTGTAGGTATTGAAATAAGTCCTACTATAATGGCTACCAGGATGATTATATTTCTCTCATTATCACAATATCTTGAAAAATCATGCTTTTTAGGTGTTTTCTTCATAATGAACTCCTTCCAAAAAGGATATTTCTTCCTATAATTATTGTATCACTTTATTTTTATTCTGTCAACCGTTATATGACTATTTTTATCTTCTTCTAACATAAATTATATGCTATAATATGCACTTGGGTGCTACAGATTTACGGTAGCGGTTGGCTCTTTGCCAGATCTTATCTGAGAACTCTCTTACATTGTGGAGGGATGTTTAATGAGAAATCTAATTATGGAGAGCCTTGATGTTAAATACAGTCATCACAGGAGTAAGTATTGTAGTAACTCTTATAGGTATTGGTGTTACAATCTACAGTATTTACGTGACATTAAAAAAGTAATTCTGAACATCAAAAAAGACCGCCACACTCTAGCAAAGTTTACGGTCTTTTTTGATCTATAACTATTGTCGGATCCAACCGTCTATCGGTAGCATCCTTTATAAATATAATAGCATAATAATTCCTTTTTTCAATCTTTTTGAAGAAATCCGAGTATGCATATACAATTAAGATATATCAAATGATTTTAACTCTTTTTTTAATTCTTTTAAGAAAGTTTTTAATAGTTGCGAATGACCAACAATCTTAAAATCACCATTATTATATTCTTGGAACTTTACAAATCCATCTGTATCTAAATATTGAAAACCGTTAATCCATCCAACATGATGTCCATGAATATCGAAATCAGCTTTATTTTGTAGTTTAAGCACACAGAAATTTCTTTTGCCATTTGTGACAATATCACCTTTTTTAACTTTTGGAAATTCTTCTCTTGTCATATTTTGTATATCCTTATACTTTTTAAATAGCCTTGCTTAATTTAGTCTACCTTATCAGTGTAATTATATAGCTCCTGTAGTCCGATCTGATGCTTACGTTTCTCGTCCGTATAAATCTTTCTTTCCCTCATTTCTTCATCCCTTATAGGTTTTCGCTGTTCAAAATTACCGAAATACGAATCGTAACCATCTATTATTTCCTGTAAATGTGGGATGATTTCAGAAACTTTGGCATTCCTATATTTAAGTTTATGTTCCTTTACAAGTTCTTTGGAAAGCCCTAAACTGACCTTGGAACTTGATTTATTTTCTTGAAACTCCGCTAAAGAAGATTGTAACTGAGCTTTTGTGTATCTTTCTGTAAACCATTCGGCAAAGTCTAAAACATTAAGTGTAGCGGATGGGAACTGCGCATCCTCTGTTATTCCAGCATATTCGGGATAGTCCTTCGGTGTAATATAATAACTTATCCCATCACCATCCCATTTGTAACAAAAATGCTGCTCTGTCTCAATCTTATATTTTTGAGAACACTCAGGGCACTCTATGGTAGGTACATAGTTTTCTGTTCTTCCCCAGTCATCACTTCTGGACTCCTGGGAGATGAACCCGTTGCCACACGGACATTTTATTTTTCTAATATCATATTCCCAGCTCATTTTTCTATAACTAACTGCCTTTCGCTGATAAGAAGTTATTGTATCAAATTTATCATTAAAATATGCTTTTTGAGGTGGACTATATTTATGTTGTAGATATTTACAAAATTGACTATATTTCATTTTATAAACATCACTATACTCGTCTATATTCATAAATTACCTATCGATTGATAATCCGATCTATAAGCTTGTCTGCCTTGTTATTTGCTTTTCGCAAACCAATCATGAGTCTTCCAGTGACTATTAAGAAGATAAAACCACCAATAATAGCCAAAACTATTGTGCCTATAGCGATATTTCTTATTATTTTGTTTCCAAATACTCCGTCGAACTGTTCAGGCTGCAGCATCTGATTTGTAGGTTCCGGAATAATAACTTCTTCTACGGGTTCTTCTTCAACAACAACTTCCGGGACATATTCAACCACAGGATCAGGCTCTTCCTCTTCTGTTTTCTGATTCTTAAGAGCTTCTTCAAGTTCAGCAGACAATCTGGCAATCTCATCCCTAAGATCTTCTATTGTTCGGTTTTTGCTCATTATCGCAAGGGAAAGAGCAGCATTATCATTTAAAAGCAGCTGGTTTCTCTCCTGGACTTCAGAAACACGCTGATTTAAAGAGTTTTGTCTTGCTTCAGGTGTATCTGAACCCCTTAAGCTGTCATAATCCTGTTGAAGCTGTCCTTTTTCTTCCCGGAGAATCCGAATCTGGTCTTCTAATATTTCCATCCTTGTTGATGGAACTGATGTATCTACCCCATCAATAAGCTGTTGTGCCCTTTTACTGATTTCTCCAGATGGTTCAAGTTGTGAATTTTGAAGAGCTGTCTGATCTATATCTTTTACAGCTGCATCAGATTCATTACCCATATGGCCTGTATAAGCCTTTATTTCTTCTACAGTTAATTGTTTATCGCCAAGAACTATATTAGATGAAATAAAGCCATCATAAGCATATTTGAGATAAATATCATTCTCTGAATATGCATCTGTCTTGTTCTCAATATCAAAAGAACCACCTGTTGATGGAACTTTGACAGTAACAAAATTGATTTTTGTTTCTACCTGTTCTACTAAATCAGAACTGTTGAACCATTCTTCATTGATGGACCATTTATTTTTATCTTTGGGATAAGCAACAATATAAAGATTGGTACCTGGATCAGCTTGTATCATGACCATTTGTCCATCCTGATCACCAACGAAGCCGGTTTCCTTCCACGAACCTTTTTCCTTGAAAAGATAATCAATACGGGAGTTCTTGGAATCAAGCTCAACTACAGTATTGATCATGACATTTACAGGAACAATTATATCTGAGCTTTCTGTTGCATATGCCTTAGTGTTCCATAACAGAAGCATCATAAAAGCCAAAAGTACTAACAGTTTTCTTCTCATCTTCTCCTCAACCATACTGCTTTGTGTATTCTTCCACCAAGCGATTCTTTTCATCCTGACTCAGCTGATTGTAAATAGTAATAGCTGCATCCTGTGTCTGTGCCAGTCTTTTGATTGCAAATAGCCATAACTCAAATGTCATTTCTCTTTCCTCTCCTGTAGCTCTAAATTACACACCTGTTGTCATTATGGATATTCCGTAACTCTGAGCATATCCAAACTCTTTTATAACTTCTTTTATTGCTGTATGCGCCCTGTTTATTTCATATGGACTTTTAACATATATAATCGGCACTGTGTCGCTCGTATACCCCGTGTTAAAGCCCCTGTCTTTAAGCACTGAAATAAAATCATCTTTGCTCATGAAATCCTATTCCTCTTAGATAAAAACATTGATACAGCCCATATAACAGATATAATCATCGCATCAGCGAAAATAGCGCAAACTAAAAGATTAATCAGAGTATCCATTTAAATTGTTTCCTCATTTGTTAGCGTATCAATAATCCTGTATTGTCTCTGTGGATGTTTTCTTCCGTCTGAAGACTCTTTTTGCATTCTAAAAGCTGTCCTTGCTCTTGCAAGATCAGTATATCTGCATTTCTTTCCCTTGTACTGGCAGGTATGCCATGATGAATTTTCACTATCTCTCTTCTGAAGAACATACATTGTTGTAAACACCTTAATTATTGAATCCACCGATATTTTTCATTAGAGTACATAGACCAAAAAGCAACACACCAGAAACCAGGTGAAATATCAGCCACTTAATATTCATTATTCCCAAAGCATAAGTTAGTATGCCCAGCAACACATTAGAAAGCATTAGGATCAAGCCAAAATATGAAATACAAAAATCATGTGCATTATCAAGCATTTTGATTTTCCTCTTTTTTTAGGAGATTTTAATAGTAGGAGTCATAAGGTGTTTTATTTGTTTTGCTGCGCAAAATCTCCAAAATCACAGCTACTCCGAGTTACCAGTCCCGGATTGCACAGTATGGAATCGAACCATATCATATCTGTAGCCGTTGATATGACCTTCCAAGGCTGCGCAGAATTTTAAAGATATACGACCAGTTTGCGTTTTTTAACATAAGCGGCAAACTTCTTTGAATAGATACTGCAACCGATATCAAAATATTTGTCAGATTCATCTACTCTGATTATTTTGCACTGCTCATCAATTATTTTTGTCTCATTCCCTGTTCCAAATTTAAAAACATCCACATACTGGAACCAAAACTCATCGTTCAGGACAAAATTTTCCTTTTTGGCATGTTTTTTGCTTGCCCTAAAACAAATGCCCGTCTCGCTTATGTCCTTTATTTCACAAAAGATTTCTTCATTGACAGGACTCATATAAAGTAAAATCTTATGGTCCATATCAAGCCTTGAATACCTGCGCCTTTCACTATGCTCACTATTTTCTAACATCATGCACCTTTTTCTGCTCTGTCAGCGTCCTCTTTTATGCCTGTAAATATCCTCGGTAACTTCATTATCCTGTTCTGCGATAGCAGTAACATCATTCGCCTGTTTTTTTTTGAGTAACAAGCACTCATTAAAATCTTTTCCAAGTTCCGGTTTATCAACCAATACAGAAAAACCGAGCTGTTCATATTTCTCTTTTAGCCCAATTCTGCCATCTTTTCCATAGATAGCTTTTTGGCCAGCCTCATCATTATCAAGGCAGAAAACAATATAACGGATATGGTTATAATCCTTTATAAACTGCATAAGCGGATTATCTTCAACCATTCCAAGAATCAGCTTGTTAGAAGTCGTATCACCGGTAAGATCTATATATGACATACAGTCAATAACAGATTCAAACACCTTTAGTACGTCAGATCTTGGATTTACAATATTTACCCCGTAGTTCTTATCATTTCCGGGAACATCCATCTTAAATTTCTTGCCATATATATCAGCTGTTCCACGAAGTCCTGCATAGCGTATATTCCCTTCCGGATCCATGCCACAGAAAACTATGTTATGGTGTACTGAATCCTCATATATAAGTCTCCTGTGAACAAAATCTGAAATAACGTCCTGTGACAGTCCCCTTGTCTGCATCAGATATGCATAAAGACGCTTGTAGTTCTGATTTTTAGGCGGAAGTGCAAACACAGGTCTATGAGATTCTTTTCTATTTGAGTATTCATCTTTGTGATTGTCGTTTTTTACAACAATATCTTTTCCATTAAGTTCAAGAAGTTTGTTTATGGCTTCAGCAGCATTAGATGCATCGCCAAATGCCATCATAAAGTCGATTGTTGTTCCACCCGTTATATTACCCTTACCGCTCCATCTGTTCCAGGTCCGGTCATTATATATAACAAGGGAATCCATTTCTTTTAAATGATAGTGTGAACCCGTCTGAACAGGTGTGTAGCCCAAAGATACTGCAAGGGAAGTAAGACTCAGATTGAGAGCTTCCTGTCTTTCTTCCTGAGTATAAGAATAACCCCACTGGGTAATACCTTCTCGTGTTTTATACTGATATTTCATAATAAAGTCCTCACAATACCAATTTAGCAACATTAATAGCCTTAATAAATGACAAAACAGCAACATTTTAACCTTTCTCTTTTAATTGTTTTAACCTTAAGTTCACCATATAAATACATGATAGAAGTTGATGAAATTTAAGAAGAAAATATTGTACAGCAATTATAAATTTGGCATTACATGGGTATAGAGTGTATAAAAAGGGAATCTCTGAAAGCATGGAAGCATGTATGTATAGAGAAACTATTTTAAATAAAGAAGAAATAAAAGTTAATTAATTCCCTCGTACCCTTCTGCATACAGTATTTACCAAGGCTTTAATATATTGAGAAGTCTGAAAATCAGCCCAAAACTTGAACAACTTCGTTTCACAATATCCCTATTAGTTGAAATTTAATTTTGCATAATATACCCATAAATTGAATTGAGCATATCAGTCAATCCTTAAAACTTGAATACTATGGCAATAAAATAAGCTATCCAGTGTGGATAACTTTCAAATTGACCAGTTAATATAGATTATGAGTGACATATCTTCACTTCTGTATTATTTACGCATAACACAAACAGCACTCACTGATATGCTCAGGAATGCTTTATATCATTGCTATATTTCCACTTAAATAATCATCGATAACATCATTTAAACACATGTTGATCAGCGGGGCATTTAACCTTATTTCTTTTCGCTTTTCTGACCTCTGCTTTGACAGGCTTCTTTTTACAGCAGTTACAATTAAGAAAACAAAATTAGGATATTTATTTTCTCTTTTCTGTTCGACAAGACCAGCTATGTCGTTCAGAGTCTTTTCAATATCATTGTCTTCAGACAGATATTTTTGAAAATTATTGCTTATAAGTTTTTTGATATTGTCAACATAGAGCTGCTTTTCTCTTGGTGTATGATAATCATCAATATCCAGGCAAGGTGAGCGTTTCATCATTATCTCATAGTTATAAGCCTTATTTCTCTTCTTACTGACAAATAGAAGCTTTCTATCTTTAAGTTCCTGTAAGTATATCTGCATGGTCTTTCTGACAACATGGAACGTTTTGCAGAATTCATCATAGAAATTACTGACAAACATATGCTTGCCTTGTACAAATCTCTGGGAGTACAAAAAAAAGAGCTGAGATCCCGCAAGCATACCGGTAAACTTCTCATTATTGAATTCCTTTTTGGCCACATTAACATAGCCTTCCTCGAAATTCTCGTCAGAGAAATCATTACCGATAAGCTGAACAAAGATATCAGCATCATAATATTTTTCACAGCGAATAAGCCCCTTGTCCTGAAGAGACTGGAGAATGTCATAGAATTTCTGAATGGAGCATGAAATTGCACTGCAAACGTCTTTATAATAAACAGAATGGACTCTTCCTTTTGAATCCTGGCTGCGGGCTATATACAGGAGAAAAGCCAGTTCATATCTTGTTGTTTTGTTCTCAATCATTCTGTCTATATAAGAATTCTTAAGTTTGTACAAGAATAAGCTTTCCTCCTAGTGTTTATAGTTACTTTTCATGTATCTTGTTCCTTTTTTACTGTCTGTAACTTTGGGACATTCCATAAAAGAAAACAGCCCTGGATTGAAATCTGTAATTTTTTTAACATGAGACTTACAGAACACCAGATCATTGATGATGTATTTTGACCCAAAGATATGTCTTCTCAACACACCTGTCTCTTCAGCACCATCAAAAAATATGATCTTTACGTTTTTCCCAAGCCGGTTATTCAATTCTTCAGATTCATGACAATTGCCCATATTTTTACCTCGAATGACTACGACTGATAAAGATCTCCTGGTCCGGCTCCGGCACTGTTTCAGACTTTGCATCAGTTCTTATCATAGTATTTGTTTCAAGAAGTCTTCTTACCTCTTCAAGCTGAAGCTCAAGATCATTTATTCTTGATTTTTTCTTTTTCTTCTTCCAGTTCTTGACAACAGTAAGATTACATGAATCATCTGCAAGCGGTTCAATACTGTCAACATGGCAGTCAGCATATTTAAGATTGATGGGAACTCGCCCATAGACATCAAGGCTCACATCAAACTGTTCAGCATCATCAGAAACAGCACATGTCTCTGTATCAGGGTACACAAATACATGAAACGTCTGTACTCTAATCGTCTTAAGTGCTCTGCGTAAATTCATATATGATCTCCCTTTTTCTCTTCCAGATAAGGCTTTCCATTGTTATCACGTCTTAGCGTATATTCGTGTTTTGGCGCATTTTTATCTATGTTGATTATTTTTGTGTGATATTTACTAAGCCTTTTTCGACGGAAGTACATAATAAGTCTTTCTACAAGGCTTTCTGCTTTCTTTACCTGTAATCCGCTGTTGAGCAGATTGTTGACTTCAACAAACATTTCGCCATTTGGCTCAATTACTGTAAAATCGTGATTACTCATATCATTCAACCTCCTTTAAATACGCGTCCAGCTCACCATCCTTATATTTTCTGAGAAGGGTATGGATAACCTTTGAAACATACTCAGAATCGCAATCTGCATCAAAATACTCGTTAATCTCTTTTTTCTTAAGAGAAAAAGACCTTGTTACTTTCTTTTCTTTGCCAATGAGAACAGAAATAAGAAATTCCTTTGAAATTTTCTTTTCTTCATTCCATTCTTTTCTTATAGCTGAAGCCTGTATATTACTTGGAACAATGTCATAAGATATTATGAAGTTCCAAAGAACATCCTGGGCAGCTTCATCAAGATATGAAAGCTCTATTCCGGCATTTATAGTAAGCTTCTTCTCGTCAACCATTTTAAGAAAGTCTGTCTGAAGAAACGACAATCTGATATAGCGGTAAACTTTTGCTCTTGAATCTGATACTTCCTCGCCAATAGAAGCAGCTGTATCAACACCTTTAATGCCCTGGTGCTTTTCAGCTTCCATGCACATACGGTATGCATGTGCTTTTTCGCTGATGGTTATTTCCGGTCTGTAGAGATTTGAATGAACCATCAGAATTGTTGCTTCATAATCATCAAGAGGACGGATAATCGCAGATATTTCCTCTAAGCCTACCTCTTTACACGCAGCAACTCTTCTGTGACCTGATATGATCTCATATTTGTCATCAACAGGACGTACAAGAATTGGATAAATGAGTCCGTTCTCACGGATACTTTCTACAAGTTCTTCAAAATCTGCTGTATCAGTATTGACATTAAACGGATGATCCTTGAACTCAAGGAGATCTGAAACCTTTATAATGGTTTCAGAGTTGCCCCCTTGGTCAGAACCGTTATCCATAGCATCAGGATCAAGCAGATACGACATATCTGTAAGATTTGAATACATATCTTTATTCTTCGGCATGGTTTTCTCCTTCAGAATTATTATCAGTTTCCTCAAGTCTCAGAAACTCATCTACAAAATCCTCATAATTGAGTGAAGATATACTAGATTTTGCATATTTATATATGCTTTCTCCCGCAGCATCAGACTCCGGAATCTTTGTTCCCATAGGAATATATGTGTCAAAGAATGGTACAGACTTACTGTAGCTTGTTCTAAGCTGTTCCATGATCTTTACATCATTTATGGTGTTTGGTCTTACCGCAGTAAACAGTATTCCAGTAACAGAAGGCTTTGTTTTAGTTCCGTTGAGTTTTCTGACCACGTTAAGCCTTAAGAATAGGTTCTGCATCGCTTCAACACCAAGTGGTTTTGCTTCAAGCGGAATGATAAGACTATCCGCACAAAACAGAGCGTTTGAAACAAAAATACCAAGTCCCGCAGGACAGTCGATAAGGATATAATCGTATTTGTCCTTAATTGTCATTACATATCTGCGAAGTACTATTTCCCTCTGGAATGCTTCATTAAGCTTATTCTCATATACATGAAGAGAATTGGAGCTTGTAATAAGGTCAATTCCTTCCTCATGATGATATATTCCAAGCCCTTCCTCAAAATCATCTATCTCAATAGACTTCTCCATAATGTCGCAGATTCCACCAGGTTCATTATCCGGCAACCTTACTCCGAGGCTTTTTGTAAGGTTTGCAGACGGATCTATGTCTATTGCAAGGACTTTCTTTCCTTTCAAAGCAAGTCCAACAGCAAGATTTTTTGTGGTTGTTGTCTTTGCAACTCCACCTTTTTCATTGACGCAAGCTATTACTTTTCCCATACATTTTTCTCCTTTCGTGTAGGGTTATATATTATAGTTTTCTTGACAAAAAAATTGCTATATGCGATTATAAAAATACCTACAGGCATAGTATTACTAAAGATATATCTTGTTATAGCTTTAGATTTTATGCTTGTTTTAATAATCAAAAGCTGGCAGGCATGATGATTATTGGTACTGCGTTCCGGTCTTGTTCCCCCTAAGAACAGGACCGTATTTTTTTATAACAGTAATTTTAATTTGGTTAATTTTGGCTTATAATTTATTTTGCTGTGATAAATTCCATATAAGACCACAAAGGAGATTACAATGTATAAAACTGATCCTCTAAGTGATTTATCAGCTGATGAAAAACTTGCCATAGCAGACCGAATATCATATCTTCGAAAAGAGATCTTCCATATGAAGCAGTCCCAGTTTTCAAAGCTGATTGATATAAGCCAAACCTATCTTTCCCTCATAGAAAACCACAGAAAACCTATTTTTTACGATACTGTTCTAAAAATAGCCACAACCAACGATGTAAACATCGAATGGCTGCTTTATGGTAGAGATTCCGACAAAATATTCAATAGTAACAACATTAACGAACAATATATAAAGTCCTCGCATAAAGAAAATGCCCTTGAGGAACTCAAATGTGCTTATTCCCTTAATGAAAGAGAAATAACATTTGTTGACTGGTTTTCTTCTCTTTCTTCAAAAGAAAGGTTGTCATTCCTTGATGCTGTAGAAAGCTTGCAGAATCTATTCAAGTGACTCCGGAGAGTCCCTGGATGAAACCGTTTCATCATCATTCAGTGGCTCTTTTATATTTTCACGGATTTCTTCTATCCAAAGATCCTTTGTTTTCTCATAGATTTCTTTAATTCTCGCTTTGCTCTTCATATTCTTGAGAAAAAAGAATATGAGTTTGCGATAATCTTTTTTTCTTTTTTTATCAGATATCATCAACCATCCCTCATAATAAACTGATTGACTTTATGCTATCAGGTAAGAATCTCAGTTATCGAATTAACACCTTTGAGCTTTTCCTTAAATGCATCAAGTGATTCCCTGTATATGAAGTATGTATATCTTGCTGATTTTGGACGCTTGTAAGCAATTCCAATAGGTAGTCTGTTCTGCTGCATAAGAAACTGCAAAGAATCAATTCCAATATTAAGCTCCGCAGCTGCTTCTTTAGTAGTCACTCTATGCATTCCATCACTATTCTGCATACAACAGCTCCTTTCCTTTTACCAAGCTTAATTCCAGATCTGCAAAAATGATTATCCGCAGTAATGATTCTCTTGATTTTCTCATGTGTCAGATCAAATTCATTTGAACTGTTCACAAAAACTTCCGGTATTCCATCCTCTGCATAAACAGCCTTAATGCCGTTTTGGGATAATATATTGACAAATTCTTCTTTAGTCATAGCTTATTTAGCATTTCTGCAATCGAACTGAATCATATCAACAGGCACATCAAAGAAAGTGGCAATTCTTAATCCAATTTCCAAAGTTGGATTTCGTTTTCCCGTCTCATATAGTCCAATAGTTCCGGGACTAACATGAACTTGAGATGCCAACTCACGCTGTGAAACACCCTTTGACTGGCGAAGAACAGATAATGGTACATTCTTAGACTTTTTATTCTTAGCCATATTTGCCTCCTGTACTATATTGCTTTCTTATGTAAGCATTATTGCATACGTGTGTAAGCATGTCAATACGTTTTGCAATCAGTTTCCGTTTTTTTAATAATTTTCCTATTAAATCTGTTAGCTTAAATATATCGGAGGCATAGCAAAATGGAAGTGGGGCATATAATAGCGAGGTTAAGAACAGAAAAAAAACTAAGTCAACGAGATTTGGCAAAAGAGATAAATGTAAGTGCCGGAGTTATTGGTCTTTGGGAAACCAATAAAAGATTGCCATCCTATGAATTTATCATTGCATTAGCAGACTATTTTGCAATAAGCACCGATGTTTTCTTTGAAAAGGACAGAAAATTAAAACCTGAAGAATATAAAAAAATGGAGTTTCCATTACAGACTCAAAAAATGATAACCATTTTTGAGCAGTTTACAGATCAGAACAAAGATATCCTAATAGGTAAAGCACAGGAATATTTAAAAAACCAACAAAAAGAACAAGTCGCATCCAGAGATATTACGCACGAAAAAAACTCATTGAAAGAGAACATGAAGCAAGCTTAATCATTCAACTAACTTATAATCCTCAGTTTTTATTAAACCAGCTTAATCAAACACGAAATAATGAGAATGCTACCATATTTATGTTTAAAAAGAAAGCGCCATAGCATTGTATAACATCGAGGTATTTGACATGAAACTACCTAATGGATATGGAACAATCGAGAAACTTAAAGGAAACAGGCGCAAGCCTTATGGTGTGCGTATATCTTATACCGACAGTTCAGACGGAATCCCCAAGAGAAAAAGAAAATACATTGCCTATTTTTCAGACCATAAACACGCACTGGAATTTCTGACAGAATACAACAGTGGAGCCGTTGTCCCAGAGCATACTAAATATATAGATGTTCCCACTTTTGCAACACTGTTTGAAAAATGGGAAAAGTACAGAAATGGACTAAAAAGCAATCCAACAGAAAAAACATGGAAGAATTATCACATAGCTTTTCGGATGTTCTCTCCTGTCCATGACAGAAAAATCATATCACTGCGCACTCAGGATCTTCAAGAATGTATAAACACCTACAGTAACAGATCCAAGACCACTGTAGGCAATCTGAGAGCTATTTTAAGAGGTATGTGGCAATATGCCATCATGAACAACTACACCGAAAAAGACATTACACAGGGTCTTATATTTGACTATGAAGAAACCGGAGTACCAATCCATACAAGATTCACTGATAAGGAAGTTAAAGCCCTATGGGATGCACTAGGAACAATAAATAACATCGACATCATTCTAATCTATATATATACAGGTGTCCGTCCAAGCGAATTGCTTAATATAGAGAGTTCCAATGTATTCCTTGATAAGCGGTATATGATAGGTGGCAGCAAAACAGAAGCCGGAAAGAACAGAATAATCCCAATACATGAATCAATAGTTCCGCTTATACAGTACAGACTTAATCAGAAAAGGGATTATCTCATAACAAACAAATTCGGAAATAAATATACTCTTGCAGTGTACCATAACTGCAATTTCAATACAGCAATGGAAAGGATGAACATGAACCATGTACCGCATGATACCAGGTATACTTTTGCTGCCCTAGCGGATACAGCATCAATGAACGAAGTCTGCCGAAAAATCATCATGGGGCATTCTATAGCCAATGTGACGGGCGATGCATTCAAATTAGGCGGAAACAGGGATGTCACACGTGATATCTACACAGAAAAAACACTTGAACAGCTAATAACAGAAGTAAATAAACTGCCGGTTGTCTTCGAATGACAACTGGCAGTTTTAATATTGTTCAAAGTATCTGACCATTTTTTCAGCTGCTTTTCGTGCGATTACAGCCTCTTCAAAGGTCTTATAAGTCCCTATTGATACACTTTTATGTCTGTAGGTAATATCTGCCCTGTAAATGCCCGTATCAGCCCTTTTCGACACCCCACAGCAGCCCTGTACGTTATTAGAATTTATCTTTCGAATTTTCTCTTCAACGGGATAATACACAACACCATCCTCTTCCACTATCACATCTATTGGAACTTCAGTGTAATCGGATATCTTTTTCAGGGTTCTGTACTTGCAATCCTTCAGATCAACTTTTCCATTGACAATATCTTCCAAAGTAGTCCTTGGAATTCCTGTCTCCCTGGAAAGGTTCAATATTGTTATTCCTCTTGATTTAAGGTGTTTTTTTAGGTCCATAATGATATGTCGCTCTACCGTCATTTTATGTTTTTCTTTATTTTTATTATGTCGCTTCACCGTCACAATTTAAAGACTGATTTTTTATGAATTGTAGGCAACGTGTAGACCACTAGCAGGTATTTTGTAGACCACGATATCATTTTATGTAGTTTTATTTCACTCTATCTGAATATTCTGATAATTTAACTTGGTATAATAAAACCCTTGAAATCACTGGGATTCCAAGGGTTTTATTCCTTATATTTTCACTTATCAGACGATTCCCTGAGCCTTCATAGCCTCTGCAACCTTAAGGAAGCCTGCAATGTTAGCACCGGCAACGTAATTTCCTTCCATACCGTACTTCTTAGCAGCATCATCAATATTGTGATAGATGTTAACCATAATCTGCTTAAGTTTTGCATCTACTTCTTCGAATGTCCAGGAAAGTCTCTCACTGTTCTGGCTCATCTCAAGAGCTGAAGTAGCTACACCACCGGCATTTGAAGCCTTTCCACAAACAAAGAGAACCTTGTTCTCCTGGAAGTACTGTGTAGCCTCAATAGATGTAGGCATGTTAGCACCTTCACATACTGCCTGAACACCATTTGCAACAAGCTGCTTAGCATCATCAAGAAGAAGCTCGTTCTGGGTTGCGCAAGGAAGTGCAACGTCACACTTAATTGACCATACTCCCTTACCCTCATGATATTCAGCAGACTTTCTAGCTGCAGCATACTCTGTAAGACGTGCTCTCTTAACTTCCTTAACTTCCTTAAGAAGTGCAACATCGATTCCTTCAGGATCATAAATCCAACCTGTAGAATCAGAACATGTAACAACCTTAGCTCCGAGCTGCTGTGCCTTCTCAATAGCATAGATAGCAACATTTCCTGCACCTGAAACTACTACAGTCTTGCCCTTGATGTCAGAGCCATTGCACTTAAGAAGTTCCTCTGTAAGATAAAGAAGACCATATCCTGTAGCCTGTGTACGAGCAAGTGATCCGCCATATGTAAGTCCCTTACCTGTAAGAACTCCCTCATATACGTCTCTGATTCTCTTATACTGGCCGTACATATAACCAATCTCACGTCCACCAACACCGATATCTCCGGCAGGAACGTCTGTGTCAGCTCCGATATGTCTGTAAAGCTCTGTCATAAAGCTCTGGCAGAATGCCATAACTTCTCTGTCTGACTTGCCCTTAGGATCAAAATCAGAACCACCCTTACCACCACCAATTGGAAGGCCTGTAAGTGAGTTCTTAAAAATCTGTTCAAAGCCAAGGAATTTGATAATTCCAAGGTTTACTGAAGGATGGAAACGAAGTCCTCCCTTGTAAGGTCCGATTGCTGAGTTAAACTGTACACGGAAACCATTATTAACCTGTACCTGTCCCTTATCATCAACCCAAGGTACTCTGAAGAGAATCTGTCTCTCAGGTGTAACTAATCTCTCAAGAAGAGCATCTTTACGATATTCATCCTCATTTGCTTCAATAACAACTCTGAGTGATTCAAGTACCTCTTTTACTGCCTGATGAAATTCAGGCTGTGCTGGATTCTTTTCTACAACATAATTGTAAATCTCGTCAACGTATGACATTTTCTCTCCTTCCCGTACCACAGGCTACCGGTCACTCACATACAGCTCGCATTGTAGCAAGTCACAGTTTTTTCTTAAGAAGAACCAAAACCGTATTTGCAATAACTTAGCGGATACATTTTTCTACCGGAACAGTAACTCACCCAGGTACATTAAAGCATTTGCTTTTTTTATTTTTATTTCATGTTATAAGAATAATTGTATTACCTAAAAAGAAAATAAAACAACTACTATTTTGGGTTAATTAATTCTTTATAACATAAAAGAGCGTAAGAAACTAAAAGTCTCTACGCCCCATTGCGCAGACATCTCTGCCTGATGGTTATTATATGCTTTAATAATTTAAAGTGCAAGAGAATTTATTTCACTAAATTAAAGTGCTTTACAATCCTGATTTTGTGGAATTTGCATAAAACTTTATTCCTGTGGATCACCATTTGAATTCTCTGCACTATCCTCTGTCACAGTTTCACTTTCATCTGATTTAACCGTATTATCTGAGTTCTGATCAGTTAATGGAGCTGCACTATAGGAACTCTCTAAATGAGCTGAAACTCCTGAATCAGATTGAGCCACAGCAATTGAATCTTCTTCCCTTGGAAATCTGATATTATTGGTCTTTCTGATAAAATCCATCATATTGAGCATTTTTAAAGTCTCAGAATGAGGCATCTCAGGACATTCAAGCCATCCCTCTGAAATAGCTCTTACACAAGCTTCTACCTCGTACTCATATCCGGTATTCTGTCTTGGTCTTCCATAGTGAGCAATCTTTTTATGTTCAGAATCATATACAGTAATTCCTTCAAAATTGTTGATATTTTCAACAATCATATATCCCTTTGTTCCGTAGATGATACCATTTCTGTCTGAGGGACCAAGTGCAGTCGCATTAAGAACAGCCATTTTACCATCTCTGTATCTCAAAGTAATGCTGTCCTGCATATCCATTCCTAAGTTATTGTAGGTACAAATAGAAGCAATATCAGTAACGTCATTACCAAAAACCATGGAAGCAAAATTAAGGACATAGATTCCAAGATCAAGCAAAGCTCCTCCGCCTAGCTCCGGGCGACTGATACGTTCCTTGCCCGCAACATTATAGCCAAGCCCTGCTGTCAGCATTGTAGGCTCGCCAATCACATTACTTGCAAGTACCTCATTTATCTTCTTTCTCATAGGCATGTATCTTGTCCAGATAGCCTCTGTAACTAAAACTTTCTGCTCTTCAGCATATTTAAAAATCTGACTGGCCTGCTTTTCATTGAGCATAAAAGCCTTTTCACATAAAACATTTCTGCCTGCCGAAATAGCCAGTTTAACATTTTCAAAATGTTCAGAATGAGGTGTAGCTACATAAACAAGATCCACCTTAGGATCACTGACAAGTTCAGCATAAGAGCCATACGCTTTTTTTATTCCATGCTCAGAGGCAAATTTATCCGCTTTTTCTTTAGTACGTGATCCAACAGCATAGCAGGTTACCCCCTTAACTTCCTTAAGTGTGTCAGCCATGATTCCGGCAATCTTTCCAGTACCCATAATTGCAACTCTGGTACGTCCAAACATGGTATAACCCTCCTTCTCACAGGTCGTAAACATTATTAAACAAAATGCGCACTATGTGCGCATTTATGTCAAAACCACTATAAATATCCTGTTTTTCTAAGCTATATGATACCGAATTCCTTCAGAAATACGGTATCTGTATCTGCCTTTTACTATAAAATAATCAGTTTCCATTTGTAAGAAATTCAGATTTAATGTAGCCGGTCTTATTATTATATTCTACCTTTGCCCAACCATTAGCATACTGCTCAATTACGTTTACAGTACTTCCTGAGTAAATCATCTCCAAAACTTCTGCATCTGTACTCTCACTCTTACGAAGTCTTACTGTCTCAGAAACAGCCATCTTTCCGGTTGCAAGCGAGCTAACCTTTGTGGATTCAGTTGTAGTTGAAGATTCGTTTTCAGCATTTTCATTTTCTTCAGTTGCATCAGTATTTTCTGCAACTTCTACAGTATTTTCGCTAATAACTTCAAAATACTCTGTCTTAACATAAGCCACAGAACCGTTATACTCAATTTTACTCCAACCGTTAGCCAAAGCCTCAAGCTGAGTAAACTCTTCGCCCTTAGTAGTCTTGGATAAAATGTCTGCAGTCTCAGAATCAGAACTTCTGATATTTACAACATCTGTTGCCCTGATTGTCTGTGTGGTAACAACTTGAGTTTCTTCCTCTGTGCTCTCCTCGGAGGAAGCTTCCTCTGAAGCTTCTTCCTGAGCAGCGTCCGTACTTCCTGTCTCAGAAGATGCAAGTGCCTCACCTACTGAAACCTGAAGTCCTGAGCGCATTTGATAAAGAAGCTCAGCCAGAGTCTCATCTGATTGCACCATCTTGTTATAAGCATTAGCTACTTCATTATTTAAATCAATTACATCATCCTGAATATTAATCTGTCTAAGGTATTCTATTTCACTAGAATCTGCAATATCGCCGTTGATATAAAGTTCTCCGTTTTCGTCAGTACAGATATACAATGTCTCAAGTCCGGGAATAGCTGTTTCATAGTCGTAAAGCTTGACCTCATTATAAACATAGGCAACATAACTGCCGGCTACAGGACCTGGCTTGGTATAAACAGTAATATTCTGAAATTCCTCTATATAATCTGCAGCAGCTACTGCCTTAAGAAGTTCAGTATCTTCAAGTCCCTTGTAGATAGATGAAATAACTTCCGAATTTCCCTCTGCAGATGCAGTATAATAAGTATTTATCAGTGCATTTACCTCAGGATAAGCATTTTCCTCCATTGTCACTTCAGGAACTACATACGTATCTGACATTGATTCATTTGCTGTCAAAGCAGCCTGCTGGGTAGTTCTCTTGTTGGCACTTAACGCTATCACAATTGTAATTACAACAGCCAAAACAAATACCGCAGGCATCAAGAATTTTTTATTATCTGCTAAAATAGCAAAAATATTTTTTTTATCATTTCTAAACGAATAAGGATTTTTCTTCATCAACTAACCTCTGTATATATCATAAAACTATAGGTTCTTGTGGGCTTTTTCCTTAGTAGCCCACAAGAAGTCATTGATTTATCTTTTTAAGGAATATGCACCCGACAGGATTCGAACCTGCGTTAAAGGCGTCGGAGGCCTTCGTTCTATCCATTAGACTACGGGTGCATAAGCGTACTCGATTATTCTACCATATAGACAAATCAAAGTCCAATTTTAAGTCTTAACAGTAAATATATAACTTGCTCTCTGAAGCACTGTAATGGTATATATTATCACTAAGAATATCCTCGCTTTGCAGCACAGATCTGTTAACTTCGCCCACCATAGCTAACAAGTCTTTTTTTTCAATATTCAATTCTCCACATGCCAGTACAATGACCTCATGAAGAGATGATGGTAAAATTATAAGGTCTGAGTCAAGTTTTTCTGATAAATCATGCAAAAGCCCCGGATACATTATTACAGCGGCTCCATAATTACCGGATGTATTTGATAATACATACATATGCTTTAAATCGCCGCATAAATCCAGTTCCTCATCTATTTTATTCGCCCCCATAATAGTCTCCAATAATCCGCTAATTTTCACCGGAGTATTTATAACAGCTCTCTCAAAAACATTTTCCCATAATTCATCAAAAGAAACTTCCCACTCCTCAAGATGTCGGTTTTTTATCAAAATGCTTCCAGTTCCAATATATTTGTTTTCAACAAGACATAACGGGACAAGAGCAAGATCTTCAAATATTTTGTAGGGGACTCCCTTCAACATATTTTTGTTTTTCTCATAGTTTACCAGTTTAAACGTAAGCTTTTCAGCCACTTTAGAGAAATCTGTAAAAAAATCAACATCAACAATTCCTCCCGGAGCACTCTCCTTATAAAGAGAAATAAGTTCTTTTGCGATCATATCAACATCTGCCCCGTCATTATATCTGGAAAAATAATTGTCTATATAAAGTGAAGGTGCAATATTCTCATCTTTCTTTTTTATAGCTAATGCATGCCAAATGTTACCGTTATTTTTGGTGACTTCACTATATTCCACCAGATATTCTGCTCCAAGTAACTCTTTAACCTTTTCTTCCATTATTTTTCCAAACTCTTTAATTTCCATATCTTTCCTCTTTCTACATAAAAAATCTAATAAATTCATGACTTCTTTCAGTCAAAAGCTTAAATCGCCCTCAAGAAGTCATATTTTTTGTTTTTTCTGCTTATTTGCAGTATTTTGAAACTAATCGTTCTGATGAATACAGTGTTCCCCGTACACTGTAGTAATCCGGACGTTTTTTAGATTTCCGGCAGATAAAAAGACAAAAAAAGACAATAGAAACTACTTAAAAAATTTAAGTAGTACTCTATTGTCTTAATAGTTTATAAAAATCCGCGTCAGATATGGATTAAATAGTCAAATTATACTCTTGAAAGATACTCACCAGTTCTAGTATCAATCTTAATAACATCTCCTTCGTTAACGAAGAGAGGAACTGCTACATTAGCACCTGTCTCAACAGTTGCAGGCTTTGTAGCACCTGTAGCTGTATCACCCTTGAATCCAGGCTCAGTCTCAGTAATTGTAAGCTCTACAAACATAGGAGGCTCTACAGCGAATACATTTCCGTTGTAAGAATTGATCTTGCAAACCTCGTTCTCCTTAACAAACTTAAGAGAATCGCCAACCTGCTCAGATGTAAGACCAATCTGCTCATAAGTTTCTGAATCCATAAAGTTATATATATCGCCATCCTGATAGAGATACTGCATATCTTTTCTGTCGATACGAGCTGCAGGGAATTTCTCAGTAGGGCGGAAAGTTGTCTCTTTAACACCGCCATTGATGATATCCTTGAGCTTTGTTCTTACGAAAGCAGCGCCCTTACCAGGCTTAACATGCTGAAATTCAATAATCTGACATACGTTGCCATCAATTTCGATGGTCATTCCATTTCTGAAATCACTAGCAGAAATCATAAAAAATCCTCCTAAATTACTTCACATCAAACAACTAATTTAGTTTAAACTATCCTTACAATTTTTTCAACTATTTTTTTACAACCTGTAATCACTATATTTACCTGTAGCAGGTTGTGATTTATACGAACTCATTCTGGACTCATTATAGCTTGAACTTTCTGAAAGCCTGTTGTGCTCCGCAATATTTTCCTGAATCTGACTTGCCAGCATATTTGCGCTGTGACTTGAAATATTTTTCTTTATTTCACCTTCTATATCAAGCCCTGAAAATACATTTGTAATATCAAGAGCGAGCGAATCCTTGGAAGATACGGATGAATCGGCTTTTTTTACAGCTTCGTTACTCTGAACGGTAGAAGAATCATTTTCCCTATTTGTCAAAAGACCTGACGAAAGAAGTGTCAGCAGATTATCTGCACTGTTTCCAGTAATATCAGGCAAAGAAATATCAGAAAAAGACTTCCCTAAAGAATCCGACAAGGTACTCTCAGCATTAAGTGAACTATTTGATGAATTTCCGGCGGCAAGTGAATACAATGAGTTGAGCGCTTTTGTTACATCAACATCGGAAGTCAAATCAGCGGATTCTTCCGCTGATACTTTCTTTATGGCATTTTCGAGATATTTTTCAAAAAGTCCCTCAATACCTACAGAACTAGCGCTATCACTTTTTTCAGCCAGGTACTTGTTAATATCCGAAATAGAATACAAATAGTCGTTAATTGCACTTGTAACATTAGAAATATCAAGTCCCATATCACACTCTCCATGAAACTCAAGCACGTTTTATCATATATATAATATCACAAATACAATCATTGCAACTATTAACTATTTATTACATTAATGAATGCGCTATCTATTCATCTAATATAATCTGACTAACAACCTGATAATACTGATCTAACATAATCCATAGCTTCAAGATATCCGTTAAGTCCATGTCCGTATATTTGCTTGTGGCAGGCAGGCGCTGTAACTGATATTTTCCTGAACTCTTCTCTTGATGAAATATCAGAAATATGTACTTCTACTTTTATAATATTTTCAAGACTCTTAAGTGCATCGTGTATAGCATAGCTGTAATGCGTATATGCTCCCGGATTGATAACTATGCCATCAGTCCCGTCACTGTATGCCTCCTGAAGTCTGTCAATGATAGCGCCCTCATGATTTGACTGAAAAATATCAACCTCAACGCCATCATTTTGGGCTTTTTCTTTTATCATATTACAAAGATAACCGTAATCCTGATTACCATAAACCGCCTTTTCCCTTATTCCAAGAAAATTAAGATTAGGTCCGTTAATAACAAGTATTTTCATTATTCTCTCCCAAAAGCACATTTTAGACCAATAAAGCTACTATGCCCAGATAGATATTATTAAATCCACATAACCTTGAGATTTCTGTACTCACCAATCATAGGCGCAAGCTGTCTGAAACCGATGCATCCGCCTGTAAGTAAATCCCCATAGCTTGTTCCGTCATCTTCAAAATCAAAAATTCTGAGATCATTAATCAAAAAACTGACATGCTCTGCTTTTTTTACTATGCTGATTTTATACCACTGAGCATTTTCATCTGCATCAGGAATAGGATCAGCTCCTTGCGCCACAAGATGAAATCCATAGCTTTTCCTTAAATTACATGTATGAAAGGCTCTCTCATCAGGCTCTTTTCTTCTAAAATATGATACATGAAAAGCATTTATTTCCCCACTGTGATACTGGTTATAAATGCCTGTTCTGGGTGTTAACCCTTCATCAAAAATTGATCCGCCGTTTCGTGCCTTTGCTGCAAAAAACATCATTGCAAGCCCGGGCTCTTTAACAGGTCTGAACTCCCAATCAATTCTGACATCTGAAGGAAATGCAAAAGGACACCACAAAACAAAATTAGCCTTTTGCCCCTCTTTTTCAGAAAGCTCATTTTCAAGACGCATAGCGCCTTCAGGAAAAGATATTTTCGCCTTTCCCTCTAAAATAAAATCTTTAATATCTTCCTTAGAAGAAAGATGATTTTCATAAATGACTTTTGACATTTTTCCCCCAATATACTATTTTGGCTGAATAAAAAAATTATTTTCCTGAATTTTTCTTTAAAAACTCAGTAATATCAAACTTTTTCCCAGTTCTGTCTTCGTATATTTCAATAAATGTTTTTCCCTGATCCTCCGGATTCAAATCTACATCCTTGGATTTTTCTTTCCAGATAGTGTCATCCGACAGCACTTCATAAGCCAAATTGTGCTGTGACCACTCATATGCCATATCCTCTGCAGTTCTATAGCTTACTTTGTCGCTGCCATGCACAGGGTGTTCCGCAATAAGTGCCTGACAAATAATGATTATATCTGAGTTATTGGTTATCTTATATGAATCGATAATTTTCCAATGATCTGTTATATATATAGCATTAAAAGACTCATCTGCGTAGACAAAAACATAATTTTTCCCATTTCCATCCTCGTCGGTGAGTCCTATTTCTGACATATCAGTTAAAATACCTGCACTATCACTACTTTTTTTTGAAAATTCGCCATTTATAGTTGTATTTCCTGTAATATCAGATGATTGACTTTCCGAAGCTCCATCATTTATTTCTACCAGCGAATCAGCAAATTTTCCGACAGTTTCAATAGTAGACTTAAAATTTTCAAAAGTTTCTTCACTGCCACATCCAGCCAAAAGCAAAGGAACAAAAACTGTAAATATAAAAAATGTAAAACTTTTCTTTTGCATAATCTCCGTTATCTTTATAAGTCACCACACTAGTACATCGAATTAGCACATCGAATTCCAAATCTCTTTTACAATTTAGAGGTATGAAATCCGATGTACTGTTTTTCCGGGTGACTTTCATTTTCTTATGACTTTCCGAACGATACAAGAAAATCCTTATAGCTTAGCGATATCTACCAGCGTAAGCCCCTCTTCTGTGCTCTCATTTTCAAGACTTGTAACGAGTGCTCTTGCAGTATCAAGCGCTGTTATAACATTAACACCGGTTTCAATTGCTGTACGGCGAATAAGGAATCCATCACGACTCTTATCACGCCCCTGAGTAGGTGTATCAATTACAAGATCAATCTTATGTCCAAGAATAAGGTCGATTACGGTAGGTGATTCCTGGCTGATACGATTAATCTTTCTTGCTTTTACACCATTTTCATTAAGTGTTTCTGCGGTTGATCTGGTTGCATAAATTATGTAACCCAGCTTCTCGTATCTTCTGGCAATATCGATGATTTCTCCCTTATCTGAATCTTTTACTGTGATGATCATCTGCTTATACTTAGGAAGGTTAACCCCTGCTCCAAGGAATGCCTTATAAAGAGCTTCATTGAAGTTCTTACTGATTCCAAGACATTCTCCTGTACTCTTCATTTCAGGTCCAAGGCTTATTTCAGCTCCTCTTATCTTTTCAAAAGAAAATACGGGCATCTTGATAGCCACATATCCGGCTTCCGGCTGAAGTCCCGGTTTATATCCAAGATCTTTAAGCTTCTTTCCCATCATAACCTCAGCAGCAAGATCTACAATCGGTATTCCGGTAACCTTACTTATATAAGGGACTGTTCTTGAGGATCTTGGGTTAGCCTCAATAATATAAACCTCATCGCCAACTGCTATAAACTGCACATTTATAAGACCAATTATATGTAAGGCCTTGGCAAGTCTCCTTGTATATTCCGCAATTGTCTCTTTTACCTTATCAGAAAGAGACTGGGCAGGATAAACAGAGATGGAGTCGCCGGAATGAATACCGGATCTTTCAATATGCTCCATGATTCCGGGGATAACAATATCTTCTCCGTCACATACAGCATCTACTTCAGTCTCAATACCCTGAAGATACTTATCAACAAGGATAGGGTGATCCTGAGCATATCTGTTTATGATATTCATAAACTCTTCTATTTCCTGGTCTGAGAGCGCTATCTGCATTCCCTGACCACCAAGTACATATGACGGTCTTACAAGAACAGGGTATCCAAGGCGGTTCGCAACTTCTTTTGCCTCTTCTGCTGTATATACTGTAGCGCCCTGTGCACGTTTTATCTGAGTTTCTTCAAGAATCTGATCAAATATTTCTCTGTCCTCAGCAGCATCTACATCTTTGGCATCTGTTCCGTAGATCTTTACTCCCATTTTCATGAGATCCTGAGTAAGCTTTATCGCAGTCTGTCCACCAAACTGAACAACTGCTCCGTCCGGCTTTTCAAGTCTGACTATGTTCTCGACATCTTCCGGAGTAAGTGGCTCAAAGTAGAGCTTATCGGCAATGTCAAAGTCTGTACTTACTGTCTCAGGGTTGTTGTTAATAATAATTGTCTCAAATCCGGCTTTCTTAAATGCCCAGGTTGCATGAACAGAGCAATAATCAAATTCTATACCCTGGCCGATTCTGATTGGTCCGGAACCAAGAACAAGAATCTTTTTCTTGGGCTCTTTTTCTTCTGAATTTATTGCTGCTTCATCCTCAGAATCTGGTCCGTTATATACAGAATAATAGTATGGTGTCTTTGCAGAAAACTCTGCAGCGCAGGTATCTACAATCTTAAAGCTTGCATGAATACCAAGAACATCACGTAGCTCTTTTAACACCTCTGTTGAAAATCTGGTGAGACGTGAAATAACAGTATCCGGATATTCAAGTCTCTTTGCTTCCAAAAGAGTCTCAAAGCTTATAAGCTTTTTAGCATCATCAAGTGTGGCATTAAGACCGGCACTGTTCTTTTCTCCGATTCTAAGTAGCTTAAGTTCCATCTTGACAAGAGTGTGAAGCTTATCAATAAACCATAAATCTATCATGGTTATATCATGAATTTGCTCATGGCTTATTCCACGTCTTAAGCTTTCAGCAATTACCCAGATTCTCTGATCATCAACTACTTTAAGACGCTCTAAAAGTTCGTCATCATCAAGCTCCGAGAAATCATAGCTGGTGAGGCAGTCGACATGCTGCTCAAGGCTTCTTATAGCCTTCATCATTGCACCTTCAAAATTAGTGCAGATACTCATTACTTCACCAGTTGCTTTCATCTGAGTAGTAAGAGTTCTCTTTGCTGTAATAAACTTATCAAAAGGAAGTCTTGGGAACTTTACTACGCAGTAATCGAGCGCAGGCTCAAACATTGCTACAGTCTTTCCTGTGATGGCATTTGTAATCTCATCAAGTGTATATCCAAGAGCAATCTTGGCAGCAACTTTTGCGATAGGATATCCTGTAGCTTTGCTGGCAAGTGCAGATGAACGGCTTACTCTGGGGTTAACCTCTATTACACAATACTCAAAGCTTGTGGGATGAAGAGCGAACTGAACGTTACATCCACCTGTTATCTTGAGCTCATCAATAATATTAAGAGCCGCACTTCTAAGCATCTGATATTCTTTGTCAGAAAGAGTCTGTGAAGGTGCAACTACTATTGAATCGCCTGTATGAACGCCGACAGGGTCGATATTCTCCATGTTGCAGACTGTGATGCAGTTTCCTGCACTGTCACGCATTACCTCATATTCGATTTCCTTCCAACCTGCGATGCAGCGCTCAACAAGAACCTCATTAGCTCTTGAAAGTCTTAATCCGTTTTCAAGTATTTCCTCACATTCAACCTGGTTATGAGCGATACCGCCGCCTGAACCTCCAAGTGTAAATGCAGGTCTTAGTACAACGGGATAACCTATTTTTGCAGCAAAAGCAACACCGTCTTCCACATTGTGAACTACCATAGAAGCTGCACAGGGCTCACCGATTTTTTCCATGGTGTCCTTAAATTCCTGTCTGTCCTCAGCCTTTCTGATTGTTTCTGCGGTTGTACCAAGAAGCTTTACGTTATGGGATTTTAAAAATCCGGACTCATCAAGTTCCATACCAAGATTAAGTCCTGCCTGTCCTCCCAAAGTAGGAAGAATAGAATCCGGCTTTTCTTTTTCTATTATTTGCTCAAGAACCTTGACTGTAAGCGGTTCAATGTAGACTTCATCAGCAATATCTTTATCTGTCATGATTGTGGCAGGGTTTGAATTGACCAGCACAACCTCTATTCCCTCTTCTTTAAGAGAACGACATGCCTGAGTTCCGGCATAGTCAAACTCGGCAGCCTGTCCTATAACAATAGGACCTGAACCGATAACAAGTACTTTTTTTACATCTAAATTACGTGGCATAATTATTCCTTTCGTGCATAAAATACATCAAATTCCGCAAAAATATTTATTCGATGTACCTACTCATTCACTTATTCTGACAAATTCTTTCAACAAATCTGTCAAAGAGGTAGCTGCTGTCCTGAGGTCCCGGGCATGCTTCAGGATGGAACTGAACTGTGAAAATATTTTTTCCAACATAGGAAAGTCCTTCATTTGTTCCATCATTGGCATTCACAAACGCAGGAACCGCAATGGCAGAGTCAAGCTTATCCATATCAACAACATAACCATGATTTTGAGAAGAGATATAAACTCTGCCTGTAGCCAGGTCTTTTACCGGATGATTTCCACCTCTGTGGCCGTACTTCATCTTGAAAGTATCCGCACCTGTTGCAAGTGCCATGAGCTGATGCCCAAGGCAGATTGCAAAAATCGGAACATTTGAATCATAAAGCTTTTTTACCTCTTTAATTACGCCCTGACAATCCTTAGGGTCTCCCGGTCCGTTTGAAAGCATGATTCCGTCAGGATTGTCCTTAAGGATTTCTTCTGCCGAAGTGCTGCTTGGATAAATTGTCACATCACAGCCTCTTTCAGCAAGTGATCTTGCTATATTCCTTTTTGCTCCCAGATCAAGGAGAGCGATTTTAAGAGCTTTTCCTTCTATATTTTTTCCTTTTAAAAAGCTTTTCTCTTTGCAGGAAACCTTACTGACCACATCACCTGTTGTATAGGCATGAAGTTTGTCCTTTATGTCTTCATATTTGATGTTTTCATTAGTTGTTATGAATCCGTTCATGGTACCTTTTTCTCTCAAAATACGCACCAGAGCTCTTGTATCAATTCCCTCTATCCCCGGAATCTCATACTGATCCATGAACTGCTGTATGGATATGTCGCATCTGAAATTTGAAGGTATGCGCGAAAGTTCCCTTACTATAATCGCATCAACCCAAGGTCTGTCCGACTCCATATCCTCAAGACATATTCCGTAATTACCAATAAGCGGATATGTCATACATACTGCCTGACCTGCATAGGACGGATCAGTAAAAACCTCTGTATATCCTGCCATTGAGGTATTAAAAACAATTTCGCTGTATACATCTTTATCAGCACCAATATGCTTGCCGGTAAAGACTGTTCCATCCTCTAATATCAAAAAAGCTTTCATTTTTTCTCCTCATTCTATCGAAAAACATTATTTGAAGTACTTAACACCGCTCTCGAAGATCTTAAGATCCTGCTCTCCGAAAATATTTACTGCAACTCCATCTCCGCGGCGCTCAGAATGTGCCATTTTTCCGAATGCTCTTCCGTCAGGTGAAAGAATACCTTCAACTGCTCTGTAGGAACCGTTGATGTTCCATTCATCATCCATTGTGACATTTCCTTCAAGATCACAGTACTGAGTTGCTATCTGTCCATTTTCAAAAAGTTTGTCAAGTACATCCTGTGGAGCAACAAATCTTCCTTCTCCGTGAGAAGCCGGGTTTGTATATACTCCGCCAAGCTCTGCTCCTGTAAGCCATGGTGAGTTATTGGATACAACCTTTATATATGCCATCTTGGAAATATGTCTTCCAATTGTATTAAATGTAAGTGTTGGTGACTCTTGTGTCTGACCTGTAATCTTTCCATAAGGAACAAGTCCAAGTTTTATCATAGCCTGGAATCCGTTACAGATACCAAGTGCAAGGCCATCTCTGTTGTGAAGAAGGTCATCCACAGCAGCCTTAATCTCTTCATTCTGGAATGCTGTAGCAAAGAACTTGGCACTTCCATCAGGCTCATCACCGGCTGAGAATCCGCCTGGGAACATGATTATCTGTGCATTTGAAATTGCCTTTTTAAATTCTGCAACAGACTCTTCTATATCCTTGGCATTTCTGTTCCTGAATATTCTGATATTTACATCAGCACCTGCTCTCTCAAATGCCTGTGCACTGTCATATTCACAGTTGCTTCCTGGGAATACCGGTATAAATACTGTAGGCTTTGCAACCTTATTCTTGCATACATATACGCTGTCAGCTTTGAAAAGTTTGCTCTCAACAGGCTCTTTTGACTCTGAAACAGTTGAAGGGAATACTTTTTCAAGCGTTCCTTTCCATGCTGCAAGTGCCTCCTCCATGGAAATGCTCATACCTGCTGCCGCAAATACAGCCTCATCCGTAACTTCACCTATTTCTCTGCTGCCTTCAACCTTTAAGACCTCTTCCATAAACTGCGCCGGAACTTCTGCAATAATATCTGCTATATCGTTGGCAAAGAGTTCTTCTGCCTTTAATGAATCCAAAAGCTTAACTCCAAGGCCGTTACCAAATGCCATCTTAGAAATAGAAGCAGCAATTCCGTAGCAATCTTCTGCATAAGCTGAAACAATAGCTCCCTTTCTCATAAGTTCTGTAATGCAACCATAGAGCTTCATTACTTTATCATAATCGGGAAGGTCGAACTTGTCCTTGGCAATCTTGAACTGAACAAGTTTATTTCCGCTCTTTTTAAGTTCAGGTGTAACTACATCTTTAAGGCTTGCAACATCTACTGCAAAAGAAACAAGTGTCGGAGGAACGTTTATCTCATTAAATGAACCTGACATTGAGTCTTTTCCGCCGATTGAAGCAATACCGAATTTCATCTGCGCATCATAAGCTCCAAGAAGTGCTGTAAATGGCTGACTCCAGCGCTGTGGATCATCTGTCATTCTCTTGAAGTACTCCTGGAATGTAAAGTGAAGCTTCTTGTAATCTCCACCTGTTGCAACTATTCTTGCAACTGATTCTGTTACAGCATAAGCTGCACCATGGTAAGGGCTCCAGCTTGAAAGATATGGATCAAAGCCATAGCTCATCATAGTAACGGTATCAGTCTTTCCGGAAAGAACCGGCAGCTTTGCAACCATAGCCTGAGTTTCTGTAAGCTGATATTTTCCACCGTAAGGCATAAGAACTGAGCCTGCTCCGATTGAGGAGTCGAACATCTCAACAAGTCCCTTCTGAGAACATACGTTAAGATCTGAAAGCTCTGAAATCCATGCTGCCTTAACATCTCCCTCTTTAAGTGCATCTGCAACCTTGCTGCTGGCAATCTTCTTAAGGTAATTATCCTTTTCCTGAGGTATCTCAACCTTAACGGTTGTTTCCTGATGAGCTCCGTTTGTATCAAGAAAAGCTCTCTTTATATCTACAATCTTCTTGCCTCTCCAGTTAAGAACAAGTCTTGGCTCTTTTGTAACTACAGCAACCTTTACTGCTTCAAGGTTTTCCTCAGCAGCATAGTCAAGGAATTTATCTGCGTTCCCCGGTGCTACAACAACAGCCATTCTCTCCTGAGACTCTGATATTGCAAGTTCAGTTCCGTCAAGACCTGCGTACTTCTTTGGAACAAGATCAAGGTTTATATCAAGTCCGGGTGCAAGTTCTCCGATTGCTACTGAAACTCCGCCGGCACCAAAGTCGTTACATTTTTTAATAAGTTCGCTGACTTCAGGTCTTCTGAAAAGTCTCTGAAGCTTTCTTTCTGTAGGCGCATTTCCCTTCTGAACCTCTGCTCCGCAAGTTGCAAGTGACTTGCTGTCATGAGCCTTAGAAGAACCTGTTGCTCCGCCGCATCCGTCACGGCCTGTTCTTCCACCAAGAAGAATAATGATATCGTCCGGATCAGCACTTTCTCTGATTACATGCTCCTGTGGAGCTGCACCCATTACTGCACCGATTTCCATTCTCTTTGCAACATAGCCCTCATGGTAAATCTCTTTTACATAGCCTGTTGCAAGTCCAATCTGGTTGCCATATGATGAATATCCGCTTGCAGCGCCTCTTACAAGCTTTTTCTGTGAAAGCTTGCCCTTCATAGTCTCAGCAACCGGAACTGTAGGATCTGCAGCACCTGTTACACGCATAGCCTGATATACATAACCTCTTCCTGAAAGCGGATCTCTGATAGCACCGCCAAGACATGTAGCAGCTCCACCAAAAGGCTCAATCTCTGTAGGATGGTTATGTGTCTCATTTTTGAAAAATACGAGCCAGTTCTCTGTCTTAGGGCCATTGCCATAGTCTACCTCAACAGGAACAACCACTGTACATGCGTTGTTTTCCTCTGACTCTTCCATATCTGTAAGCTTACCGTCTTTCTTAAGCTTCTTCATGCCCATAAGAGCTATATCCATAAGAGAGATAAATTTCTCTTTCTTCTTATCTTCAGTAGTATAAAGAGCTTCTCTTGAAGCAAGGTAGTCTTTATAAGTATCTTCTATCGGAGTTCTGTAGAAACCATCACCAAACTCAACGCTCTTAAGCTCTGTTCCAAAGGTTGTATGACGGCAGTGGTCAGACCAGTAGGTATCAAGAACTCTTATTTCAGTCATGCTTGGATCACGCTTTTCATCATCATGGAAATACTGTTGTATCCACTTAAAATCGTTAAATGTCATAGCAAGTCCAAGTGACTCATAGAGGTTCTTAAGCTCAGCCTCTTCCATATCCTTGAAACCATCAAAAATCTTTACATCCGCAGGTTCATCATATACTTCTACAAGTGTTTCGGGTTTCTTTGCATCAGCAATTCTGCTGTCTACAGGGTTCATTGTATAGTTCTTGATCTTTTCAAGTTCATCATCAGATACATTACCGATCAGCATATATGTAACTGCTGTTCTGATGACAGGCTCCTCGTCACCCTTTATGAAACGAACGCACTGCTCGGCAGAATCTGCTCTCTGATCGAACTGTCCCGGAAGAGCTTCTATACTAAATACCTTTGCATTTTCAGGAATCTCAATTTCTTCTCTGTACAAGATATCAACAGGCGGCTCTGAAAAAACAGTTCTAAGTGCTTTTTCGAACACCTCATCCGAAACATTTTCAACATCATAGCGAATGAATATCCTTACATTCTCAACACTTTTAATTCCAAGGTAGCCGGCAATTTCTGATTTCAGTTCTTTTGCCTTGCCTGCAAAAGGTGCTTTCTTTTCAACATAGATTCGTCTTACAATGCTCATAATTTCTCCTCACTTAAATATGTTTATATAATGCAAAAGTGCTTAACTATAAATAATTAAGCACTTTAGTCTTCAGGCACTAAGCCCTCTAATACATACATTAATTCTCTATCAATAGCTTCCTCAGAAACTCCGATAGTCTTTGACGCGATTTTGAGTCCTTCCACCACGTACATTAAATTGCGGGCACATCCAATAGGGTTCTCGCAATAAAATTCTCCACATTCAACTCCGTTTTCAATAAGCTTTTCCACAATTCTAACTGCAGTATCGAACTGGTTCTTAAGAGGATTCTCTTTGGTCGATACTTTATTTACGGAAAAATATTCATATGTTGCAACAGTGAGATTGTTCTTCTTTCTAAGGATGTACTTCTTCTGCTCTTTTAGGAAAAGAGCAAGCATATCACCGGCAGAAGCATCACCGGCAAGAGCCGCCGCTACGGCTTCATCATCATCCTCTTCATGAGTGTTTGCAAGAACTGCAAGAAATAATTCTTCAATACTGGAAAAATAGAGATAAAGACCCCCGCGACTGATGTCACAGGCATCAACAATGTCTTTCATGGTTACATTTTTGTATCCTTTTTCCGAAAAAACGCCTCTCGCCTTTTCGAGGATGTATTTCCTCTTTTGTGCGGATTTCTCTCCCATTTTCCTTCCCCTGTTATAAATGTTTTTTACCTGTAAATAAAGTCAGGATAATTCCTGTCCCCAGAACTTGCAAAGATCATCCATCTTTTTGACTACGTTGTAAAGAACTCCGTTGTAAACGCCCTGTGCCCACACAGAACCTTTTGTCATTCCCGAAAGAATATACTTGGATAATATTCCCGCAAGATCATCCATATCTCTGATCTCAGCCTTCTGGATAAATGCAAGTTCATCCTTTGCACTATTCAAATGATTTCTGGTATAAACGTAGACGTAGTTGCGATCAAGCAAATTCGTAGTCTGAGCTGTCTTAACAAAAGCCAGCAAGTTAGAATCGTAAACAGGAAATGGCATTGATTTTAAGTCACTGTTAGAATAGCTCTGAGCAACTTCAGAACCACACTTTTCCTTAAGCCAATTTAAATAAGGAACAAGCTTTGAAACTTCAGGTCTGTATCTTGAAACGATATCCTCAACACTGTTTTCATTGACATTGTTGTCATTTTCCATACTCATTGAAAGCCGCTCCTATTCTGGCTTACAGCCGTTTATCATACCATTGTGACTAAACATTTTGAACTTTTTTTGAAGTTCTTGAACAATTATAGCAAGCCTTCCCTAAATTGTACAGAAAAAAAAATTATGCTACAATCACATATTATTGGGGTGATTACTGTTCAGTTGTCAGCCAATATATGAGTGGACATAAATGCTTATTTTCGTCTACGCTGTATGACATTTCACTAAGCTCGAAAAAACCTCGCTAAGTGATCTGCACATGCGTCGTAATTCATATAGATTCAAATACAAGAACAAG
>JAFSQI010000125.1 GCA_017446685.1 Butyrivibrio sp.
ACTCTCACGTTTAAATGTTTTAAGTTTGATCCGGTCAAAACTTAAGCTTGGCTTTTGTTCTGTCCGTTAATTTACTTTTTGTTCTGAATAATTCTCTTGGAATTTTTCAGGGTTGCATTACTGTTTATTTGTCAATGTGCTAGGAGCTTCACTTCCACTCCTGTACTGCTTTTGCAACTCGTTGTTTACTTGGCTGCATCAGCGACGCTTACTAATATATCACGATGGTTATATTGGTGTCAACAACTTTTTTATTTTTCTATAATTTTTTTAGTTTCTAATTATGCTTTCCTTGTTTCATCCCGATCATTATATTTAGATAGGACAATTTCTCCCTTTTTTAATGTTGCCGGCACATCAATTACTCTCTGATTTTCCGATCCTCTGAATCTGAGCATTATATTCTTTTTCTCAAGTATGAATTCACCATCCACCAGAATATCTATCATTGATAATATCGCATCAGTGTCATCTCCATGGCATCTTCTATTATCTATATCTGTTAGTTCCTCCCATAGATATCCGGAATATATCCATATTGTTGCTTTGGGAACTTCTTTTTTTACTCTTTCCAAAAGAGGTCGGATTTCTTTTTGATTTACTATTTCCATTGGCTCGCCCCCCAAAATAGTTAAGCCATTTATATATGCTGGTTTAAGCGATTCTATTATTTCATCCTCGGTTGCTTTTGTATATTTTTCTCCATAATTAAAGTCCCATGTCATTTCATTAAAACACCCCTCACAATGATGCGTACATCCCGATACAAAAAATGCAGTACGACATCCTACGCCGTTTGCTACATCATTATAGTATATTTGACCGTAGTTCAATTAAGCCTCCTTTTACAAAAGAAGGTCGGATTAATCCGACCTCTCTCTTTTATAAAATATTTATTTGTAATTGTCTGTAATTTTATAATTTCTGATTTTAAGAAAATAATGCCCTTTTGTCCTTTAACAAAATTATTTACAAAGAACTCCATTTTTCTCTTTTTCAGTTTTCCGCCCGAACTTAAGCAAATTTGGGATTGCTCATATGAAGAACTCTTTCTTTTATTTCCTGTGTTCTTCCCTGATTCCAGAACTGTGTACCAATATATCCACATGTTCGTCTAGCTACATTCATCTTTGCCTGGTCTCTGTTTCCACAATTAGGGCATTCCCAAACAAGCTTTCCGTCTTTATCTGTAACAATCTTTATTTCGCCATCATATCCGCAGCACTGACAATAATCTGATTTTGTATTTAGCTCTGCATACATAATGTTCTCATATATGTATTTCATTACAGATATTACAGCCTCAATATTGTTATTCATGTCAGGTACTTCAACATAACTGATCGCTCCTCCTGGAGAAAGAGCCTGGAATTCGGATTCAAATTTCAGCTTTGTAAATGCGTCAATCTGCTCTGTTACGTGAACATGATAGCTGTTTGTAATATAGTTTTTGTCTGTAACCTCCGGAATGATTCCAAATCTCTTCTGAAGGCACTTAGCAAATTTATATGTTGTTGATTCAAGCGGTGTTCCGTATAGGCTGAAAGCTATGTTTGTCTCTGCTCTCCATTTAGAACACTTATCATTAAGAAACTGCATTACTTTAAGAGCAAATTCTTTTCCTCTCGGATCCGTGTGAGAAACACCTTTCATATATTTGGTGCATTCACATAAACCTGCGTATCCAAGTGAAATTGTAGAATAATTTCCAAAAAGAAGTGGATCAATGACTTCACCTTTTTGAAGTCTTGCAAGTGCGCCATTCTGCCATAAAATAGGTGCAACATCTGATGGGGTTCCAATCAATCTGTTATGACGGCACATAAGTGCTCTTTTACAAAGTTCTGTTCTTTCTTCCATTAGTTCCCAGAACTTATCCTCATTTTTATATGAAGAACAAGCAACATCTACAAGGTTAATAGTAACAACGCCCTGGTTGAATCTTCCGTAATACTTGTGATCTCCTTCTTCATAATTACGTGCGTGAGACTTATTTCCCTTGTTGCAAAGTCCTTCTGCATTTTCATCGTTATCAGGTGTCAGGAATGATCTGCATCCCATACATGGATATACATCTCCCTTTTTAAGCTCCTTCATCTTTTTAGCAGAGATATAGTCTGGTACAAGTCTCTTTGCAGTACATTTTGCAGCAAGTTCTGTCAAATACCAATACTTGGAATCTTCATGGATATTATCTTCGTCCAGTACATAAATAAGCTTAGGGAATGCCGGTGTAATAAACTGTCCCTTCTCATTTTTTACTCCAAGTATTCTCTGCTTGAGCATCTCTTCTATAACAAGAGCAAGATCGTCTCTCTGTCTGCCTTCCGGAACTTCATCAAGATACATAAATACTGTAATAAAAGGAGCCTGACCATTTGTAGTCATAAGTGTGATTACCTGATATTGGATAACCTGACAACCTCTTTCAACTTCCTTTCTTACTCTCATTTCTGCAATTTCTTCAACTTGCTTCTTGTTAACTTTTACACCTGCTGTTTCAAATTCAATCGCAACTTCTTTGCGGAATTTCTGTCTGCTAACATCAACAAATGGAACAAGATGTGAAAGAGTAATACTCTGTCCACCATACTGAGAACTTGCTATCTGAGCAATTGCCTGTGTTGCAATATTACAAGCTGTGGAAAAACTCTTGGGACGCTCAATCATGGTTTCTGATATTACAGTGCCATTCTGGAGCATATCTTCAAGGTTTACAAGACAGCAATTGTGCATATGCTGTGCAAAATAATCTGAATCATGGAAGTGTATAATACCTTCTTCATGAGCCTTTACTACATCTTCTGGTAAAAGAAATCTCTTGGTAATATCCTTTGAAACCTCTCCCGCCATATAGTCTCTCTGCACACTGTTAACTGTGGGATTTTTATTTGAATTTTCCTGCTTTACCTCTTCATTATTGCATTCAATAAGAGACATTATCTGCTCATCTGTAGTATTTGATTTTCTGACAAGAGCATGCTTATACCGGTATGTGATATACTTTCTGGCAACATCATACTTGCCAACCTTCATAATCCCATCCTCAACCATGTCTTGGATTTCCTCAACACTGGCAGCACGTGTAAGAGTTGCGCAAAGTTTTTCTACGCCTGTTGCTATATCGCTGATCTGTCCTGCTGTAAGCTTTTTCTCCTCTGTAACTTCGTTGTTAGCCCTTTCTACAGCAGAAACTATTTTCTGTACATCGAAAGCAACCTCTTTACCGCTTCTCTTAATGATTTTCATAAGTAAATAATAACCCCTTTCATAATTTGCAACGTATAATCATAACTATAACCACAAGATTTTTCATCAATATCTTGTGGTTATGTTTAAATAATAATACAATATTTTGTTTTTTTCAAGTCCCGTGTATATCACATTTTCCTTACATATTCAAGACGATTATGCAGTGTTTTCAAGTGTTCCAGAGTTTTCTCATCTTCAACATATTTTTTTGAAAAATAGTACTCAGTTTTTTCATACCCCAACATCTTGTGGTAGTCTTCAAAAAAAATATCTTTATCTTGATTTTCGTTAATTGGTAAATTTAATGTGTCCGCCAAGTGATGTATTGTACCATGGTTACCATCTATTAGCAACGTATCTTTTCCAAATATCTTTTTATATGAAGGTTTAAAATAATTAAAGTGTGTGCACCCAAGAACCAATGCGCAATAGTCGTCAGAATCTATCCCTGAAAACTGATCTTTCAAATATTTATCAACAGCTTCAGATTCAAATTCTTCCCTTTCAGCAAATTCTACAAGTTTTGGCATCGCCATCAAATCTACACGATGTTCCCCATCCACTCTGTGGAGCAAATCTTTAAGCTTGTCTTCTCTAATTGTCACAGGGGTAGCTATAACCATAATTCTTTTGTCTTCTGTGCCTTCTACGGCAGGCTTTACAGCCGGTTCCATTCCCAATATCGGTATATCAAAACGGCTACGCAGCTCTTTTATCGCTACGCTAGTGGCAGTGTTGCATGCAACAATCAGTGCTTCTGCACCTTTATTGATCAAAAACTCTGTAATATCTATTGCATAACCTACTATTTGTTCAGGAGTTTTTAGACCATAAGGAACGTGTTCTGTATCTGCAAAAAAAATATATTCCTGACCCGAAATCTGATGATATGCCTCATGAAGAACTGACAGACCACCAATACCGGAATCGAAAATTCCTATTTTCATGTTATTTCCATCTCTTTACTTTTTTAAATAAAACGATTAATCTAAATTTATGAGCGAAAAAAAATTTGATCAATTACAAAAATTATACAATAATCCCAAAATAGGTTCCCTTGTTCAGGAAATCTGTGAATATTATGCCACAAAGGATGGCTACGAGGACAATTCATACCAGGATGAAATTGAGCCACCTGAAATCGTGGAATCAATTTATATTCTTTTCTGTCTTCAGAGCCGAGAACAGATTTTGGATGAATTTAGCATAATACAAAAAAAATATCCCGAGCTTTATGATTCTCTCAGGGAACTTCATAATACCTTATTGATTAATATGAATTATCTTTCATTAGAAAGAAAATGCGCATCCAAAATCGCCGGACACGCTGTTAATACGAGTGAGAATGAAGTTCTTGAAATAACTGAAACTCTCACCCGTACAAGCGATTCTCTTTCTGAGGCACAGGACAAATTTTATTCTTGGCTTCACTCAAAAAGAAAAAATATTATGAATATCTGAATACACTATTCAGACAAATATTTCATAGAAGCATAAAGCTGGTTACCTTCATATTCAACAAGTGCCCAGCTTCCATCGCTGCTAACTGCTACACGCTTTAGCTGCGTACCTTTTGAAACGGCAGTTACTATTGTATCCTTACTTTCTGAGCTTGGAGAAGAACGAAGATTCAAATTCTCAGCAGTTACCGTAACTGTATCATTTTTTTCTGTAAATCCCGCCGGAATTGCTGATACTACAACAGTTTCTTCATCCGGATCCAGTGCAAAATATTTATCAAATATTTTTACCTTAACAACTATAGCTATGCATGACAAGATTATAATACCGGATATTATTGAAGATATTCTTACAAAAAGTTCAATAGGGAATCCACCTTTTTCTTCCTCTTCTTCGTAATCTTCTTCATAATCCTCATATTCTTCATCTATATCTTCATTGTCATCGCAATCGTCATAAAAATCCTTTTTTTCATTTTTAGCTCTGTGACACCTAATGTCAGGATTGTTTTTCTCTGTATCAGTTCTATACTGTCTGCTTTCAGGCTTTTCTGCATCTTTTCTGCGCTGTCTGCCTTCAAGCTCTTCCGGATCTTTTCTGCGCTGTCTGCCTTCAGGCTTTTCTTCATCACCTTTTCGTAATATACCTTCAAGTTGTTCTTTTTCTACTTCTGTTTGGTGTTGCCTGTTTTCTGACTGCTCTTTTTGGCGTTCTTTAAAATACTCTTCCCGCTCCTGTTCGTTAAAAAAATCATAAGGATCTTCTATTTCAATATCGATATCTTCCCCGTTGCCTCGTTTTTTATAGTCTTCAAAGTTAGTAATTTTATCCGCCAACGTTTTTACCTTTCCTTATATGTACGAAAGTGCTGACCATCAGGCCAGCACTTTATCTATCATACCTTGTAATTTTGACTTGTTAAGTGCTCCAACTGCTGTTTCAATAACTTCTCCGTTCTTGAAGAAAGCAAACATTGGAATTGACATTACATTGTATTTCTGAGCGATATCCGGAGCCTGGTCTACATTAATCTTGCCTATCTTAAGTTCTCCTTCATATTCGCCTGCCAGCTCATCGATAACGGGTGCCATCATCTTGCAGGGTCCGCACCAATCGGCTGAAAAATCAACCAGCACCGGCAATTTACTCTTTAAAACTTCTTCTTCGAAATTCTGACTGTTTAAACTGTAGTCCATTAGTCACTTCCCCTTTCTGCTAACAATGTACTTGTATATAGGATTACCCTGGGATGAGAACCTCTCTTCATACTCAGTCATTACATTACCTTCATTCATAACAGGATCATTATGAAGATCTAATGTAAATGCATCCAAATTCCATCCAGCCGGTTCGACCTCTTCAAGCGCAAAATCAAACAAATCTTTATTGTCTGTCTTGAACTCAACTACTCCGTCAGCTTTTAAAATCTTGTCATACCTTTCAAGGAACTGTCTTGACGGAAGTCTTCTCTTGGCATGTCTGTCCTTTGGCCATGGATCAGAAAAATTAAGATAGATTTTGTCTACCTCGCCGGGTGCAAAAACTTCGGTTATTTCTTCTGCATCCATCCTGATGAAAATAACATTTGGAAGTTGTCGTTGCTCCTGCTTTTGTATTGCTCTGAGAAGAACGCTGGAATACTTCTCAATTCCTACATAGTTGATATCAGGATTAAGCTCAGCCAAATCCATTAGGAATCTTCCTTTTCCCATTCCAATTTCAATATGAATCGGCTTGCTATTACCGAAAACTTCTTTTTTCCAGAGCCCCTTTTTTGTCTGAGGATCTTTGACAGTATATGCGCTGTCAGCTATTACTTCTCTGGAACCTGCAATATTTCTTAAACGCATTTCTCATCCTACCTGTAATTCTTATATCTTAAATTTTACAACATTTGCGGGCACTTGCAAAGTATTGTATTATTTACTTGATATAGCGTTACTGTTAAAACATTACTATCAAGGCAGAAATGCGCACTAAGCTGCGCATTTCGTGAGAACTAGTGTAGCTGTTTTTATATTTCTCGACTATATTGATTAGATATAATTTGTAATCTACAAGGCGGAAGAAGGCGTCGATGGGGTTCCATCGACAACTGATGACAACGCAGTAGATTCAAATTATAGCAAGCATATAGTCGAGTTAATATAAAACAGCTACACTAAATGCAGGAGTGAGCGCATTCCTTCGACGAAGTCGATTTGGAATAAATGCGCGAATTGATTACTGGAGCAATCTATATACGTATGGACAGTGACATTTTATTAACTTACAAATGAAAATTTTCAAATTATTGATGGTGACTATGAATCTTTATAAATATAGAAAAAAAATAAATTATCGATTCCTAATTTTTTTATCTGTTTTTTGTGTTCTTTTCTTGAATTATCCGCTTATTTCAGAAGCTGAAACTATTGACTATGAAGCTGAAGCAGCCTTAAGAAAAGAGCTTCCTATACAAAGTAATGAAACGTATGGCTGGCCGGAGGGACCTGAAGTTTCTGCTGAGGCAGCAATTGTTCTTGAGGTTAATACAGGAACAATTCTTTATGCAAAAAATATTCACGAGGAGTTATACCCTGCAAGCACAACAAAGATTATGACTTGTCTTTTGGCGGCTGAAAATGCTTCTCTTAGTGATACAATCACTTTTTCTCATGATGCGGTTTTTAGTGTTCCATCCGATGGTTCATCAATTGGCATGGATGTCGGCGAATCTATTACCATGGAGCAGGCTCTATATGGCATAATGGTTGGAAGTGCAAATGAAGCTGCAAATGCTGTCGCTGAGCATGTAAGTGGAAGTATAGATTCTTTTGTGGATTTAATGAATGAAAGAGCTATTGAACTTGGTTGTCAAAATACTCATTTCAACAATACAAATGGTTTACAGGATGAAAATCACTACACCAGCGCATATGATTTGGCTCTGATTGCGGCACAATTTTTTGAAAACGATCTTTTATGTAAAATAGGAAATACGCCAAGATATCATTTTACTCCAACTGCTACTCAACCTGATGATTTCTATCTCAACAATAAGCATAAACTTATAACCGGCGAGATAAGTTATGAAGGGATTGTCGGAGGTAAAACCGGATACACCTCTCTTGCCAGGGAAACTCTTGTAACTTGTGCTGAACGCGGCGGAATGAAGCTTGTCTGTGTTGTATTAAAAGAAGAATCTCCTACACAGTTCAATGATACAGTAACACTTTTTGATTATGGCTTTAACAATTTTGAAGCTATAAACGTCTCCGAAAATGATACAAGATATATGCCTGATGACTCACTTTTTTTTGAGTCAGAACACGATGTCTTCGGAAAATCAGGAACCATACTTAATATTTCAAGTGATGATATGATTATCATTCCCAAAACCAATTCTATTGAAGATACAGGATATGAGGTTACCTATGATTTATCTGAAGAAGATTTATCCGAAAATCCTTCGGCAATAGCAAAGGTTATGTATGATTTTAACGGAATATCTGTTGGAAAAGCATATGTTTGTTATTCGCCACAAATTGTATCCTCAGATAAAAATTCAGATAATCATTCTCACACCATATATGTGAATGTAAAATTTTTGATTTTTATCGCCGGAATATTTGTTATATTAGCAACTATAATTGCTTCGATTTTTTCGTATATTTATTCTAATCGAAAGCTTTCTACGCGAAGTGACCGTATCCGTTATAACAGAAGAAAAAAAGAATATAAGCGAACAAAGTTTAATTCTAAAAAGCTATGATAGTTCAAAAATTTGCAAGAGGCAGAATCCTTCATCCGGATTCTGCCTCTTTTTTGTCTTTTTTTGCCTTGTTTTCATCGCTTCCAGGTCCTCAGGAGCTATAAACTTACATGTTTTTACAACAAATAGTTTGCCGTCTTCAGCCTTTTTAATCCTGACCTTTGCTTTCATGTATCCATGCTTGTCACAGAATGCTGCAGCATAATAATGCTTGCCGTTTGGTGAAAACCATTTCACCTTACGCCTGATGTTTTTGTGACATATATAACACTTTGTACTCATTATTTCATTATTTTCAAGGATGTCATCCTTTGAATCAAATTCTCTGGATATATATTTAAAATATGTGTCAAAAGTGATTTTTATTTCCTGCTTTTTTGTCTTAGGAGTTACATAAGTGTCAAAAGATACTTTTTCTAAAATCTTTTCATCAAATTTTGAAAAAATTTTTGCTGTATATTCCGCATCTGATAACGCTCTATGAAAAGGAATATCTTTTATAAGTTCAAGTTCATCTACAGCCGTTGACAATGCCTTTCGTGTTTTTCCATCATCATATGCCAGGCTGTATAGCTTTTGAACATCATAAAAAGCCACTGGTCTGTCTGACAAAAGCGGCAGATTAAAAAAATCAAGATTCCTCTGAAACTCTGTAAGATCCAAAGGTCCCCAACTGCAAAACATCGGGTCTTGTCCGCACCATGCCAGGAAATCACTCGCAGCTTCCTCAAAAGAATCACCATCTTTAAGATCATCCATCGTAAGATGAATAAGTTTTCCGGTGATTTTGTGCATCTGCCTATGAACCTGTGGTTTTATAAGTCTTGAAAACTCACCTATTTTTTCTTTTTTCTCATTCAGTTTGACCGCACCTATTTCTACTATTTCAAATGTTAGCGTTTTGTCTCCTCTTTTAGCCGGTGCTTCTCCCTGATTCCATTCAAGATCAAAAACTATATAATTCTGCATACTATTTTTTAATCTATTCCCGCCACTTAAATCATCTCTTTATTAATATGATAAAACATTTTTCATTAATATTCACTTATAGTTTACTGTTCACTCGCATACTGCTCGCACCAATAATATTTTAGCCAGGTTGCTGCAAGATCAATCCATGGAGTACATGCCGGAACATTCTCTTTTCCTTCTGGTCCAAGTGTTGTCCTGTCCGCAAGAGCAAGTCCGTGACCACCTTCTGGGAAAATATGCAGCTCTGTATTTACTCCATTTTTTCTAAGCGCCATGGAAAATAGCAATGAGTTCTCAACAGGTACTGCTCCATCTGTGAAAGTATGCCATATAAATGTTCTAGGGACTGAATCTGTTACTCTATTTTCAAGTGACATCTCATCTACAAGCTCATCATATTTGTCACCAAGAAGATTTTCAAATGATCCTCTGTGTGCAAATTCACCTGACGTAATAACCGGATAACATAGCATAAGTCCGTTTGGTCTAAGCATTTCCTTGGAGGATTCTTTTGCATCCCCTATAAGTTTTTCTGCCATGAAATCTTTGTTCCAAAAGCAGGAATAGCTTGCAGCAAGATGTCCTCCTGCTGAACATCCCTCTACAATAATCGCTTCCGGATCAATCTCCCACTCTTTTGCATGCTCTCTTATAATCAATACAGCTCTACCGAGTTCCAAAAGTGCTGTAGGATATGTAGCCGGCGCACATGAGTATCTTAATATTGCTGCATTATATCCTTTTGCCATAAACGCAAGAGCCATTGGCTCAGCCTCTCTGTCTGAAGTATAGGCATAACCACCTCCGGGACATAAAAGAACTAATGGTCTTTTGGAAATTTTCAAACTATCAGATGGTTCCTGCGCATAAACAGTGAGTTTTGCTCCATCTAATGAACCTTCTTCTTTTATCTCAAATTCTCTGTATATCATACTCTTCTCCACCTTATTTATGTCATGCATATTATGTCTTTTGTTTCTTAAAAATCTAACTTTTTTAATTTTCGCTCATTAGAGAATGTATGTCAAAAAATATTTAAAAAAAGTATTGACTTTTTAAATTGTGTACAATATAATCATATTAAATCAAAGCGTTATTGCGTTAGGAATTTGACACAAATAAATCAACTCATATTCCTTGGAAGAAACATAAATGAATTATAATATGGAGGATTTTAAAATGGGATTTTACGATTATTCAGTAACAGATGCTCAGGGTAATGATTTTTCTATGGACAATTTTAAAGGAAAGGTTGTTCTTGTTGTAAATACTGCAACAGGTTGTGGCTTTACACCTCATTACAAAGATATTGAAGAGATGTATGAGAAATATCATGATCAGGGATTTGAAGTTCTTGATATTCCATGCAACCAGTTTGCCGGACAAACCCCCGGTACAGATGAGGAGATTCATGAGTTCTGCCAGCTTCACTACAATACTAAGTTCCCCCAGATGAAAAAGTCTGAAGTTAATGGTGATGGTCAGCTTCCTCTGTATAAGTTCCTCAAAGAGCAAAAAGGATTTGAAGGATTTGGCAAAGGCCCCGCTGCTTTAGCTATGGGTGTAATGCTCAAAAAGATTGATAAGGATTACAAGAATAATCCTGATATCAAGTGGAACTTTACAAAATTTGTAATTGACAGAAATGGAAATGTTGTAGCTCGTTTTGAGCCTACAGAGGATATGAAAAAAGTTTCTGAGTGTGTAGGATCACTTATCTGATAAAGTTTTTTTACATTCAGAAAGGCATAAATTATGACTACAGAAAAAACTAAAGATTATCTCGCAGGTAGAATCAAAGATCTGGCTAACAGAGCATATTTAAAAGGCATTGTTGCCTGCACAGATTTTTTGTCTTTGTCCGAGCTTGCACTTTTTCATAATATCCTGTCAAGTGAGGGCATTTCATCTAATGTAAAAAAATACTGCGGTGCTGAATATGTAATCTATGGGGGCTGGAAAGATTCTGAAAGAGCAATTATATGCTTTCTTCCTGATTACATGGATGAAGAGACTTTTTTTACTTCTGAAAATGCAGAAAATACAGTAGTCAAATGTATAAAAATTGAACCTCTTAACAGTAAATTTGCTGATGATTTAAATCATAGAGATTATTTGGGATCTATCATGAATCTCGGTATAGAAAGAGATCAGATTGGCGATATAATAACTGCTGAAAATAAAGCCTATGTCTTTGCCACTCCGGATATTGCAGATATGATGGAAAAAGAACTCGTTAGAATACGTCATACTTCCGTTAAGTGTCATATAGTACCTTGTTCAGAATGTGATATAGAACCGAAATTCGAGGAAATAAGCGGAAGTGTTGCATCAGAAAGAATTGATGCCATTATTGCTTTTGTTTATCATCTCTCAAGATCCGAAGCTCAAAAGCTTATTGAGAGTGAATCTGTTTTTATTAATGGAAGAACTGCCTACAGCGGAGGTTATGATCTAAAGGAAGGCGCAAGGGTTTCTGTAAGAGGAAAAGGAAAGTTTATTTATATCGGAACTACCAATACTACAAGAAAAGGACGCCTTTTTGTAAAAATAAAAGTATTTGCTTAAATATTGTAAAATGGTTAGTACATCAAAACTCACTAAAAGCTATGAAATAAAAAAATAGTCGCCTATTTTGTCTGGCGACTATTTTTTCTTTTAATATTTTAATGTTGGAGTCCAATAATTTTGACCATATATATCTGTAAAGCAATAGGTTACAAGAGCTGTTCCATCTCCTACAGGCAGATTTTCTATCACCATATCAGACATATCTCCGCTTACAGTTACCTGCTCACCAAGATAATAGCTGTCCTGATAGCTCTTATCATATCCATAGTAATCACAAATATAGTCTAGCGTATCTCCTTCTTGAATTTCAGTAAGATTTTTTGCAATAGTCTCCGTTTCACCTTCAACATAATCGTAGCTTACTCCGGCAACGTATCCGTCTTCATTTTCCGAATCGAAAACAAGTATGAGATTAGCTCTGTTTCCATTAATCTCACATGGAACTCTTCCTGTTATTGCGTAGCTGTCACTGTCGCCCTGTACATCAAGAACATAGAAAGCTACTATCTGACCATCAATTGCAAGCCAGGTTTTGTCTTCCGGAGCTAAAAGATTTCCTTCTTCGTCAAATTCAAATGTCGTATCCATTCCAAGATCTACATATCCCTCTCCGTCGTCATAAAACATATTGAGCTGAAGATTCTGAACCTTAGACCATTGCTCTTCTGACAATGTAATACATGTATAATCTTCTGCATTTGTTGTCCAAATAAGTGCAGATGAGTCAAACTGATTTGAAGCAATATAATTTGCTGCCTTTTCTACATCAAGGCTTTTGCCCAAAAAGTTTGTATTTGAAGCTGAAAGACCTGAAATACTGCTGAAATCACTGGATAAAAATGTTGTTAGCAGTGTAGTTATCATCTCTGCCGATGCATTTGAACCTGCTTCTGAACCTGTCAGACTTCCAAAAAGAGATGGCAATGCACTTGATGTTCCACCGGCAGCTACCTGGCCTGCAACTTCGAGCGATGCAAAATCCTGAATGCACTTTGCATATTCTTCATCCATTCCTATCGCTTCATAGGTATTTACCATGGAATCTACCTTTGAAGCTTTTTGATATGGGAAATAGATTGAAAGTCCATATGCATTTGTCATATTCGAGCTGGTCTTGTTATATTTGATTGTACTCTTTAGAGCATTTGCCAGTTCTTTTGCCTCATCAGTATTCATTCTGATAGCAAAGTCTACAAGATCCACCTGGTCTATTCTTGAAGATGAAGCAAACTCTCTTGTACTGCTGCGTGCTGCCGACACTGCTTCATATTCATTTCCGCTTATCATTTCAGATGTATCTCTTGAAAAGTCAGCAAGCTCCTGAGGTACCGTTTGTGATAACTCAGCAAGATCAATTAATGAAAGCGTTGTCTTTTGACCCGAACAAGTTTGTGCACAAACTGCAGTAAAGGAATCTATGATGTTCTTCCCGATTTCAATCGTTGCCATAGAAGTATTCTTTGAAAGAGCAGTAAGCCAGTCTGTATAGTACCAGCCAACGCCAGGCTCTGTTTCTTCTGAAGCCACAAGATAATCAGAATAATTTGATACAACAATCGCATTTTCTACAGTTGCCATTAGACATGTATCAAAACCAACAAAATCCCATGTCACTCCACCATCTTTGAGAGCCTGATTGATTCCGGCAAGTGACATTGAACCGGCTGTTGAATATTTTTCATCATAACCATATCCACCTGTTGATCCTCCACCATGATCCCAGAAAATAAGATCGTATCTGTCAGCAGGATAATTTTTTGCCCCCCACTTTATAAAGTCGGATAATGTCCCCGGCTTTGTCATTGGAAGACTTCCAACGTTATCAACAAGTTTTACAAGTTGTCCTGCCTTAACCTGAAATATCTGATTGGTGTCACTCGATATTACATTGTTTTGCCATTTTTTGGCACCGCCAGTATAAATAATAAGGTTGATATTATCGCTTAGATCAGCCTTCATCATCTCCTGAATATCTTTTGACGCCATTGCACTTCTGGACTCAAGATCAGCACCACACATATATACCATGATAGTTATTGTATCCAGCCCATCACCTTTTATAACGGTGCGCTTTTGTCTGGAACTTGAATCCACGGCAGTATTTAGTTTGCCGGTGTTCGGAGTATCGCTCCAGCTTGCTGAGGACATGCTTCCACCGGTATATGAACCATTACTTCCAAGGAGCGCTCCAATCACAGAGAGACTTGATCCATAATCAGCCGATGTACTAAACTGTGAATCACTTCCCGTTGCTGTCTGCTGATTGTCTGTCTGTACCATAGTCTGGGTTGTATCTGTATATTGTGTTGAGCCTTCGTTCCCTGCAAGAAATGAGGTAAGTCCTCCACCGCCTCCAAGAACCAGGAAAAGAATCACAATTATCATAAACAGTGGACTTCTTCCGCCTGATCTTTTATTACTGCTACTACTTCCACCTCCCGGACCATTAGCTGAGGAATATCCGTTGCTACTTCCTACAGGACCTCCTCCAAGTCCATCGCCCCTTTTATGAACACCTGATCCACCGCTTCCAATATTCTTTTTTCGTCCTACCGGTCTGTTATCCATTAATTCCTCCTCTATTTCAATTTTTATTCATTATCTATTTATCGCACATTCTCATTATTCTATTTTACAACAATGAAGTTCTGGTATTAATAAAAATTTTATCGAATCTTCATATCATAAAAGCGTTACAATTCAGTTGTCAGCCTAATTATATGAGCGGACATAAATGTGCAGTTCTCGGACGAGGAGATAATTCATAAGATGAAAATACAAGAACAAGCTGAATGCTTTGAACAATGTTGAAATGAAGCTTGTTCTTGTATTAGAATCTTTATGAATTACGACACAGACGAAAACAAGCATTTATGTCCGCTTATATATTGGCTGACAACTGAATTGTAACATAAAATCTTCCTTTTAAACAAAACAGTACTAATGTCCTATTATTCAGGTCATTAGTACTGTTAGTTATTTGTTTAAGTTAAACTTATTTAATAAGATGTCCACTTTCATCAAATGTGTACTTCTGAAGCCATTTTGTTATGGTTTCATTTACAGCCATTTTTCCATTACTCTTAAAGTAATATCTGTATCCATCAGCATCAACCCAAATATCTTTTTGCATGATGCCTGAATCTGTGAAGTGATATGTATCTCCGTCTACTTTTGCAAAACCAGTCTGCATTACACCATTTTCATCAAAATAATACTTGTGTGTCCACTTTGTAATCCAGCCATATGCCATTTTACCATCAGAAGTGAAGTAATATGTATTATCACCATCTTTTGCAAATACACTTTTCTGCATAGCCCCTGCGCTACTAAAGCTATAGTATACGCCGTCAACTTTCGCGATACCGCTTAGCTTTTTGCCATCACTGGTCTCATAGTATGTTGCGCCCCACTTTGTGTACCATCTTCCATCAGTGTAACCAAGACTTTCTTTTTCTTTATCCATTGAATCCTTGATAACAGCGATAAAGCTAAGTACAGGATCAGGATTTCCTGTCTTACTTATTCTTACAGTAACTGTACTATCATCATCAAGTGATAATTCCATTGTTTCCAACCTTGCACTATCTGATGAAGCAAGTGTGAAATTATGTTCAGAAAGAACTAGTCCGTTATTATCTGTTATCGTAATTTTTGTTGGTCTTGAAGTATTCCACCACTCCTGATAACCTGTTGCGACAGTGTATTTTCCTGCTTCAAGAGTAAATACATAATCAATGTTCTTATTTCCGGCTGCCCAGAAGCCATGTCCCCAAATATCAGAACCGGAGTTCTTAAATCCTACATCATATGAATTTGAATCATCTGAACTTCTTACTCCGCTATAGCCTGAAATCTTTGTATCCGCATAGTTCTCATCTGCTGATGCATTTCTGAGCTGTTTCTTCAGAACTGACCTTGCTGCCTTTAAATAATCTGCCTCACTTTCTCCAAGTACATTTTCTGATGCACTGTCGTAGAAATAAATCATCTTATCAGGAACCATGCTTACAGTATGAGTAAATGATCTGTTATAGTCGGAAATTGTTCCTGTTACTTCGATATCACCTACAAGTACTGCCTTTGATGTATCCCATGTGACACTCTTTGTCACTTTTGTTCCATCAGTCAGTACCAGTGTTATTTCTTCCGGAAGTTTTTCATCAAGTTCTTCTTTTGAAAGTGCATATTCAGGAAGTTCAGTTTCTATTGTAAAGGCACCCTTATTTTCAAGCTCATCAAGTGTCCAGTCTGAATATCTTCCGATATTAATCTTATTGTCCGAAAGGAACTCTACTGGAAGCCATACATAACGGGAATCGCTAAGATCTCCTGAATTCCATCTGTCTCCCATGTATATATATTTTCCTGCTGCGGCATCTACTGCAAATACGCATGTCGGCTGTGTTCTGTACGACGTTCCGGACTCTGATGCTGTAAATGGATTAGCTACTGTTGTCCACGGCCCAAGAGGATTATCGGCATATGCATAGCTGCCGGGATTAGGATCCCAACCCGTACACCCCGATGTAACCATGTAATATGTTCCGTTATACTTAAACATTGCAGGAGCTTCTCTTGATGCACCTACAAAGTTAACCGTGAAATCTTTTCCCAAAACTGCGTGACTCTGATCTGCTGCAAGATATGTATAGTCATCATTCAGCTTTGCAATATACATGTTTGTATTTCCATCGGATGAGTACATTACATAGGCAGTTCCATCATCATCCTTAAATACATTCATATCTCTTACAGATCCCCATGCTGTTTCATCGCTATCCCAGCTGTGATCTGCTGTCTCGCTGTAATTGAGCTTATACGCGCCCAGATACTTGAACGGTCCCTGTGGTGAATCCGCTATTGCAACACCTGCCTTTGCCTTGCCATAGGATGAGCCTGTTGGATTACTCTTGGTATTTCCATCACAGTGCCACCACATTACATATTTTCCTGTAGCTTCATTGTAAAGAACCTTAGGTCTTTCCATAACAGTTCTGTCTGCCGCGATGTTCCAGTACAATTCTTCAAGTTTAGAATCATACTGCTTGTCGTCAGCTGGAAGTCCCTTATAATCGCTATACAGTGCACTGAAATATTCGTCTTCATCAAAAACAGAAAGATCTGCTGTGTATCCTTCTTCTTTGAATGCACCGTATTCTTCGTCTGAAACCGGGATTGCTCTAAAAGCTACACCTTCATCAGTCCAGTTATACAAATCTGTTGATGTATAAAGATGTACCCCAACTACAGGCTGATAATCGTAAGTCTTGTCCTCACCATACCAGTAATACTTGGTTACTCCGTCAACTGTGAACTGCTGAATCTGTCCGCCGTGTGCCTGAATCTGCACGCCGTTGTTGTCATACATTGCTGCTCCATTTACACCTGTTATTGAACTATAGGTATAAACTTCAGCCAGATTCTCAAATGCCTTCTTCAAGTTGTTGTATGCCTCCTTTATAGCGGCAACATCATTTGACTTTTCATCTATGAGTTTCTGAGCTTCCTCCTGCGCCTTATCAAATTCTGCAACGCTCTTATCTGAGTAGTTATGCCCTTCCATTGCTTCGCGGTACATCTTTATTGCAGAAATAAGTGTTTCATATGTATAGGCAGGAACTGCTTTAACAATAATATAACTAAGTATAGGATCTACATATGAACTTGTTCTGTTCGTTGCATATGCAAATATATCAAGTTTTCCATCGTTTACTTCTACTGTATAGCTCTTTTCAACAAGTGAGTTCTGTCCAAGTGTCACTCCGGCTTCTACTTCACTGCCTTCGATTTCATAGCTTATCTGTCTTGAGCTCCAAGGGCTCTTTACGCCTATTGTTACAATATATTCATTGTTGCTTCTGTCCGGCATTTCAAAGCTATAACCAAGTCCACTTACACCTTTTTTATAAGTCCAGCCTGAACCTGCCATGTAGACGTAGGTTCCTGTAAGGCTTCCATCAAAAGAACCTCCGGCTGCTCTTATCCCGTTTTCAGTATCAGGTGTATATCCCCAGGTTAATCCGGTTCCTTCATCTACTCCTTCTTCTCTATCTGTAACGGATTGATATAGTCCTAATCTATAATCATCAGGTACTTTAGTTGTATCTGTACTTCCACAGTCTACAAGATAAAGAATGTAATCATTTGCAGCAATTTCTTCCTCTGAATAGAGGTTTCCATCTGTCGAGATGAACTCTGAGAGTTCTTTTTCCAATGCATCAACATCTTCCTGTGTTGTAGCTGCCCTAAGCATAAGTGTCTGAGCACTTTCCATAAGACTGTGAAGTCTGGAAGCTTTGCTCTGTGAATATTCTCCAACATCTATGGTCTGTGCCTTTGCCAATGCAGTTTTGAGGTTATCCAGAGAAAGATTTTTCTGTACTCTTATAAAAGAAAGAACCGGATCAGGTCCACCTGCTTTTCTTACAGAAAATGTTACTTTTCCACTCTCATTAAGAGTGTAGCTGTATGAAGGTGTATTCCAGTTATTATTTCCATTCTTGGAATTTGTATTACCAAGAAGAGTCTCCTCATTCTGGGTTATGGCATATACTGCCATTGGCCTTGACTGATTCCACCACTCTTTAAATCCAAAGGTAAGAGTATAATTACCTGCTTCAAGAGGGAGTGTGTATTCAATACTCTGGTTGCTATATGCGTACCAGCCATATGCCCATGCATCATCTGCGGTATTGTTATAGGCTCCGTAATCTTCAAGTCTTCCCCAGGTTCCATCATACTTCTGGTCAGATACTTCATTATAAAGATCTGCATAAGCATCCATGGTTCTGTAGGATGTGTGATTCTCAGAGTTATCATTACAATCTACATACCAAGCCATGTTAGGGTTAACATATTTAATTCCAAAGGTCACTTCATATCCATAATCATCAAGAATACCTGTAACCTGTGTGGCTTTACTGAGATCTACTCCTTCTGTCTTCCATGTTACATTTGCATTTATGGTATTATTTTTACTTGTTTTTACTGTAATAGTTTTTGGAAGAACTACAGTTGTTCCTGTTACTGCGTAAATATTGTTATCATCTACCGAAACAATTGTTTCTGCACTGGAATCATATACTACATCTTCAACTATATAAGTAGTAATTGAATTTGCCTTAAGTGTCGCAGTAAAGGTCTTTGAAGCTGTATCAGCAATAATGTTGTCATTGTCTGTTACATCTGCCCAGTTTTCGCCGTCTGCTCTGCTTCCACTTGTACGAATTGCTGTAATCTTGTTTCCAATTGCTGAGAAATCCTGAAGGTTAAACTTCCATGTTTTGTCAGTTCCTTCTGTATTGACTGCAACTATAACTGCTTTGTTCTCTTTTGGATTGTAAGCTGCTACTGTTGAATCGGAGGAGCCTATGATTGCATATCCCGGTCTAATGTATTTTGAGAACTGTCCAAATGCATAATATTTTTTGCTAAGTAAAAGCTCCTGTGTGTCATGGTCAGCTATAGCTATTCCCCAGAACCCGTTTCCTGATGAAAGTGTATTTTCAACAGATTCTCTTGTTGCTGTATCATACTGATTATTTGAATCAATATGAATATCAACTGCATCCCACATGATCCATGCTGATGGCATCATACCATTTATATCAGTTATTATTCTCTGCGCAAATCCAAGTCCTGCCTTCATCTCTCCGGCGTTTGTACCTGCCTCAAAAGTTCCGTCAACTTCACTCATCCACAGATTTTCACCTGCTGATTCAGCAAGTGACTTAAGACCTGCTCTGTTCGATCCGCTATAAGTATGTGCATCAATTCTTGTAACAACCTCTTTTGCCTCATCTGAAAGAGCATTATAAGCTGTAATTGCTGTATCAATACTTGTCTCGTCAGAAGCAGAAATAATAATATCTATTCCTTTATTTTTCAGTTCCTTGTTAAGTTCAACAAGTATCTTAGACTCTGACTCACCTATGTCAAAGTGGCATCCTTCCTGCTTGTTACTATATGCTCCCCAATAATTTGTATAAGGCTCATTCATTGGAGTAGTACTCTGGAAGTTTATTACGCCCTCATTTGCCCAATGCTCAATTACATCAGCCATATAGCAAGCAAAAGCTGTATAGGAATCTGCCCTTAGGTTGTCTTCATCTGCATTAACATTTCCTGATGAACATCCACTAACTGTCATAAAATATGGCGGAGAATTTGAAAAAGCCTCGCCAATAAACTCATCACCTGCCTGCTCTGCAGCTGCAATCAAAACATTCAATTGGTTCTTGTCTGCGTCCCAGTCATAGTTCCAAGCATAACCACAGTCGAAATCTGCTCTTGCATAGGTTTCTGTATAGTATGCTTCATCATGTGCTTCAAGATTGATTTTAGTCACATCTGTTGCATATCCGGGAACTACTGAATCTGATCTTGTGATGTGTGGTCCATGGAGAAAATCACTGCTCTCCGGTAAAACTCCCTCGTCGCCGGATTTTATAATCGCCATCTTTACAAAATCAAGGCACCAGTCACCATCAGCTCCACCAATATCAATTTTATTTGAGCCTGCTTTTAACTCAACATCAGAAAAAGTAACAACAAAAAGCATATTATTATTTCCTGATGCGATAAGATTATTATTTACTTCTGTATAAGGTACAGTGTATATTTTTGATTCTAATGTTTCTTCTGAAACAACTTCATCTAAAACAGCCTGTTCAAGAGTTTTTTCTACTGATACTTCTGAAGAAACAGCAAATGCAGCTTCATCATTTTTATTTTCCTCTAAAACTTTTTCGGAACTTTCTGTAGAAGCACTTGCATCTTCTACGCTTTTATCATCTTGCGCTACTTCTTCTGCAGAAGATGACTCCGCACTTGAATTATTTTCTGCTAAGCTGTACTCAGCAGAAGCATCTTCACTACTTTCTTCTTTTATTTCATCTTCAGAAATATCTGTGATATTCTCTGCGCCGTTTCCTTCCTCTTTATGCTCATAGGTAGCTGCACTTTCAGGTGTTACCTTAATACTTACACCTCTTTGATTGCTTCCAGCCAGTGTAAAGAGCATTTTTACTGTATATTTCCCATCTTCAGCTGCATTTACAATATAATGGAGATTGTCCCCTGAGCCGACTTCTCCATCTAGATTATTGATCCAACCTATGTTATCAAAAGAACCAACTTTTTTACCGGATGTAATTCCAAAATCAGCATCTGACTTTGAATATGTTGCATTAGCAAGGTTTGTATTTGTCGATACAGCCATCTTAGAACCGGCATATGTCAGTCCTTCATATGAAGTGTCATAAAAAGCTGCCTTCTCATTTACTGAAACTTCCGGTGATTCTCCAACATTATCTCCTCCACCTATGTTGTATCTTCCGATAGTCATACCAAGACCTGTCTCCTTGTTGTAGAATGCCTCAGCAGCCAGTCTTGTAAGTTCATCGCTATATCCTACGCGATTAGCCCACCAACACAGAGATGTTCCAAAACCTTGAAACTCTCCAAATCCATCTCCATCTGTGTCATTAAACACAGATGCATTTGCCGGTGACAATTTCACTGTCTTATCCACATTTGTTTCAACGGCTCGGGCTTCTATGGTAGTTATTCCCCCAGCCTGAAAAAGTGTAGTAAGCGCAGTAGTCACACCAAGCACTGATGATAGTGCTCTTTTGATACTCTTTCGCATACTTTTTCCCCTTTCAACTTTTTTCCATACCCCTATACCAAATTTTGTTTGGTATTTGTCGAATATTGCTATTCAATACTTAAAATTGTATAGTCAATTGTGAATTAATACCATATTGCATATTTACTAAAAATCGTACATGAAAATTTTACATAATTTTTATCTTTAATTAATAAAAAACTTCGCACTTTTGCATAAATTGCATGTGCGAAGTTTTTAAATCTCTTTTATTAATTATTTTTTTATTTGATAATATAAGTTGTTATTGATGCTCCTTTTACTAATGCATCAAATTTCTGTCCATCAATTCTTATATCATCTAAATCAGACACATCTTTCCAGTTTTCTCCAGTTTCTATATCTCCGCTTGTTCTGATTGCTGATATTTCTGAAATATCTATCCCAAGGTCGCTAATATCAAATTCCCACATCTGATCATCAACACTTGTATTTATCGTAACTACTACAGCGCAACTTTCTTCCGGATTATATGCAGCTACTGTATTTTCTCCTGATTCAACCAAACAGTATCCCGGTCTTATAAATTTTGAAAACTGTCCAAAAGCATAATATTTTTTACTAAGAAGAAGTTCTTTTGTATCATGATCTGCAATGGCAATTCCCCAGAAAGGATCTCCATCTGCTATTATTTTATCTGCCTGTACTCTTGTACACGTATCGTACTGGTTATGAGAATCAACATGCACATCAACCGCATCCCACATAATCCAGGCGGTTGGGAACATTCCATTTAAATCCTGTCTTATTGCATCAGCAAATCCTAAAGCTGCATACATAGCACCTGTCTTTTTACTCATGGTATAAGTTCCGTCAACTTCACTCATCCAAAGATTTTTACCATTTTCTTCTGCTGTTTTTCTAAGTGTTTCCCGTAAAGTTCCCATGTAAGAATGGGTATCTATTCTGTCGAGTATCTCTTTTGCCTCATCAGATAAAAGATTAAACGAAACATTTGCAGTATCTATGCTAGTCTCATCAGTTCCGCAAATGACTATATCAATCCCTTTATTCTTAAGTTCATTGTTTAGCTCTATCAATATCTTTGACTGGGACTCTCCCTGGCTAAAATGGCATCCTTCCTGTTTTTCAGAAAAAGCCGACCAATAGCTGGTTGCCGGCTCATTCATTGGGTCAACGCTCTGAAAATTGATTACTCCCTCTTTTGACCAATGCTCAATCACATCCGCCATATAACAAGCAAATGCCCTGTAAGAATCCTCTCTAAGATTATCCTCCGATCCGTCTACATTACCTGAACTACAACCACTTACAGTCATAAAGTATGGTGGTGAATTGGAAAAAGCTTCTCCAATAAATTCATCACCTGCTTTATCAGCTGCCGCCTTTAAAATGTTCATCTGGTTTTTATCTGCTTCCCAATCGTAATTCCAGGCAAAACCACAATCAAAATCTGCTCTTGCAAAATTTTCCTCATAATATTCTTTTGAATTATTATCAAGATCTATTTTTGTAACATCAGTTGCATAACCAGGCACTACAGAATCTGATCTTCTTATATGTTCTTTATGTAAAAAAGGATTTTTTTCCTGCATGGTTACTGTTACATCCATAGTTGTAACATTATCACCACCGCCGATGTTGTACCTTCCTATATTCATTCCAAGTCCGGTATCTGCATTATAAAAAGCTTCTGCAGCTTGTTCTGTCAGTTCTGTGCTATAACCTAACCTATTAGCCCACCAGCAAAGTGAAGTGCCAAATCCTTCAAATTCTCCATACCCGTCATTGTTTGTGTCGTTAAAAATCTGATGGTTACTTAGATTTAACTTAACTTTTTTGGAAATATCCATATCCTTCTCCCCTTTACTTTCAATACTTTTTTCATCCGTTTCACTATTGTCCTTGGAAATTGAAGTCTGCATTTCATTATCATTGTTCTCTGCCCCACATCCGCTTAAACCGAATATTGTAATTGCAGCTACAATCCAGCACGAACACATAGTGCGTAAAACCCTCAATTTCATTTTTTAAAATATTCCTCCCCAATAAAACTTAATTTCCTTTTTCCTTCTTTTCTTTATGTTCTTTCTTCATATCATACATGCGCCTATCGGCAGTTTCAATAAGTGAAGATAAATAAGTTGTTTCAGAATACAAAGCATAACCTATTGAGCCTTTTATTGAAATGTTAATACCATCTATGTTTCTTGGAGCGTCTATAGCCTTTTGTATTTTGTATAACATTTCATGTACTTCATCAGTACTTTGTATTTGATGTAAAATGACAAACTCATCTCCACCATATCTGAATATTACACAATTATCCCCTGCAACTAATGTAAGTGCCTGACACAAAAGTTTTAACACAATATTTCCATATTCGTGACCATATGTATTATTTATGTTCTTAAAGTCATCCAAATCTATCATGTATAAAACAAAATCAGTTTTTTCTTTTAAATATTGTTTTTCAAACTTTTGAGCAATTTCGTTATATGCCCGCCTGTTAAAAACACCTGTCAACTCATCGGTTTGCGAAAGATAAGATAATCTGTCTTTTTCAGCTATCTCATCTGTAACATCTACAAAATAACCAACTAATCCAACAACATTTCCATTAATAGTCAAAGGACATTTGGAAGCAATGATATTTCTAACTTTTCCCTTTACTATGCACTGTCCCGGAACATCTTTTATAAACTTTCCTTCATTTATTACTGCCAGTTCAACTTTTTTATATGGCTCCGGATCTATATGCCATCCCATGTCTTCATCTGTCTTTCCGATTATGTCATTTAATGAATTTAGTCCATAGTATTCCAAAAACATTGGATTCGCACCAAGAAAACGTCTGTCTTTATCCTTCCAAAATACTCCTATAGGGATCAATGCCAGTATATTGTCAAAAATATCGGAATTTTTTATATCCATCGGATTTAACTCCTATATTAATTTCTTACCAAAACAAAAATTGTCCAATATCTGATTTCATCTTATCATTTTTTCGTTCCATTATTGTTTCAATAATATTAAAAAAGAATATGCTATTTATGAAATTTTTTATCAAAAAAGGGATGTGAATTTTAACCTTCACATCCCTTAAAATTTATTTTTCAAATTCGCTTGCTACATCTTTTAGAAGAGTTCTTATTTCAAGATGTTGTGGACAAACTGCCTCACATCCTCCACATTCTATACAAGAACTTGCCAGTCCATTCTCACCTGATGAAACGAGATTATAATACATTCCCTGATTCCAATCATTGAAAATTCTCTTTCTGTTCAGACACGAGAACATTTCCGGAATCATGATATTCATAGGGCAATGATTTTCTTCAACGCAGTAGTGACAGCTTGTACAAGGTATCATATCAAGTCCCTTATATATAGCTGTAACTTTTGCAATTGCTCCCATCTCTGTATCATTAAGCGGTACAAAATCTTTCATGTATGAAACATTATCTTTCATCTGAGCCATATCACTCATACCAGAAAGAACAACTCTTATTCCTTCCTGGCTTGCTGCAAATCTGATAGCATAACTTGCATTAGAAGCTCCTGTTCCAAGTTCATCATAAACTTTCTGGGCTTTTTCAGGGAGATTAACAAGGCTTCCTCCCTTTACAGGTTCCATTACAATCATTGGTTTTCCATGCTTTCTGCATACATCATAACACTTGCGGCTTTGTACTGAAGCATCATCATAATCTACATAATTGAACTGTATCTGTACTATTTCAATTTCAGGGTATGTAGTCAGTATATTATCCAAAACTTCAGATTTGTCATGAAAAGAAATACCTACATGCTTAATTTTTCCTTCTTTCTTAAGATCAAAGGCTGTTTCGTATGCTCTACATTTTTTAAATTTTTCAAAGTTTGCTGCATTCTGTGCATGCATCAGGTAAAAATCAAAGTATTCCACACCGCATAATTCAAGTTGTGAATTAAAGAATGGTCTGATATCTTCTTCCTTATTGAAATAAGGTTCTGTAAGTTTATTAGTAAGTAAAAATCTGTCTCTGGAATATCTATCTGAAATAGCCACTTTAATAGCTTTTTCAGATTTTCCGTCTATATATCCATGAGCTGTATCAAAATAATTAAATCCGTTATTAATAAAATAATCTACCATGTCTTTGAACTGCACAATATCTACTTCTGAGCCCTTCATAGGTAGTCTCATGCATCCAAATCCAAAAAAAGTATTAATCTCTGGGAATGTCTTGTCCATTGCTTGCCCTCCGAACATAATAAACACAATTAAATTTTGCCAATCTCTCCAATTACATAAATTTTATCATAAATATATCAGGTATTCCTATTATATTTTGTTGTAATTATCCAATAATTAATTGATAATTATTAATGTTGTTTATTATTTTTGAGAAGGTGCGCGAAATGAATGATTTAAGATTTGTCGAAATAGGCGATGTAAAGAAAATCAATATTTTTGGAAGACTTGGAAAAATGAAAAATCCGCTTCCTCTTTTTTTTAACGGAAGTGGCGTAGAAATTGTAGTTACCGGTTCTGATTTGTGGATTGAAGTTGAAACTGATTCTGACTTTCACGAGCCCTGGGTTGCCTACGAATTAAATGGAGCACTTATGTCCAGACAAATGCTCCTTCCCGGAGAGCATTCAATATGTCTTTTCAGAAATATGAATCCCGAAACTCCTAAAACTATAAGGTTTTATCGGGAACTACAGGCAATGAGTGAGGATGATAAATGTAAAGTTATTGTCAAAGGTTTTAAACTCAATGGTGAATTTATCGACGTTCCTGTATATAAAAGAAAAATTGAATTTATTGGTGACAGTATCACTTCAGGCGAAGGAAGCTATGGATGTGTTTCGGATGTTGACTGGCTTGCAATGTACATGAGCGCCTCTGTTAATTATGCTACTATGACAGCCAAAGAACTAAATGCTGATTTTCATATTTTTTCCCAGGGCGGTTGGGGTGTTTACTGCGGATGGGACAATGACATCAGACACAATATTCCATCTGTATATGAAAAAGTATGCGGTCTTGCTACCGGCCCATCAAATGAGGCTCTTGGTACTTTGGATGATTATGACTTTGAAAGCTGGCAGCCCGATACTATAATTGTTAACCTTGGTACAAATGATATTACTGCATTTTCACAACCACCTATTTTAAATCCCGATGATAATAAAATGTATTGCCAGCGTAGAAACCCTGATGGCTCACTTAATCGCGATGATGAAATGAAGGTTGAAAAAGCTATAATTTCATTTTTGAAAATGCTGAGATTGCACAGCCCAGATGCCCATATTGTCTGGTGTTATGGAATGCTTGGTTGCGACCTGAATCTTACTATTACCGAAGCTATATCTGAATACAGAAAAGAAACCGGAGATAAAAAGGTGGATTTTTTCCAACTTCCAAATACTACAATGGAAACCTTCGGTGCTCATATGCATCCTGGAAAAGAATCTCACAGACAGGCTGCAAAAGCACTGGTTAATTATTTAAAACAATTTGATTAATTACATATCCACCTGTTTATGTAAAAAATACATTACTATTCTATTGCCATTCAATATATGAAAGAACATAAATGTTTGTTTATGTTCATCTAATATAATCTTGCCGGCAACTGAACAATAGTAAGGATATTTCACATAAGCAGGTGGATATTATTTATGCGTTTGGAAGAGTTTCTGCACGCTGTTCAATATTTTTTTGAAAATTGATGATATCATGATCATACTCTTCTTCCATTAAAGTTGAATTGATCATAAAATCTGCTGTAGCTTTATTATTTGCAAAAGGAATATCATAAACCTGAGCTATACGCATCAATGCCTTAACATCCGGATCATGAGGTGCTGCAGTCAATGGATCTGAAAAGAAAATTACAAAATCTATTTTTCCTTCAACTATTTTAGCACCTATCTGCTGATCTCCGCCAAGAGGACCTGAATTATATCCTCTAACAGGAAGATCTGTGGCATCTGCTATCATTCTCGCTGTTGTTCCGGTTCCGCATAGAAAGTGTCTTTTTAAAATTTCAGAATTATCTTTACACCATTTTATCAACTCTGCTTTTTTTCCATCATGAGCTATCAAAGCTATGTTTTTCTTCTTAGGTATAGTTAATGTTATTTTTTCTGACATTTCTTCTTTTCCCTCCTTATTTATTTCTTTTTTACTTACTATATCTATTTTTTTAGATTTTATAACATCTTTCTTTATATTCGTATCATGGTTTGCTTCTAAAAGTGCCATGTAATATAAAATTGCTTTAGATAAGCAAGTTATTGTATTTGTATCCATCAAATCTCCGTTTTTTAACATTTATAAACTCCAACTTAGTTATCATTTAAACATATGAATCATAAATTTAACTAAAAATTGATTTTTGTTTTGTCTTTATGATAACCGTAAAAACTTTTATAATATACCGCACAAAAATATGCATGTCAACGGAAAATTTCTGAACTTTTTTTCACAAATAATAATACCCTGAAGAAGACTTTTTGTTTTTGTCCTCTTCAGGGTATTTGCAATTATTTTATGCTACGTCGTTATTAAAACTTACACCTCTATTGATATCGCCCTTGTGATTAACACCAAAATCATAATCATTACCTGGAAGAATTGCATTTAATACAATTCCAAGTAAAGCTGCAATTGCAAGTGAAGTAAGTGTTACAGGTGTTGAACCAATTGTAAATGTTATACCATCCGAGAAGCCAAGTCCCGATACTAGTATTACTGCTGCTACAATTAGATTTCTTGATTTTGTAAAGTCAACTTTGTTTTCTACAACATTACGAACACCGATTGCTGAAATCATTCCATAAAGAATAAAACTTATTCCACCAATTATTGCTGTTGGCATCGTACCTATGATATCAGATATTTTTGGAATGAAACTTATCACTATAGCATATACTGCTGCAAGTTCAACAACCTTTGGATCATATACTTTTGAAAGTTCAAGAACACCTGTATTTTCTCCATATGTCGTATTAGCCGGGCCACCAAAGAGTCCCGCTACTGCTGTTGCAAGTCCATCGCCAAGTAATGTTCTATGAAGTCCAGGATCTTCAATGAAATTTTTATTTGTTGTTGCTGATATGGCAGATATATCTCCAACGTGCTCCATCATTGTTGCAATTGCGATAGGTGCCATAACCAAAACCGCTGTGAGATCGATTTTTGCAATTTGGAACGGAGGAAGTCCTACCCAATTTGCTTCTGCGACAGGAGCAAAATTCAAAATAGCGCTTCCATCTGCATTTGTAAAACCAAGACCATTCATTATAAGTGCAACAATATATGAAATCACAACTCCCATGAGAATTGGGATAATTTTAAACATTCCCTTTCCCCATATATTAAAGATTATTACTACAGAAAGAGCAACCAACGCTAAAAACCAATTTGCTGAAGCATTACTTACTGCTGATGGTGCAAGTGAAAGTCCTATACAAATGATAATTGGGCCGGTAACTACAGGTGGAAGGAAATGCATTACCTTCTTTACACCTACAAATTTAATTATGAGTGCAAGAACAAGATAAAGAAGTCCTGCTACTACAATTCCGCCACATGCGTATGGAAGCTTTTCTCCATATGTCATATCAGCATATATACCTGTATTTAAATTTGCTACTGTTGCAAAACCACCAAGGAAAGCAAATGACGAACCTAGAAATGCGGGAACTTTGAACTTAGATAAAAGATGAAATAAAAGAGTACCAATACCGGCAAAGAAAAGAGTAACTTGGACTGAAAGTCCTTCACCATTAAAATAACCATTAACTAAAATCGGAACCAAAATAGTCGCTCCAAACATCGCAAACATGTGTTGCAATCCTAATAGCGCCATTTTGGGTTTACCCAACGTCGTGGCATCATAGATAGCCTGTCTTTTTTCTCCCATTTTTCTCCTCCAGGAAATATAATTAATTTTTTTCATCGGCTAGTATATCATTTTCAGCAAAATAATTAAACATAAATTTAAAAAAATTTAATATTTAGATGCTCTATTTTTTCAGAAAAAAATGCAGTTGCCAGAGGTAATTACACTCTAACAGCTACATTTTTTAATAAACGAGCTCGATTATCTAACTCTCTTTTTATTTAATGTTCCCGATGCGATTCGAACGCACGACCTTTCGCTTAGGAGGCGAACGCTCTATCCTGCTGAGCTACGGAAACAAGACATTTTATATATTAACACATGCGTTTATTCAAATCAAGCTTGCTCTGAGACATCAAATAAATAAAAAGTGATAAGTATTTTTTGCTTATCACTTTTTATCCTCTTTTATATTTCTTCTTGCTACAAAGAATATATGGTATATTTGTTTAATTGTTAATTTTGTTACGTTTTTCTGCTTTGCACTTTAGAAGAAATACAATTATAATGCTATTGCTGTCTTAAGAGCAATTTCCATCATATCTGTAAAGCTTGTTTGTCTTTCCTGAGCGGATAACTCCTCTGACTTAAAGAGATGGTCTGATACAGTAAGTATGGTAAGTGCTTTTTTATGTGCTTCCGCAGCATTCATGTAAAGTGCAATTGTTTCCATCTCAACTGCAAGTGTTCCCATCTTTTTATAGAGCTCACTCTCATTGCATTTCTTGTAAAATGCATCTGACGCCAATACATTTCCAACATGATATCTTACACCTTTTTCTCTTGCAATATTAACTGCCTTTTCAAGAATATCATATGAAGCTGTTGGACAGAATGTTCCTGGCAAGCCATATTGGAATCCATAATTTGAATCTGTATGTGCTCCCATAGCAAAAATAATGTCTCTTACATTAACATCGTCCTGTAATCCACCGGCGCTTCCAACTCTGATGATGTTATCCACATCATAGAAATTATAAAGTTCATAAGTATAAATTCCAATAGAAGGTATTCCCATTCCATGTCCCATTACAGAAACTTCTTTTCCTTCATACTTTCCAGTATATCCAAGCATTCCTCTTACTTCATTGAAACACTTAGCATCTGTAAGAAATGTTTCTGCAATAAATTTTGCCCTTAACGGATCTCCTGGCATCAGGACGGTCTTAGCTATATCGCCTTTTTCAGCACTATTGTGTGGTGTTGACATTTTTCTCTCCTTTTCATTTTGAATCCGGATAATTAATTACACCCTGCATCCATATATTTCCTTTGAATCTTCTGCCAATGGCAGGTTCGCCCAAAAGATCCTTATCATTAATGCATAAATCAAATTCCAGATCATTGCAGTTTATACGCATTATGTGCACAGTCTCTTTTGACATTTTGTTTATAACTTTTTTGGTCTCTTTTATTTCGCCCAATACGGAATAATGATCACATTCAACTCCATATGGCATAAAATATGAATCTACCAAACTATACACATCTTGGCTTCTTATTTTTTTTGAAATACTTGTGTAAAGATCCATGTCGTCAAGTGTCAGAGATTCAATAGCATTTTCATCTCCTCTTCTTGCGTTGTTGATCAACTTATTTCTGTAATTTGTTTTCTTTTTTGCAACTTCTTTTTCTTCGTCTGTCTTTGCAATAGGCATAAGTATCTGTCCCTTTATTGATAATGCTGACAAAGATAAAGAAGTTCCTCGAATTGGAAAATTATCTTCATTTTCATATTTAATATAAGGAATCATATTCTGAAGATAGAAAATTAGTGTTACTCCAACTCTTGGCTCGTTACAAATTCCAGCATAGGATATTTGTGCAGCATGTCTTTCAACGTTCAAATCTTCTTCAGTACTCACATCTGTGGGAATAAGATATGGATAATAATATTCATAAATAAATTTATCATTCTCATCAAATTCTCCACAGACTGCAATTCCTATATCCTCCGCAAAATTTTTTTCAAATTCTGCGATTATTCCATCATGCATTGTTGTAACATATAATCTTTTATCTGCATTCTGGATACTTGCTGTAATAATCTCGGACAGTTCTTTTCTATCTTCAATTTTTGAAAAACCTACTGCTCTCAAAAATTTATGCAACGGAATTCACCTCTTTTCATTTGTAAAATTATCCGCCACATCTTATTCAGATTCGGAAATTATTTATTTGGAACAAGTACTTCTTTTCCACCCATGTATGGACGAAGAACTTCAGGGATTCTAACGCTTCCATCTGCCTGAAGATTGTTCTCAAGAAATGCGATAAGCATTCTTGGCGGAGCAACAACTGTGTTGTTAAGTGTATGTGCAAGATAGTTGCCATCTTTTCCTTTTATTCTGATTTTAAGTCTTCTTGCCTGTGCATCTCCAAGATTAGAGCAACTACCTACCTCAAAGTATTTCTTTTGTCTAGGTGACCAAGCTTCTACATCACATGACTTACATTTAAGATCAGCCAAATCTCCTGAACAGCATTCAAGTGTACGAACAGGAATATCCATTGATCTGAAAAGATCTACTGTATTCTTCCAAAGCTTATCATACCATGTCTTTGATTCTTCAGGTTTACATATAACTACCATTTCCTGTTTTTCAAACTGATGGATTCTATAAACTCCTCTTTCCTCTATACCATGAGCACCTTTTTCTTTTCTGAAACATGGAGAGTAACTTGTTAATGCCATTGGCATTTCCTCTTCAGGAATAATCTGATCGATGAACTTACCAATCATTGAATGCTCACTTGTTCCTATAAGATAAAGATCTTCTCCTTCAATCTTATACATCATTGCTTCCATTTCAGGAAAACTCATAACTCCAGCTACTACATTTCCATGAATCATGAAAGGTGGCACGCAATAAGTAAATCCTCTATCAATCATAAAGTCTCTGGCATAAGAAATAACTGCTGAGTGAAGTCTTGCAATGTCTCCCATCAGGTAGTAGAATCCATTACCTGCTACTCTTCTTGCAGCATCAAGATCAATTCCATTAAATGACTCCATAATATCTGTATGATATGGTATTTCAAAATCAGGAACAACCGGATCACCAAACCTTTCTATCTCAACATTCTGTGAATCATCTTTTCCGATTGGAACTGATTCATCAATAATTTGAGGAATGATCATCATCTTATTAAGAACTTCCTCATCAAGTTTCTTTTGATTTTCTTCAAGCTCTTCAAGCCTCTTTGCCTCTTTAGCAACCTCATCCTTAAGAGCCATACCCTCTTCTTTTTTACCCTGAGCCATAAGAGCTCCGATTTCTTTTGAAATCTTATTCTTGTGTGCTCTTATTTCATCAGCTTCCTGCTGATTTGTTCTTCTTTCTTCATCTAATTTGATTACTTCATCTACAAGTGGAAGCTTCTCATCCTGGAATTTCTTCTTGATGTTTTCTCTTACTACATCCGGGTTTTCACGTAAAAATTTAATGTCGATCATTTTGATCTCCTCCAATTAAAAAATATTCAAATTTATTTAGACTGTAGATTAAAATCTATCAGCTTAATATTTATCTAACTGTACTGTTAAGTGCATCTTCTAACGCAACTTTTTCACTTTTTGTTAATTCAATTTCTGATACACCTGCATTTATTGCTTTACTATAAGTATAATTTGATCCATCTGAATTATGTACAGAGTTAAGTATAAATCCATTATCTTTTTCATCCAACATACATATTGCAAAACTTAACTTACCACCATCATTTCTTGATGCATCATATTTTTCCAATCCATATTTTTGAAATGAATTACTTAACCTTTTATTTATACTGATTATATCTTTCCGGTTTTTTTCATTTTCGCTTCTTATCAGTCTGTTATCATGAAAAAGACCAGTAATTTCTTCCTCAAGTGATGCCGCCTCTTTGCCTTGCATAAACTTGTCATATTTCTTTTCAAGTTTTTTTAACTTAGAAGATTGAATTATTAAAAGAACAAATAATAAAATTATTAATAATAACCATATAATAAATAGAATTGCCGGATCCAGATTTCCTAATCCTATAAAACCCAAAATACTACTGTTCATCTCTCTCCCCTAATTTACTTTATTAGTTATCCTTACACAATCTTGCTATTATTTTTTCAAGATCATCATTATTATAAAATTCTATTTCTATTTTTCCAATTCCCTCTCCCTTTGAAGATATCTCAACTTTTGTTCCAAGAGCTTGCTTGCACTTTTCTGCTACTTCACCATATACAGCTTCAACACTTGCATTTGTCTTAGGTGATTCTTTTTTCTTTTTTTCTTTTCCAAGATTTTTAACTAATTTCTCAGTTTCTCTTACACTAAGCTTTTCATCAAAAACTTTTTGTGCAAGTGTATACTGTTCTTCTTCATTTTCTATTGATATAAGAGCTCTTGCGTGTCCGGTAGTAATCTGTCCATCAATTACCATCTGTCTTACCTGTTCACATAACTTTAGTAGTCTCAGTGAATTGGTAATATATACCCTACTCTTTGATACTTTTTCAGCAACTTGATCCTGTGTGTATGAAAACTCATCTATAAGTTTCTTATAAGCTATTGCTTCTTCTATAGCATTTATATCTTCTCTTTGTGTGTTATCAATTATTGCAATCTCTGCAATTTCTCGTTCAGTTAGTTCTTTTATTATAACAGGAATTTCTTTTAGACCAGCTTTTTTGGCAGCTCTCCATCTTCTCTCTCCACCAACTATTTCATAGTGATCTTTTTTATCTGTTACTATTAATGGATTAACCACTCCAAATTGTTTAATTGAATCAGCTAGTTCCAAAAGAGAATCCTCATCAAATGTTTTTCTTGGCTGATTTCTGTTAGGTTCAATTTTTGTGATATTCACATTTATAACCTGACCATCGATTTGTTGCTCTACAGCCTTAGCTTCTTTTACTTTAGGACTTGTTGTGGTTGCAACTTTGGCAGGGATAATTGAATCAAGTCCTTTACCAAGTCCTCGTTTTACATTTTTTGTTGCCATTACTTTCTCCTCTATATATTTAGAAATTCTCACATTTTCATTTATTTTTTACACTAATAGTAATTGTATAAATGTTGTTTTCACGTGAAAAAATCTAAGTTTTAATCAAATTCTCTTTCAATCACTTCTTCTGCTAATAATTTATATGCTTCTGCTCCTGCTGATTTTGGCTCATATATATTTATTGGTAAACCGTAACTAGGAGCCTCTGCTAATCTTATATTTCTCGGAATGATTGTTTTATAAACATTTTCTTTTAAATGTTCTTTTACATTTTCTACTACCTGTAATGATAGATTTGTTCTGGAATCAAACATAGTAAATACTACTCCTTCCATTTCCAAATCTGGATTAAGTCTTTCTTTTACTAAATTCACTGTATGTACTAACTGGCTTAATCCTTCCAAAGCATAATACTCACATTGAATTGGTACAAGAACTGTATCAGCCGTGGTCATTGCATTAACAGTCAACATACTAAGTGATGGTGGACAATCAATTATAATAAAATCATATTTATCTTTAACTTTGTTTATTGCATTTTTTAAAATATACTCTTTTTGTTCAACATCTATAAGTTCTATCTCTACAGCAGCAAGATTTACATTAGATGGTATGATATCAAGATTTTCAAAAGCTTCATTGTGAATTACTTCTTCAATCTCAGACTCTCCTATCATTAACTCATATATTGTATTTTCTATTTCATTTTTATCAAGTCCTAATCCGCTTGTTGTATTTCCCTGAGGATCAGTGTCTATAACAAGAACTTTTTTTCCTTTTTCTGCTAAAGATGCTGATAAATTTATTGATGTTGTTGTTTTTCCAACTCCACCCTTTTGATTAGCGATTGCAATAACTCTACCCATTTTTCTCTCCCCTTTATAAACGCACTAATATGATTTTATCACAAATCATCATTTATAGTTTGTTTTTTTAAGTCAGGTATTTGTTTTTTGTTTAATAATCATTAATATTTTTATATATTTATATATACACATTCAACCAAAATTTCTTAAATATATCAATTTTCTATAATTCATGACTTCTTGTGGGCAAAAGCGGAAATTTTCCGCAAGAATCTTGCTTTGCTAGATACGCTTTCATCTAAAGATGAAAGCTAGTCCAGTACGGTTTATGTTTTTCTGAGGAAAAAAAACTATACTTATTATTTTTAATTGATATATATTCTTTTAGTCCAATATTTACCTTCTGCTAAATCAATTTTTATTAATACTCATAGCATAATGTTTTTAAATTGGTTGTACCATTAAACTGTTCCAATATAACATATTCATGCCTATTAAATTATTATAATATTTTTCTGATTTCAAAACATTTTTGCTAATAGTACACTATTTCAATAGTTATACAATTTGTATTTGAACTATGAATGGAATCACTGTTACTATTTAGGTGAAAATTTTACTCACTATGCATCTATTTTATTAAGATATGATGCAGAATCAAGTATTATTTTCTATAAACACCTTTTTAAAACTTTTTTATTTTAATGATATAAAAAATTGAGCTATGATTGATTTTTACATTTCACTACATCTTGTATTAAAGAATTGTTATATTTTCAAACACAATTTTGTCTATTATCTATGTTTCACGCCATCTCTATACTATATTTAGTATCAATATGTTTCACGTGAAACAATTCTTTGTACTTATAATTGTATCAAATAGTAATGTTTCACGTGAAACATTTAAATATACCAAATAAACAAACACAAGATATATTATTGAAGAGGTTGTCTTGATGGAACTCCTGCTTTACGAGGATATTTTTTTGAAGTAGATTCTTTTTTATCAATTATACAAATAGTTCTATTTACATTCGTATCGGGTAACACAAATTCATTAGAAGAAGAAATTTTACCGCCTAGTAAATGTATAGCACCTTTTGCATTATTTAATTCAGTCGATGCTTTTTCACTTTTATATGCAATAAATTTACCACCAACTTTAACATATGGAAGACAATATTCGGATAAAGTAGACATATTGGCAACTGCTCTAGAAACTGCAATATCAAACTGTTCTCTCATTGATTCAGGTTTAGTGGAAGCAAAATCTTCTGCTCTACCATGAACAGTAATGATAGAACCAATAGAATTAAGATTCAAATCATCAATCACGGTATTTAAAAATTTCAGTCTCTTATTTAAAGAATCAAATAAAGTAACATGTAACTGAGGAAAAACAATTTTCAAAGGAATACCCGGAAAGCCAGCTCCTGTACCAATATCAATTAGACTATAATCTTCTTTAGAAAAATCAAAAAACTTGAAAGCAGAAATACTATCTACAAAATGAAGATTACATACATCTTCAAAATCTGTAATGGCAGTAAGATTCATTACCTCATTCCACTTTACTAATAATTCATAATATGTATTAAACTGTGATAATTGATCATCAGATAACTCTATACCAAAATATGAAAAATGCTCAATCATATTTTTATATTTATTTCTCATTGTTTTGACCTCTATATAATGAATCTAAATAAATAATAAGAACTGAAATATCAGCAGGATTTACTCCACCAATTCTCGAAGCCTGACCAATATTTGTCGGACTAAATTTTTTTAATTTTTGTCTTGCTTCTAGTCTTAAACTGGAAACATCATCATAATCTATATCAGAAGGAATCATTTTCTTTTCAAGTTTTTTGAATTGCTCAACTTGTCTTTCCTGTCTATTAATATAGCCTTCATATCTGATAGTAATTTCAACCTGTTCAATAACATCATCAGGAAGTACAACTCTCTTCTCATCTATGTCTTTTAAAGCTTCGTATGAAAATTCGGGTCTACAAATAAGTTCAGCCAATGAAGTAGCTGTTTTTAAAGGTGAACTATTATGCTCCTGCATAAATTTCTGAATAGTAGGATTAGCACCAACTGTAGTAGATTTTAATCTTGCTACTTCATTATTAATAAGCTCGATTTTTTGTAAAAGCTTATTGTAACGTTCATCATCAATTAAACCAACATCATGTCCTTTACCTCTTAAACGAATATCAGCATTATCCTGTCTAAGTAAAAGTCTATATTCTGCTCTGGAAGTCATCATTCTATAAGGTTCAAGATTTTCTTTAGTTACAAGATCATCAATAAGTACGCCAATATATCCCTCAGATCTATCAATATTTAAATATGGTCTATTAAGTATTTGCATTGAGGCATTAATACCAGCATATAGACCTTGTGCAGCAGCCTCTTCATAACCACTACTACCGTTAAACTGACCTGCACTAAATAATCCATGTATGTGCTTAATTTCTAAAGTTGGATTAAGTTGTCCAGGACAAAGACAATCATACTCAATAGCATAAGCATTTTTAACAATTCGACAATTTTCTAACCCAGGAACAGTTCTATACATAGCTATCTGCACATCCTCTGGTAAAGAAGATGACATTCCATCAATATATACTTCATTTGTATAAGTTCCCTCGGGCTCAACAAATACCTGATGCCTATCATGATCAGGAAACTTAACAACTTTATCTTCAATTGATGGGCAGTATCTCGGCCCTATACCTTCTATAATTCCAGCATAAATGGGTGATCTATCAATATTATTACGTATAATTTCATGTGTTTTTTCGTTTGTATATGTCAACCAACAGGAAACCTGATTTTTTTGAACATCATCTTTCTTTGTATCAAAAGAAAATGGAATAACAGGAGAATCACCAAATTGCTCAGACATTTTGGAATAATCAATTGTATTACCATCCATTCGGGCCGGAGTGCCGGTTTTAAATCTTCTAAGTTCAATTCCGGCTTTAATAAGAGAATCAGACAAATAATTAGAAGGTTGTAAACCATTAGGACCACTATAAGTAATTGCTTCACCGGTTAAACATCTACTTTTAAGATATGTTCCAGTACAAAGAACTACAGCTTTAGCTTCATAAATAATTCCAGAAAATATTTTTACTCCTGTAATCTTTTTTTGATATCCATTACCTTTCAAATTATCAGGAGCATCTTCAAAAAGTATTTCTGAAACCTCAGCCTGTTTTATAAACAGATGATTCTGCTTTTCCAAAACATTTCTCATCTGTTTTGAATACTCCATTTTATCAGCCTGACATCTTAAAGAATGAACTGCAGGGCCTTTTGAGGTATTAAGCATCTTGGACTGTAAAAAAGATTTATCAATATTTTTTCCCATTTCTCCGCCAAGTGCATCTATTTCTCTAACAAGATGCCCCTTTGAAGAACCACCAATATGTGGATTACATGGCATGAATGCAATATTATCAGCACTCATAGTAAAAATAACAGTTTCAAGTCCAAGTCTTGCACAAGCTAAAGCTGCTTCACAACCTGCATGACCAGCACCAATTACAGCAACATCAAATTTTTCTCTAATATCAATCATAATTATTTACCCATACAAAATTTTGAAAATATTTCTTCGGCAAGATCGTCACCTATTTCTTCACCAATAATCTCACCAAGTGAAGTATATGCTGAAGTTAAATCAACAGTATAAAAATCTTCCGAAAGACCTGAATCAATACTATTAATAACAAGCTTTAAACTTTCTAAAGTCTTCAATAATAATTCTTTATGTCTAAGATTAGTAATATAAACTTCTCTTTTAGGTACAATCTCTCCATTAAAAAATAAATCTGATACAGCCTCTTTAAGATTTTCAAGACCGTCTCCTTTAAGCATTGAAGTTCTAATGATAGGAAAATACTCATTTGAGACTTCTGAAAACAGCATACGAACAATATCGTTTGATATTTTATTTTTATCTTCTATATCATCCTTATTAAGGAGAACGATAGTCTTTTTATTACGACATAAAGAAATTATTTCTTTATCTTCATCATCAATATTGGAAGTAGAATCAAGAATATAAAGAATCAAATCAGCTTCCATTACTTTTGCCTTAGCTCTATCAACACCTATTTTCTCGATAACATCATTAGTATTTCTAATGCCGGCAGTATCAATTACATGTAAGACAATATCACCAAGTCTTACTGTTTCTTCTATAATATCTCTTGTAGTTCCGGCAATATCAGTTACTATTGCTCTCTCACTTCCAGTCAACGCATTTAATAAAGAACTTTTTCCAGCATTAGGTTTGCCTACAATAACAGTTTTAATTCCATTTTTTCTGATTAAACCTTCATCAGCAGTACTTAATAAAACTTCTATATCTGAAATAATATCATTCAATATCTTTTTTAATTTATCATTATTTCCATCAAGATCATAATTCTCAGGATCATCGAGTGCAGATTCTATAAAAGCCATCTGATATAGAATCTTTTCACGATAAGATTTTATTTTTTTTAAAATTTTTCCTCGAAGCTGATTTCGTGAACTTTCAAGAGCAAAATTATTTTGAGCACTAATAACATCCATAATTGCTTCAGCCTGAGTAAGATCAATTCTTCCATTTAAAAAAGCTCTTTTTGTAAATTCACCAGGTTCAGCCAATCTGCAACCATTCTCAATTAACAGATTTAAAATCTGATTCATGACCAGCATACCACCATGTGAATTAATCTCGATTACATCTTCCTTTGTATAACTATGAGGAGCTTTCATATATGAAATCATAATCTCATCAATTATTTTATCATCAGGTTTTTTTCGCTCATCACAAATATAACCATAAACAATAGAATTAGGTTTATGACTCTTTAAATTATGAACCATACCTGCAGAACAATAAATTTTATCACAAATATCAACCGCTTCATTACCACTGACTCTAATAATACCAATTCCAGCATCGGACATTGCAGTTGCAATTGCGCAAATAGTATCACCACTATAATTATTAAAAACATTACCCATAGTTATCACCAAAAAAATTATTATTATAATTTACAGATTAACATAATGAAACCCCTTGGGCAATCACTCAAGGGGCTTTAAAAATATTTTAATAAAACTTCAATACAATTACTTCTTTAAAGTAACTACTACTCTTCTGAAAGGTTCATCACCTTCACTGTGAGTTGTAACATATCTATCATTCTGAAGAGCAGAATGAATAATTCGTCTTTCATAAGGATTCATTGGCTCAAGTGCAACTGACTGTCTTGTTTTTCTTACTTTATAAGAAATGTTTTTAGCAAGATTTTCAAGAGTAGCTTTTCTACGCTCTCTATAATTCTCAGTATCAACCTTTACATGAATATAGTCATTAGAATCTCTGTTAACTACAAGTGAAATAAGATACTGAAGAGAATCCAGGGTCTGTCCTCTCTTACCAATTAAAACTCCCATCTCAGCTCCACTAAGTTCAACATCAAGAATATTATCATTGCTGTTAAACTTAGAATTAATGGTAACATCCATATTCATGGCACCAAATACATCTTTAAGAAAATCATCAGCTTTCTTAACAAATTCATCACCATTAACAATATTTACTTTTTTGTCAGCTTTATCTTCCTGATTGTCATCATTAGTTTTAACTTCAGAAACTACTTTTTCCTCAACAGCAGATTCAGAAATATCACTAACTATATCTTCCTTTACACGAGCCTTAATAACAGCAGGCTTAGCATTAATACCAAGAAATCCGGAAGAACCATTTGAAATAATTTCATATTCCAATCTATCGCTGGTAACCATAAGAGATTCACAAGCTTCTGTTATAGCATCATCCACATTTTTTGCTGTAAACTCACGAAATTCCATTTTATCCTCCCATAAAAAATACCATTATTCTCTACTATTGTTCTCATTAAAATCTTTAACCATATTAGCTTTTGCTAAAAGAGAATCTTTACGAATATTATTCTTCTCATAAACTGCCCTGGATTTAGCAATTTTCTCATCTACATCATTACTAATAACAGGAGAACTTTTTGAAACACTGCTAATATTACGTGTAGACATATTAGCATACATATTCATATTTGGAGATGACTTCATCTTCTCCATTTTCTTTTTATATTTCTCAGTATTTTTAGCAATCTCTGCATCAATATCAGAATTATCAATATGCTTATTAATTGCAATCTGCTGAATTGATCTGATTACAGCACCTGCAATCCAATAACAACCCATACCTGCAGGAAGACTCAAACAGAAAAATGCTGACATAATCGGCATCATAATATTCATAGTCTTCATAGACTGCTGCATCTGAGCAGCAGGATCATCCGGATCAATCTTACCATTATTAGTTGTCTGCTGAGGCATAAGCTTTGTATTGATCCACTGTGTAAACGCAGCAAGGAATGGAACCATTACTCCACCGATAAGAAGAAGGAAATTCTTATCAGCAAAAGCTGTCTGGATCATATACATAGGGCTATCACCGATATTCAGTCCCAGAAAAGAATTGAACTGATTAAGTGCATTATGAGTCTGGTCAATTGAAGAAGAAAGGTTTGTAAACTTCTCAGAAAGACTTGCCCAATCAGCAGTTGATGCCTTATTAAGTACATCAATATATGTATTTTCTACATATGAAGAATTGCCAGAAGTAAAGGCTTCATTGGAAAACTGACCTGCATATGCTGACGCACTCTTAAGTGTGCTTATAAATTCAGCGGCACCTTCTGTATTTCTAAGTTCTTCAACAAGAGGATAAAAAGCATTTCTAACTATTGTAACGTAAGCAGGAATAGAATAAATTACACGATAAAGAGCAAAAAGAATAGGCATCTGAATAATAAGCTGAAGACAGCTACCAGCCTGAGATACACCATACTTTGCATAAAGCTCTTTTGTTTCAGCCTGCATCGCAAGCATAGAATCGTTATCTTTTTTTCCTTTATATTTATCCTGAATAGCTTTAAGTTCAGGACTCATCTTAGATTGAAGTTTTGAAAATTTCTGCTGCTTATAAGTTAAAGGTAAAAGACATAAATAAATTACAATTGTAAAAATTATAATAGCAAGACCAATATTAGGAATTCCTATAGAATTTAAAATATTAAAAATTCCATTCATCAAGTGACCTAAAAGCCACGCAACAGGTCCAACAATCTTGCCACCATATTGTGTCAACAAAACTCCTGTCAAATTAAACCTCCTCTAAACTCACGGAACAGGATCATAACCTCCACTTGAAAAAGGATTACATCTAAGTATCCTCCAAGCAGCTAAAAGTCCCCCTTTTAATGCCCCGTACTTTTCTATTGCTTCTAGTCCATACTCCGAACATGTAGGAATATATGGACATTTTGTTCTCTTTAATGGAGACAAATATTTCCTATAAAATTTAATCAAAAAAATAAAAACATATTTCATTCCGTACCGCCATTTTTTATTATGCGGGCCTTACCTGCCAGGCTAATAAGAGAATCTCTGATATCAAAAAAAGAAGCATCTCTTGCACAGGCTCTGGCAACGACTACTATGTCCAAACCACTATTGAACAAATCTTCCTGTAGTCGGTATGATTCGCGAACAAGTCTTGAAAATCTGTGCCTTACAACACTGTTCCCTACCTTTTTACTACATGATATCCCAAGTCTATTCTGAGAACTGTTATTTTTCCACACATACAACACAACATATTTATTGGCATAACTTTTACCATTCTCATAGACATTGCGAAAATCATTTGTCTTTTTCATAGATTGTGAAAAAAGCATTTTTTCATCCTTATTAACAAAACGAAAACAGAAGAAAAAAGGCCACATTAATTGCGGCCTTTAAATCATGCTGATAATCTCTTTCTTCCCTTTGCTCTTCTAGCAGCAAGTACCTTTCTGCCGCCCTTAGTAGCCATTCTTGCTCTGAAGCCGTGAACTCTGGCTCTCTGGAGCTTATGAGGCTGAAATGTCATCTTCATAGTGGAAACACCTCCTTCTTATCGAAACTATAAAAGTATCTAATCAAATATTTTAATTGTGTGGAAAAAATCTTTATAATTATAATAAATAAAAAATGTCAAGTCAAGCCATAAAAAGCCATAAAATAAGCGATAATTTTATTAATATTTTTTTAAAAAAAATTGCAACAATATGTGGTGCTTTAAAAAGTTATCCACATCAAAATGTTGATTTTGTGGATAACGTGTTGATTAATACTATTTCGTATTTTTTATCCACATTTGTTTCATTTTTTGTGGATAACTTGGTATATAATTGGTTGATAATTAATTAAAAATCCACCAACCAAGCGAAAAAAAACTGTAGATTAATAAAAGTGGAAAAAATAAGATTTTTCCACATCGCTATTTTTCAATATGTTTTTTTTTTCGAACAAAAAAAGTTTTCCACATATCCACAATAGTTTGATATTTAAAAGCAATTATTATAAAATAGTTAAAGTCTAAAATTATGCCTTGCTGGGGAGTTATTTAATGCAATCATCAAATGAAATCACAAATTTATTAAAAACAAACTGGGAAAATATCAAGAAGCAAATACGAGTTGAATCAGGAATTACAGATATTTCCTACAGAACATGGATTGATCCGCTTACTATATATAAGGTAGAAAGTAATACAGTTTTTATTCTTATTCCACAGGATAATCCTGTAGCTCTACAATATATAAGTAAGAACTATCTGGATTTCTTTAAGGTTACAATATCTGAGTTTTTGGAAGAAATGGTAGAAATTTCTTTTACCTTAAACAAAGATATTATTAATAATGAAGAAACAGATAAAAATGTTTCAGAAAATAATGATCAAACCCACTTTACGAACGGCATAAACAATGATCATTCAAATCTTAATCCAAAATACAGATTTGATACTTTCGTAGTTGGAAGCAACAACAAGTTTGCTCATTCAGCTTCACTGGCTGTTGCTGAATCACCGGGAATATCATACAATCCTCTATTCTTATATGGCGGACCGGGACTTGGAAAAACTCACCTTATGCATTCAATTGGTCATTTTGTAATGGAACATGATCATACTGCCAAGGTTTTATATGTAACATCGGAGCAGTTTACCAATGAAGTTATTGAATCTATCCGAAGTGGTAAAGCTGAAAGTATGTCAAAACTTCGAGAAAAATATAGAACAGTCGATGTTCTGATGGTCGATGACGTACAGTTTATTATAGGAAAAGAATCAACACAGGAAGAATTTTTCCATACATTCAACGAATTACATCAGGCCGGAAAACAAATTATATTATCATCAGATAAACCGCCAAAAGAAATGGAAACTCTCGAAGAAAGATTCCGATCAAGATTCGAAATGGGACTTATAGCAGATATTCAGTCTCCAGATTATGAAACAAGAATGGCAATTCTTCGTAAAAATGCAGAAAATTACGGCAAAAAAATTGACGACGAAGTAATTAATTACATTGCTACAAATATCAAATCAAATATTCGAGAACTTGAGGGAGCTTATAACAAAATTATTGCATATTCAAGACTTAATAATGTAGATATTACTCTTGAAAATGCAATGGAAGCACTTAAAGACATAATCTATCCGGACAAGTCCAAAGTTATTACTCCTCAACTCATAATAGATACAGTTTGTGAACACTATGGTACAAAAAAGGAAGACATTTTCTCCAAAAAGAGAAATGCAGAAATTGTTCTTCCAAGACAGGTCATAATGTATCTTTGTCGCGAACATACAGATGCTTCACTTGAAGAAATCGGAAAACTACTTGGTAAAAAAGATCACACAACTGTAATGAGTGGCATCAAAAGAATTAAGAAACAGATTTCTATTGATGATGAACTCAATAAGAACCTTGACATAATAATGAAGAAATTAAATCCCTCATTATAATGAATAATTCACAAAATGATAAAAGTTATCCACAAAAAGTGGATAACTTTCTTGATAACTTGTGATTAATATGTTATCTGATGTTAATTGCAAGTGGATAAAAATATTTATGCCCCATTTGTTAAAATTTGGCTTGTATATAACTTTTTGGTTTTCGACATGAAATTTTTAGTTTTCAACAATCAATAATTTGTAAAAAAGCCGCATAGATTGTATAATGAAATGGGTTTTACACAAATCAACAGCTATTACTAAGAATTTTATTATTTATTAATAAATATTTTATAGTTTTTGGCAGACGAAGGGAGTATGTGGTTAGATGAAATTTGTTTGCTCTAAATCTAATCTGGTAAACGGATTACAAATTGTATCAAAAGCAGTACCTTCTAAAACTACAATGTCAATATTGGAATGTATACTTATTGATGCTACAGAAGGAATTATTAAATTTATTGCCAATGATATGGAACTTGGTATACAAACTATAGTAGATGGAAGTATTGTTGAAAGAGGTTTTATTGCACTGGATGCAAAAATATTTTTTGATATTATAAGAAAACTCCCAGACAATGATGTTACAATCGAATCCGATTCTAACAGTAAAGTTACTATTAGTTGTGAAAAAGCAAAATTTAATCTTATTGGCAGAAAAGGTGATGACTTTACTTATTTGCCAACAATAGATAGAATTAACGGAGTATCAGTTTCTCAATATACTTTGAAAACAGTAATACAACAGACTATTTTCTCCATAGCAATTAATGATGCAAATAAGATGATGTGCGGAGAATTATTAGAAGTTGATAATGATAATCTAAAGCTTGTATCACTTGATGGACATAGAATATCTATAAGAAGAGTGAAACTTGCAGAAAATTATCCCTACAGAAAAGTTATTGTTCCAGGTAAAACACTTGGTGAAATTAGTAAAATTTTAAGTGATAGTACCGAAAAAAATGTAAGTATTTATTTTACAGACAAACATGTTTTGTTTGAGTTTGATAATACTACTGTTGTATCCAGACTTATTGAAGGCGAATATTTCAGTATTGATCAAATGCTTTCAAGTGATTATGAAACAAAGATCAATATTAACAGAAAAGAATTTCTTGATTGTATAGATAGAGCTACTCTTCTTGTAAAAGAGGGAGATAAAAAACCTGTTATAGTTTCAATTACAGATACTCAGATTGAATTAAAGATTAATTCTGCAATTGGAAGTATGGATGAAGTAATTGATATTGAAAAGCAAGGCAAAGATCTTATGATTGGTTTCAATCCTAAGTTTTTAATTGATGCCCTGAGAGCAATTGAAGATGAAACAGTTGATATATATCTTGTAAACCCGAAAGCTCCATGTTTTATGAGGGATAAGGATTCAACATATACATATCTTGTTCTCCCTGTTAACTTTACAACAGTTGATTGATCAAACTTTGAAAATTGGAAAAGCAATGGAAATAATACATTTAAGAGAAAACGATGAATTTATAAAACTTGGACAGGCTCTAAAAAAAGCAGGTCTTGAAGGGTCCGGTGTTGATGCCAAAATGGATATACAAGCCGGACTTGTAAAAGTCAACGGTCAGGTTGAAGAAAGACGCGGACGTAAATTGTACGAAGGTGATGTCTTTGAGTATGATGGCACACAGGTAAAAATAGAAAAATGATAATTAAGTCATTGGAACTTGCTGATTTCAGGAATTATGAGAATTTAAAAATTGATTTCAGCAATGGAACAAACATACTTTACGGAGATAACGCTCAAGGAAAAACAAATATTCTTGAAGCGATATTTTTGTCGGCAACAACCAAATCACATAAAGGCAGTAAGGACAAAGAAGTAATAAGATTTGGAAAAGAAGAAGCTCATGTTAGAACTATTCTTGAAAAAGATGGTGCAGAATATCGTGTAGATATGCATCTAAGAAAGAGTAAATCAAAGGGAATTGCTATAGATGGTCAAAAAATAAAAAGAGCTTCTGACCTGATTGGAAGGTTAAATGTAGTTTTTTTCTCTCCTGAGGATCTTAGTATAATAAAAAATGGTCCATCTGAAAGACGCAGATTCATGGATATGGAGTTGTGTCAATTGGATCAGATATATCTGAATAGTCTTACTAAGTACAATAAACTTATTGTTGAAAGAAACAAAGTTCTAAAGGATCTATATGAACATCCTGAAAATAGCGTACTTTTAGATGTTCAAGATAAGCAGCTATGCGAATATGGATCTGTCATAATCAAGACTAGAGAAAAATTCATCAGAGATCTTAATGAAATTATAAGACCTATTCATGAAAAACTGACGGGAGGAAAAGAAGTCCTGTCAATTTACTATGAGCCAAATGCCCCTTTTGATGAATTAGAAAAAAAAATAAAGTTTGCAAGACAAAAGGATAGTTTCGCAAAACAAACAACGGTCGGTCCTCATAAGGATGATTTTTCTTTTGTTGTTCAAAAGAGAAAAAATGAAAATGGCGAACTTGATGAGAAAATCGACATTAGAAAATTCGGTTCTCAAGGACAACAAAGAACGGCATCATTGTCTTTGAAATTGTCAGAAATAGAGATTGTAAAGAAAGCAAAAAAGGAAAATCCGGTACTTTTGTTAGATGATGTATTATCTGAACTTGATAGTAACAGGCAGAATTATCTGTTAAATACTATAGGTGATATCCAGACAATTATTACATGCACCGGACTTGATGAATTTGTAAACAATAGATTTGCAATAGATAAACTGTTCAAGGTAACTGATGGAACAGTAAGTAGTGAAAACTAATTAGATTAGGAGCAAAAAATGAGTGAAGAAACAGTAAACTATGGTGCTGATCAAATCCAGATTCTTGAAGGACTTGAAGCAGTAAGAAAAAGACCGGGTATGTATATCGGTACCACTGCCAGCAGAGGTCTTCACCATCTCGTTTATGAGATCGTTGATAATTCTGTAGATGAAGCGCTTGCAGGATTCTGTGATCACATCGAGGTCACGATAAATGAAGACAACACTATAGTAGTTCAGGATAATGGTCGTGGTATTCCGGTTGACGTAAACCATAAGTCAGGACTTACAGGTGTAGAAGTTGTATTTACTATTCTTCACGCAGGAGGAAAGTTTGGCGGTGGAGGATACAAGGTTTCAGGTGGACTCCACGGAGTTGGTGCTTCTGTAGTTAATGCTCTCTCCGAGTGGCTTGAAGTTCAGGTAACAAGAGGTGGGAAAATTTACCAGCAGAGATACGAAAGAGGTAAAGTATGCTATCCTCTTAAAGTTGTAGGCAATGCACCGGAAAATATTACCGGAACAAAAGTTTACTTTAAGCCTGATGCCGAGATTTTCAAGGAAACTACAGTATTTGAATATGCTATTTTAAAGCAGAGACTTCGTGAAATGGCATTCCTTACAAAAGGACTTAAAATAACTCTAACAGATAAGAGAGTTTCTGAAGATGAAGATCCTATTGTGCAGGTATTTCACTATGAAGGCGGAATAAAAGAGTTTGTTCAGTATTTGAATAAGAGTAAAACCGCCCTTTACGAAGATATTATGTACTTTGACGGAAATAAGAATAATGTTCAGGTTGAAGTCTCTTTTCAGCATAATGATTCATACAACGAAAGTATTTATACATTTGTAAATAATATAAATACCCCTGAAGGTGGTACACACCTTGAGGGATTCAAAGCTGCTCTTACTAAAACATTCAATGATTATGCAAGAGCCAATAAAATGTTAAAGGATAGTGAGGAAAATCTTACAGGTGAAGATATTAGAGAAGGACTCACTGCAATTATCAGTGTAAAGATAGAGGATCCACAGTTTGAAGGACAGACAAAACAAAAACTTGGAAACTCAGAAGCAAGAGGTGCTGTAGCAAGTATTGTTGGTGAGCAGCTCACATACTATCTTGAGCAGAATCCAAATGTAGCAAAACAGATTTTGGAAAAAGCAATTCTTGCCCAGAGAGCAAGGGATGCAGCGAGAAAAGCAAGGGATCTTACCAGGCGTAAGTCTGCGCTTGACGGACTCGGACTTCCGGGAAAACTTGCAGACTGTTCAGACAAAGATCCTAAAAATTGTGAAATATTTATCGTTGAGGGAGATTCTGCCGGCGGATCAGCTAAGACAGCAAGAAGCCGTGCTACTCAGGCTATTCTTCCTCTTAGAGGAAAAATACTTAATGTTGAAAAGGCAAGAGTAGACAGAATATATGGAAATGCTGAGATTAAAGCTATGATTACAGCATTTGGAACAGGTATTCATGATGATTTTGATATCAGCAAATTAAGATATGACAAAATCATTATCATGACTGATGCCGATGTTGACGGTGCACATATTGCTACTCTCATGCTCACTTTTTTGTATAGATTTATGCCTCAGCTTATCAAGGAAGGCCATGTATATCTTGCGCAACCACCACTTTATAAGCTTGAGAAGAATAAAAAAGTATGGTATGCATATTCCGATGAAGAATTAAATAAGATTTTAACAGATGTCGGAAGGGATCAGAATAATAAGATTCAGAGATACAAGGGACTTGGAGAAATGGATCCGGAACAGCTATGGGAAACAACAATGGATCCTGCCAGAAGAGTTCTTCTTAGAGTGAATATGAATGAAGAATCTGAGTCAGATGTAGATGTTACCTTTACTACTCTTATGGGAGACAAGGTAGAGCCTAGAAGGGAATTTATCGAGAAAAATGCTAAATTTGTTAAAAACCTGGATATTTTCTGATAAATTTTGGCGTATAAAAAACTTCAAGGGCTGATTAGATTTTTAAGTATAAGAAAAAGCATTTATAATATACATGCTTGGAAAAGGTAAAAGATAATGGCAGATAATAACAATAACAACAACGGAATGGAAGATGATGTTTTTGACAAGACAACCGTTGACAGAATAAAAGAGGTTGATCTTCAGAAAACAATGGAGTCTGATTATATAGACTACGCTATGAGTGTTATTGCATCTCGAGCACTTCCGGATGTTAGAGATGGTCTTAAACCGGTTCAAAGAAGAATACTTTATTCCATGATAGAACTTAACAATGGACCGGATAAGCCACATCGTAAATGCGCACGTATCGTCGGTGATACCATGGGTAAATATCATCCACATGGTGACAGTTCAATATATGGTGCATTGGTAAACATGGCACAGCCATGGTCTATGAGATATTGTCTTGTTGATGGACATGGAAATTTTGGATCAGTTGATGGTGATGGTGCTGCTGCTATGAGATATACAGAGGCTAGACTCACCAAAATTTCTATGGAGATGATTGCTGACATCAACAAGGATACTGTTGATTTTGTACCAAACTTTGATGAGACAGAAAAAGAGCCATCTATCCTTCCAAGCAGATACCCTAACCTTTTGGTCAACGGAACAACCGGTATAGCTGTAGGTATGGCAACTAATATTCCACCCCACAACTTAAGAGAAGTTGTAAATGCTGTTGTTAAGATGATTGATAACAGAGTTTTAGAAGACAGAGAGACAGACATTGAAGAAATATTGCCAATCATAAAAGCTCCTGATTTTCCTACAGGTGGAATAATTCTTGGAACAAGAGGTGCTGAAGAAGCTTACAGAACAGGACGTGGTAAGGTAATTGTTAGGGCTGTTACAAATATTGAACCTATGCAGAATGGTAAGAACAGGATTGTTGTAACTGAGCTGCCATACCTTGTAAATAAAGCAAATATGATTTCAAAGATTGCAGAGCTTGTGAAGCTCAAGAAACTTGATGGAATCACTGCTCTTCGCGATGAGTCTGATAGAGAAGGTATGCGTGTAGTTATTGAGCTTAGAAATGATGTAAATCCAAATATCATGCTCAATAAACTTTATAAGCATACGCAGATGCAGGATTCTTTTGGAATTATCATGCTTGCTCTTGTTAACAATGAGCCTAAAGTGCTTAGTATTACAGAGATGCTCAAGCATTACATTGCTCATCAGGAAGAAGTTGTTACCAGAAGAACAAAATATGATCTTAACAAAGCAGAAGAAAGAAATCATATCTTAGAGGGATTGCTGATTGCTCTTGATAATATTGATGAAGTTATCAGAATAATCAGAGGAAGTGACACCGTAGCTATTGCTAAAGAGCAATTGATGGGGCGTTTTGGTTTATCCGATCTTCAGGCTCAGGCTATTGTAGATATGAGACTCCGTACTCTGACAGGTTTGGAAAGAGATAAACTTGAGCAGGAGCACGCTGAACTACTTAAGAAAATTGAGGAGTTAAAAGCAATTCTGGCAGATAGAAAAATTCTTCTTGGAGTTATCAGAACTGAAATAAGTGAAATAGCCAATAAATATGGTGATGAGAGAAAATCTCAGATTGGACATGATGATTCTGATATAGATACAGAGGATCTTATTCCAAATGTTAATACTGTTATCGCAATGACAAATCTCGGATATATCAAGAGAATGTCAATTGATAACTTTAAAGCACAAAACCGTGGAGGTAAAGGAATTAAGGGTATTACCACAATTGAAAATGACTTTGTGGAAGATATTCTTATGACAACTACCCATAACTATATAATGTTCTTTACAAATACCGGACGTGTTTACAGATTAAAAGCATATCAGATTCCGGAGGCTTCAAGAACATCAAGAGGTATGGCAATTGTAAATCTTTTGCAACTCGCTCCCGGAGAAAAGATTTCTGCAATGATTCCTGTAAAGGGATTTGATGATGAAAGTAAGAGTCTTTTCATGGTTACAAAGAAAGGTACAGTAAAAAAGACTCCTATTACTGAGTTTTCAAATGTAAGAAAATCAGGTCTTATTGCGATTGTACTTAGAGATGATGATGAACTGATTGAAGTTAAAACAGTTTCCAAAGATTCAGAAATATTCCTTGTAACAAAGAATGGAATGTGTATTCATTTTGATGAAGAGGACGTTCGTTTTACAGGTAGATCTTCAATTGGTGTACGCGGAATGATGCTTGACGATACTGATGAAATCGTTGGAATGCAGCTTAATACACAGGGAAATTCTCTTTTGATAGTTTCTGAAAAAGGTTATGGAAAGAGAACTACACTTGATGAGTTTAGTAGTCAGTTCAGAGGCGGTAAAGGCGTAAAGTGTTATAAGATAACTGAAAAGACCGGAAATGTTGTAGGAGTTAAGGCGGTTAATGATGATAATGAGATCTTAATGATTACAAACGCCGGAGTGGTTATTCAACTTAGAATGGATGAGATTACAATCCATGGTAGAGTTACTTCAGGTGTTAAGATGATAAATCTTGATAAGGGAGTAACTGTAGCTAAGATTGCAAAAGTAAGAGAAAAAATTTCTGATGGTGACAAAGATATAGATAATATCGATGATATTCCTGAAGAAATTGAAGAGAGTAATGAAATAAAAGAAGACGAAGAATAATAACAGTTACAGTTCGGATTTAAAATGCGCAGTTTACTGCGCATTTCATAAGAAAAAACGAAAAAGAAACTAAATTATAACTGCAGCAGAGATATTTCAGAGGAATGAGGGGCCAATGAACATCGGACTGTTAGTGTCAGAACTTGAGGATAAAGAAGTTAAGAAAATATGTATTGGGGCAAAACAGGCAGCTAATGACAGGCAAATAAATCTTGTCATTATGCCTGGAGGATATCTTATTTCAGAGCAGGAAGAAGATGATCCATTTAGTTATCAATATTCTGCTTTATTTGATTATGCAAATAGTGAAGAATTTGATGCGTTAATAATTGACATAGACAGAATTGGGAAAACTGCAACAATACTAAAAAAAGAGGCTTTTCTTAATAAATTTTCTGAGATTCCTGTGCTCACTTTAACTGAACAGGAAGGTTATATGAGCATAAATCAGATTGAAACTGATCATGATCAGTTTGAACAGATTGGATATGAAGCTGTTTATGATGCATTTTATTATGTATCTGAAAATAAGCTCCCATCTCCAGCCCCAGTTCAGAAATGTTCATATATTGAAAATGACAGTCTACAGGCTATAAAAGTTTTATCAGATATAGGTTACAAACTTTTAAACAGAAAATATCAGTCTGAAAAAGCTTATTCTGAATTTATAAAAATTGCCTCATCCTATGAAATTAAGAATTGTGGCATATATATTTACGATAAAAAAGTTCGAAATAATATAAAATATTGGTGGAACAAGCCTGAAGAAATAACTGTAAAAGGTTATATGAAAAATGGCATTATCGTAAATGAAGATCAAAGTATAAGTACTGGAAAAATAATATCTTCATTTGTGGGAAAAAATAATAAAGTTTTAATTGCGGGAAATATTTTTGTTGGTGAAAGTCAGCTAGGTATTTTTATAACTGATTTTATTAATAGTGTGCTAACTGATTATTTCTTTAAAAACATTGTTAGTATACTTACGGGTGTTGCAAGAGTTTCTTATCTTGAGAAAGAACTTAGAAAAACTAATGAAGAGCTTTATGAAGTACAGGAGGAGTTAGCAAGGGATGATTCGGTGCTTGATCATATTGGTGATCAAGACTATTTGACAGGTGGTTTAAACAGGCGAGGTTTCTTTGCTAAAGCCTATGATCTTTTAAAAGAAAACTTTGGACCTGGTCGTGTAGCGATTGTTGCTTATATACACATGGAATCCTTGAAAGGAATAAACCAGATGTTTGGGCATGAAGAAGGTGACCGTGCTGTAAAGAAAGTATCAGGAATTCTAGAAGAGGTGTTTGAAGGTTGCATTTACGGAAGAATACGTGGAGATGAGTTTGCAGTAATAGATATTACAAACGAAGATGGAAAGGCTGACTTTTTCAGAGAACAAATGTCAGAACAAAATGCTAATCTTCTATCTGAATCAACAAGATACATAAATCATCTTCAATACTCAATTTGTGAATTTGGCTATGACAAAAATCTTTCTTTGCGTGAGATGCTAAAAGAAACAGATGAAAACTTGCAGCGGATAAAAAGTAATAAGTAAAAAAATGCTCATCTAAAGGTGTGCTTGTGAGCAAATGAAATGAGCTTTGAAAGTTAAAGCTTTCAAATAAAGGGGCTGTCACTATTATGATATGATACCTTAAAAGTAGGTAGATTAAATATCCAAATACAACTTTGGAGGTATCATATCATCATAAAGCGACAGCCTTTTTTTTAAAACATTATATAGAAAAAATTTTCAAATAAATAATCACATTGCTTCTTTCATGCTATGTACATAGTCTTCAATATATTTTGGAGCATTTTTACCATGTTTTTCAAGTAGCTTTATAATTGCAGAACCTACAATTGCACCGTCAGAGATAGATGAATATTTTGCAGCCTGTTCCGGAGTTGAGATTCCGAAGCCTATAGCACATGGGATATCAGTGTTTTTTCTAACCAGACTTACCATAGAATCAAGATCAGTAGTGATATTACTTCTTGTTCCAGTTACACCAAGACTTGAAACAATATAAAGAAATCCTTTGGCTTCTTTTGAAATCATTGCAATTCTATTTTCAGAAGTAGGTGCAATTAGAGAAATAAGATCAATATCATAATTATCGCAGATACCACTAAATTCCTCTTTTTCTTCAAAAGGTAGGTCAGGAAGAATAAGACCATCGATACCAATTTCTTTGCATTTTCCTATAAAAAGTTCGGAACCATAAGAATACACAACATTTGCATAGGTCATAAATACCATAGGTACAGAAACGAACTTTCTGAGTTCAACAACAAAATCGAAAATCTTGTCAGTTGTTACGCCACCATTTAAAGCTCTGAGATTTGCTCCCTGTATTACAGGACCTTCAGCGGTTGGATCTGAAAAAGGAATTCCAAGTTCAATAAGGTCAGCCCCACCTTTAACTGCAGCTATTACAGCTTCTTTTGTTGTTTCAAGATCAGGATCACCACAGGTTATAAATGCTATAAATGCTTTTCCATTTTCAAAAGCTTTTTTAATATTGCTCATAAACAATCCTTTCATAAAAAATCAAATTGTTAGAATTTTTTTAATCATTAATATCAACACCACGATATCTTGCAATTGCTGCGCAGTCCTTATCTCCTCTTCCGGAAATAGTTACAACGATTATTTTATTGTTATCCATTGTTGGAGCTATTTTTATTGCATAAGCAAGAGCGTGTGAGGATTCAATTGCAGGAATTATGCCCTCAGTTCTTGAAAGATATTCAAATGCGTCAACAGCTTCATCATCAGTAATAGCAACATATTCTGCTCTATGTATATCATGCAGATAAGCATGTTCAGGTCCTATTCCCGGATAATCAAGTCCTGCGGAAATAGAATAAACAGGAGCTATCTGGCCATATTTGTCCTGGCAAAAATAAGATTTCATTCCGTGAAATATCCCAAGTCTTCCGGTGTTAATTGTTGCTGCGGTTTCAAATGTATCTATTCCTCTTCCGGCAGCTTCACAACCAATAAGTTTTACAGATGAATCTTCAATAAAGTTATAAAATGTGCCAATTGCATTGGAACCACCACCAACACATGCAATTACAGCATCTGGTAGTCTGCCTTCTTTTTCCATGAGTTGTTCTTTAATTTCTTTGGAAATTATTGCCTGAAAATCACGAACAATGGTTGGAAAAGGATGAGGTCCCATAACGGAACCAAGACAATAATGTGTATCAGATATTCTACTGGTCCACTCTCTCATTGCTTCTGATACTGCATCCTTTAAAGTAGCTGTTCCTGAAGTAACAGGAACTACTTCAGCTCCGAGTAATTTCATTTTGTAAACGTTAAGCGCTTGTCGTTTAGTATCTTCTTCACCCATGAAAACAACGCATTCCATTCCCATAAGGGCAGCCGCTGTAGCTGTAGCAACACCATGTTGGCCTGCACCTGTCTCAGCGATGAGTCTTGTTTTTCCCATTTTTTTTGCAAGAAGCGCCTGACCAAGAACGTTATTAATTTTATGAGCACCAGTATGATTTAAATCCTCACGTTTTAAATAGATTTTTGCTCCTCCAAGATCCTTTGTCATTTTTTCTGCAAAATAAAGGCGTGAAGGACGACCGGCATATTCATTAAGAAGATCATTTAATTCTTTGTTAAAATCAGGATCATTCTTGTAATGATTATAGGCTTCCTCAAGTTCTATAACAGCATTCATGAGGGTTTCAGGAATATACTGACCTCCGTGAACACCAAATCTTCCTTTCGAATTACTCATATTTTTCTCCTCTTTTATTAAACGAATTTACTTTATCGATTAAATCTTTCATCTTTGAAAAATCTTTAAATTTATCAGTTTCTATTCCTGAACTTACATCTATAGCAAAAGGGTTAACCTCTTTAATAGCAGTATCAACGTTGTCGGGAGTAATCCCTCCGGCAAGGAAAATTGGAAAATGATATTTATTAATTGTATTTAATATTTCCCAGTCAAAGGTGCTGCCACTACCCATTCCGGAATCAAAAAGATAGTAATTCGGATAGCAGGAATAATCAAAATTGATATAATTAAAATCATGTTGTTGATTATATAATCTGCTGAATAAATCAGAAGTATTACAATCTTTTATCTGCAAAGCCTTTATAATTTCAAGCGTTGGATTGCTACATAATTCTCTTAGTTTTTTTATGTAGGATTCGTTTTCAGTGCCATGAAGCTGAACTACATCAATTATTTTTTTTCGTACAAGTTCGGAAATAAAATAAATATCGTCATTTACAAAAACTCCGACTGCTTTAATGTCATGATTAAGCTCGGACTTAAGAATTGAAGCCATTTCGGCATTAACATATCTGTGACTTTTTTTGTAAAAAACAAAACCGATATAATCCGGCATAAGTTTATTGGCATATTCGATGTCAATATTTCTAAAAAGGCCGCACATCTTTATTTTTGTCATAAGGACTCCAATTAAAAAAATCTAGATCATCTTTAGTTCTGATAATAGTTTCTTTTTATCCTCGCATTTCATAAGATACTCTCCTATCAAAACTGCATCGGCACCAAAATCTTTTATAGACTTAATATCTTCCGGGCTTGAAATTCCGCTTTCAGAAACAAAAAGTACATTTCCGGGAACGAGTTTCCTAAGTTTTCTACTGTTATTTGTATCAATGCTGAAATTTTTGAGATTTCTGTTATTTACCCCAATAATTCTTGCAGAAATGTCAAGAGAAGTTTCAATTTCATTTTCATCATGTGCCTCAACAAGAGCTGAAATGCCCAAGGTGTCGCAAATTGCAAGATATTCTTTTAACTGTGACTTATCAAGAATTGAGCAAATCAAAAGAACTGCTTTTGCGCCGAGAAGTTTAGCTTCAAAAATCATGTACTCATCAACAGTAAAATCCTTCCGGATACATGGTATTTTTACGTTTTCTGCGATGGCTTTAAGATAATCATCTGAACCAAGAAACCACTTAGGTTCAGTTAAGACAGAAATACAGTCAGCTCCAGCCTCTTCATAGGACTTTGCAATTTCAAGAAATGGAAAATCTGGTGAAATAAGCCCCTTAGATGGGGATGCCTTTTTACATTCACAGATAAAAGACAATCCAGGATTTTTTAAAGCTAATTCAAATTCAAAATTGCCTTTTTGAAGCGACTCCGCTTCTCGTCTGATATCTTCATATGAGTGGAGTTTCTTATTTTGTGAAACTCTGTATTTTGCATAATCTGAAAGCTTATCAAGAATAGTATTTGCCATTTTTTTACCTTTGTGCTTTGATAGTTGATAATAAATTTTTATGAATTGCTGATTTCAATGAATTTATTCAAGGTTTCAGTAGCTTTTCTGGAATCAATTATTTTAGCAGCAAGTTCAACTCCTTCTTTAAAGGTGTCTGCTTTGCCACCAATATAGAGTGAAGCGCCTGCGTTTAAGAGAACTGCTTCACGCTTTGGACCTCTTTCTTTTCCTGAAAGAATGTCTCTGGTAATCTGTGCGTTTTCTTCAGGAGTACCTCCGACAAGATCATCTTTAGAACAAGTCTTAAATCCAAAATCTTCAGGACAGATTGTGTAGGATTTGTACCAGCCATCATTGATTTCACAGATGGAAGTTGGAGAACTCATTGAAATTTCATCAAGTTTATCCTGACCAAATACTACCATTCCTCGTTTTACACCAAGATTTATTAAAACCTGTGCAAGTGGAATAATAAGATAATCATCATATACTCCAAGAAGTTGCATTGATGGTTTGGCAGGATTAGTAAGAGGACCTAAGATATTGAAAACTGTTCTAAATCCAAGTTCTTTTCTTATTGGTCCGACATATTTCATTGAAGTGTGGTATTTCTGTGCGAAGAAAAAGCACATTCCAACTTTTTCAAGAAGCTCTATACATTTGTCAGGACTCTGATCGATATTTACACCAAGAGCTTCGAGGCAATCGGCTGTTCCACTTTTTGATGAAGCTGCCCTGTTTCCGTGTTTTGCAACTTTCATTCCACCTGCTGCAGCTACGAGTGCCGATGTTGTGGAAATGTTAAAGCTGTGAGCATTATCACCACCGGTTCCAACTATTTCAAAAACATCCATTCCTGTTTCGACGTGAGTGGCATGCTCTCTCATAGCTGTAGCACAACCTGCAATTTCATCCGTTGTTTCTGCTCTTGCGCTTTTGGTTGAAAGAGCTGATAAAAAAGCTGCATTTTGTGTAGGAGTTGTTTCACCGCTCATTATTTCATTCATGACGGTATAAGCTTCCGCATAGGAAAGGTCTTCTTTGTTTACAATTTTTACAATAGCTTCCTTGATCATAATTAATTCCTCCAAAAAGAATTTTTTTACAAACTAATGATTATGGTTTTGCTTATAATAAGCAAAAAGCGTTCCGACTCATCTGCAGGAACGCATAGGTTTTTGTTTTTCCTCAGAAAAACAGAAACCGTACTGGACTAGCTTTCATCTTTAGATGAAAGCGTATCTGGCGAAGCCAGATTCTTGCGGGAAATTTCCGCTTTTGCCCGCAAGAAGTCATAAAAAAATCCCTGAC
>JAFSQI010000126.1 GCA_017446685.1 Butyrivibrio sp.
AAATACAAGAACAAGCTTCATTTCAACGTTGTTCAAAGCATTCAGCTTGTTCTTGTATTTTCATCCTATGAATTATCTCCTCGTCCGAGAATTGCACATTTATGTCCACTCATATAATCAGGCTGACGACTGAATTGTAACGACAACTGAACAGTATATATTGCAATATTTATAATTATTTAATAATTTGTATTAGCACTGATACACTTCTTATGTTATGCTCAATATAGCAATAACAACTCACGGAGATATCGTTTATGCCGTCCACCAAAGACAATGATATGGAATGCAAAAAAATCGCGAATTACGTGGTTTCCAATATTGAGAAAGCTCTGGAAAATGGTTGGATAAAAGTATATTACCAGCCTGTTGTTCGTGCACTCACAGGGCAGCTTTGCGGCGCCGAATCTCTGGCAAGATGGATAGATCCTGAATTTGGATTTCTTTCACCTGATAAGTTTATTGGAGCTCTTGAAGAAAGCAGACAAATACACAAGCTTGACTGCTGGATTGTAAAAAAAGTCTGTTCCGATATTTCAGCGCGTATTAATAATGGTCTGGATGCAGTTCCGGTATCAATTAATTTTTCAAGACTCGATCTTGAAGCCACTGACATGCTTAAGGTATTAGAGGATGCAGTTGACGAATACGATATCCCAAGAGACTATATTCATATCGAAATAACAGAAAGCATGATTGTCTCCGATGCAGAAATGATGTCTGCAATGATTGAACGATTCCGAAATACCGGCTATGAAGTATGGATGGACGACTTTGGAAGCGGATACTCTTCTCTTACCGTCCTTAAGGACTATCATTTTGATACCCTTAAGCTTGATATGTCTTTTCTTCATTCCTTTGACGCAAAATCCAAGGCTATAATAACTTCAACTGTCATCATGGCAAAGGACATAGATGTCATGACTTTAGCGGAAGGAGTAGAAACTCAGGAACAAGTTGAATTTCTTAAAAACATCGGCTGTGGCAGGCTTCAGGGCTACTACTATGGTAAACCCATGCCTATACAGGATTTTTTTACCCATATAGAAAAAAGTAAGATAGAAATTGAAAAAAGACAGTGGCGTCATTTCTACGATGTGGCCAGTTTCAGCGCAAGACGTACAGATGCTTCCCTGGCACTTTTTGAAGATAATAATGGTCATATCAGAACTCTTTTCATGAATGATGCCTTTAAATCTCAGTGTTTCAACAAACCTTATGATCTCAAAAAAATTGATCAGATCATATTCAATTCAGGTTCTCCTTTTAATGCACAATTCAAAAAATTCGCTGATACTATAGCGCAGAGCAAGAATCTCGAGACATTCTACTACACCGTTGACGGAAATATTCTATGTATTAAGGGAAAAGAGATTGCAGAAAATGCCGGCAGCCATATCATTATGAGTTCCATCCGCAATATCTCAACAGATGCTGATATTGAGAAACAAAACAGTCTTGATTATAAATTAAAAGAAATCAATCACATGTTTGATACTGTTGCGCAGATCAATCCGTCACAAAACATAATTCTCCCGTTGGTGGGGAAATTCCGTTATGTAAAGAATATGTCCGGAGAAGAAATAGATTTAAATTCTTTCATACAAAAGTTTAGAGATGAATATATTGCACCGGCTGATATAAAGAAATTTGACGACCTCTTTGACTGGTCTACGCTTAACACCCGTATAAAAAACAGTTCAAAAAGTTATATTGAAAATTTATTAAGAATCAAGCAACATGATGGTAACTATCATTGGAAGGGCATATCAATTATGCTAATTCCGGGTACTGAAGGTAAAGAATTCCTTGTTTGTACCAAGTCTGTCCCGGATGATACTGAATCAATCATTAAGAAAATACAAGAGCTTTACAATCCCGATGAATACGGCCTAATGAACAATGACACAAAATACAATGCAAAAATGTGGGAAAAGGTTGTCACCTCTTCTCACCTGAAATTCTTCTGGAAGGATAAAAACAGGCGTTTTCTTGGCGCCAGCAAATCTTTTTTGGACTTCTACGGTTTTACTATTGACGATATTCTCGGCAAGGATGATGAGGATATGGGCTGGCACACCGATGGAAAGTTATACAGAGATGATGAACTTGATGTTCTTTCAAAAGGAGCTGTCATCTCAGGTGTTCCCGGCAACTGTATTGTCAAAGGTGTTGCCCATAACATTATGTGCTACAAGACACCTATATATGATGGCAATGAAATTTCCGGACTTTTAGGGTATTTTTTTGATGTGGATGAGGAAATAGCTCGAATAGACAAGCTTTATAACATTAATAGAACCGATAGGATAACCGGATTTATGAATAAAAAGGGCTTTCTTGATGCCCTTATTGATTACGCCCAAAATTATCAAGAGCTTGGGCAAGACTATGCACTTATAATCCTTAGAAACAATAAACATGCACGAGTTGTGGCAGACTACGGTGAAGATTTTGTCAATAAACTTTTAAATCAGATGGGCAAAGAAATACTAAAAGTCACAAAGGACAAGTGCGCTATAGCCCGAATGATTCATTCTGATTTTGCAATGCTCATATACACAAGTAACCGGTCTCAATTAGAAGAATTATGTCATGAGTTAAAAGAGGCTCTCGAATCCATAAGAGAACTAAACGGCAACAAAATGACTATAAAAGTAAATATTGCCCACCTGTTTAGATCAGATAATAACGTCACCGACGAAAATATGTATCAAAAAGTCCTTACGTTAATAAATAAACATATGTAAAAAACGCCCAGAATGGAATCACATTCTGGGCGTTTAACTTGAACTATACATAACAGTCAGTACCTCGTAGCGGAATCGAACCGCTGATTCTGCCGTGAGAGGGCAGCGTCTTAACCGCTTGACCAACGAGGCATATTTATTTGTAACGCAGCAACGAAATATATAATATCTCAGAGTATAAAAAAATGCAAGTACTTTTTTTAAATTTCTTTTAAATTCTTTTAAATTTTTTTATACTAATTTATCCCCAATTCATTGAATTTAAGCCCATCTAACCGTAAAATATGCTTGTCGGTGGGGATTTCACCGACTATGTTTTTTTACTTCAAGGAGAAACAAATGAGAAATTTATTGCTGCGCCTTTTTCGTGGCAGATATGGTGCCTATGGCACCGACAATCTCACGCGGTTTCTGCTGGTTTTAGCTATCATTACGCTACTGGTTTCTATCTCTATAGAATCATTAAACTTTTTCTATTATGTAGCCATCATTATTATTGTTTTTTGTTATTTTAGATTATTTTCCAAAAATGTAACCAAACGATATAAAGAAAATGAAGCTTTTATCAGCTTTACCAAAAAGATATTATCTGTTTTCAAAAAAGGAAAAAAATAAGGGGCATTGCCTATGCTGAAAAATCTTGTGGTATATATCAGCGAGACCGGAAATACAAAACAACTGGCAGAAGAAATATATATATCACTTCCCGGCTCCAAAAAAGACAAGGAAATCATAGATGTTCGTTCCTGGAACGGCAGACTTGATGCCCAAAATTACTTTGTGGGTTTTTGGGTAAACAGGGGCACCTGCAGTCTTGAAATAATAGATATTCTTTCTTCATTACACGAAAAGAATATAGCTCTTTTTGCAACCTGTGGTATGGGCAGTTCAAAGAGCTATTATGATACTTTGGAGCAAAATATTAAGGTTTGGATTCCAAATGACAATAATTTTTTGGGTTCTTACTTCTGCCTTGGAAAAATGCCTTCATTTGTCCGTGATAAATATGAATCTTACAGAGGGAAATGTGATGACACAAAAATCGATCTCATGCTTTCTTATTACGAAGAATCACTCTCACATCCTGACAATCAGGATCTTTTAAAAGCTCATCTTTTTGTAGATAAATGCTTAAACAAATAAACTTCGCACAAAGTTATAAGTGCGAAGTTTATTTGCTGTATATGTATCCACCTGCATCAATCGCAATTCCAGGTGAAAGACTCTGCATATAATTAAAAATACGCTGTGCCTCGCTGTCAAATGCCTCATTAACCGAGCATCCGCTCTGAACTGCCGGAACCATCTGAAGGTTTACTGTTCCATCTGTATGTATGGTAGAAATGATCATACAGGTATCAAGAGTCTTTGAGTTAAAAATATAATTTCCAAGACTATAAACTACAGGCACACCTTGAACATAATCAATCTTTTGAAGCACATGCGGATGACCTCCGATTATAAGGTCTGCTCCGGCCTCAGCCATTTCTTTTGACTGATCTCTCTGAAGATAATCAATCTCAGACGTTCCTTCAGTTCCCCAATGTACAAAGACAATTACAAAGGCATTTTTTTCCTTTGCCTGTCTTATTCTCTCAAGCAAAAGAGTATCATCAAGGCACCTGAAAACTCCTGCAGACGTCGCTGTTGCTTCTTTGGTATCAGGATTAGAAAGACGCTCAATCTGAGTAGCACAGATAAAAGCTATCTTCATTCCGCTTTCTGTGATGTAATAAACAGTGTGTGATGCTTCATCTATGTTACGACCTGCTCCGACATATTCAACACCTACACTGTCAAGAATATCAAACGTATCAAGAAGCGCCTGCTCACCGTGATCATAAGCATGATTATTGGCAAGTCCAACTATATCAACACCCATTGTCCCAAGTATCTGAGCTGTTTCAGGCCTTGCTCTGAAGGTATAGGTCTTGCCTTCAGTCGGGGTCCCGCGATTTGAATAAGGAAACTCATTGTTTACCATCATGATATCAACGTTTCTCATCTTTTCCAAAAGACTTGAACCAATGACACCTTCTGCGGTATTTCCGTTCTTTCTGAAAGTGTTTCCGACAGCATAATTATCATCAAAAAGAATATCTCCCACAAATCCGATAGTAACACTGCCATCATCTGCAGTCTCTATTATATGAGTATATTCCTCATCCTCTTTTGGTATGTCATATTGGATAACAGTCTCTGTTTCTTGCGTTTCCCCGCCTTCAACAATGTCTGCTTTTACAATTTTTTCATCACTTGGTATCGCTTCCCACTTCATAGACAATGAATCTGTAAATTTATCCTTTTCAGCACCGGATTTATTTTTTCCGGACACTATGATCATTGCCGGGATACTAACTGCAAGTATTAGAAAAAAAGTAACCGTAAAAGCCAGTATCGCACTTTTGTAACGTCTGTTTCCACCTATCCTGTTTTTCTCTCTTCTTTTCTTTCTCATGACATAAAGTATATCATAATTTTAGTCATATATTACATAGTGCGAATTTATTACAGTCCCTTAAGTTACAATTCAGTTGTCAGCCAATATATAAGCGGACATAAATGCTTGTTTTCGTCTACGCTGTATGACATTTCACTAAGCTCGAAAAAACCTCGCTAAGTGATCTGCACATGCGTCGTAATTCATAAAGATTCAAATACAAGAACAAGCTTCATTTCAACGTTG